>NZ_BJUK01000028.1 GCF_007989625.1 Bisbaumannia pacifica
TCGCATGGCCCTCTATCGGGGCGTGGTCTCGGTGCTCTTCGACACCAGCGCCATGCAGGCCACCGAGCTCAACGCGCGTGCCCTGGACGAGCTCCAGGCCCGCGGCATCACCACCCCCGGTGACCTGGTGATCTTGACCCGCGGCGACCATATGAACGCCCACGGCGGCACCAATACCCTGAAGATCCTGACCGTCCAGTAAGCGAGCGAGAGGAGGCCCCATGAGCGAATCCCGTCCCCGCCAGGCGCGCCGACGCCGGCTCCCCGAGCGCAAGCGCATCGCCCTGATCGCCCACGACGGCAAGAAGGAAGAGCTCCTGGCCTGGGCCGAGCGCTGGCGCGACACCCTGGCCCAACACGAACTGCTGGGCACCGGCACCACCGCCCGGCGCGTCGCCGATCGACTGGGACTGGCGGTAGAGGGCCTGATGAGCGGCCCCCTGGGGGGCGACCAGCAGATCGGCGCACGCATCACCGAGCAGCGCCTGGACCTGCTGGTGTTCTTCTGGGACCCCTTCGCCCCGCAGCCCCACGACCCGGACGTCAAGGCGCTGCTGCGCCTGGCGGCGCTGTGGAACGTGCCGGTGGCCTGCAATATGGCCAGCGCCGACTTCCTGTTGAGTTCGCCGCACCTGGCCGAGGCGGTCGATATCGAGATCCCCGATGCCGACGACTGGATCAGCTCACGAAGCTAAGGAAGGCTCGCCACGGCGGCGAAAATGGCCTGATCCACGCAAGACGAAGGGCGCCATTAGGCGCCCTTCACTCGTCCTATCACGGCCGCATCACGCCTCGGCGACGATCTCCACCAGCACCTCCCCCGGGGTCACCCGATCCCCTTTGACCACATGCACCGCCTCGACCCGCCCGGCCTGACGGGCATGCACCTCGGTCTCCATCTTCATCGCCTCGGTGATCAGGATCGCCTGCCCCTCCTCGACCCGCTGACCGACGCCCACCAAGACCTCGACGATGGTCCCCGGCATGGCGGTGGTGACATGCCCGGCCGTAGAGGCCCGGGCGCGGGGCGCGGCGGCCGGCGCCGGCTGACTGGCGCGGGGCTCGAAGACCACCGCCTCGGGCATGCCATCCAGGCTCAGGTAGACCTGGCGACGCCCGCCCACGTCGCGCCCCACCCCGGTGATCTGCACCTCATAGGACTCGCCATGCACGTCGATCACGAAATCGGTGGGCGGTGCCTCGGCCACCGGGCGGCGGGCGGTACCGGTCTCCTCCAGGGGCTCGGGCACCAGGCTGCCCTCCCGGCGCCCGGCCAGGAAGTCGCGGCCGATATCGGGGAAGAGTGCGAAGGTGAGCAGGTCTTCCTCGCGCTCGGCCAGGTCACCGATGGCCTCCCGCAAGCGCGGCAGCTCCGCCGGCAACTGGTCCGCCGGCCGCCCCTGAGCCACCGGCTGATTGCCCACCGCGCGGCTGCGCAGGGCCTCGTCCACCGGCCCCGGCGCCCGGCCATAGCCCCCCAGCAGGTAGCGCTTCACCTCATTGGTGATCGCCTTGTAGCGCTCGCCGCTCAAGACGTTCATCACCGCCTGACTAGCGACGATCTGGGAATTGGGCGTCACCAGCGGCGGATAGCCCAGCTCGGCGCGCACCCGGGGAATCTCCTCGAACACCTCCTGGATCCGCGACAGGGCGTTCTGCTCGCGCAGCTGATTGGCCAGGTTGGACATCATGCCACCGGGAATCTGGTTGAGCTGCACGCCGATATCTTCCCGGGTGAACTCGCTCTCGAAGCGGGCATACTTGGTGCGCACCTCGCGCAGGCCATCACCCAGGCGGCGAATCGCCGCCAGGTCCAGGCCGGTATCCTGGGGCGTCTCCTGGAGGGCCGCCACCAGCGCCTCGCTGGCCGGATGACTGGTACCGCCGGCGAAGGCGCCGCTGCACGTATCCAGGTGGCGACAGCCGGCCTCCACCGCCTTGAGATGGCACATGGCGGCGAGCCCCGAGGTGGCATGGGTATGCAGGTGCACCGGCACCTCCAGGGCATCGACCAGCGCCGCCACCAGCTCGTAGGTGGCGTAGGGCGTGAGCAGGCCCGCCATGTCCTTGATGGCGATGGAGTCGGCGCCCATGGCCACCAGCTGCTTGGCATCGGCGACGAAGCTGGCTCGGTCGTGGACCGGACTCACCGTATAGCAGAGCGCCGCCTGGGCATGCTTGCCGCTGGCCTTGACCGCGGCCAGGGGCACCTCCAGGTTGCGGAAGTCGTTCAGGGAGTCGAAGAGGCGGAAGATATCGATGCCCCCCGCCGCGGCCCGGGCCACGAAGGCCTCCACCACGTCGTCGGCATAGTGGCGATAGCCCACCAGGTTCTGGCCGCGCAGCAGCATCTGCAGGGGCGTACGGGGCAACGCCGCCTTGAGGCGATGCAGGCGCTCCCAGGGGTCCTCCTTGAGGAAGCGCACGCAGGCGTCGAAGGTGGCACCGCCCCACACCTCGAGGGCATGGTAGCCGATGGCATCCAAAGCCGGGCAGACCGGCAGCATGTCCTCGGTGCGCAGTCGGGTGGCGATCAGCGACTGATGGCCGTCGCGCAGCACCAGCTCGGTGAGTCTTACCGGATCGGTCGTGTCAGGCATTCTCTATTGGTCCTTACAGGCCCGCATGGGCGGCGATGGCGGCGGCGATCACCAGCGCCACCTCTTCCGGATGGCGCTTGCTCGAGTAGTCGAGCAGTTCCGGGTGGGTGGCCAGGAAGCCGGTGTCGAAGCGTCCCTCGCGCAGCGCCGGATGCCGCAATATTTCCTCGTAATAGGCCGCCGTGGTCTTGACCCCCTGCAAGCGCATGTCGTCCAGGGCGCGCACCGCCCGGTTGAGGGTCTCTTCCCAGGTCATGCCCCAGACGATCAGCTTGAGACAGAGGGTATCGAAGTGGGGCGGGATCCGGTAGCCGGTATGAATGGCGGTATCGACCCGCACCCCGGGGCCGCCGGGGGCGTAATAGCGGGTCACCCGGCCGAAGGAGGGCAGGAAGTCGTTCTTGGGATCCTCGGCATTGATGCGGCACTGGATGGCGTAGCCGTGGTGACGAATATCCTCCTGGCGGAAGGCCAGCTTGTGACCGGCGGCGATACGGATCTGCTCGCGGACGATATCCACGCCGGTGACCGCCTCGGTGACGGTGTGCTCCACCTGGATGCGTGGGTTCATCTCCATGAAGTAGATCTCGTTGCCACGCACCAGGAACTCCACGGTACCGGCGTTCTCGAAGCCCACCGCCGCGGCCGCCTGAATCGCCAACTCGCCCATGTAGGCGCGCTGCTCCGGGGTCAGCCAGGGGCTGGGCGCCACCTCGATCAGCTTGCGATTACGGCGTTGCAGGGAGCAGTCCCGCTCGAAGAGGTGGATGACCCCGCCGTGGCGATCCGCCAACACCTGCACCTCGATATGCTGGGCGGTGGCGATGCACTTCTCCAGATAGAGCTCGGCCTCGCCGCTCTCCTCGGGCAGGGTTTCCCAGGCCCGGGCCAGTTGGGTGGCATTGTCGCAGCGACGCAGGCCGCGCCCGCCACCGCCGCGCAATGTCTTGAGCATCACCGGATAGCCCAGGCCGTCGGCCAGGGCCCGGGACTCGTCGAGGCCGCCGAGGGCCGCCATGCCCCCCGGGGTTATGGGGATGCCGGCGGCATGCATGACGCGCCGCGCCGCCACCTTGTCGCCGAGGGCGGCGATGGCCTCGCTGTCGGGACCGATAAAGGCGATGCCCGCCTCGGTGCAGATCCGCGCGAACTCGGCGTTCTCGGCGAGAAAACCGTAGCCGGGGTGAATGGCCTCGCAACCGGTCTCCCGGGCCAGGTCCACCAGGCGCCGCGGGTCCAGGTAACTGGCCAGGGGATCGTCACCGACGAAGTAGGCCTCGTCGGCGCGCTTGACGTGCAGGGCGAAGCGGTCCGGTTCGGTATAGATGGCCACCGAGCGGATGCCCATCTCGGCGCAGGCGCGCTCGATGCGCACCGCGATCTCGCCGCGATTGGCGATCAACAACTTCGTGAACACTCAGGCCCTCCGGGGTTGCGTCCATGGCGGGCATGGGGAAGACTGTGCCCGCGGCCAGCCCGACCCCCTAACCTAGCCGGGCCAACACCAATAGAAAAGCCGAATTTTTTTTGCCAACCTATAAGGCAGGGCTTATAGCTAGCGGAAGCGCATCCATGTCACGTCCCAGTCTGCTCAACCGCCTGACCTTTCGTCAGCTGCAGGTGTTCCAGGCGGTCTACCGCCAGCAGTCCTATTCCCGGGCGGCGGAGCAACTCGGCCTGACCCAGCCGGCGGTCAGCGCCCAGATTCGCCAGCTCGAGCAGGTCCTGGAGCAGCCGCTGTTCAAGTATGCCGGCAAGACCCTGCACATCCTGCCCGCCGCCGACGCCCTTTCGGCCTCGGTGCAGGCGATCTTCGGTCAGGTCTCGAGCCTGCAGATGGAGCTCTCGGAGCTGGCCGGCACCATCCGCGGCGAGCTCAACCTGGCGGCGGTCTCCACCGCCCAGTACGTGGTACCGCATATCCTGGCGCGCTTTCGTGCCCGCTATCCCGAAGTCCAGGTCAGGCTGCGAGTGTGCAACCGCGGCCAGGCCCTGGAGCGCCTGGCGGAGCGCCGCGATGATCTGGTGATCATGGGCATGGTGCCCAGCGACCCCAACCTGGCCTTTATGCCGATCCTCGACAACGAGCTGATTCCGGTGGTGTGGCCGGGCCACCCCCTGCTCGGCGCCAAGGCGCCGACCCTGGACGACTTCGCCCACCACTACGTGCTGATGCGCGAGCCGGGCTCGGGGGCGCGCACCGCCTTCGAGGAGTTCGCGTCCCGGGAGCGGGTCTCGCTCTCGCATACCATCGAACTGGGCACCAACGAGGCGATCAAGCAGGGGGTCATGGCGCACCTGGGGGTGGCGGTGCTGCCGCGCCTGGCGGTGCAACTGGAGATCGCCTCGGGACTGCTCGCCTCGCCGCGCCTGCCGGGCTTCCCGCTGCGCCGCTCCTGGTGCACGGTGCACCCCAAGGACAGGCCCCCCTCCCCGGTCACCGAACTCTTCCTGCGCTTCGTGCGCGAGATCCTCCCGGAACTCAATACACACTTCCAGGCACCGCTGACGCCGATGCCGGGCCACGACGTGGCCTGCCTGCCGCTGCAACCCTGATGCGCCTTATCGCGGTTGGGCCCAGGCCAGCCTGTGCCAGTCAGGCGCGGCTGTGGTAAATTACCGGCCTGCAATCCACCTGGTCGCCGGCCCGCCCAGCTTTGCCCCGCTCCGGGAGACAAGCGGCGCTGCGCCTGACCCTGGCAGCCGCCCAGCGGAGGAGCTCACAGCCTTATGAACGACGACACCTCGAAATCGATCTCCAGCGGCGCCAAGTTCCGCACCGAACACGGCTTCACCGCCATCAAGGACGGCATCAAGCAGCGCCGCCAGGAGGGCGAGGCCCCCGAGCTGGGTCGCAAGCCCAAGTGGCTGCGCGCCCAGATCCCCGGCGGCGAGCGTTTCGAGGCGGTCAAGCGCAACGTCAGCGAGCATCGCCTGAGCACCGTCTGTGCCGAATCCCACTGCCCCAACATGGGCGAGTGCTGGAGCAACGGCACGGCGACCATCATGCTGATGGGCTCGGTGTGCACCCGCGCCTGCCGCTTCTGTGCCGTGGATACCGGCAATCCCAAGGGCTGGCTGGATGCCGAGGAGCCGGCCAATACCGCCGAGTCCGTGGAGCTGATGGGGCTGCGCTATATCGTCCTGACCTCGGTGGATCGCGACGACCTGGAAGACGGCGGCGCCTCTCACTATGCGGCCTGCATCCGGGCCATCAAGACCAACACCCCCGAGGTGGTGGTGGAAGCCTTGACCCCCGACTTCGACGGCGTCCACGCCGCCATCGAGCAGGTGGTCGACTCGGGCCTGGAGGTCTTCGCCCAGAACGTCGAGACCGTGGAGCGCCTCACCGAGCGAGTCCGCGACCCCCGCGCCGGCTATCGCAAGACCCTGGAGGTGCTGGCCCACGCCAAGCGCCACAAGCCGGAGGTGCTGACCAAGACCAGCCTGATGCTGGGCCTCGGCGAGACCGAGGAGGAGATCCTCGCCACCTTCGACGACCTGCGCGAGATCGGCGTGGATATCGTTACCCTGGGCCAATACCTGCGCCCCACCCGCAACCACCTGCCGGTGGAGCGCTACGTCACCCCCGAGGAGTTCGAGCGCTTCCGCCAGATCGGCCTGGAGAAGGGCTTCATGGAGGTGGCCTCGGGCCCGCTGGTACGCTCCAGCTACCGCGCCGATCGGGTGTTCGAGAAGAACAACCTGGGCCTGGTCGCTCCCACCGAAGTGCCCGGGCAGGCTCCCGACCCCAATCGCATCGATGCGGTTAACGTCGGTTGAGCGCGCCTAGCAAGACCGGGCACCATCAAGGCTAGCGTCATAGAAGAAACCCCATGGGTACACACCCATGGGGTTTCTCGCATTCATTCCCGGCCGCGACTGGCCGACTAGGCGCTCGTAGCCGGGCGCTCGGCACCGACCAACTCCCTGCCCAGCTCACGGGCCAGGCAGTGCGCCAGGCGCTCCCCCACCACCGACACGTCCGGGCAGTCGTCGACCAGATCCGCCAGGCGGGTCATGGCCATGCCGGCATAGCCGCAGGGATTGATACGCTGGAAGGGCGAGAGATCGCCGTCGACGTTGAGGGCCACGCCGTGGAAGCTGGCGCCTCGGCGGATCCTGAGCCCCAGGGAGGCGATCTTGTTCTCCCCCACGTAGACCCCCGGGGCATCGGCACGCGAACGCGCCGCGACGCCCTGCTCGGCGAGCAAGGCGATCACCGCCTGCTCCAGGGCGGTGACCAGATCGCGCACGCCGAGGCCGGCCCGGCGCACATCGATCAGCGGATAGAGCACCACCTGGCCCGGCCCATGGTAGGTGACCTGGCCGCCGCGATCGCTCTGCACCACCGGAATCTCGCCGGGCATCAGCAGGTGTTCGGCCTTGCCCGCCCGCCCCTGGGTAAAGACCGGATCATGCTCCACCAGCCAGAACTGGTCCGGGGTCTCGGCGTCGCGCCGGTCGGTAACGTCGCGCATCGCCTCCCAGACAGGCAGATAGGGACGGCGGCCGAGGCGATGCAGCTCGATGCTCGCCATCACACCACCATATGCACGCGGCCGGTGGCCTTGAGGGCGGTAAAGAGGCGCTGCAGATGCGCCTCCCCTTCGGCGGTGATGGTCAGGCGCACCGACTGGAAGCGACCATTGCGGCTGTCCACCACCTGGACGCTGGTGTGATCGAAGCCCGGGGCATGGGTCTCGACGATGGTGACCACGGTCTCGCGGAAATCATCGGCGGCGTCACCGACGATCTTCAGCGGGTAATCGCAGGGGAATTCGACCTTGGGGCGCGCCACGGCGCCGGGGGCCTGGCGCAGGTCACGCAGGGAGTTGTCGCTCATGGGAAATACTCGACGCAAGTCATGTCCGAGTATTCTACTCAACCTATCCCCTGCCACCAAGGGAGACGTCGGGGCCCGATGACGCTCGGGCCCCGAGGCAGGCGATCAGCTGAAGAAGCCGCTGATAAACTGGCGGATGGCATCCAGCAGGCGCTTGAAGAGCCCGCCCTGCTCCACCGGCTCCAGGGCCACCAGGGGGCGCTCGGCCACCACCTCCTCACCGAGCATTACCTGCAGGGTGCCCAGGGTCTCGCCGGCGGCCACCGGCGCACTGATGGACTCGGGCAGGCTCAGCCGCGCATTGAGCTCGGCGTTGCGGGCCCGGGGCACGGTGGCCCACAGCGCCCGGTCGACGCCCAGGCGCAGCTCGTCTACCGCACCGCCCCAGATACGCGGGGTGGCGATGGTCTCGCCTTCGTCATAGACCTCGAGGGTCTCGTAGTAGCGGAAGCCGTAGCTGAGCAGCTTCTGGGTCTCCTGGGCCCGCGCCTCCTCGGAGGCGGTGCCCATCACCACCGAAATCAGGCGCATGCCGTCGCGTTCGGCGGAGGCCACCAGGCAGTAGCCGGCTTCGTCGGTATGGCCGGTCTTGAGGCCATCGACGGAGCTGTCACGCCACAGCAGGCGGTTGCGGTTGGGCTGACGGATATCGTTGTAGGTGAAATAACGCTCGGCGTAGATGGCGTAGTGTTCCGGGTAATCGTCGATGATATGTCGCGACAGGGTCGCCATGTCCCGGGCCGAGGAGTAGTGGTTGGCGTCCGGCAGGCCGGTGGGATTGACGAAGTTGGTGTTGTGCATGCCCAAACGGGTGGCGTGCTGGTTCATCAGGTCGGCGAAGGGCCGCTCGCCGCCGGCCAGGTGCTCGGCCACCGCGACGCTGGCATCGTTGCCGGACTGGATGATGATGCCGTAGAGCAGGTCCTGAATGGAGACCTGGGTATCGACCTCGACGAACATCTTGGAGCCCCCGGTACGCCAGGCGTGCTCGCTGATGGTGACCTGGTCGTCCATGCCGATGTTGCCGCGATCCAGCTCCCGCTCCACCAGGTAGGCGGTCATCAGCTTGGTCAGGCTGGCCGGCGGCAGGCGCTCATCGGCGTTGTGCTCGGCCAGCACCTCGCCGCTGTTGGCGTCCATCAGGATCCAGGAGCTGGCCGCCAGCTGGGGCGGCGAGGGAATCATCACCTGGGGCGCCGGCTGTTGAGCCTGGACCGACAGGCTCAGGGTGGCGAGGCAAAGCAGCAGGGTAGCGAGCAGGCGCCGCAGCGGTGAACGGTGGAACGGCTGACTCATAACGCGATATCTCATCGAAGGATGCATGGGGAAAGGGTTACTCGGGACGAATGATCAGGGTCTGGGCGAAACCGGCTCGGCGCAGGGCGTCGCGCAGGGGATCGAGGCGCCCGGCATCGGCCAGCGGCCCCACCTGAACGCGATGGATGCCGGCCTGACTGGCGACCCGCACCGGCTGGCCCAGCTCGGCTTCCAGGCGCACCTTGAGGGCCTGGGCATTGCCCGCCGAGCCCAGGGCCGCCACCTGCAGGAACACGGGGTCGTCGGCGGCCACGACCGGCTCCGGGGACACCGCCTGCGGGGCGGCGGCCGGGGCCTGGCCAGGCGCGGTCGATGCCGGCCGAGGCGCGTCGGAACGACCATTCTCGGCCAGCCACGCCTCGGGGTCGATGGCCTCCACCACCACCCGGCCGGTGCCGGCGTCGAGGATGCCCAGGCGCGCCGCGGCGGCATAGGAGAGATCGATCTCGCGATCCTCGTGGAAGGGGCCGCGGTCGTTGACCCGCACGATCACCGAGCGCCCATTGGCCTGATTGGTGACCCGGGCATAGGTGGGCAGCGGCAACGAGCGGTGGGCGGCGCTCATCTTGTACATGTCGTAGATCTCGCCGTTGGCGGTGGCGTAGCCGTGAAACTTTTCGCCATACCAAGAGGCGATACCGGCACCGCGATAGCCCCGGGCATCGTCCAACACCCGATAGCTCTGCCCCCAGACCTGGTAAGGGGAGCGATTGCCGCCCCGGGAACGCGGCTCGATCCGCGGCACCGCGTCCGGCACCCGCGAGACATCCGGCGGCTCCTCCGGGTAGGCATCGCTGACCCGGGCATAACGTCCGGTGGCGCGCTCGGTGCTCTCATCACCCTCCACGGCACCGGGGCTGGTGGCGACGCCCCCCCCGCCCCCGGCACAACCGGCCAGCAGCAGGACCAGGATCAGCAGGCTCGCGAAGGGGACTCTCATGACTGCGCCTCCCGTGCCGCGGCGATGGCCTCGGCCAGCTCGGTGACCGCCATGGCATAAAGATGACTGTGGTTATAGCGGGTGATCACGTAGAAGTTATGCTGCCCCAGGCGATAGCGATAGCTCACCTCGCCGGCGTCATCCAGGGCGTCCAGGGCCAAGGGGATCACCCGGGCCGCCGGGTCCGGCTCGTCCTGCCGCGGTTCTATCCCCGCGGCGGCCAGACTCGCCAGGTCGGCATAGGGGGGACGCGTCTGGTTGAAGTCGATGCCATCGGGAAGCGCCATCGGGCCCTCGGCTTCGACGTAGATCGCCTCGCCCGGGCGCCAGCCATGTTCGGCGAAGTAGTTGCCGACGCTGCCGATGGCATCCACCGGATTGGTCCAGAGATCGCGCAGGCCGTCGTCGTCGAAATCCACCGCATAGGCGCGGTAGCTGGTGGGGATAAACTGCGGATAGCCCATGGCGCCGGCATAGGAGCCGCGCATCTCGCCGGGCTCCACGCCCTGCTCATGGGTGATCTCCAGGAAGGCGGCCAGTTCGCCGCGGAAGAAGTCGCCGCGCCGCGGGTGGTGGAAGCCCAGGGTGGCCAGGGAGTCGAGCACCCGGTGGCGGCCGGTCACCTCCCCGTAGCGGGTCTCGACGCCGATGATGGCGGCGATGATCTCCGGGGGCACGCCATAGCGCGCCTCGGCGCGCTCGAAGGCCTCGCGGTGAGCGGCGATAAAGTCGACGCCGCGGGCGATGCGCTCCGGCTGCATAAAGATGGCCCGGTACTCGTCCCAGCGCAGGCGACGCTCGGCGGCGCCGGCCATGGCGTCCAGCACCTCCTGGCGAAAGACCGCCTCTTTCAGTCGCTCGCTCGCCCAGGCGGCAGGCACCTCGCGGGCCGCCAGCGTCTCCACCAGGGCCGCCGCGCCCGGATGAGTCGCCGGGTCGAAATCGGCGGCCTGGGACGACAGCGCTATGCCTAGCCCCACCCCCAGTCCTAACAGCCAGGCCGGGCCGGCTTTGACTCGCTTCATGGTCTCTCCTCTCCCTGGTTTGCCGTCGCTAGCGTGGCAGCAGCCGCCGGTGGGCCTGAATGGCCATGAGAATACCGAAACCGGCCATCAAGGTCACGCTGGAGGTGCCGCCATAACTGACCAGCGGCAGCGGCACCCCCACCACCGGCAGGATACCGCTGACCATGCCCACATTGACGAAGAGATAGATAAAGAAGGTCAGGATGATGCTCCCCGCCAGCAGGCGTCCGAAGCTGTCCTGGGCGGTGTTGGCCAGCCACAGGCCGCGACCGATGATCAGTAGGTAGAGCAGCAGTATCGTCACCATGCCCACCAGGCCGAACTCCTCGCCCAGCACGGCAACGATAAAGTCGGTATGCCGCTCGGGAAGGAATTCCAGCTGCGACTGGGTGCCCTCCAGCCAGCCCTTGCCGGTCAGGCCGCCGCTGCCGATGGCGGTGGTGGACTGGATGATGTTCCAGCCCGAGCCCAGGGGATCGCTCTCGGGATTGAGAAAGGTCAGCACCCGCTGGCGCTGGTAATTGTGCATGTTCATCCACAGCAGCGGCAGGGCCGCGGCGGCCAGCGCCCCCATGGCCAGGATAAAGCGCCAGGAGAGCCCCGCGAGCAGGACCACGAAGAGTCCCGCGCAGGCGACCAGCAGCGAGGTACCCAGGTCGGGCTGGCGGGCGATCAACAGCACCGGCAACCCCAGCAGCAGGCCGCAAATCAGCAGGTCACGCCAGCTCGGCGGCAGCGGCCGCCGACACAGGTAGGCGGCGATCATCATCGGCATGGCCAGCTTCATCATCTCCGAGGGCTGGAAGCGCATCACCCCGGGGATCACCAGCCAACGCTGGGCCCCCATGCCCACGTCGCCCATGATCTCCACGGCGACCAGCATGGCCAGGCCGCCGCCATAGGCCAGTGGCGACCAGCGCATCAGAGTCGCCGGCGACAGCCGCGCCAGCATCACCATCACGGCCAGCGCCACGGCGAAGCGGGTCGCCTGGGCCTGGACCACCGGCAGGCGCTGGCCGCTGGCGCTGTAGAGCACCAGCAATCCCCCCCCCATCAGGATCAATAGCAGCGCCAGCAACCAGGGGTCCAGGTGCAGGCGGCTCCACAGCGAGCGGCGCCGCGAAATGCCGCTCTCCGGGGGGCGCACCGGCCGGGTTCGCCAGGGGGCCAGCTGTTCCAGTCGCGTCATCTCAGTTTCCCGTCACCGTGGCGTCGTCGTTGTCGATCCGCTCGCGAAGCTCTTCCACCTCGGGAGCCTCCTCCTCCAGCAGCCAGGCATCGGTCATGGCCCGCGCCAGGTGCGCCGCATGGGTGCTGCCCCCGCCGGCATTCTCGACGATCACCGACACGGCGATCTGCGGGTCCTCCAGGGGGGCGAAGGCCATGAAGAGGGCATGATCGCGCAGGCGCTCGGCCAGCTCCGCGGCGTTGTAGCGCTGATCCTGGCCCAGCGAAAAGACCTGGGCGGTGCCCGACTTGCCGCCCATGCGGTATTCGAGCCCGGCGCCGGTACGACGCGCCGTGCCCTCGTGACCGGTCAATACCTCCTCCATCCCGGCATAGACGCGATCCCACCATTGGTCGTTGTCGAGGACGATGGGCGACTGATCGGGGGGCAGGTTCAGCGGCTCCTCGCCCACCGCCCGGGCCAGATGGGGCGTGACAGTGGTCCCGCGATTGGCCAGGGTGGCGGTGGCGGCGGCCAGCTGCAGCGGGGTCACCATCCAGTAGCCCTGACCGATACCCACCGAGAGGGTCTCGCCGGGATACCAGGGCTGATTGAAGCGCCCGCGCTTCCACTCCCGGGACGGCAGCAGCGCCGGGCTCTCGCCGAAGACATCCGCGCCGACCCGCTGGCCGAAGCCGAAGCGGGTCATACGCTCATGGATGCGATCGATGCCCAGCTCATGGGCCAGGGTGTAATAGTAGGTGTTGTTGGAGACGGCGAGGGAGCGCTCCAGGTCGACTCGTCCGTGCCCCCAGCGCAACCAGTTGCGGTAGCGGCGACTGTCGTTGGGCAACTGATAGTAACCGGGGTCGCGCACCACGGTATCCGGGGTGATCACGCCCTCCGCCAGCCCGGCCAGGGCCAGGAAGGGCTTGATGGTGGAGCCCGGCGGATACTGGCCACGAATGGCGCGGTTGAACAGCGGCAGGTCGATATCGTTCTGCAATGCCCGGTAGGAGGTCACATCGATGCCGGTGACGAACTGATTGCTGTCGAAGCCCGGCGCCGAGACCATGGCGAGGATCTCGCCGCTGGCCGGCTCGATGGCGACGATGGAGCCGCGACGCCCGTCGAGCAGCTCATAGGCCAGGGTCTGCAGCTCCTTGTCCAGGGTCAGGGTCAGGTCCCGCCCCGGCACCGGGTCGCTGCGCCCCAGTTCGCGCAGCACCCGCCCGCGGGCATTGGTCTCCACCTGGCGCAGCCCCGCCTGGCCGTGCAGTGCCTCCTCGTACTGGCGCTCCACGCCGGTCTTGCCGATAAAGTGGGTCCCGGCGTAGTTGCCGGCATCCAGGTTCTCCAGCTCTTCGGCGTTGATGCGTCCCACATAGCCCAGGGCATGGGCCATGATCTCGGCATCCGGGTAATAGCGCAGCAGTTGCGCCTCCACCTCGACACCGGGCAGACGGTGGCGATTGACCGCCAGGCGGGCGATCTGCGCCTCGCTGAGGTCACTCATCAACAGCGCCGGCTGATAGGGCCGCTGACGCTGCCGAGAGCGCTCGCGGAACGCCTCGGCCTCGGCGTCGGGCAGCTCGAGCAACTCCACCAGCAGGGCCAGGGTGGCGTCCAGGTCCTCGACCCGCTCGCGCACCAGGGTCAGGTTATAGGTGGGGCGATTCTCCGCCAGCAGCACCCCGTTGCGATCATAGATCAGGCCACGGGTCGGCGGCAGCGGCTCGATACGCACCCGGTTCTTCTCCGAGCGGGTGATATAGACCTCGTGCTGCACCACCTGCAGATAGACCAGCCGCCCCATCAGGGCGGCCGTCAGCGCCACCACCAGGCAGGCCGCCAATAGCGCACGGCCACGAAAGATGCGCACTTCCTGTTCCGGGTTCTTCAACTGGCGGGACTTACGCATGCAGGAGGCTCGACGACATGAAATCGCTCAACGGTGATAGGGGTGGCCGACCAGCAGGGTCCAGGCCCGATAGAGCTGCTCGGCGAGCAGGATGCGCACCAGCGGGTGCGGCAGGGTCAGCGGCGACAACGACCAGCGCTGTTGGGCACTCGCCGAGAGGCTCGGCGCCAGGCCGTCGGGGCCACCCACCAGCAGCGCCACGTCGCGGCCCTCCTGGCGCCACCCCTCGGCCTCGCCGGCCAGCTGCTCGGTGCTCCAGGGCTTGCCCTCCACCTCCAGGGCCACCAGGTGCTCGTTGCCCTTGAGCCGTTCGCGAATTCGCGCCGCCTCCTGGGCGATGGCGCGAGCCGGGTCGCTGTTCTTGCCCCGGCTGCCCGGGGCGATCTCGATGATCTCCAGGGCGAAGTCCCGGGGCAGGCGTTTACGGTATTCGGCCACGCCGGCCTCCACCCAGGCGGGCATCTTCTGCCCCACCGCCAACACCTTGAGTCTCACGCCAGGCCCCCGTGGCGGCCCTCGTCGGCGTCGCTGGGCAGGTCGGCCCAGAGCCGCTCCAGGTCATAGAGACGGCGGGTCTCCGGCAGCATCACATGCACCACCAGATCGCCCAGGTCCACCAGCACCCAGTCGTCGCCGGCGCGTCCCTCGGTGCCCAGGGGCTGCAGGCCCGCGGCCTTGGCCTTTTCCACCACGTTATTGGCCAGCGCCGCCACATGGCGATTGGAGGTGCCGCTGGCCACCAGCATCAGGTCGGTGACGCTGGTCAGATTGGAGACATCCAGCAGAGTGATGTCCTGGGCCTTGAGCTCTTCCAGGGCATCCACCACCAGGGTCTTCAGGGAATCGATATGCATAGCGCCTCGTGTCATGGCAGGAGTCGAAAACGCCATTCTATCGCGTCTCGCCGCCGGGGGCAGCGCCATCGCCACGATAAAGGTCGCGGGATTCGATATGCCGCCGCACCGCCTCCGGCAGCAGGTAGTGTACCGAGCGCCCCTCGGCCAGGCGGCGCCGAATCCCAGTGGCGGAGATCGCCAGCCGGGTGGGCAGCGCCAGGCGCAAGAGCCCCCCGCGGGGGGCCGCCATCAGGGCCGCGACGGACGTCACCTCGCGGCCGGCCAGCAGGGGTCGGAGCGTCGCGGGCAACGGCGCCTGGTGATCGGGGCGCTCGATCACCACCACATGCGCCTGGGTGAAGAGCCCTTCGGGGTCTCGCCACTCGGCCAGGCGCAGGAAGGCGTCATGCCCCACCGCCATGATCAGCCGCGCCCGCGTGCCGAGCTCGGCGCGCAGGCTGGCCAGGGTATCCACCGAGTAGGAGGGCCCCTGGCGACGCAGCTCGCGATCGTCGGCGACCAGCCCCGGCGTCTCGCCGATGCCCAGGCGCAGCATGGCCAGGCGCTCGGCACTGGAAACGCCGGGAGCGGCGCGATGGGGCGGCACATGGGCCGGAATCATATGCACGCGATCCAGCCCCAGCACCTCGCGCAGCTCCACGGCGCTGCGCAGGTGGCCCAGGTGTACCGGGTCGAAGGTGCCGCCGAGCATGGCCACCGCCGGGGCGCCGGCCGTGCCTTGCTCAACCACGGGTATGACCATCCCCCAGCACCACGTACTTGCGGGTCGTCAGCCCTTCCAGGCCCACCGGGCCGCGGGCGTGGAGCTTGTCGGTGGAGATGCCGATCTCGGCGCCCAGACCATACTCGAAGCCGTCGGCGAAACGGGTGGAGGCATTGACCATCACCGAACTGGAGTCGACTTCGGCGAGGAACCGCCGCGCCAGGCCGTAGTTCTCGGTGACGATGGCATCGGTGTGGTGGGAGCCGTAGCGGTCGATATGCGCCATGGCGGCATCGACGCCGTCCACCACGCGAATCGCCAGGATCGGCGCCAGGTACTCGGCGGCCCAATCCGCTTCCTCGGCTTCCGCCAGCTCGGCGGCGATGGCGCGGCTGCGCGCGCAACCGCGCAGTTCGACGTCATGCTCGGCATAGGCGGCCACCAGCCTGGGCAGCAGGGCCTCGGCGATGGCGGCGTCCAGCAGCAAGGTCTCCATGGTATTGCAGGTGCCATAGCGCTGGGTCTTGGCATTGACGGCGATGGCCAGGGCCTTGTCGAGATCGGCGCTGGCATCCACATAGACATGACAGACGCCATCCAGGTGCTTGATCACCGGCACCCGGGCCTCGGCGGAAATACGCTCGATCAGCGACTTGCCGCCGCGGGGAATGATCACGTCGACGAACTCGGGCATGGCGATGAGCCGGCCCACGGCGGCGCGATCGGTGGTCGCCACCACCTGCACGGCGGCATCCGGCAGGCCGGCCTCGGCGAGGCCGGCACGCAGGCAGGCGGCGATCGCCGCATTGCTGTCACGAGCCTCGGAGCCGCCGCGCAGGATGCAGGCATTGCCCGACTTGAGGCACAGGCTGGCCGCTTCCACCGTGACGTTGGGGCGCGATTCGTAGATGATACCGATCACCCCCAGGGGAACGCGCATCTGCCCCACCTGGATGCCACTGGGCCGGGCCCGCAGGCCATCGATCTCGCCCACCGGGTCGGGCAGGGCCGCGACCTGGCCGAGGCCCTCGATCATGGCATCGAGGCGCGCCTCGTCGAGGGCCAGGCGATCGAGCAGGGCCGCGTCCAGGCCGCTCTCGCGCCCCCGCTCCAGGTCGCGGGCATTGGCCGCCAGCAGGTCGGCCCGAGCCGCCTCGAGGTGCCGGGCGATGGCCTGCAGGGCGGCATTCTTGCGCCCGGTGGTTTCGCGGCGCATCTGGGTCGCGGCCTGGCGGGCGGCCTGGCCGAGCTGGGTCATATAGGCATCGATATCGGTAATCTCGGCGTCGAGCGCGGGGACATCGTTGACCTGGGGGAGGTGACGTGACATGCCGTAGGGTATCTCCTCAAGAAAGAACGCGGTAACGACCGTCCGCCGGGGCGGGGACGTTTCGATGATCAGCAAGAAGGGAACCAATATAAGTCACCATGGATAGCAAGTACAAAGCCCGTCTGTTTCGTGCCGGCCTGGTGGGGGGCGCCCTGCTGCTGGGCTGGCAGGCGAGTCTCGCCGAGGAGGCCAGTGCGCGCGCCCTGCTGGGGCTGGCCGGCCTGTGGCTGTTGACCACCGGCCTACTCCAAGAGCAGAGCCTGCACTGGCCGGCGCTGTTACCCTGGCAACTGGTCCCCGGCGGCCTGTTGGCGGCCCTGCTGTGGGTGGAACCGAGCCATTACGGGGCCTGGCTATGGCTCTGGGCGATCCTGGTGATGCTGCCCCAGCCGACCTGGCTGTTGCCGTTACAGGGGGGACTGGCGGCGCTCGGCTGGTGGCGAGTACAGCAGGACCTGATACCCGAGCAGGGGCTCCTGACGGGCCTGCTGCTGGCCGCGGTGATGCTCCTGGGGCTGGGACGCGCCCTCTACCTGCGCCCCCTGTGGCAAGGCGTCAGCCGACGGCGACGCCTGCTGCCCGGCACCCGCCTCTGGTCACGGGATCAGCTGGTGCGCGACCTCTATCGCGAGCGGCTGCGCTGCGAGCGCAAGGATTATCACGCCGAACTATTGCTGCTGCGCGCGCGCCCCCGGCACTGCTGGCCCCTGACCCGTTGGCTGGTCAGCCACCTGGAGCCGGACGAGAACCTCTACCGGCTCGATCGTCGCACCCTGGCCACCCTGCTGATCAGTCGTGATGCCGCGAGCGGCCGGCAACGCCGCGACGCCCTGCTGGCGGCCCCACCCTGGCCCGTGAAGGCTCGTGCCATCGACCTCGGCAGTCGCCATACCCTGCCCCTGGAGGAGCGCGCCCTGGCGGGCCAGACCCAGCCCCTGGTCACCCTGCCGCCATCGGAGGCCGCCGATCATGCCTAGCGAGGAGAAACTCTGGCCCTCACGGCTCTTCGCCCTGGTCTATGCCGCCGGCGCGGTGCTAATGGGCGGATACGCCCTGTGGCACTACCTGATGGGCGACTATGGCCAGATCACCCTGCCCGCCCTGCTGACCCTGCTGCTGGCCGGGGCCACCCTGCTGCGCCTGAGCCATCACCCGCAGCGTTACCTCTCGGCCTATCTGGTGCTGATCAGCGCCTACCTGTTGATCGCCGTGGAGGTGGCCCAGCTCGAAGGCGGTGCGGGCCTCTGGCTCGGCCTGCCGCCGGTGCTGGCCTTCCTGGTGCTGCCGCCGGGCTCGGCGATCCTTCTCAATGTCCTGCTGGGGGGCTGTGGCTGGTGCTGCTGGTCAGCCCGGAGCAGGCCGGCGAGCTGGCCATGGCCTACCTGGTGCTGACCCTGCTGGGCGCCCTGGCCGGCGGCGAGCAGGCCCGCCAACGCGACCTGCTGGAGGCCACCCGACCCCATGACGACGACTGCGATGCGCTACGCGCCAGCGCCATTCGCGAGCGCCTGGCCCAGGAGTTCATCCGCGCCCGGCGCCTCGATCAGCGCCTCAGCGTGCTGGTGATCCAACTGCCCCAACTGGACGGCCCCGGCGATGCCTACGATAGGCTGACCCGCCGCCAGTGCCTGCGCCGCTTCGCCGAGGTGACCCAGCACGGCTGCCGCGCCCCGGACCAGTTGGGGCGCCTCGACGATGATCTCTTCTGGCTGCTGCTGCCCGACACCGGCGAGAACGGCGCCCTGATGGTGCGCCAGCGCCTGCTGGACGCCGTGGAGCGACTCGCCCTGCCGGGCGGCGACGGCCTCTCCTGCCGGGTAGCGCTATGCGCGCCTCATGACCAGGAGAGCCTCTCCACCTTCGAAGAGCGACTGGGCTTGAAGGCACGACTGCTGCGGGAGTCGACCACATGAACCTCGTCGACTGGCTCTATCAGCTCACCCCCTCTCCCGGCCTGCTGCTGCTGATCGTCGGCGCGATCGCCCTGGTGGAGAGCCTGGCCCTGGTGGGCCTGATCGTACCCGGCGTGGTGCTGATCACCGCCGCCGCCTCCCTGGCCGGTCATATGCAGCTGCCGGTGAGCCTGCTGCTGCTGGTCGCCTTCCTCGGCGCCGTGATCGGCGACGGCTTGAGCTTCGCCCTCGGCCATGCCCAGCGCGAGCGCGTCCCCGGCCTCTGGCCGTTTCGCCGCCATCCGGAGTGGCTGGCGCGAGGGGCGCGCTTCTTTCGCCGCCACGGCGCCCTGTCGGTGCTCTTCGCCCGCTTCGTGGGGCCGGTGCGCCCCATCGTGCCGATGATCGCCGGCATCCTGCACATGTCGCCCTGGACCTTCCTGTGGGTCAACCTGCTCTCGGCGCTGCTCTGGGCGCCGGCCTATGTGCTGCCCGGCTACCTACTCGGGCGCACCTGGCAGCAGTTGCTGGCGATCCCCCCCGGCGCCCAGCAGTGGCTGCTATGGCTGGCCGCCATCGTGACCGGCGCGGCGCTCTGTTTCAGCTGGCTGCGCCACCAGTTGGCCCGGGAGGGGCGCCTCTACCGCTGGCTGGCCCGCATGGCTCGGGGCGGCGGCAATCGGCGACGTCTCTGGCAATGGCTGCGCGCCCCGCGCCCCCAGGGCGAGGTGCCCCTGGCCTCCCTGAGCCTGCTGATGCTCGGCCTGGTGGCGCTCTGCCTGTGGAGCCTCTGGGTCCTGGAAGCCGAGGGCCCCCTGCCCATGGACCGCGAGATTCATGCCCTGGTCGCCGCCCTGGAGTGGCCCTGGCTGACGGCCGCGGGGCAGGCCTTGGCGCGCATCGGCGACGCCTACGGCATCCTGGCATTAAGCCTGCCCTGGTTGGCCTGGCTGCTCTGGGCCCGACATCTCTCCGCCTTCCTGCATCTCGGCCTGGGGCTGGTCGGCATCGCCGTGGCCAATACGCTGTTCAAGCATCTGGGGGGGCGCGCTCGCCCGGAGGTCCCGGACTACCTGAACGGCTCGCTCTCCTACCCCAGCGCCCACACCTCCACCGCCGTGGTGCTGTTCGGCCTGGGCGCCGCCTTCGTCGCCCAGGAGCTGCCGCCCCGGCAGCGTGCCTGGCTCTACTGGCTGGCGATCCTGGCCTGCGTGCCCATGGCCCTGTCGCGACTGGCCATCGGCGTGCACTGGGCCAGCGACCTGGTGGGCGGCGCCTTGCTCGGCCTGGTGGCCTGCGCCCTGGTGCGCCTGAGCTATCAGCGGTTTCCCCATCGCCCCCTGAGCCCGACGCCCTGGCCGGTCCTGGTCATCCTCTCAATATTATTGCTGACGGCAAGGCTGGCCTGGCTACCAGCCACGTAAGCCGGAAGCGCTCCCCTATTGGGTCAAGAGTTTCCTTCCGGCTTCGAGCTTCCAGGCGCGAAGCGCCACCCTTCCGGCTCAGGACGCAGCCCGGGCGGCTCCGGGTATGGCCCGAGCCCCGGATCAACCCAGCGCCAGCCAGGCACCGACGCCGATCATCAGCATTCCCGCCAGGCGATTGAGCAGGCGCACCTTGCCGCGCTCGCCCAGCAGGCGCCGGGCGCCACGCCCGCCGCTGGCATAGAGCAGCAAACAGGTGAACTCGATGGTCAGGATCATCGCCACCAGCACGGCCAGCTGCGGCCCCAGGGGACGGCCGGCATCCAGGAAGGGCGGCAGCAGGGCGACGAAGAAGGCCCAGCCCTTGGGGTTGGCCACGGCGGTGACCAGCCCCTGGGTGAAGAGCTCACGCCGCGAGGCCCGCGGCACCGACACCTCTCCGGAGGGAATCGCCATCCGCCCCCGGGAGCGCCATAGCTGCACCCCCAGGTAGGCCAGGTAAGCCCCACCCAGCCACTTGAACAGGGCGAAGGCCTCGGGGTAACGCAGCATCAGGGTCGCCACCCCGGCGCCGGCGGCCACCGCCACCAGCCCCACCCCCAGCAGCTCGCCGGCCATCATCCATAGGGTGCGCCTGACGCCCTGGGTCATGCCCAGTACCATGGCCAGGGTCATGCATAACCCCGGGGTCAGCGAGACCAGGAAAAACGTGGGCACGAAGACCGACAACTGGGCCAGTCCCATCATCGCAATAACCTCCTTGTTATCAATAACCCACCAGGGGCCAGGCTCCCCTCGCGGCTTGTCCCTATTCCCCCCAACGGGGCATTAAGCGGTGCTCGATGCCCAACTGATTGAGGATCCGTGCAACGATAAAGTCGACCAGGTCCTCCACCGTCTGCGGCTGGTGATAGAAGCCCGGCGCCGCCGGCAGGATCACCGCCCCCAGGCGGGTCAGGCTGAGCATATGCTCGAGGTGGATCGCCGAGAGTGGCGCCTCCCGGGGCACCAGGATCAGTTGGCGACGCTCCTTGAGGGCCACGTCGGCGGCGCGCTCGATCAGGTTGTTGCTGGCCCCCGTGGCCACCGCAGACAAGGTGCCCGTCGAGCAGGGGCAGATCACCATGGCCGACGGCGCCCCGGAGCCAGAGGCCACCGGCGCCATCCAGTCCTCCCGGGCGAAGCAGCGGATCTGCCCGGGCCGAGCGCCACAGCGCTCGGTCAGCGCCTCGGCCAGGCGCTCGGGCTGGGCCGGCAGCTTAGCCTCGGTTTCGGTGCTGATCACCAGGTGAGCGGCCTTGGAGATCATCACCCAGACTTCCCGGTTGGCCGCCACCAGGGCCTCGATCAGGCGCAGGCCATACTGTGCGCCGGAGGCCCCGGTCAGGGCCACGGTGACCGGCGAGCCGAACGCCCCCTCAGCCATGGGCCACCTCCAGGGCGGCCAGCAGCTTGTCGTGGATGCCGCCGAAGCCGCCGTTGGACATCACCACGATACGATCGCCGGGACGCGCCTCGGCCACCAGGGCACGAACCAAGGACTCGATCTCCGCCTCGATGCGTGCCGGCACCGGACTGGCGGCCACGACCTCCTCCAGCGACCAGTCGAGCCCCGCCGGCTGGTACCACCAGACCGCATCGGCCTCGCTCACGCTATCGCCGAGGCGGGTCCGCAGGCTGCCCAGGCGCATGGTATTGGAGCGCGGTTCGATCACTGCCAGCAGGCGCCCGCCATCGCCGGCGGCCTTGAGCCCGCCCAGGGTGGCGGCGATGGCGGTGGGGTGGTGGGCGAAATCGTCGATCACCCGGATACCGGCCACCTCGCCGCGCAGCTCCTGGCGCCGCCGCGGGGTCTCGAAGCGCGACAACGCCGCCGCCCCTCGAGCCAGGTCCAGGCCGCACTCATGGGCCGCGGCCAGGGCCGCCAGGGCGTTGCGGGCGTTGTATTCGCCGCTCGAGGACCACTCCACCACGGCATCCGCCTCGCCATGCATCACCCGGAAGCGGCTAGCGTCCGGACGCTCGAGCACGAATTGCCAATCGCTGCCCGCCTCGGCGCCGAAACGCACCACCGGGCTCCAGCGTCCCATCGCCAGCACCCGCTCCAGGGCCGGGGCGTTATCGGCCACCAGCAGGCGCCCCTTGCCGGGCACGGTACGCACCAGGTGGTGGAACTGCCGTTCGATGGCCGCCAGGTCGGGGAAGATATCCGCGTGGTCGTACTCCAGGTTGCCCAGTACGGCGATCTCGGGGCGGTAGTGAACGAACTTGGAGCGCTTGTCGAAGAAGGCAGTGTCGTACTCGTCGGCCTCCACCACGAAGGGCGCCCCGGGATCGCCGAGGCGTGCCGAGACGCCGAAGTTGCGCGGCACCCCGCCGATCAGAAAGCCCGGCGCCAAGCCGGCGCTCTCCAGCAGCCAGGCGGTCAGGCTCGCCGTGGTGGTCTTGCCGTGGGTACCCGCCACGGCGATCACCCGCCGCCCCGGCAGGACATGCTCGGCCAGCCACTGGGGCCCGGAGACATAGGGCAGGCCGGCATTCAACACCGCCTCCACCTCCGGATTGCCTCGGGACAGGGCGTTGCCGATCACCACCAGGTCCGGTGCCGGCGAAAGGTGCTCTTCCGCGTAGCCCTCTTGCAGGGTGATTCCCGCCGCCGCGAGCTGGGTGCTCATGGGCGGATAGACATTGGCGTCGGAGCCGCTGACCGTATGCCCCAGCTCCCGCGCCAGCAGGGCCAGACTGCCCATGAAGGTGCCACAGATTCCGATGATATGCAGATGCATCCCGAGCCTCCTTGACGATGGCGGGAGACTAGCATGGGCCCGAAATCGCCACCAGCGAGGCCGTCGACCTCACACGTCGATGGCCGAGGGGCGCTGGGGTAGGACGGAGCAAAGCGTGCTAACGGCGATAGCCCTGCCCCAGTCTGCGGATGCAGCCAACGCCACTTTCGACTAAGATAGGCCACCGACTTTACCCCCCTATGACGATCAGAAATCCAGGAGCGAAGCTGCCCCCATGGCCACGCACAACGCCTTCTATGCCCAGTCCGGTGGCGTCACCGCCGTTATCAACGCCAGCGCCTGTGGCGTGATCGAGGCCTGCCGCCGCCACGACGACCGCATCGGCAAGGTCTACGCCGGACACAACGGCATTATCGGCGCCCTCACCGAGGATCTGATCGACGTGTCCCAGGAGTCCGACGAGGCCATCGCGGCGCTGCGCCACACCCCCGGTGGCGCCTTCGGCTCCTGCCGCTACAAGCTCAAGGATATCGAGACCCACCGCGCCCAGTACGAGCGCCTGATCGAGGTCTTCAAGGCCCACGATATCCGCTACTTCTTCTACAACGGCGGCGGCGACAGCGCCGACACCTGTCTCAAGGTCTCCCAGCTCTCCGAGAAGCTCGGCTACCCGCTGACTGCCATTCACGTGCCCAAGACCGTGGACAACGACCTGCCGATCACCGACAACTCCCCCGGCTTCGGCAGCGTGGCCAAGTACATCGCCACCTCCACCCGGGAAGCGGCCCTGGATATCGCCTCCATGTGCGCCACCTCCACCAAGGTGTTCGTCCTCGAGGTAATGGGTCGCCACGCCGGCTGGATCGCCGCCGCCGGCGCCCTGGCCGGCGAGGGCGAGGGCGAGCCGCCCCACCTGGTGATCTTCCCCGAGGTGGCCTTCGACCGGGAAGCCGTGATGGCTCGAGTCGACGAGGCGGTGCGCAAGTACGGCTACTGCGTGATCGTGGTCTCCGAGGGCGCCCACTACGGCGACGGCACCTTCCTCGCCGACTCCGGCAACACCGACGCTTTCGGCCACCGCCAGTTGGGTGGCGTAGCGCCGACGCTGGCCGGCATGATCAAGCAGGACCTGGGGTACAAGTACCACTGGGCCGTCGCCGACTACCTGCAGCGCGCCGCCCGCCACCTGGCCTCCAAGACCGACGTGGAGCAGGCCTATGCGGTGGGCAAGCATGCCGTGGAACTGGCCCTGGCCGGCAAGAACGCCATGATGCCCGCCATCAAGCGCGTATCCGAGGCGCCCTATGAGTGGGCCATCGAGGCCGCGCCCCTGGCCGAGATCGCCAACCGCGAGAAGTTCATGCCCAAGGAGTTTATCCGCGAGGATGGCTTCGGCATCACCGAGGCGTGCCGCCGCTACCTGTCGCCGCTGATCCAGGGCGAAGACTTCCCGCCCTTCGAAAACGGCCTGCCCAAGGTGGCCAAGCTGAAGCTGGCCAAGGTCGAGCGCCGCTTGCCCGACTTCACCCTCTGATCGACCCGCGACCCTCAGGAGCCCCGCCATGCTCGCCGAGCTTTCCCCCAGCCTGCTATGGCCCCTGGCGGCGGTGCTGGGGCTCTGCCTGGGCAGTTTCCTCAATGTGGTGATCGCCCGCCTGCCGGTGATGCTGATGCAGGGCTGGCGGGCCGAGGCCCGCGAGGCCCTGGAACTGGAACCGGAGGAGGACGAGCGCCTCGGCCTGGCCCGGCCCGCCTCCCGCTGCCCCGGCTGCGGCGCCGCCATCGCCTGGCATGACAACATCCCCCTGCTGGGCTACCTGAAGCGGCGCGGGCGCTGTGCCGACTGCGGCATGCGCATCAGCCCACAGTATCCGCTGGTGGAGCTGGCCGGGGGAGCCCTGGCCCTGGCGGTGGTGATCCTGCATGGCGCCGATCTGGCGGCGCTGTTCCTGCTCGGCGCCTGCCTGGCGCTGCTGGCCCTGGCCGCCATCGACTTCCGCACCCAGTTGCTCCCCGACTCGATCACCCTGCCGCTGCTCTGGGCGGGGCTGCTCTACCAGCTGCTGTTCCAGCCGCTGATGCTCTCCAGCGCGGTGGTCGGCGCCATGGCCGGCTACCTGTCGCTGTGGGGCTTCTACTGGCTGTTCAAGCTGGTCACCGGCAAGGAGGGCATGGGCTATGGTGACTTCAAGCTACTGGCGGCGCTGGGCGCCTGGCTGGGCTGGCAGTTCCTGCCGCTGCTGCTGATCCTCTCCGCCGGCATCGGTGCCATCATCGGCATCCTGGTGCAACTGGCCCTGCCGCGGCTGCGCGGCGCGCCCATGCCCTTCGGCCCCTTCCTGGCCCTGGCCGGCTGGGTGGCCCTGCTGTTCGGCGCCCCGCTGCTGGCCTCCTATCGGGGCCTGACCGGACTTTAAGCGGGCTGTCGTGCCCCTAAGGAGCGCCTAATGAGCCTGACCATCGGCGTCACCGGCGGCATCGCCTCCGGCAAGTCCACCGTGGCCCGCGCCTTCGCCGCACTCGGCATTCCCTGGGTGGATGCCGACGATATCGCCCGGGAGGTGGTGGAACCCGGTGAGCCGGCCCTGGCCGCCATCGCCGAGCGCTACGGCGCGCGGGTGCTGGACGACGCCGGCGGGCTGAATCGCCGTGCGCTCCGCGAGATCGTCTTCGCCGCCCCCGAGGAGCGCCGCTGGCTGGAGTCCCAGACCCACCCACGCATCCGCGAACGTCTAGAGGCGTGCCTGGCCGACATGGCCGCCGGTCCCGCCCCCTATCACCTGCTGGTCTCGCCGCTGCTCCTCGAGTCGGGGCAGGCGACCCTGGTGGATCGTATCCTGGTGGTCGACGTCCCGGAGGCGGAGCAGGTCCAGCGTACCGCCAACCGCGACGGCGTCGACGAGACCCAGGCCCGGGCCATTATCGCCGCCCAGCTGGATCGCCGGGCCCGCCTGGCCCGGGCCGACGATATCATCGACAATAGTGGCAACGAGGCGGCCCTGACCCGCCAGGTCGAAGCCCTGGACCGACGCTACCGCCGACTGGCCGAGGCCCGTCGCTGAGCCGCCCCCGCACGATCGGAGTATTCCCCATGAGCCAGACCGCCCCCCTGGAAGTACCCTGCCCCACCTGTCACAAGAAGGTGGCCTGGAGCGAGGCCAATGTCCACCGCCCCTTCTGCAGCGAACGCTGCAAGCTGATCGACCTGGGCGCCTGGGCCGACGGCAGCCATCGCATCGCCGGCGAGCCCGCCATGGACGAGACCGAGATCGACGAGATGGTGCTGCGCGCCGAGCGCGACGCCGGCCTGGAGCCCTGATGGCCCCCGCCCCGATCACCCCAGAGTACCGGCTACTGGCCGAGCTCGAGGCGGCCTTCGATCGGCTGATCGAGCGCCTCGAGGTGCTGGTATCGACGCATGCCCAAGCCCCCGGTGCGACCTGGGCCATGGATCAAGAGGATGCCGGCGCCGACTGGCTGCGCCGCGCCCTGCTCGACTTCTGGTACCAGGACGGCCAGGACGGCCGCGCCACCCGCAGCCATGTGGGCCTGGTGGCCGCCGACGAGGCGCTGATGGCCGGCGTGCGGGAGGCCAATGCCGCCAAGGCGGACTTCGCCGCCCTGCTGCGCCGGATCCGCGCCGACGCCGCCGACCTGATCCCCGAACTCAAGGCGGTCTTGCCCTTCCGCCACCCGGCCCTGCATGATCACCTGCGCGGCCAGGGCCTAGCGCGACTGCACCTGAAGCAGTGCTGGCGGGCCGTCCCACTGGCCGAGGCGCCCCTGGCCCGGGTGCGCCTGGCCTGGTATCGCAGCGGGCGTTCCATCAAGCGGCTGACCGTACGCGAGGCGCAGGAGCTGCTGCTCGACCTCGACCAGGAAGCGCCCCATGTGCGCATTCAACAGCGCCAGTTGGCCGGCATCCCCGACGGCGAACCCCTGGCCCGGGTCCAGGACCAGGCACCGCTGATGCGCGCCAACCTCTTCTATCGCGAGCCACTCCCGGACGGCCGCGGCCGCCGCGCCTTGAACGTGGCCCTGCCGCTCTTCGTGCCCAGCCCCGACGGCCGTCTACCGGATCACAATATTCCGCCGGCCTCGCCCCCTGCCAGCCGCACCCGGGCATTGCGCAGCGACGCCCGCCTGGAGAGCGAGCCCTTCCTGCCCAGCCTACGCATCTACCGCTATCGGGACGCCTGACTCAGGGAATCACCAGCACCGGCAGGCGAATCGGCGCCAGCCAGTCCGGCTCCTCCGCCAGCAATGCGGCCAACTGCCGGCGCCGCAGCAACAACCCTCCCCGGCGCTCCCCAGCCAGGCGGCAGGCTAGTTCCCTGGCGGGCACCGGACCAAGCGCCTCGACACGGTCGAACAGTGGGCCGGCCACCAGCCAATCGAGCAGGGCGCTCGGCGCCGGCGCTCCCAGGACCCGCAGGGCCCCCGGCGCCATGGCCAGGGCCTCGTCCCAGATCAGCACCGCACAAGGGGCCTCCAGCAACAGCCGACGACAGGTCGAGCCCAGCGGGCGCCCCCAGCGTGCCGAAAGCCCGGCCCGCCCCAGCACCAGCAGATCGGCGGCCCGGGCCAGGCGCAGCACCTCTGCCACCACCGAGCCGCGCCCTATCTCCAGGGAATGCGTCAGCTCACGCTCGCCCAAAGCCCGGCGCAGGGCCTCGCGAATCCTCGCCAGGCGGCAGGCCTGGCCACGCGCCATGTCGGCCAGCGAGAAAGGACGAATCGCCCCGGAACTCGCCCCCACCTCCCGGGTAAAGGGCAGGGCCGCACACTGGGCCAGCTCCGGCTCCTCCACATAGAGGGCCAGCAGCTCGGCGTCACGACTCGCGGCCAGGGTCACCGCCGTCGTCAGGGCCGCCAGGCTCGACGGAGAGGCATCGAGCAGCGCCACCACGCGCAACGGCGCCTCAGTCTTCATGGTCAGGCCCCTCCTCACCGGACGCCTCGCCGCCTCCCCCGCCCTCCTTGTCATGACGCTTCAGGGCGCGACGGAAGTCGTCGAGCCGCGCCACCACCCGGGCATTGAGGCTCGCCTGCGGAAAGCCTCCTTCGGCGTCGGGCTCGCCGGGCTCCAGGCCGGTCAGCAATTCCAGGGCCTCGTCCAGATGAGTCACGGCGTAGACGAAGAAGCGCCCCTCGGTCAGCGCCTCGCGCACCTCGGCGTCGAGCATCAGGTGGGGCACATTGGCCGCCGGCAGGATCACCCCCTGCCCCGCCAGTCCCGCCTCCCGACACACCGCGAAGAAGCCCTCGACCTTCTCGTTGACGCCGCCCACCGCCTGTACCTCGCCATGCTGATTGATGGAGCCGGTGACGGCCAGGGACTGCGCCAAGGGCACCCGGGCTATGGCCGAGACCAGCACGCAGGCCTCGGCCACCGAGGCGCTGTCGCCCTCGATGCCGCCATAGGACTGCTCGAAGGCGAGGCTCGCCGAGAGCGATAGCGCCCCCCGCGGGGCATAGCGATTGGCCAACCAGCGGGAGAGGATCATCACCGCCTTGGTGTGGATGCGCCCACCGAGCTTCGCCTCGCGCTCGATGTCCACCACCTGTCCCGGCCCGGGGCGCGCCGTGGCGGTGATGCGGCTGGGCTGACCGAAGGCGAAACCGCCCAGCTCCAATACCGAGAGGCCATTGACCTGGCCAACCACCGCACCCTGGGTGGCGATCATCACGGTGCCGCGATGAATTCGCTCCTGGCTCAGCTCGTAGATCCGAGCGGCACGACGCCGCTGCTGGATTACCGCCTGCTCCACATGCTCGCGCGTGATCAGGGGAGCCTCGCCGGCCCAGTGGGCGGCCTCGGCGAGCAGATCATTGAGGGGGCGCGTCTGAACCATCAGCCGCTGCTGATCGCCGGCCAGGCGCGCGGCACGCTCGATCACCGCCGCCACCCCGGAAGGGGCCAGGGGAGGCAGCTCGGCCTCCTGCGCCAACGTGGCAATCAGCCGCGCATACGCGTCCAGGGAGCCATCGCCCCAGGGCAGCTCGTCATCCAGGTCGGCCTGCACCTTGAACAGCTCGAGTAATTCCGGGTCGTGCTCGCTGAGCAGGTAGTAGAACTGGCGCTCACCGCACAGCACCACCTTGACCTCCAGCGGGATGGGGTCCGGCTCCAGGGTCACGGTGCTGATCAGGCCATAGGCCTGTTCCAGGGACTCGGTGCGAATCTCGCCGGCGCGCAGTGCCCGCTTGAGGGTCTCCCAGGCGCCCGGCTGCTGGAGCAGGGCCCGGGCATCCAGCACCAGGTAACCGCCGTTGGCCCGGTGCAGGGCACCGGCCCGTATCAACGAGAAGTCGGTCAGCAGGGTGCCCTGGTGCACATGGTGTTCGATGCGCCCCACCAGATGCTGATGGCTGGGCAGGTCCAGTTGCACCACCGGCGCCCCCTCGCAGGGGCCGTTGTCGACTAGCAGATTAAGCTGGCAGCGGCTGAAGATCGCCTCGGGAGGAATCTCCGGGTCCTCTTCCACGAAGACCTCCAGGTGCAGCAACAGCGCCTCGCGAATGGCCGCAAAGTGCGCGATCACGCCCTCCTGCTCCCGGTAGCGCTCCTCCAGCTCCTCCAGGGGAGCGGCGATCACCGACTGCAGCATCTCTTCATTCAGGGTCTGGATCTGCTGGCGCAGCTCGTGGGCCAGGCGCGGCATCTGACGGATCGCCTGCTGCAGCTTGCGCTGGAGGATCTCCACCGTGCCCTCGAGGCGCTCGCGATCCTCCTTGGGCAATTTCTCGTACGCCTCAGGACTCATCATGCCATCGCCGTCGGCAGGCGCCAGGCTGAAGCCACTGGGAGTGGAGAGCAGCACGATGTCGTGCTCCTTGGCTTCGCGACGCACCGCCTCGATCAGGTCACGCTGGCGCTCGCCCATCGCCTGCTTCAGCTCCTGGAGGCGATTCTGGTACTCGTCGCTGTCGAAGATAGCCGGTATCGCCACTCGCAGCTCCTCCACCAGTTGCTCGATATCGCCGCGCAATACCCGCCCCATGCCAGCCGGCAGGCGCAGCTGGCGGGGCGCGGAGGGGTCGTCGAAGTTGTGCAGGTAGCAGCAGTCCGGCGGCACCTCGCCCCGCGCCGAGCGGGCTTTCAGGTAGGGCAGCACCAGCTGATGCGTCAGATGCTCCGCCTCCCCCAACACGAAGAGGTTGAACCCCCGCGGGCGCATGGCCGCACCGAAATCCAGCGCCTCACTGGCACGACGATGCCCGCTCAGGGGATCCAGGGGAACCAGCTCCGCGGTGGAGCGAAACTCGAACGGCGACTCCGGGCAGGTCCGATAGACCCGCCCCGCCTCCAGGGGTTGCAGCATGATGCGCCTCCTCGGTTATTCGCTGAAGTATGGAATACCCGGGACGGCGGTGCTTTGATGGGTGTCAACCGCCCAGACACGAAAACGCCGCCCCGAGGGGCGGCGTTTCGTCAAGCCAGAGTTGGAACAAGCGCTAGGGCTTAGTCCTGACCCATCTGCTGCTTGATCAGGTCGCCGATGGTGGTCGGGCCACCCGCGTCGACGTCCTGCTCGCGCAGCTTCTTGAGGTTCTGGCGAGTATCTTCCTGATCCTTGGCCTTGATGGACAGGTTGATCTGACGGTTCTTGCGGTCGACACCGATGATACGGGCCTCGACGCTGTCACCCTCGCTCAGGGCGTTGCGAGCATCCTCGACGCGATCGGCGCTGATCTCGGAGGCCTTGAGCACCGCTACCACGTCGGTGGCCAGCTCGACCTGGGCTTCCTTGGCATCGACCTCGACCACGCGGCCGGTGACGATGGTGCCCTTGTCGTTGACCGCCAGGAACTCGGCGACCGGATCGGTATCCAGCTGCTTGATGCCCAGGGAGATGCGCTCGCGCTCCGGATCGATGGAGAGGATCACGGCCTCGGCCTCGTCGCCCTTCTTGAAGGAGCGCACGGCCTCTTCGCCGGACTCGGTCCAGGAGATGTCGGAGAGGTGCACCAGGCCATCGATGCCGCCTTCCAGGCCGATGAAGATACCAAAGTCGGTGATCGACTTGATGGTACCGGCCACGCGGTCGCCCTTGTTGTAACGGCCGCTGAAGTCTTCCCACGGGTTGGTGGTGCACTGCTTGATACCCAGGGAGATACGACGACGCTCCTCGTCGATATCCAGCACCATGACATCCACTTCGTCGCCGATGTTGACGACCTTGGACGGGTGGATGTTCTTGTTGGTCCAGTCCATTTCGGAGACGTGAACCAGGCCCTCGACGCCCTCTTCCAGCTCGGCGAAGCAGCCGTAGTCGGTGAGGTTGGTGACGCGGGCGGTGACCTTGGTGTTCTCCGGGTAACGATCCTTGATGTTGACCCAGGGATCTTCGCCCAGCTGCTTGAGGCCCAGGGAGACGCGGTTGCGCTCGCGGTCGAACTTCAGCACCTTGACGTTGATCTCGTCGCCCACGGCAACGATCTCGGACGGATGCTTGATGCGCTTCCAGGCCATGTCGGTGATGTGCAGCAGGCCGTCGACGCCACCCAGGTCCACGAAGGCACCGTAGTCGGTGAGGTTCTTGACGATACCCTTGATCTGCTGGCCTTCCTGGAGGGTGGCGAGCAGGGCCTCACGCTCGGCGCTGTTCTCGGCTTCGAGCACGGCACGGCGAGACACGACGACGTTGTTGCGCTTCGGGTCGAGCTTGATGACCTTGAAGTCGAGCTCTTTGTTCTCCAGGTGAGCGGTATCGCGCACCGGGCGAACGTCGACCAGGGAACCCGGCAGGAAGGCACGGATGGAGGCGACGTCGACGGTGAAACCACCCTTGACCTTGCCGTTGATCACGCCCTTGACGATCTCGTCCTTCTCGAAGGCGGCTTCCAGCTCCTTCCACGCTTCGGCACGCTTGGCCTTCTCGCGGGACAGGCGGGTTTCGCCGAAGCCATCCTCGACGGCTTCCAGGGCGACCTTGACTTCGTCGCCGATGGCGATGGTCAGTTCGCCATTCTCGTCGCGGAACTGCGCGGCGGGAATCTGACCTTCGGACTTCAGGCCGGCATTGACGGTGATCCAGTCACCTTCGATGTCGACGACGGAGGCCAGGACGATGGCGCCCGGCTCCATGTTGATGTCCTGGAGTGACTGTTCAAACAGTTCGGCAAAGCTTTCGCTCATGATGTTCCTACGTGATCAACGGGTTAGCGGGGTTACCGCCCTCTCCGCACCACCAGCGAGTGCGGGCCTACTACCAAGATCCCCCGGGGATGTTAGCGCTGGTTGGACCTGGCCAGGCTTACCGTCTTAGCTGCCTGACCATGCCATGACATCTAACCGAGGGGCCGCAAGGGATCGTCAGGCGTTCGGCGCCAGGCCCCGCTGGGCCAGCAGCTCGATCAGCCGATCCACCACTTCCGGTATCGTCAGGCGCGTGGTGTCAAGCGTGATGGCATCATCTGCCGGCTTGAGCGGTGCCACGCTGCGCTGCGTATCGCGCGCATCGCGTGCCTGAATTTCCTTCAAAAGACTCGTAAGATTAGCACTCAGGCCGGCCTCCCGCAACTGGCGGTAGCGGCGCTGGGCACGCTCCTCCGCCGAGGCGGTGAGGAAGACCTTGAGCGGGGCATCGAGAAACACCACCGTGCCCATGTCGCGACCGTCCGCCACCAGGCCAGGAGCCTGGCGGAAGTCGCGCTGGCGCTGCAGCAGCGCCTCGCGGACCCGCGGCAGCGCCGCCACCCGGGAGGCCGCATCGCCCACCGTCTCGGTGCGGATCTCGCCGCTCACCTCATCGCCGTCGAGGATCACCCGCACTCCGCTGTCGCCGGGCAGGAAGCTGACGTCGAGGCCGGCGGCCAGTGCTGCCAGAGCCGCCTCGTCGTCCAAGGCCTGCTCACAACGCAGCGCCGCCAGGGCGGTGATGCGGTACAGGGCGCCGGAGTCGAGCAGGTGCCAGCCCAGACGCTCGGCGATCAAGCGGCTGATGGTGCCCTTGCCGGCGCCGCCGGGGCCGTCGATGGTCAGGACCGGGGCCGTCATGCGCCCTCCTCGTCCACTCGCAGGCCGACCCGGCCGGCCAGCTCGACGAAGCCGGGGAAGGAGGTGGCCACGTTGGCGCAGTCATCGATCTCGATGGGCGCGCTGGCGCGTAGCCCCGCCACGGTGAAGGCCATGGCGATGCGATGATCGCCCATGCTATCGATGCGTCCGCCGCCGTAGTTGGCGCCCTGCGGCTTGCCGCCGACGATATCGATGCCATCGGCGACCACGGTATGCTCGACCCCCAGCACCGCCAGGCCATCGGCCATGGCCTGGATGCGGTCGGACTCCTTGACCCGCAGCTCCTCGGCGCCGCGCAGCCGCGTGATGCCTTCGGCATTGGCGGCGGCGATAAACAGCGACGGAAACTCGTCGATGGCCAGCGGCACCTGCTCCACGGGAATATCGATCCCCTTGAGGGGCGCATAGCGCACGCGAATATCCGCCACCGGCTCGCCGCCCACCTCGCGTTGGTTGGAGAGCTCGAGATCGGCCCCCATCAGCGTCAGGATATTGATCACGCCGATCCGGGTCGGGTTGATGCCCACGTGCTCGAGGACCAGATCCGAGCCCGGAGTGATGGCCGCCGCCACCAGGAAGAAGGTGGCCGAAGAGATATCCGAGGGCACGTCGATGGGGCCGGCACCGAGCTTGCCGCCGCCGCTGAGCCAGCAGGTGTCGCCGTCCCGCTCGACCGCATAGCCGAAGCCGTTGAGCATGCGCTCGGTATGGTCGCGGGTCGGCGCCGGCTCACGCACCCGGGTCTCGCCCTCGGCATAGAGGCCGGCGAGCAGCAGGCAGGACTTCACCTGGGCACTGGCCATGGGCATGTCGTAGGTGATGCCCTTGAGCGCCTTGCCGCCATGAATGCGCAGCGGCGGACGCCCGCCCTCGGCGGTGTCGATCTCGGCGCCCATCAGGCGCAGCGGATCGGCCACCCGGCCCATGGGGCGCTTGGTGAGGGAGGCATCGCCGGTCAGCTCGCTGTCGAAGGCCTGACCGGCCAGCAGCCCGGCGAACAGCCGCATGGCGGTGCCGGAGTTACCCACGTAGAGGGGCCCCGCCGGCGCCTTGAGGCCGTGCATGCCCACCCCGTGGATGGTCACCCGTCCCTGATGGGGACCCTCGATGGCCACGCCCATCTCGCGGAAGGCCTGCAGGGTGGCCAGGCTGTCCTCGCCCTCGAGGAAGCCCTTCACTTCGGTGACCCCCTCAGCCAGGGCACCGAGCATGATCGAGCGGTGGGAGATCGACTTGTCGCCGGGGACGCGGATGCGCCCGGCGACCTGACCACCGGGGGCGACCCGGTAGCGTACGTTGTTGTGTTCCATGGTCGGGTAGTACCTGGTCTGATTCAGCAAAGTATCGAAATAGTGTCGCGCATGGCTGGCCCGGTCGAAGGTGGCCAGCATGGCGTCGCCGTCGCCGTCGCTCACCGCCCGGCGCAGCCGGGCCAGGCCGGCCTCGAAGTCGTCCAGGGCCGCCAGCACCGCCGTGCGGTTGGCGGTGAAGATATCGCGCCACATCACCGGGTCGCTGCCGGCGATGCGGGTAAAGTCGCGAAAGCCGCCGGCGGCGTAGCGGAAGATCTCCAGGCGCTCGTCCTGGCGGGCCAGGGTATCCACCAGCGAGAAGGCTAGCAGGTGCGGCAGGTGGCTGGTGCGGGCGAGCACCTGGTCGTGGCGCTCCACCGGCATCTCCAGCACCTCGGCCTCGCAGGCGCGCCAAAGGGCGCGCACCTGGGCGACGGCCTCGGCGGCGGTCTCCGCCGTGGGGGTGAGGATCACCTTATGGCGGCAATACAGGTCCGGGTTAGCCGCCGCCACCCCGCTCTTCTCGGAACCGGCGATGGGATGGCCCAGCACCAGGGACGGCGGCAGGCGACCGAAGGCGCGCCGGGCGGCATCGCGAATCGCCACCTTGCTGCTGCCCACATCGGTGATCGGCGTCGTATCGAGGCGCTCGCCGAGCCCCTGCCTCAGGGCCGACAGCACCGACTCCATGGCCAATACCGGCACCGCCAGCACCACCAGGGAGACGCCGGCCAGCAGGGGCTCGAGCTCGGTGCCACCGCCATCGATAATGCCCATGGCCACACCCCGGGCGATCTCGTCGGCATCGCGGTCACAGGCGAGGATCTCGCCGCGGAAGCCGCGGGCCTTGAGGGCGGCGGCCAGGGAGCCGCCGATCAGCCCCAGGCCGACGATCAGCAGGCGCGGCTCCTCGAGCCGCGTGGCCTCCTGGGTCGCCATGCCTAGAGCACACCCACGGGGTAGGAGCCCAGCACCTTGAGCTCGGCGGCGCGTTGCTGCACCTCTTCCAGCACCGCGGCGACCCGTGGCTCGTCACGGTGGCCCTTGAAGTCGATAAAGAAGACGTAGTTCCACACGCCGCTGCGGGACGGGCGGGTCTCCAGGCGGGTCAGGTCGATCTGGTGGCGATGGAAGGGCTCCAGCAGGTCGTGCAGGGCCCCCGGCTGGTTACGCATAGCCACCACGATGGAGGTCTTGTCGTCGCCGGAGAGCGGTACGTCCTGGTTGCCGATCACCAGGAAGCGCGTGGAGTTGTCCGGGCGATCCTCGATCTTCTCGGCGATCTTCTCCAGGTCGTAGAGCTTGGCCGCCATGTCGCCGGCGATGGCCGCGCTGTGCCACTCGGTCTTGATCAGTTTGGCCGCCTCGGCGTTGGAGGCCACCGGCACCCGCTCGGCGCCCGGATAGTGGGCATCCAGCCACTTGCGACACTGGGCGAAGGACTGGGGGTGAGAGTAGATGCGACTCACCTTGTCCTGGCGGGTCGTGCTGGAGACCAGCAGGTGATGGTGGATACGCAGCACCACCTCGCCGCAGATGCGGATCGAGGAGTCGACGAAGGAGTCCAGGGTATGGTTGATCACCCCTTCGGTGGAGTTCTCCACCGGCACCACGCCATAGTTGGCGGCGCCCGCCTCGACCTCGCGGAACACCTCGTCGATGGCCGCCATGGGCAGGCTGACGGCGCTGTCGCCGAAATGCTTGAGGGCCGCCTGCTGGGTAAAGGTGCCTTCGGGACCGAGATAGGCCACCTTGACGGGCTGCTCCAGGGCCAGGCAGGCGGACATGATCTCGCGGAACAGCCGCGCCATCTCCTCGCTGTCCAGGGGCCCCGGGTTGAGCTCCATGATGCGCCGCAGCACCTGGGCCTCCCGCTCGGGACGGTAGAAGACCGCCTTGGGGTCCTCGGCGGTCTTCACCTGGGCCACCTGCTGGGCGGCCTGGGCGCGCTCGCTGATCAGGCGCAGGATATCGTTGTCCAGGCTATCGATGCGCTGGCGTAACGCATCGAGATCGATGGGGGTATCACTCATGGGTGTTCCCTTCTCTCTTGGTCAATGGGAGCTAGGCCCCCATTTTCTCTTCAACGTTGGCAGACGGTGCGGCTGCCCCTACCCCCGACGCTGTTCGAAGTCGGCCATAAAGCTCACCAGGGCATCCACCGCCGCCTCGGGCACGGCGTTATAGAGGCTGGCGCGCATGCCGCCCACGCTGCGATGCCCCTTGAGGTTGAGCAGCCCCGCCGCCTCGGCCTCGGCCAGGAAGGCGCCATTGAGGGCGTCATCGGCCAGCACGAAGGGCACGTTCATCCGCGAGCGGTTGCCCGCGGTGATGGGGTTGGAGTAGAAGTCGCTGGCGTCGATGGCCCCATACAGCTTGGCCGCCTTGCGGGCATTGATCTCGGCCATGGCCTCAAGGCCGCCCACGTCCTGCTTCAACCACTGGAACACCAGTCCGGCCAGGTACCAGGCGTAGCTGGGCGGGGTGTTGTACATGGAGCCATTCTCGGCCATCAGCCGGTAATTGAACATGCTGGGGGTCTGCGGCAGGGCGCGATCCAGCAGGTCGGCGCGGACGATCACCAGGGTCAGGCCGGCGGGCCCGATATTCTTCTGGGCGCCGGCATAGATGACGCCGAATTTCGATACATCCAGGGGCTCGGCGAGGATGCTGGAGGACATATCGCAGACCACCGGCACCGACGCCTCGGGGATATAGTCGAAGGCCAGGCCGCCGATGGTCTCGTTGGCGGTGTAGTGCAGGTAGGCGGCGTCCTCGGAGAGGGCGATATCCGCCTGGCGCGGCACCGCGGTCAGGCCCGGGGCGCTCTCGGCGGCGACATGCGCGCCGGCCAGGTGGCGCGCCTCGGCGATGGCCTTCTTGCCCCAGATGCCGGTGTAGAGGTAGTTGGGGGTGCCGCCCTGGCCCAGCAGGTTATAGGGCAGCATGGCGAACTGCATGGAGGCACCACCCTGCAGGAAGAGCACCCGATAATTGTCGGGGATGGCCAGCAGCTCGCGCAGGTCGCGCTCGGCGGCCTCGGCGATAGCCACGAAGGCATCGCTGCGGTGACTCATTTCCATCACCGAGAGGCCGCGCCCCTGGTAGTCGAGGAGTTCATCGCGGGCCCGCTCCAGCACCGCAGTGGGCAGGGCGGCGGGGCCGGCACAGAAATTGAAATGGCGTGTCATCGGTGTTTGGCTTCCAGATGTCCCTAGTAGCCCGGCATGGCACCAGGCGAAGGCGGACCACCCGCGGTGGCCCGCATCACGGTATCACTCGTCGTCGGTGGGCGTGGCGTCGGTGGCCGGCTCGTCGCTCGGCGCGGCCGCATCCGCCTCCGCGACACCCTCTGCCGGCGCTTCGCTCTCTTCCGGTTCGTCCACCCGCACCGTCTTGACCAATTGCTCGCCTTCGCCGAGGCGAATCAGCATCACCCCCTGAGTGTTACGGGAGGTAGTGGAGACCTCCTCGACCCGGGTGCGCACCAGGGTACCGCGGTCGGTGATCAGCATCATCTCGTCGGCGGAGTAGACCTGCATGGCGGCCACCAGCGAGCCATTGCGTTCGCTGGTCTGCATGGCGATCACGCCCTGGCCGCCGCGACCGCGCAGCGGGAACTCCTCCAACCGGGTGCGCTTGCCGTAGCCGTTCTCGGAGGCGGTCAGGATATAGATCTGGCCACCATTGCCATTGACGGAGGCGAGCTCGGCGCCCTCCTCGGCATCGGCTTCGTTATCCGCCTCGGCATCGATCTGCTGACTCTGCGGGATGATCAGGCTGATCACCTCGGCGCCCTCGGCGAGGCGCATGCCGCGCACGCCTCGGGCGGTACGGCCCATGGCACGCACCGCGGTCTCCTCGAAGCGAATCGCCTTGCCGTTGGAGGAGAGCAGCATGGCGTGGTCGGCGCCCGAGGTGATGGCGGCGCCCACCAGGCGGTCGCCCTCCTCCAGGTCGATGGCGATCAGGCCGACGCTGCGCGGCCGCGAGAACTGCTCGAGGCTGGTGCGCTTCACCGTGCCCTTGGCGGTGGCGAAGAAGATATAGCTCTCCGGGTCGTAGTCGCGCACCGGCAGGATGGCGTTGATCGACTCGCCCTCCTCCAGCGGCAGCATATTGACCAGCGGCTTGCCCCGGGAGCCGCGACTCGCCGCCGGCATCTCGTAGACCTTGAGCCAGTAGACCTTGCCACGGTTGGAGAACAGCAGCACGGTGTCATGGGTGGAGGCCACCAGCAGGTGCTCGATGACGTCCTCGTCCTTCATGGCGGTGGCGGACTTGCCGCGGCCGCCGCGCCGCTGGGCCTGGTAGTCGGAGAGCGGCTGGGTCTTGGCGTACCCGGAACGGGACACGGTGACCACCATGTCCTCCTCGGCGATCAGGTCCTCGATGGACAGGTCCAGGTGGCTGGCCTGGATCTCGGTGCGGCGTGCGTCGGCGAACTGCTCGCGCACCGCGGCCAGCTCCTCGCGGATCACCTCCAGCAGACGCTCGCTGGAGGCGAGGATCGCCGTCAGCTCGGCGATCTTCTCGAGGATGCTCAGGTACTCGTCGAGGAGCTTCTCGGTCTCCAGGCCGGTGAGGCGATGCAGGCGCAGCTCGAGGATCGCCTGGGCCTGGCCCGGCGAGAGGCGGTACTCGCCGCCGGTGGGGCTCAGGCCGAAGCCCTCGCCGAGCTCCTCTGGCTTGCAGGAGGTGGCCCCGGCGCGCTCCAGCATGGCGGTCACCTGCCCCGGCTGCCAGGTCTTGTCGAGCAGTTTCTCCTTGGCCTCGGCGGCGCTCGGCGAGGCCTTGATCAGCTCGATCACCTCGTCGATATTGGAGATGGCCACGGCCAGGCCCTCGAGGATATGGCCGCGCTCGCGGGCCTTCTTCAGCTCGAAGAGGGTGCGCCGGGTGACCACCTCGCGGCGGTGGCGAATAAAGGCCTCGAGGATCTCCTTGAGGTTGAGGATCTTCGGCTGACCGTCTTCCAGGGCCACCATATTGATGCCGAAGACGTTCTGCAGTTGGGTCTGGGCGAAGAGGTTGTTGACCACCACCTCGCCGGACTCGCCGCGCTTGACCTCGATCACCACCCGCAGGCCGTCCTTGTCGGACTCATCGCGCAGCTCGGCGATGCCCTCGATCTTCTTGTCCTTGACCAGCTCGGCGATCTTCTCGATCAGCCTCGCCTTGTTCACCTGGTAGGGCAGCTCGGTGACGATGATATGGTCGCGGCCGCTCTTGTCATCGTGCTCGATGGTGTGCAGCGCGCGCACATAGATGCGCCCGCGACCGGTGCGGTAGGCCTCGAGGATGCCGGCGCGGCCGTTGATGATGGCGCCGGTGGGGAAGTCAGGCCCGGGGATGTACTCCATCAGGTCGTCGACGCTGAGGGTGTAGTCGTCGATCAACGCCAGGCAGGCGTCGATCACCTCGCCCATGTTATGGGGCGGAATATTGGTGGCCATGCCCACGGCGATACCGGAGGAGCCGTTGACCAGCAGGTTGGGCACCTTGGTGGGCAGCACCTCGGGGATACGTTCGGTGCCGTCATAGTTGTCGACCCAGTCGACGGTGTCCTTCTCGAGGTCGGCCAGCAGCTCGTGGGCCAGGCGCGCCATGCGCACCTCGGTGTAACGCATGGCGGCGGCGCTGTCGCCGTCGATGGAGCCGAAGTTGCCCTGACCATCCACCAGCACATGGCGCATCGAGAAGTCCTGGGCCATGCGCACGATGGTGTCATAGACGGCGCTATCCCCATGGGGGTGATACTTACCGATGACGTCGCCGACCACACGGGCGGACTTCTTGTAGGCCTTGTTCCAGTCGTTGCCGAGCTCGTTCATGGCGAACAAGACGCGGCGGTGCACAGGCTTGAGGCCATCGCGCACGTCCGGCAGCGCCCGGCCGATGATCACGCTCATGGCGTAATCGAGGTACGACTGCTTCAGCTCGTCCTCGATATTGACTGGCAGAATCTCTCTGGCGATCTCACCCATGGGTCGTCGAATCCTTGTACTGCGACAGATTGGCGCGACGGCGTTAGCGTCGTGACAGCAGGGGCGGAGTATACCACCGCCCCACCCTCAAGGGCAGCGGGGCGGCCAGGACGCGACACCAGAACGCCGGCGTGAAAGGAACGATCAGGCCAGGGTATCGAGATCGACCACCAGCGGCGCCAGGGCCTCGCGCAGCGCGCCCTCGATGGGCAGGGCCTGCTGGCTGGCGACATCCAGCAACACGAAGGTCAGGGTGGCATCGACCACCAGTTCGCCATCGCCACGACGCAGGATGCGCTGACGCATCCTGGCGCTGCGCCCGCCCAGCGTCGCCAACACCGTCTGCACCTCCAGGTCATCACCGGCCACCGCCGCACGGCGGTAATCGATATTCAGGTTGACCGCCACCAGGGCCACTTCCCCCGGAGCGAACCACCGCGCCACCTCGGGACGCTCGTCGAAGTAGGCCCAGCGCCCCTCCTCGAGGAACTCCAGGTAGCGAGCATTGTTGACGTGGCCATAGCCATCCAGGTGGTAGCCGCGAACGCGAAGCCGGGTACGGGTCAGGGGAGCGATCATCGGGGACTCCTTGGGTTGTGATCGAGACACTGGCCTCGAGTCTAGGGGCCTGAGCGGCGGCAATCAAACACAAGTTTTAAACATGCGTCATGCCACCCATGCGCTGGTACCCATGGCTTCCTTTGGCCATAATAGGCCTCCTTTTTTCGCCCAGGACTGGCTATGTGGTTCAAGCACTTGCATCTCTATCGACTGCATAACACCGAGGTCATCCCGTTGGAGGCCCTGGAGGAGCGGCTCGCCGAACAGGCCTTTCGCCCCCTGGGTGGCAGCGAGGCGACCCGACTGGGGTGGCGCACCCCGGGCGGGCGCACCAGCCCCCGTTTCGTGCATGAGGTGCAGGGCCATCGGCTGCTCTCGGCGCTGCGCCAGGAGCGCGTGCTGCCCAGCGCCGTGGTGCGCGAAGAGGTCGAAGAGCGCGCCGCCGACCGCGAGGCCGCCGAGGGCCGCCCCCTGCCCCGCCGCGAGCGTCAGGCCATCAAGGAGCAGGTCTACGAAGAGTTCCTGCCTCGCGCCTTCGTGCGCAGCCAGCGCCTCGACCTGTGGTGGGATACTCGCGGCGGCCTGATCGGCGTCAATGCCAGCTCCCGCAAGCGTGCCGAGGAGATCCTCGACCTGCTGCGCCAGACACTGGGCAGCCTCAAGGTCACGCCCCTGGCCACCCAGATGTTGCCGATCCGCGCCATGACCGCCTGGCTCAGCGATCCCCAACAGCGTCCCGAGGGGCTGGTGCTCGGCGATCAGGTGGAGCTCAAGGCCAAGGACGAGGGCGTGGTGCGCGCCCGGCACATGGACCTGGACAGCGACGAGATCAAGCAGTTGCTGGAGAATGACCGCCAGGTCACGCGCCTCGCCCTGGAGGTGGAGGGCCAGCTCGCCTGGACTCTGCATGACGACCTGGCCCTGAAGTCGCTGCGCTTCGCCGATGCGGTGATCGATGAGGCGGCCCAGGCCGACGATGGCGACGACGCCATCCTGCGCCTGGAAACCGATTTCGCCTTGATGGCCCAGACCCTGGCCCCGGTCATCAGCCAACTGACCCGCTGGCTGGGCGGTGAAGCCAGTGCCCAGGAGGGCGGCGCCGCCGCCCTGGCCCAACAATAACGAGCGTGTGATAGCCCCGTGACACAAGCATCGACCGACACCCCGGATCCCTTCGCCGAGATTCGCCCCTACCATGACGACGAGGTCGCCGAGGTCCTGGCGCGCCTGGCCCGCGACCCGGAATTGCTCGACGCCCTGACCCAGTTCAAGCTGCCGCGCCTGGCCCGCTTCGCCCCTGGCCTGGCACGCGCCCTGGCCAGTTTCGTCGTGCGCCGTGAGGTACGCGGCGTAACCAGCGTCCGCGACTTCCAGGCGCGCATCGCCGGCTATATGCAGCGCATGATCCGCACCACCACCGACGCCTTCGAGGTGACCGGCCTGGATGCCCTGGACGGCGATACCGCTTATCTCTTCATTGGCAACCACCGGGACATCTCCCTGGATCCGGCCTTCGTCAACTACGCCCTCTACCTGGCCGGGCGTAATACGGTGCGCATCGCCATCGGCGACAACCTGCTACAAAAGCCCTATGTCAGCGACCTGATGCGCCTCAACAAGAGCTTTATCGTGCCGCGCAGCGCCCGGGGCAAGCGCGCCATGCTGGCCGCCTACCAACAGCTCTCCGCCTATATCCGCCACTCCATCGTCGAGGACAACCACTCCATCTGGATGGCTCAGCGGGAGGGGCGTGCCAAGGACGGTATCGACCGCGCCGACCCGGCGATCATCAAGATGCTGACCATGGCGCGCCGCCAGCAGGACAAGACGGTGGGCATCGGCGAGGCGGTCCGCGAGCTGCGCCTGGTGCCGGTGTCGATCAGCTATGAGTACGACCCCTGCGACCTGCAGAAGGCCCACGAGCTGCATGCCCTGCATACCGAGGGACGCTACGAGAAGGTCCAGTATGAGGACATCCGCTCCATCGTCGCCGGCATCACCGGCCCCAAGGGACGCATCCGGCTACACTTCGGGACACCTGTCGGCTTGGGCCAGGAGCTCGACTCCGCCGAGGCGGTGACCGCCGAGATCGATCGCCAGGTGCTGACCGGCTACCACCTCTTTCCCAGCCACTACCTGGCCCTGGAGGCCAGCGAGGGCGTCGAGGAAGGGCAGCGTCGGGAGCTGCTCGATCTCAGCGAGGTGACCGAGGCGGATCGCCGCCGCTTCGAGGCGCGCCTCGCCGAGGTACCGACCCACCTGCGCGCCTGGTGGCTGGCCCAATATGCCAACCCGGTGCTCAACCGGGCCGGCAAACTGTAACCGGCGAACCGCCCAGGACAGCGACCATGGCCCATGCCCCCCCTCTCGAGCCGGCCGACAAGGGACGCGAAGCGCGCCGCGTGACCCTGGTCGGCGCCGGCTTCGACGGCCTGCTGGGCCTGCTCAAGGTCATGGTCGGCACCCTCGTGGGCTCGGCGGCGCTCGTGGCCGATGGCATCCACTCCTTCTCGGATCTGGGGACCGATGCCTTCGTGCTGGCCGCCACCCATTTCGGTCACCAGGCCCCCGACCGCAACCACCCCTATGGCCATGGACGCATCGAGACCCTGGCCACCCTGTGGCTGGGCAGCGTGCTGCTCTTCGTGGCCGGGGGCATCGCCTGGGCCAGCGTGATGCGGCTGCTCACCGGCGAGCCGATCCCCACCCCGGGCCTCTGGGCCATCCTGCTGGCCCTCGTGGCCCTGGCCATCAAGGAGTGGCTCTACCACTACACCCTGCGCACCGCGCGGCGTATCGGCTCCAAGCTGCTGGAGGCCAACGCCTGGCACTCGCGCAGCGATGCCCTGTCCACCGTAGTGGTCCTGGTCGGCCTGGTCGGCGCCCAGTTCGGTCATGGCTGGCTGGATGCCGTGGCCGCGGTGCTGGTGGCCCTGCTGGTAGGCAAGATCGGCGGGCGCCTGCTGTGGGAATCGAGCCAGGAACTGATCGATACCGCCCTGCCGGAAAGCGAGCAGGCGGCAATGCGCCAGGAGGGGCAAGGGGTGCCCGGGGTGCGCGGCATCCATGACCTGCGCACCCGCACCGTGGGCGGCAATGTGCTCCTCGATCTGCATATCGTGGTACCGCCACGCATCAGCGTTTCCGAGGCCCATGAGATCGGCAACGAGGTGAGCCGTCGACTGCGCCAGGCCTTCCCCGACCTGCATGACGTGACCTTCCATATCGACCCCGAAGACGACCAGGACATGCTGGCCCATAGCCATCAGCCCGGCCTGCCCCTGCGTCGTGAGGTCGAGGCGCGGCTCGCCGAGGCCTGGGGCGACGAGCCCTGCTGGCAATCACGGCTGGCGCTGGACCTGCATTACCTGGACAACCGTATCGATATTTCCCTCTATATCGATGCATCCTCCGCCGAGGGCACGCTGGAACCCCTGGCCACCCGCCTGCGGCAACGCGTGGCACACCTGACCTGGCTGGGTCGCCTGCGGCTGTGGGTCGGCCCCGGAGAAACCGCCCGACGGTGACCCTGGCAACGCTCCCCAGCTGCTAGACTGGATACATTCTGAAACAGAATGTCACCCAGGGGAGTCACCAGCCCGATGCATGCCCCGGCCCCCTCAGCGCTGACTCGTCGCCGCTTCCTGATGGCAGGAGCTGGCGTGCTACTGGCCGGACTGCTGGGGCCCCCCGCCGCTACGGCGATCATGGATGCCTCGCGACTCAGGCAGCAGATGCGATCGCGCTATGGGGAGCCGGGGCTGGCGGCGCTGGAGGCCTGGCTGAATCTCCTGAGCCGGCTCCGGGGGGCCGACCTGCTGACCCGGCTGGGTGAGGTCAACGACTTCTTCAACCGACGCATCCGCTGGGTGGACGATCTCGATGCCTGGGGCCGCGAGGACTACTGGGCCACGCCCCTGGAGGCCCTGGGTAACGGTCGCGGCGACTGCGAGGACTACTCCATCGCCAAGTACCTCACCCTCAAGCAGCTGGGCGTGCCCGGAGAGCGGCTACGCATGATCTATGTGCGGGCGAGGATTGGCCGCAGCCGTATCACCCAGGCGCATATGGTGCTGGGCTACTACGCCGCCGCGGATGCCGAGCCACTGATCCTCGACAACCTGGTGCCCTCCCTTACTCCGGCCGCGCGGCGAATCGACCTCGACCCGGTCTTCAGCTTCAACAGCGATGGCCTGTGGGTCGGCGATGCCTCCAGCTCCCGCGGCGATCCACTGGCCCGGCTCTCCCGCTGGCGCGGCGCCCTAGCCCGCATGGAGGAGCAAGGCTTCCTATGACTCTCCGAGCCCCCTGTCCCCACCCGCAAGGCAACCCCGTCAGGGAGGTGTGCCCATGTCACTGATCAAGCAGCTCTGGCTCATCATTGGTCTGGTGCTCCTGCTGGCCTTCGGCGGCAGCCTGATGATCGGCCTGACCGCGACCCGCCACTATATTCAGCAGGAGGTGCGCATCAAGAACGCCGACAATGCCAATGCCCTGGCACTCAGCATGACGCAGCTCGACAAGGATCCGGTGCTGATGGAGCTATTGCTGGCGGCCCAGTTCGACACCGGCCACTACCGCGCGATCCGCCTGGAGAACCCCGCAGGCGAGACGATCCTGCAGCGCCAGGCGGACGAGCAGATCGACGACCTGCCGGGCTGGTTCGTGGCCCTGGTGCGCTTCGAGGTCCCTCCCGGCCGCGCCGTGGTTCAGGACGGCTGGCGACAATACGGCACCCTGACCCTGGTCAGCCAGCACAGCTATGCCTACCGCACCCTGTGGCGCCGCGGCCTGCAGCTCACCGCGTGGTTCCTGCTGGCCGGGCTACTCAGCGCCCTGCTGGCCTGGTGGATCGTGCGTGGCATCCGGCGGCCCTTGCAGGCCACGGTGACCCAGGCCCGGGAGATCGGCGAACGGCGCTTTACCACTCGCCCGGAACCGCGCACCCGGGAGCTGCGCGAGGTGACCGCCGCCATGAACCGGCTCTCGACACGCGTCAGGGAAATGCTCACCGAAGAGGGCGAGAAGCTCGACCGGCTGCATCATCGCCTGCGGCTCGACCCCCTGACCCGGGTGGCCAACCGCGAACACTTCATGCAACGCCTCCAGGCCAGCCTGGAGAGCGAACGCCGCGAGGCCCATGGCTGCCTGGCCCTGGTCCGGGTCGGCGACCTGACCGCCTATAACGAACGCCTGGGCCATGCCCGAATCGACACCCTGCTGGCCAAGCTGGGCCAGGCACTGACACGCCTCGCCGATGGCGAGGAAGGCAGCTTCTGCGGTCGACTCAACGGCAGCGATTTCGCCCTGCTGTTGCCCTGGGAGGATGATCCCCGGGCCCTGGCCTCACGCCTGGCGGCCGCCCTGCACCCCCTGGCCGACGCCGCCGAGACCATCCCCCTACCACTGGCGGTGGCACGCCTGACCCCCGACACCCGACGCGCCGAACTGCTCAGCCGCCTCGATGCGGGCCTCGCCGAGGCCGAGGCCCTGGGGCCCAGGGAGCAGGTCGTGGATAGTGGCACGGCACCGCCGCCGCTGTTCACCACCCACGATCAGTGGCGCCAGGCCCTGGCGCAGGCCTTCGACGATGGCGTCTACCTGGCTCACTACCCGGTGCTCACCCCCGAGGGCGAACTGCTCCACCACGAGTGCCCCTCCCGGCTGCGGCTGCGGGGGCATTGGCGCGGTCCCGAGCTCTTCATGCCCTGGGTACGCCGGCTGGCGCTCCAGCCTCGACTCGACCTGGCCGTAGTCACCCAGGCCCTGCGCGAGATCGATCGGGATGGCCTGCCCCGCGGCATCCACCTGTCGCTGGAGGGCATCGGCGACAGCCATCTGATCCACCAACTGCAACGTCTGCTGACGACACACCCCGACGCCGGCCCGGCCCTCTGGCTGGAGCTGCCTCAGGTGGCCGTTCAGCATCGCCTCGACCGCGTGCGCGACCTCTGCCAGGCCCTACGCCCCCACGGCTGCCGTATCGGCCTGGAGCACGCCGGCGCCGGCCTGGCGCGACTGGCCGACCTGCAGGACCTGGGGCTGGGGTATATCAAACTCGATGTCAGCCTGGTGGCTGCCATCGAGGCCAGCCAGGAGCGTCAGGCCATGGTGCGCGGCATGGTGACCCTATGCCGCTCGCTGGGCATTCTCTCCATCGCCGAGGGCGTCACCACACACCAGGAACGGGATACCCTGATCGAGATCGGCGTCCATGGCCTCACCGGCCCGAGGATTCGTGACCCACGCCATAATCTGGAGGATGACAGCGATGGCGACTGAGTATCGATCAGATGACGTCATCCTCCTCATCGTCGAGCAGGTTGACGCTATTGAGCCGGCGACGCAGCGACTTGCGGGTCAACAGCTTGTCCCGGGCGGCATCGGGCAGGTCGGTAAAACTGATCACCCCCTTGTCCATCAGCACCTGGATCAAGTCTTCCAGCACCCGGACCAGCTCCAGGTCGGAGGCCAATAACGGATCCGCTGCCGTCTCCCGCCCCAGGAAGCGATCCAGCTCGGGATCATCCCCGGGCAACCACTCCCGACACTCCGGTGAGGCCTCACGGCTCACCTTTCTCAAGGCCCCCGTCTCGTCCCGGCTCACGTACATGACACCCTCCTCGCCCGACGTATCTTGGCTTCAGCATAACCCAATATAAAAAAACCGTGCCCGCAAAGCGGGCACGGCGGTGGGTGATGCGGTACGCACCGGCTTACTCGATATCGAGCTGGCCATTGTCGATCAAGGACTGAATGAAGTCCGCGGAATTGTTACCGCCCATACTCACGTCGGACAGCAGAATCGTCTGATCCGCATTGCTGCCGTCACCGCTGATTCCTCCATTATGCTTGATATGCAGGATGGTATCGCTCCCTGACTCTTCGGCAAAGATATAGTCATTGATATCTTCGCTACCGAAGTCAGCCCCTTGGAGCAGGTCGCTGATATCCAACTGATCGGCATCGGCATCGCTACCGAAGTCGCCAAGCGTGAAGTCCGTGACTTCGTCCTCAGCCGGGTCGCTATCGGAGCCCTGATCGCCAAGATTCCAGACGAAGGTATCGGCGCCCAGGCCGCCGGTCAGAGTATCGTTACCGGCGCCACCGATCAGGGTATCATCTCCACCTGTACCCACCAGTACATCATCAGCTGACGTTCCGGTAATGGCTTCGACTTCCAGCCCTTCCCCTTCTTCACCATCAATTACCAGACTGAATTCCTGGCTGTCTGTATCACCATCAGCATCTACGATATCGAGAACGATACCTTCATAGGACAGATCATCCGGCGGTGTAGAAGACTCCCCCCCCACATTAATACCATTCAGATTGAAGGCGCCACTGTCGCCATTATGAGCGACTTCAACGGAGGTTAGTAGATTACCGGCCTCGTAATCTGACCACCCAAGCTCAGTAATCTGTATTGTCTGCCCAGATATAACAGTGAGAGAAATAGTCTCCATTGCTTCCATCATGGTATCCGGATCGATATAAGTTATCGTTACTGTGATAGCACCACTGAAACCACCAGTATATTTTGTTGCCTGAAACTTGAAATCTTTAATTCCAAATGGCGCTGAGTTATCCCCATCATCAACAAACGAGAAAAGCATTGACTGATTTACATTGATATTCTGATTATTAACCCCCCACCCCTGGGTACTAGGATTTACCTCAGCAGAAGTTCCATTACTATCGGCAGTAACAAGGACGTTGAAATCTGCTTCATCCCCCAAATCGATTAGCAATTCGCCTTCAGGACCGCCAGCATTCGCCTCTGCTCCGCTAATGTCGAAAAACTCAACCTCGGGCTCACGATGGAAGACCTCAAGCGTATCTTCACTATCGGCATTCAGCGTAAGGATGGCTACAAGCACATCACTTTCGTAGAAGTTAAGCACAACCTGACTACCATCGGCAGCTATAGACTCAACCTCAACACCCTCTGGCAAAGTAGTCGCAACTTCACCAAAATCATCTGCCCCATAAATCCAGTCGGCAAAATTACCGGTGTAAGTCGTATCGACAGCCGGGTTCTGCGTGACCAGACTGACGATTCCGTCACCATCGCCGTCATTAACCAGCGTAAAGGCCGGGCCG
>NZ_BJUK01000029.1 GCF_007989625.1 Bisbaumannia pacifica
CCCCGCCGAGGGTGGCGCACCGCCCGCCGAGCTCTCCTTCTTCGCCCTGGCGGCGGCGCTGGAGGTGGCCGCGGGGCCGCGGGTGCCGGCGCCGCCGCGCCCGCACGGCCGTGATCCCCTCGATCTGCCGCGGCCCATCGACTGGACGCCGCCGCGTCCCGCCGCGCCGGCGCCGGCCCTGGTGGTGGCCAGCGTGCCCTTCGCCATGCCGCAGGGGGCGCCGGCGCTGCCGGCCCTGGCCCTTCACGACGGGTTCGACCCCGAGGCCTGGGACGACCTGACCCTGGTGGTCACCGAGCGGGCGCCGAGCAATACCCGGCGCCTCGATGCCGAGGCCCTGGCCGCCGCCGAGGGTCTCCAGGCGGGAGTGAGCGCTCGCCTCGATGAGGCCCGCGAGCTGCCCAGCCTGGAGGGGGTGGAGATCTCACCGGTGGCGGAGGGGCTCAACCTGCGCATTCAGGATCGGTTGCTCTTCGACAGCGCCACCGCCGAGCTGAGCGAGGCCGGACGCGAGCTGATCGCGCGCCTGGTGGCGATCATCCAGCGCTACGAGGGCACCGTCTCGGTGGAGGGGCACTCCGACGATCGGCCCATCTTCACCGACCGCTTCCCCTCCAACTGGGAACTCTCCTCGTCCCGGGCCATCGCCATCCTGCGCCAGCTGGAGGAGGCCGGCGTCGCCGCCTCGCGGCTGCGCGCCATTGGTTATGGGGCGACCCGTCCCCTGGCCGATAACGCCAGCGCCGAGGGGCGTGCCGCCAACCGCCGGGTGGAAGTGATCGTTCACTTATAACCCTTCGTGACCAGCCAAGGCTGGCCCTCCTAACTCAGGGGAGGGGCTATGCTGCCCCCTCGAGTCACCACCGTGGTTTCCGTGGGGCGCGGATTTCGCCGGTCCGACGCCTCGGCGATTCGCCCGCAGGGCGGTCCCCGGCGTCGCTGGGGCGACTGCGTCGCCCAATCGTACGGCGGAGCCGGACTCCCACCACCCCGCGATAAGCTCATTCCCTCTTTGTTGATCTACATCAACCCGCATCGGTGATAACTCGCCTACTTTCGTTATTTCGAATGTTGCCTCGACCCAGGGAAGACCTCGTCCAGGGAGGGGGCGCCGATACGAGGTATCGGCGCCAAGCGAGCGATCTGCGCTTAGGATGGATCGCGTCCGAATCACGGGATGGAGCCCGGCACAATAACAACTAGGGAGTTCTCAGCAGATGCAGGAGCCTATTCGGGAATTGGAGTGCCCGCCAAGGGATCGGCTCGAACCGTTCGCTACCACCGCCGCCGATTGCCGCCTGCTGGCCATCGCCATCGAGCAGAGCCCGGTGGCCACGGCGATCACCGACGCCGAGGGACGCTTCGAGTTCGTCAATCGACGCTTTATCGAGGTCACCGGCTATCGCCGCGATGAGTTGCTGGGCCAGACCCCATCATTGATCAAGTCGGGGCATACTCCGCTGGCGGTCTATCAGTCGTTGTGGCGCACCCTCGAGGCCGGCGAGGTGTGGTGTGGCGAGTTGCTCAACCGCAAGAAGAGCGGCGAACTCTACTGGGAGGCGGAGATCATCACTCCGGTGCGCGATGAGGCCAGCGGCGCGGTGCGCTATGTGGTGGTCAAGGAGGACATCACCCAGCGCAAGCGCCACGAGAGCGAGCTGCGCCTGCTGGCCACCGCCTTCGAGACCGGTCAGGCGACCCTGATCACCGATGCCGAGATGCGCATCGAGCGGGTCAATGCCGCCTTTACCGCCATCACCGGCTACCGCGCCGAGGAAGTGATCGGCGAGACGCCGCGCCTCTTCAAGTCGGGACGCCACGACGACGCCTTCTATGCGGCGCTGTGGGAGGCGCTATTGAGTACCGGCCACTGGCAGGGGGAAATCTGGAATCGCAACAAGGCCGGGGAGGTCTACCCGCTCTGGCAATCGATCACCGCGGTGCGTGACGATCACGGTGAGATCCGCAATTTCGTGGCGGTGTTCCATAACATCAGCGAGCGCAAGCGCATGGAGCGCGAGCTGGCTCGCCAGGCGACCCGGGACCACCTTACCGGGGCGCTCAACCGCCGCGGCTTCGATGACGCCCTGGAAGCGGCCCTGGCCGAGGCGCGGTGTCTCGGTCGACCGTTGTCGCTGTTGATCTTCGATATCGATCACTTCAAGGCGGTCAACGACTGCCATGGCCATGACCGCGGCGATGCCATCCTTCAGGCGCTGGCGCACCGGGTGCAGGCCGCCCTGCGTTCCAGCGACCTGCTGGCACGCTGGGGCGGCGAGGAGTTTACCCTGCTGCTGCCGGGCACCGATGCCTCGGGCGCCAGGGCGATCGCCGAGCGGCTGCGCCAAATGGTGGCGAGTGCCCGTTTCGCGGGGCTCGGGGTCACCATCAGCCTGGGAGGAAGCGGCTATCGTCGCGGCGACTCGGGGGGGGAATTGCTGCAACGAGCCGATGCGGCCCTCTATCGGGCCAAGGGACTGGGGCGCAACCGGGTGGTGATGGATGGTCAAGGCGAATGATTTAGTGTTGAATCCTGATATAACAAGCACAATGTCACCGGCTAAGGAGCCCTAGTATGTGTCCTTCTCAAGGGCTGGTGCCGGAGCGGAAGACAGGTCCGAGCGTCGGGCCGGGCGAGCGTCGACACGACGCGCGGCGCGTGCCGTTGCCCCAGGCCGAGCAGGCGTTTTTCGACGCCAGCGAGGCGATGCTGATCACCGATGCCGCCCAGCGCATCCTGGCGGTGAACCCCGCCCTGGAGGCCCTGGTGGGCCTCGATGAGGCGACGCTCAGGGGGCGCTCGCCGGACTGTTTCGTGGCTCCCCAGCAGGGCGCCTCCCAATGCCTGGCGGACTGGCAGCTGCTGCTCCAGGAGGAGCAGGGGCGCCTGGAAATGCTGCTCCATGATGCCCGGGGCGCTGCCCGGCCGGCGCTGTTCTCCTTCCGCCGGGTGCGCGATGCCGCCGGCGCCGTCTCCCACCATGTGGTGACCCTGACCGCCCTGGATCGCGCCCTGAGTGAGCCCCGCCGGCGCGCCAGTCGTGAGGCCTACTTCGATGCCCTGACCGGGCTGCCCAACCTGCGCCTGGTCACCCAGCTATTGCAGGATGCCATCGCCCATGCCCAGGGGGCCGGCGAGACGCTGGCGGTGTGTTGCCTGGATATCGATCACTTCAAGCGCCTCAATGACCAGTTAGGGGAACTGGCCGGCGATCGGCTGCTGGCCAGCTTCGCCCGGCGCGTCAGCCATCTGCTGGCCGGCGACGAGGTGCTGGCGCGTATCGGTGGCGACGAGTTCGTGCTGCTGCTGCATCGCCAGCCCGACGAGGCCTTCCTGGAGCGGCTGCTGACGGCGATCCGTCAGCCGCTGCTGCTGGATGGCCAGTCGCTGCGCCTGACCGCCAGCATCGGCGTGACCCTCTACCCCGATGACGAGCAGGAGGGCGACGTCCTGCTGCGGCACGCCACCCAGGCCATGTATCGGGCCAAGCAGCGTGGCCGTAACACCTACCACCGTTTCGATCCCGGCCATGATCGCCAGCTACAGGTGCGCCAGGCCCAGCGCGAGCGTTTCGCTCGGGCCATCGACAACGACGAGCTGTGCCTCTACTACCAGCCCCAGGTGGACATGGGCAGCGGCCGGGTCACCGGCCTGGAGGCCCTGGTTCGCTGGCAGCACCCCGAGCGTGGCCTGCTGGCGCCCGGGGAGTTCCTGCCGGTGGTGGAGGGGACGCCCCTGGCGGCATCGCTGGGTGAGTGGGTAATCCAGCGGGCCCTGAGTCAACTGAGTGCCTGGCAGGAGGCCGGCATCGAGCTTCCGGTCAGCGTCAATATCAGTCCGGTGCATCTGCTGCAGGCGGATTTCGTGGTGCGCCTGGAGCAGCTGCTGGCGCACTACCCGCAGGTGGCTCCGCAGCGGCTCAAGCTGGAGGTGCTGGAGAGCGCCGCCATGCACGATATCCAGGCCGCCCTGGAGGCGATTCATCGCTGCAAGGCACTGGGTATCGCCACCGCCATCGACGACTTCGGTACCGGCTTCTCCTCGCTCACCTACCTGCGTCAGCTGCCGGTGGACCTGATCAAGATCGACCAGAGCTTCGTGCGCGATATGCTGGTGGATGCCAACGACATGGCCATCGTCGAGAGCGTGATCTACATGGCCAAGCGCTTCGGCCGACCGATGCTCGCCGAGGGGGTGGAGACCCTGGAACATGCCCGGGCCCTGGCCGGCCTGGGCTGTCTTCAGGCCCAGGGCTACGGTATCGCCCGGCCCATGCCGCCGGAGCAGTTGCCCACCTGGCTGGCCACCTGGCCGGGACGGGGCGAGTGGCAGCGCCTGGGCTGATTCGGCCACCCCGCGGCACGGCCGGGTTCCCACAGGCCACCGTCGAGCCACTGGGGTTTTGTAGGAGCACGCTTTAGCGGCGCTCCGACGCCTCGGCGATTGGCGCCGTAAGGCGTCCCGGCGCCGGCTACTGGTCGCTCGTTGGAATTTTCCCCTAAAGTGTTTGCGCCACCAGCCGATAGTACGGTCAGGAACCTAGTTGATACCTAAGGGAGTCGCGTCGTATGGCAATTTCTGCACTCGGGGTGGGGTCGGGCCTCGACCTGAATGGCTTGCTGGATCAGTTACGCTCGGCCGAACGCCAGAAGCTGCAGCCGATCGTCGAGCAGCGTACCCAGGAACAGGCCAAGATCTCCGCCTATGGGCGCCTGCAAACCGGCCTGGATAAGTTCCAGGATGCGGTCAGCAAGCTGAACGACGCCTCCTTTTACCAGAGCATGACCAGCGAGGTGTCCGGCGACGGCGTCAATGCCATCGCCGGAGAGGACGCCGTCGCCGGACGCTATGAGGTCAGCGTGACCCAGGTCGCCAAGACCGGGAGCCTGGCGTCCCAGGGCGTGGCCAACAGCAGCGATCCGCTGGTGGGCGCGGGAGGCGACACCCTGACGCTGAGTTTCGAGGGCAAGGCCGACGTCGATATCGCCCTCGAGGAGGGCTGGTCCCTCGACCAGGTGCGCGATGCGATCAATGCCGACCCGGATGCAGGAGTGAGTGCGTCGATCATTAATGACGGCAGCGCGAACGGCTACCGGCTGGTTCTCAACTCTACCGAGTCGGGCTTCGATGCCGGCATCAAGAACATGACCTTCGGCAATACCGCCTTGGCGGAAGACGCCACCACCCACCAGGCCGGGCAAAATGCCTCCCTGGAGATCAACGGGATTGCCATTACCAGCGCTTCCAATACCGTGGAGGGAGCCATTCAGGGCATCACCCTCGAGCTGGATGCCAGCGCCGAAGGCAAGACGGCCACGGTGGTGATCGAGCAGGATAGCGAGGCCCTCAAGGAGGCCGTTCAGGAGTTCGTCACCGCCTATAACGAGATGAAGTCCACCGTCGGTCGCATGACCGCGGTGACCGGTGATGTCGAGACCGCTGGCGAGCTGGTGGGGGATCGTACCGTGCGTACCATCCAATCACGCCTAAGCGGTGATCTCGGCGATATGGTGGCCGGTGGCGACATCGAGCTCTTCTCGCAGATGGGCATTTCGCTGACCCCCAAGGGGCGACTGGAGATCGATGAGGCCAAGCTCGACGAGGTGATTGCCACCAACCCCCAGGGGCTGGCCGATTTCTTCGCTGGGGATAGTGAAGAGGCCGGCATGGCCGGGCGTCTCGAGGCGACGCTGGACCAGGTGCTGGACAGCGAAGGTATCCTCAAGCGCTCCATCGATAGCTCCGAGGGACGGGTGGAGCGCCTGGAGGAGCGCTTCGAGCGGACCGAGCTGCGAATCGAAGGCACCGTCGAGCGCTATCGCAAGCAGTTCGCTCAGCTCGATGCCATGATGGCGCGGATGAACTCGACCAGCGCCTATCTCGGCCAGCAGTTCGATATGTTGAGTGCGCAACTCGCCAGTAACAAGTAACTGCCTCGTCAGATCGCCACGGGCCCGATATCTATCGGGCCCGTGGTGTTTGTGATTGTCGCTATAGCGCGTCCGCCCCATGTTCCGCCTGATTCAGGCCGCCATCGGAGCTACCACTCGGGCCTTTCGGGCGGTGATGGTCAGCCGAAGTGGGGGAAGAGAATAAGCCTAAGGCCCTTGGCAGAAAAAAATTCACTCCGGCCCTAAAGTCCCGTCGGCGTTGGCCGTTAATTAGGGTAACGGCCAACGGCGCCGTTGCGGCAGGCCCCACCGATGCATGGCTCGGGGCGGCCAATGGAGCCCTCAACGCAAGAAGGAAATCACCATGTCCGTGATCAATACCAACATCACTGCCCTGATCGGTCAGAACAACCTGCGCACTTCCCAGGATATGCTGGCCAAGGCCCAGGAGCGCCTCTCCTCTGGTTTGCGCATCAACAGCGCCGCCGATGATGCTGCTGGCCAGGCCATCGCCAACCGCATGTCTGCCCAGATTACCGGCATGGGCCAGGCGCAGCGTAACGCCAACGACGGCGTCTCCCTGGTACAGACCATGGAAGGTGGCCTGAACCAGATCAGCGACAACCTGCAGCGTATCCGCGAGCTGGCGGTCCAGGGCGCAAACGATACGCTCTCCGCCGAAGACCGCTCTTCCATCCAGCTGGAAATCGATGAGCGTGCCAGCGAGATCACTCGTATCGCCGGTGCGACCACCTTCAACGGTACCTCCCTGCTGGATACTGCCGCGACCCTGGATATCCAGGTCGGCGCCAACACCAATGCGGGTATCGACGATATCTCCGTCAACACCGTCGATGTCGATGCCACCGCCCTGAGCGTGAATGCCCTGAGCGTTGCCGACTTCACCAATGCTCAGAGCGCCATCGATGCGGTTGACAGCGCCCTGCAGACCATCGACGACGAGCGTGCGACTCTGGGTGCCACCCTGAACCGCTTCGACTCCGTGGTCGAGAACCTGACCACCAACATGACCAACCTCACCGAGGCCCGTTCGCGCATCGAGGATGCCGACTACGCCGTGGAGGTTTCCAACATGACCCGCGCCAACATCCTGCAGCAGGCGGGCACCTCCATGTTGGCCCAGGCCAACCAGACTCCGCAGAGCGTGTTGTCGCTGCTGGGTTAAGTCTGACCAGCGAGATCTTCCCTGGCGCTCAGCCATGGAGAGAAAGGCCGCCATCAAGGCGGCCTTTTTTTGCCTTTCTTCGGGCCGGTTACGTTGTTTAATGGCATAAGCCCCATTATTACCAGTCCGATATGAGAGGAATCATGGCCGCAAAGAAGAGCCAGCGCCGCGCCTCGGCGGGTCGTCGACGCGCCGCTAAGCCAAACGCCCCCCACGCCGCTCAGCTGGCCGATGTGCTTGCCGACACACGTCAGGCCAGGATCCAGGGGCTGCTGGCGCAGCAGCCTGCCGATAGCGAAGCACGTCGGCGCATCGGCCTCGAGCTACTGCAGCTCAAGTCCTACCGTCATGCCCAGCTCTATCTCGAGGAGGCCTTAGCGGATCTTCCCGAGCGGCTCGATATCCTCTCGGGACTGGGCCAGGCCTGTCTCTATACCAATGATCCCGAACGTGCCCTGGGCCATATCGAACGAGCCCTGCCCCAGGCACCCGAGCGCTTCGACTTGCTCTACCTCAAGGGAATGGCACTACTCGGGTGTCAACGCATCGACGAGGCCTTGGCACTCTTCGAGTACTGTGTCGAGATCGCCCCCGACTCCCCCAAGGCCCTGACGGTGCTCTCCCGCCATGTGCCTCTGCGTAGCGAGCAATGGGACTACCTGGTATCCGTGGCGGCCGATGCCTCGGTTGCCACGGAAGAGCGAGTCGATGCCCTCTTTGCCCTCGGCAAGCGTGACCTCAATCAGGGGCGGCTGGAGGATGCCTTCAACCATTTTGATACGGCGAATCGACTCTTCCTGCCATTGGCGCCGGCCAATGGTCTGCCCTGGAGAAAACTGCTGGGATATGTCGCCGGCACCTACCCAGAGGGGCTCTTCGAGCGCTTTGCCGAGACCGCCAGTGATCAGGTACCGGAGCTGTTTATCGTTGGCCCATCCCGTTCTGGCAAGAGCCTGGTGGAGTCGATACTGGCCCAGCACCCATCTGTCATCAAGGGAGGGGAGCGTTTCGAGTTCATGGACTATGTCCGTGAGTCGGCGAGCGCCCATGAGACCCTGAATGGCTTTATCGAGGCCCTCTCGCCCGGGGACATGCCGGAACTATCCCAAGGCTACCTGAACCGTGCGGGCCACAAGGGGAAAATGGTAACGAATACCCACCCGGACTCGATCTTCGTGCTGGGGATCCTCGGGTTGATGTTTCCCAAGACCCCGATCGTCTTCTGCATGCGCAACCTGCTCGACATGGGCATGGCCGCCTATTTCACCAAGTATGATACCGGCAACCAGCAGAGTTACGATCTTCACACCTTGGGTGAATATATCGCCAGCTACGAAAAGGCGATGCAACACTGGGCCAATGTCCTTCCCAACCCCATCCTGATGGTCGAGTACTCCGAGCTGGTCAAGGACCCGGAGCAGGTGGCGCGTAATCTTTACCACTCTCTCGGGCTGGATGAATATCGTCATGACGATCGGCTTCGTGAGCAGGCGACTCGCCTGCTGGATCAGCTAGGGCCGGCCGACTCGGTGGAAGTGCCGACTCGGCTCCACTCCCGCTTCGACGGCCTAGGGGAGTTACTGATCGAGCAACTGGCGCCGCTGATCGCCGGCTACCGCGGTGTGGCCGAGTCGGCCTCGATGGAGGAAAGGGCCAAGCAGCAGCGCTTGATTCAATTGTACGAGGCACTGATCGAGCGCCAGAAGGAAGCCAATGTGCATGGCATCGTGGGGGTGGTGAACCGCCTCCTCGAACTCGATCCGGGGCAGCCTGAACTCAAGGCGCTCCTGGGTACCTATGTCTCCCAGTCGGGCCGCCATCAGCAGGGCCTGGAGCTGCTGCTTCAGGCCGGGGAGATGAGCCCGCAGGATCGCAATATCCAGATTCAGCAGGTCGAAGCACTGCTACGCGCCCAGGCCTGGCAACAAGCCGACAGCATCCTGCGGACCTGGCCAGAAAATGATGCCGTCACTTGTCAGCTGCAACTCCAGGCTTTCGTCGATCGTCACCATGCCGAACTCCAGAGGCACCGACGAATCGAGCCTACCGTCAATGAGCTGGAGGTGGCCAGGGGGTGGCTGTCTCGACTCAAGGCGGCCTCCCAGCCTAGTCCCATCGTGACCTCCCTCGAAGCCAGTCTTGAAGGCTTGGCGCGAAATGAGCAGTCGATTGAGCTTCATGAAATGGCCCTCTCAATGCTGGCAGCGGCGGGAGAAAGCGACGGACGGCATCAGACCCAAGAGGCCAAGTGTCGGCTCCAATACGCTTCCACTCTATTGCTGCTGGAGCGAGTCGAAGCGGCTATTGAGATGCTTCACGCCATCAGTCGCATTCACCCCTACTCTCTGGATACCCAGCAGGCCTACCAGCGATTTACCACTTGGCTGGGTGATAGCAGCGAAGCGGTGCATCGCGAATGGGCGGGACTGCATGGGCTGCTGGAGCGGCAATGGCAGAGTTACTCTCAAGACGATTTGCAGTTTAGCTTTGGTGACTTCGGGTTGCCCTATCAAGGCTATGCCCGTGTCGCCTTGCCGGGAAGCCGTCCCACCGAAGCGCGAATCGAAGCCTACAAGCTTCGAGATCACCTTGCGGCACTCAAGGAGAAAAAAGGTAGCGTCAGTGCCCTGGATATTGGCTGCAACCACGGTTTCCTCCTATTGGAACTGGCAGATCAGCTGGACCACGGTACGGGCTTTGACATTAGCCCGACCTGCATCGAGGTGGGCAATACCGTCGCTAGACATTTGAAGATTGACAATATCAGCCTATCTGCCCAGACCTTCGAAAGCTTTATGGCCGAGCAGCCGGAGCGCCATGATCTCTTGATAGCCTGCGCGGTACATCGCTGGATCGGACTGCCAATGCCCGAGTTTGGACGACACCTCCATTCGTTGCTCTCAAAAGACGGACTGTTACTGCTGGAAAGTCAAGGGATTCGCCGTACCACCATGACCGAGCAGGACTTCGATGACAAGGTGAAGCAGATCTGTGCCAAGGGCTTTGAGCAGCTTGACCGTGGGGCACTTTGCGATGATGGCGTTAATTACCGTGAATTTTATATTCTGCGAAAGCGCTGATCTTCTTTCGTGACTTTTATAGCTTGGCAGAAGGCTGATATGAGAAAAGATTCTTCCTCTCGAAATTCCAAGGGCAGCGGCATGGGTAGGAAAAAGGCCCTTCACCCAAGCCATATCAAGCGATTCTTGGAACTGCAGCAATCGGGGGATCTCAAATCTGCCCTGGCTTATGCAGAGCAGCTCTCATCGCAGTTTCCGGAATCACCACAAGCGTGGGAGCTGTACGCCAATGGCCTAGCCGTGCTAGGGAGATTGAGAGAGGCCGCGGCGGCCATGGAGCGCGTCGTGGAAACCTCGCCGGTGGCTAATCCCCCTCAATGGCTGAAGTTGGCTCAGTACCTGATACTGGGGGGGGAGGCCAAAAAAGCCATCGCTTCTCTCGAACGCGTTGTGTCTCATCAGCCTGAAAATGTCGAAGCACTCGCGTGGTTAAGTCGCGCTTATTATGAAATGGATGATACATCGAGTGGGATCTCGGTAAGTGATCGTGCCTTAGCCATCGACCCTTTGCATGAGGAAACCCTGGTCTGGAGGGCGCGCATCCAGGATCGGCTCAAGCAGCATGAGCCCGCTCTGGAAACGCTAGGAAGGCTTCTGGATGTTGCGCCTAAGCGTGTCGGTGTCAATAATCATATTGCTAGCCTTTATGTAAAGGAGGGGGATTATTCTAACGCGGAAAAATATTTCAATAACGAGCTCGAGCTCTCTCCGGATAATGGAAGGTTGTTATGCAACCGTTTCATAGCCAATCACTATAATCCCGGCTATAGTTTGGAAGACCTGTTCTACCAGGCGGTGGAGTGGGATAAGAAGTTTTCTTCCACTTCGGTCGTCAAGCGTGCCAGCACGCTCTTGGATCCCGAAAAGCAGTTACGAATTGGCTTGCTCTCCGGAGGGTTTCGCACGCATCCGGTAGGGCAGATGATTTTGCCCGCGTTGAATAACTTGAAATCAGAGGAATGCTTTCTGGTTGCGTATAGCACGAATCAGAAAGGAGATGCCCTTACTGGGGAGATTAAAGACGCCGTAGATGAGTGGAAAGTCGTCGAAGGCCTGAGCGACGAACAGCTTGATAAATTAATACGCGATGATTCTATCGATGTTTTGATAGACATGAATGGTGCCGGGGAGGGCTCCCGCTACGGCACGCTGGTGAAGGAACCGGCACCACTCTTGGTCAAGTGGGTGGGAACACTGATCAATACGACGGGCCTAGCCTGTATGGACTACTTGATCAGCGATCATGTGGAGACGCCGGAAGGAGTCGATCAATTTTATACTGAAAAGCTGATAAGACTTCCGGATGATTATATCTGCTACCGAGCCCCGGACTATATTCCCGACTGTGGCGAGCTGCCGGTCCTGAAAAATGGATACATTACTTTCGGCTGCTTGAATAATCCTGCCAAGCTATCTCCTCCCATGTTGGCTGAATGGGCCAAGCTACTCGAAGAAGTACCCAATAGTAAGCTGCTATTACGCGGTATTCAATTCGAGAGCCAGCGGTTTTGCGACAAGCTCAGAGAGGCTTTCGCCAAGCATGGCATCGGTAGTGACCGACTCCTTTTGGAAGGTGGGGCTAAACACCGGCAGTTTATGGCGACCTACCAACGCATCGATATCGCGCTGGATACTTGGCCCTATTCTGGCGGACTGACGACTTGTGAGGCCTTGGTGATGGGGGTTCCCGTAGTAACCCGAGTCGGCCCCACCTTCGCCGGGCGACATAGTGCGACCCATTTGTCGGCAGTCGGTCTCGACGAGTTGGTAGCAGAAAGCTGGGATGATTTTATTCATCAGGCGGTGGGCTTGGCGACTGATTTAGATGCTTTATCCAGGCTGCGTTGCTCCTTGCGCTCGCGTGTAATGGCTTCGCCACTATGTGATGGTCCTCGCTTCGCTTCTCATTTCTATAATGCTTTGCGTGCCATCTGGCAGCGCCACTGCCAGGGGAGGGCTCCCGAACGGCTGAATTTTGATAAGTCTGGGAATGCCTGGTTTGGTGAGCAGAAAGATAATCCTGTCGAAGTGGTAAAAGCAGCTGCTGATGTAGTAAATACACAAGTTGAATCAGGGGATGACTCTCAGGATGAAAGGTTTGATTGGGAGTTGACTGAGCCAGTTACCGTTATCGATAATACCGCTAGATTGGCATATCACCCGGAATGCTCAAGAGCGGTTGCCGAAAAAAAGTTGGCAGTTATTTGTTTCGACCCGGCCAATCAGCTGGAAAAGCGCGCAAATGCGCTGGCCTTTCAGGGGGATTTTCACCACTTCCCATATGCCGTGCTCGGGGATGGCAGTCCCAGGGTTGTGTATGACCATGGTGACGGTTCCCTGTCCACGCTGAGTCGGCGGAGTATTTTGGATGAGAATAAGAGTCATATCATCCTTGATGGCTCGGAGGAAGAAACCAGAATAAATACTGTGGCACTGGATCATATTGAGGGGATTCCAAACCTCGATGTGCTGATCCTTGATGAGCTTCATGATACTTTGTCCATTCTTGATAATGGCGTCAAGGCGGTAAAGAATACCCTGGCGATTGAGGTGGCGGTAGTCTTCTCCACCCAAAATCATGGAAAGCTGGAGATAGGGAAAGCCATTCAGTGGATGGAGAAGCATGGCTTCAGATTTCATAGTTTAACTAAAATGGACTACCGGTGTCATTTTCCTGAACATCTGGAACAGGTTGAAGGTTTCGCCTCGGAACTGGAATGGGGTAATGCACTTTTTATTCCCTCCTCGGATAGGTTGGATCAACTTTCCGAGATGGAAAACAAAAAACTAGCATATGTTCTTGATGTTTTTTTCGGGATTAAAGATCTGTCTTTCCGGCTATTGGAAAAGATGGGAGGACAGACTGCCAGGAAATATGGAATACATATCGGCGCCCTTTCACCAACTGACTCGCCAGCTTTTCCGGTTAAGGATGGCCACGGGGCTTCATTTGTATCTTGCGTAGATGACTTGAAGTGCAAAAAAGTAGGCAAGAAACTTTGTGTCGGTGTCCCCGTTTATAATGAAGAAAAATATATTAGAAGAACTATAAGGTCACTCAAGGAGCAGGATTTTGAAGATGTCAGCTTCCTGATCTCTGATAACTGCTCGACCGATCGCTCGCTTTCAATCGTCCTTGAGGAAGTTTGTGGCGATGAGCGATTTGAAGTTTTCAAGCATGAAAAAAATATTGGCGGGTATGCCAACTTCGAGTTTTTGTTTCGTTCTACTAATTCAGAGTATTTCATGTGGCTAGGCGGTCATGACTATTTATCTAAAGGCTATTTAACTCGAGTGGTAAGTGAGATTGAAGCTGATAATAGCTTGTCAATGGTCTGTGGTTATCCCTTTGGAGTCGTTGATGATGGCCGTATAGAAACGCCTGTCGAAAAGGCTGTTTATAACTTTAATAACGATGCTCTTCCTGAAGTTAGGTATCTTGAATCAGTTGCCAAGATCTCTAACTGTACAGTTTTTCATTCTGTATTCCGCCGGCGGCTACTCAGGGGGTTCGAGTTTAGGAAAACTATTTCCGCAGACCATGTGCTTCTGAGCCATCTTCTTTGGTTCGGTGGGATAAAGCAAATTTCAGATGTGAAGTATATTAGGCGATATTTTTCCTCAAGAGATCAAAGCCAGTCCCAGCGAATATCTGGAGAGAACAAGGTTCTCGAAAGAGATGACTTTTTTAAATACTATGAAGATGGGTTGAGGCTTCTGTATAAAATAAATGAAAGTAGCGTAAAAGTCCCTTTCTCGATAATGTTGAAGAATGTTTCAGAGGTTCTTGATATTCGTTTTTCAAAAAAAACGGTCTCGCAGTGATGGTTTTTTGTGATGCTTTTTAGGGGGTTAAAGTGAAGTGTGTTATCCTTGCCGGTGGTCTAGGCACAAGAATTTCAGAGGAAACTCACGCAAAGCCAAAGCCAATGGTTGAAATTGGTGGAAAACCTATTCTTTGGCATATTATGAAGATGTATTCTTCTCATGGTGTCAATGAGTTCATCGTCTGCTGTGGCTATAAAGGATATTTAATAAAAGAGTATTTTTCTAATTATTTTTTGCATATGTCTGATGTGACATTCGATATGCAAAATAATGAAATGGAGGTTCATCAAAAGAAGGCCGAACCTTGGAAGGTGACACTGGTGGATACCGGTGATCACTCAATGACCGGTGGTCGACTGAAGAGAGTTTCTGGTTACCTCGAAGAAGATGATTGCTTCTGTTTTACTTATGGCGATGGCGTAAGTGATATAGATATTGCAGAAGAGGTTGCCTACCACAAGTCTCACGGGAAGCTTGCTACTGTTGCTGCTGTGCAGCCTCCGGGAAGGTATGGTGCCCTTCGGTTGATGGGAAACGATGTAGTTGGTTTTATGGAAAAGCCACGTGGTGACGGAGGGTTGATTAATGGTGGATTTTTCATTCTCTCCAAAGAATGTCTTAGCTTGATTGCCGACGATACGACATCCTGGGAAGCGGATCCATTGATGCGGCTCGCCGAGCAGGGCCAACTGATGGCATTTGAACATCATGGATTCTGGCAGCCGATGGACACCCTACGTGATAAAAACTATCTCGAAACCCTATGGGGCAGCGGTAGGGCGCCTTGGAAACATTGGTAACTCTCCATAAGGGGAACATGCATGAATTTTTGGCATGGAAAACGAGTGCTTCTTACGGGGCATACCGGCTTCAAGGGAAGCTGGTTAGGTTTATGGTTGAGTCGGCTAGGTGCCGAAGTTACGGGGATTAGCTTATCTCCTGTGACTCAGCCTAACCTTTTCACGCTACTATCAAGCGACGCTTTCTTGGATAGCCGTATTCTAGATGTTCGTGATGCATCCTCGGTTGCTAAGATCGTTAAAAGCTGCAGTCCGGAAATCGTTTTTCATTTGGCGGCCCAGCCATTAGTCAGAGATAGCTACCAAGATCCAATTAATACTTACTCCACTAATGTGCAAGGGACTGTAAATGTTCTCGATGCGTGTCGCGAGGTCGAAAGCTGCCGCGTTATAGTCGTTGTCACGACTGATAAGGTTTACCATAATCCAGGTGATTCCTTCCCTTTTCGTGAAACGGATGCCTTGGGTGGGCATGATCCGTATAGTGCAAGTAAAGCCGCCTGTGAAATAGTCGTCTCCAGTTATCGTGAGGCATTTTTAAAGAATAGAGGTATTGCCGTCGCTTCCGCTCGGGCCGGGAATGTCATTGGTGGTGGAGACTGGTCAAGAGATCGACTGATTCCTGATGCCGTGCGTGCCTGGGAAGGTAGTGGTTCGTTACATGTTCGTAACCCTCAGTCTATTAGGCCGTGGCAGCATGTTTTGGACCCGCTCTGGGGATACCTTGAACTCGCAAGAAGCTTATGGGACTGTCCTCAATTATCGGATGCTTATAATTTTGGGCCCAATCCTCATGAGGCAGCGACGGTTCGCGAAGTAATAGAGCAGGCATGCCTTGCTTTTCCGTCTGGGACGACTGTTTGGGGAGAGGTTGATCAAGGCCCACATGAAGCCAGTTGGCTAGCGCTAGACAATACTCGCGCGAGAACTCGTCTCGGGGTTAAGCCACGCTGGACACTAGAGAAATGCTTGAGTCAAACCATGTCTTGGTACCGAAAATATTATGAAGGTGAATCGGCAGGCTCGCTTTGTGAGAATGATATTGATGCCTTCGAATTGACCGAAATTTGAGTTTCTCGACAATATGGGTGTTGTCTTCATGCAAGGTATGTATCATGACTAGACTGACTCTCTCGGAGACGAGTATTCCAGACCTCTCTTTATTGATTCGGCATCCTGTGGGTGATGATCGGGGTTTTATGGAGCGCCTTTTTTGCGTTGATGAACTGTCTCTGGTTATCGGGGGGGGGAGAATTTCTCAGATAAACCGGAGTATGACGGCAAATTCTGGTACCTTGCGAGGCATGCATTTTCAGTACCCTCCTTATTCAGAAAAGAAAATTGTTACTTGCTTGAAGGGAGAGATCTTTGACGTGGCGATTGACCTGCGTAGAGGGTCCCCGACGTTTTTATCGTGGCATGGTGAGTTCTTGAAAGCATCCGGCCATACCAGCCTGGTGATTCCTGAAGGCTTTGCACATGGGTTTCAGACCATGACGGATGATTGTGAAGTGATTTATTTTTGTACGAATAAATATTTCCCTGAAGCGGAGGGCGGGATCGATGCCCTGGACCCTAGGGTATCCATCGAGTGGCCCCTTTGTATCTCGGAGAGGTCCGCTAGAGATAAAACTCATCCGTGGCTTACGAATGATTTTCTGGGGGTTGAATGATGAAGTGTCGGCATTGTGCTTCTCCACTCGAGCATGTGTTTTTAGACCTTGGTTTCGCTCCGCCATCTAATGCTTACTTGTTTAGCGATGACCTATCGCTTCCAGAAATATCATATCCTCTCAAACTATATGTGTGTGAAAACTGTTGGCTCGTTCAGACGCAGGATTTTATACCTGCCGAGGGTCTGTTTGATAAGGATTACTCTTATTTTTCCTCTGTTTCATCTAGTTGGCTAAGGCATGCCAGGGATTTTTGTGAATCAATGAAGTCAAGGCTGTTTCTGGATAACGAAAGCTTTGTTGTTGAGATAGCCTCTAACGATGGGTATTTACTGAAAAATTTTGTTGACATGGGGGTTCCTTGCTTAGGCGTCGAACCTACGGAAAAAACCGCCGAGATGGCCGAAAAGCAGGGCGTCGCTACAATAAGGAGGTTTTTTGATCATGACTTTTCTGAAGAACTGGTAAAAGAAAAGGGTCAAGCCGACCTTGTCGTGGCTAACAATGTCTATGCTCATGTGCCGGACATCAACGACTTTACTTTAGGCTTGGCTGCTATCTTGAAGCCAAAAGGGACCTTGGTGTTAGAGTTTCCACACCTGACGAGAATGATTGAAGGAGATCAATTCGATACGGTGTATCATGAGCATTTCTCATATTTTTCACTGTTCACAGTCAATAGGATTTTCCGTGAATGTGGTTTAAAGCTGGTTGATGTAGATGAACTTCCAACACATGGTGGGAGCCTGAGAGTCTACGGCGCCCATGAGGCCGACACCCGAGCAATATCGGATTCTGTAGCGGCTATTTTGGAAAGAGAAAAGTCTTGTGGTTTGCAGCAACTATCGACATACCTCGGTTTTAATAAAAGAGCCGAGAGAATAAAGGTGGCATTCCTTGACTACTTGATTGATCGATATAAAGCGGGCCGAGTCGTCGTAGGCTATGGAGCTGCTGCAAAAGGGAATACTCTTCTTAATTATTCAGGAGTGAAGAAGGATCTGCTTCCTTTTATTGTCGACGCCGCGCCATCCAAGCAAGGAAAATTTCTTCCAGGTAGTCATATTCCAGTTCTCAATCCCGACGCTTTATGGGTGGAGAATATTGATGAAGTGATTATATTTCCTTGGAATATTTCCGATGAAATAAAGGAGCAGCTCTCCGGGTTGTCGGAAAAAGGGGTTGCTGTTTCTACCCTTTTTGAAGTGATTGAAATATGACCGCCATGGGGTCGGTTTTTTAGTTTGGAGAAAGCATGATAGTCATTAGTTCTAATGCACATGTTTCTCGACTGGCAGATATAGAGGATAGTGTGCGAGGTAGCGAGATCTTCATTGATGATTTCGCTGTGGTCGATAGTTTTGTCAAGATCAAGCCTGCCGGTGGTGCGGGAAATTGTTATGTCGGGAAGAGGAGCGTCATCAATTCTGGGTGCGTCATATATACTGGGAATGGCGTGCACATTAGTGATGACGTGGCTGTGGCTGCCAATTGCGTTTTTGCGCCCGTAAATCATGAGTTCAAGGAGAAGAAAGCTCTAATCATGAAGCAGGGGTTTCAGCCAAGTCGCGGAGGAATTATAGTCGAGAGTGATGTCTGGATTGGTGCCGGCTCCATTATCTTGGATGGGGCCGTACTGCGTCAGGGGTGCGTTATTGGCGCCGGGTCTCTCGTCCGCGGAGAGGTTCCTGCTTATAGCATTAATGTTGGGAATCCCCTTGTCCTGAAAGGTTGGCGGAACTGATGTTTACCATATTTGGTGCGTCTGGTTTTATCGGTGGTTACTTGGCAAGACACCTTGCTAGGCAGGGATATAAAGTCAATACACCTACTCGGGATTCATTGCCGAATAAAAAAAATCTTGGTCATGTTATCTATTGTATAGGTATGACCGGAAATTTTAGAGAAGACTTTTCTGGGGCAGTCGATTCCCATGTAATGACTCTGCAAAGGCTGATGGATAACAATGAGTATTGTTCATGGCTTTACCTTTCAAGTACAAGAGTCTATGGGGGGGGGGGCGCTGAATCCGTTGCAAATGAAACGAGCGAGATTTTTGTTAGGCCTGGTGGTGATGCAATATATGATATAAGCAAGTTGCTTGGTGAATCCGTTTGTTTGGCTAAGAAAAATTCCTCGGTAAGGGTAGTAAGGCTATCGAATGTCTATGGCCTTGGTCAGAGCAAGTTTACGTTTCTAGGATCCATAGTCGAGGACCTTTTGACTCGAGGTGAGTCGATTGTTCATGAGTCTCCCGATTCGGAAAAAGATTACGTTTCAGTTCATGATGTCGTTGAGTTGTTACCAAAAATATCTCTGTATGGAAAGGAGCGAATCTATAATGTTGCGAGTGGTAGAAATACAAGTCACGAATCATTAGTCAGGTGTGTGGAAGGTGTGTTTGGTGGGCGAGTTTATTTTTCTCCTGGCGCCAAAAAAAGGGCCTTTCCTTTAATTGGCATAGAGCGCTGCTTGGGTGAATTTGACTTTTTTCCTCGTAGCGTTGCTGATGGTTTGGATTTCTATTAGTGAGGTGAGGTTATGGTAGATCCGATAGCTGGTTTTGAAGAAGAAAGGCGTCATCAAGTGTCTGGATACTCCGATGACGCATCGTGGAAAATGCTTTCTCATCAATGGCTAGAGCGTGCTTTTCAACAACGCTATATGTACAACTTTAACTGGTTAGGGAGGCCAATAATTCAGACGCCTACCGATATTGTCGCTGTTCAGGAGCTGATCTGGGAAGTCAACCCTGATGTCGTGGTCGAGACGGGGATCGCTCATGGAGGGTCTCTGATGCTCAGTGCATCAATGCTTGCCTTGCTGGATTATCGTGAGGCCATTGACAATGGGACTCTGCTAGATCCTAATGACCCTAAAAGAAGAGTGATTGGTATTGATATTGATATTAGGCGACACAATCTCGATGCGATTAGGTCACACCCTATGTCTAATCGTATTGACATGATTGAAGGATCCTCGATTGATGCTGAGGTGATAGGTAGAGTGAAGCGTGATCTGGGAGAAGATAAAAAAGTCCTGGTGATGCTGGACTCCAATCATACTCATGATCATGTGCTTTCTGAGCTGGAAACATATGCACCACTAGTGAGTAAGGGGAGTTACTGCATTGTTTTCGATACTTTGGTAGAAGATCTTCCCGAGTCGTGTTCCAGTGATCGCCCTTGGGGACCGGGAAATAACCCCAAGACGGCGATAAAAGAATTTCTTGAATCTCACTCTGAGTTTGAAGTCGATAAATATTTAGATGATAAGTTGATGGTTAGCGCCGCCCCTCTGGGCTTTCTTAAGAAGGTCAGGTGAATGTTCGGTAGTTTCTTATTCAGTAGACAAGGCCTTGCTTTATGAAGGTAGCAGTCTTCGGCAGCGGCTATGTAGGGCTGGTTACCGCCTGCTGCCTGGCCGACGTGGGGCACCATGTAGTATGCATGGACGTGGATGACGAGAAGATCGCCCGACTCCGTCGTGGTGAGGTGCCCATCTACGAGCCGGGGCTGAGCGAGCTGGTGCGTCGCAACCTGGCAACGGGGCGACTGCACTTCACCACCGAGGCCGCCGAGGCGGTGGCCTTCGGTACCCTGCAATTTATCGCCGTGGGTACGCCACCGGACGAGGATGGTAGCGCCGATCTTCAGTATGTGCTGGCGGTGGCCGAGAGCATCGGCCGTCATATGCGTGACTTCAAGGTCATCGTCGACAAGTCCACGGTGCCGGTGGGGACCGCCGAAAAGGTGCGGTCCCAAGTGGCCGAGGCGCTGGCCGAGCGCGATGTGGAGATTCCCTTCGAGGTGTGCTCGAACCCGGAGTTTCTCAAGGAAGGCTCGGCCATCGAGGATTTCAATCACGCGGCACGGATCATCGTGGGCACCGAGAGCGAGCGCGTCCGGTCGCTGATGCGCGAGTGTTATGCCCCCTATATCCGCCGCCAGGAGAAGCTGGTGTTCATGAGCGTGCGTTCGGCGGAGCTGACCAAGTATGCCGCCAACGCCATGCTGGCCACCAAGATCAGCTTTATCAACGAGATGGCTAACCTGACCGAGCGTCTCGGGGCCGATGTGGAGGAGGTGCGCCGTGGCATCGGTTCCGATCTGCGTATCGGCTATCACTTTATCTATCCCGGCTGTGGCTATGGCGGCTCCTGCTTTCCCAAGGACGTGAGCGCCCTGGCGAAGACTGCCTCCGAGGTCGGCTATGCGGCGGAGTTGCTCGATGCGGTGGCGGCGGTCAACCGACGCCAGAAGCGCACGCTGTTCGACAAGCTCTCGCAGGCCTTCGATGGGGAACTGGCCGACAAGACCATCGCCGTCTGGGGATTGGCCTTCAAGCCCAACACCGATGATATGCGCGAGGCACCCAGCCGTGAATTGTTGGAGTCGCTATGGCAGGCCGGGGCCAGGGTGCGAGTCTTCGATCCCAAAGCGATGGAAGAGTGCCGGAGGCTGTATGGGGAACGGATGGACCTACGGCTGTGTCGAGATCGAGAGGCAGCGGTCGATGGGGCCGATGCCCTGGTGATCTGTACCGAGTGGAAGGAGTTTCGCGCCGTGGACTTTGCTTGGCTACGCGGGGTGCTGCGTTGCCCGGTGGTGGTCGACGGCCGCAATCTCTATGATCCATCCCTCGCCAAGGATGCCGGGCTCCTGTACTACGCCGTGGGGCGTGGGGCTTCCCTGAACTGACCGGGGAACCGGAGGTCGGCACTTAGTCATCGGGTAAGCCGTGGTAGAAGCCGGCCACTCGGCGCTCGCGCAGTGCTTCGATGATGTCGTCGCCAAGTGGGGTTCTCAAGCTTTATCCGATATAGCCGATAGCAGGGGGAAGCCATTGTTCCAATGTGATGCCCTACCCCTATCGTCGGAGGAGACTCGTGAGCCTGACCGCCTGCCATTTTCTCGAGCATATTCTGCCCAAACTGGGGCAGATCGAGACCTATGCCTCCCTGACCCTGGATCGGCAGATTCGCGATGGGTTCGACGAGCGGCTGCGCGAGCAGCGTCGCCGTCAGCGTCAGGCCCTGACGCTGCAGCTATTGCCGATTCGTATGAACTTCGAGAGCCTGACCCGGCGTTACGCGCATGACTTGCGTCGCGCCGAGGAGGGCAAGAGCGATGCGATCCTCGAGCCGGATGCCAGCGAGCGGGAGGCGATCGCCAGCCTGGAGGCCATGCATCGGCAGCTGGGGCTGGGGGAGCGTGATCGGGAGTGATGGATAAGCGGGCGGTCCCTTGGCGGGGCAGGCGGCATAGCAAACAGTGACTTAGCAAGAACGGAGCAGGCCCGGCACTATCATGCGCCGGACCTGCTGCCAGTTGGGATGGCTTAATGGGCGCTCAGACCACCCAAAGCCCTGCCTCTAGGCTTCGACGCCCTCGGCATCATTCCCTGCGAGGATATTCTGCTTCCGCTTGGCCTCGGGTAGGTCGTTGATGCAGTAGTTGACGTAGTAAAGCGTAAACAGAATGGTATAGAAGGCGTTGGTCTTGAGGTCGACTTTATGCTCGTGAAGTGCATATTCCTGGACGGCTTTTCTTGCCTTGAAGGCCCAGATGATATAAAGCACCCATGAGGCGATCGTCAAGAGGCCCGCGATCATATCGATGGATACGTCGCCGCTTCCTGCCAGGGCACCCCCAAGCCCCACGCAGACGGCAATCCAGATAATAAAACTGGAGCTGGCGATATGGTTCTTGGTGATCCGCTCGATGGTCAAGGTATTCTTGTAGATCCACAGCAGCGGGTAGATCCCACCGGTAGCGATGGTCAGCAATACCAGGTGCAGGGTCTTGGTGTTCAGGCTGTCTTTTAGCTCGTTGATAGTACTCATCTGAAATTTCCTCCTTTGTTAACGGTTCCAGGTATCACAGTCCATAGACATTGACAAAGAATTCCTCGCCATCATCCGTTAGCTCTACGGTATAGGTGATAGGCGCTTCGTCCGACTGACCGGTATTGCTAGCCGACATGACCAGCTGAGCCGCGCACTCATGCGCCCCTGTCTGCTCGTCTGTCCATGTGGTCCTGATTGCCTCGACGGAATAGCTGAAGAGTGACGCGAAATCCCTCCCATACTGTCTCGCCATCTCTCTATCGGCGATATCCTTGACCAGATCCGTCGTCTCTGTGTCACCGCACTTCGGGACACTATTGGAGCAACCGGAAATGGCGATCATCGCTGTCGTGGCGAAAAGAATCGAGATCCCTTTGGGCATCATGCTTGTCCCTTTTCTCTGCGTTTTTGATGATTTATGTATTGCTATTTTTGTTTTTTTTTGGATTGTACGCCGGAGGTGTGGCCGGATCTATTGTTCTGCTTGCTGAAGTATTAAGGTCGTTTTCATATTAGTTTCTGCGACTTTTTATGGTGAGGTTGGTAGTTTTGTGTGTTTTCGTCAGCTCTTCTGGTGTTATCCAGGGCAATAGCTAGCATTTAATGCCTCCCGGCCGGCATCCTTGAGCATATCGCTTACGGCATCGGCATCCTGTGAGCCGAATACCCGGCCACCGGTCGCTTCGGCGATGCAGTCGGACTGGCCGCTGTTCGAGATGTCCATGACATTGATCCTCAGGCGAGGCTGTTGCCGGGCGATCTCCCGCGCGATGGCGCATTGGTCTCGGCCGCAGCCATCGACACCATCGATGAAGGCGAGAATCACGGCGTCGCGTTCCTGACCATCGACCAGTTGCGCGGCTCGTAGCAGGCTGTCGCCGAGGGGGGGGGCATCGTCGGCGATCAGCTCGTTGACGCCCTGCATCAGGTGTGGCCGTTCATCCGCGGCGAACATGCCGTGGACTCGCGGAGCCATGCAGCCCTTACCCCAGAAGGCGATGACGGGAGTGCCATCGACCAGGTAGATGAAGGCCTCGTCCGGAAAGTGGCACACCCACTGCACCAGCCGGGTGAACACCTCATGATCACCGCCTTGCCCCTCGGGAGGTGCCCGATGGAGGACGATAACTTCCTGGCGAAAGGCCTCCAGTTGGATGCGTGCATCCTCGCGTTCGCCTTCGGTGGCGCTTCCCCAGGGGATCGCCTCGCCGGAAATGCCGCTATACCAGTCGACGCCCTTGCCTTGCTGGTCGCGTTGCGGGATGGCCAGGTGCCGCTCCCTGCCCGGTAGCCGTCGGGAAATGACCTTGCGGAGCTGAAGCGCGGAGTGGTAGACCGGCTGCCCCGTTTCTCCCAGGGCCCGGAAATGCTCGATCTTGCCGCTATGCAGCAGAGTCGCTGACATGCTCGCCTCTTCTTTTGACATGGCCGCCTGTGCCGAGGGCGCAGTGCCTGGGGGTGCCAGGAGTCATAGGAAGAGCACGAGCAGGGGCGCCGAGCGCGCCATGCTCTTTCGGTGGGGTTCCTGCACTTGCTATGCCATCCCTTGCGTTCTGAGTCGGCCGATCGGTATCGGCTTCTTGTATGTCTCTAATTTGCAACAATATAAATTAGCATGCGTGGCTGTCTATGGGAAGCGGCTCGCCGTGTGGTGGCTTGTGCGATGTGTCCACGCACCATATCGGCCACTCGTCGGGTGACTTGAGGCATTTGCTGCTATGCAGTAGGTCGGATGGCTGGCGATGCCGAATGCTAGAGGCGATGAGGAGTGGCGTAGCGCTGAGCGGCTCGTATCGGTGTCGGAGGGCAGGTGGTCTCGGCGGACCACCTGTTTCTCAGGATGGCGGGGAGGCTAGTCAGGCATTTTCCGCCGAGTTATCGGTGAGTCGGGCCTTGAAGTCGTCCGGCGCGATCTCTTCCCGGTCGCTGGTCAGGATGCGTCCGCCCAGGGCATGAACGTCCAGCACCAGGTCGATAAAGGTGCTGGGATTGCGGACCACGCTACGCTTGTTGATGAACTTGATCAGCACCGAGATGCCGTCCAGTGGTGGGTGCTCGCCCCCCTGATGCAGCGGTGGCAGGCGCCCCGGAGAGCTGGAGTGGGCGATGGTCAACTGGTAGGCGGCGCTCTGGGAGGTGACGTAGTAGACGCCGAGCTCGGCGTCATAGAAGGCGTTGCGCTTGTTCAGCCGCGCGGCGAGGCCGCGATTGGTCGCCTCCGAGGGGGTGTCGAAAACCACGAACCAGCACTGCTTTAGCGCCTGGGTCTGGGCGCGGGAGTGGGGGTGAGACGGGCCACGGGAGGCGCGTCTCGTCGGTGTCGGGGCGGTGTCAGGGCGAGGCGGTGTCGAGGCCGCGCTTTCCTCGGCGGGCGGTGCCGGCGGCTGGCTGTGGATGCTGCGGTAGTAGGCCAGGGCGATACCGAGGGCGATCACCAAGGCGCTGCCGCTGAGAAGTATTGTCCACAACATCTTGGGCTCCATGGCTGCTGACTCCTTGTCATCTTTGTTTTACCGACGCTCCGGTCGGTCGATTGTCTACGACGATCCTGGCGGGGATCTTCTTTTCGAAAGCCGATCGATATCAGGCACCAGGGTCATGGGAGGCTGAGGCAGGGACCGCGGCTGGCTACGGGGCGGTTAGGCGAGGCTTCGGCGTCGCTGGGCACTACCCTTGAGGCTTGTGGGTCCCGAGCGGCACGGCATCGAATAGTCCCTGAACTTATCATCGGTTCGGGCGATAGCTTCTTTAGCCATTTTTTGTGCTTTTTTGTGTACAGGTCTATCGCCATTTGGGCCCCTAGCCTCCTGGGAGATGGTTCGCGCCAGCTAAAGAAATTTCGGCGCTTGCCGATATCCCGTGACAGGAAAAGCAAACGGTCGCTCGGGAGGGCAGGATGCAGCGAGGAGGAGGCGTGGGTCGCCGCGAGGTGCTCGGGGCGCTGGCTGGCCTGACGCTTGCCCCCCTGGCCCTGGCGGGGTGCCGGCCCCTGCCCGCCCTGGCCGTCGGCATCCACCCCTGGCCGGGGTATGAGCCCCTCTACCTGGCCGAGCATTTCGGTTGGCTGCCCGAGCGAATCACCCTGCATGGCTCGGTGAACGCCGGGGCCTCGCTGGCGGCGCTCGAGGCCGGCGACCTGGCGGCGGCCGCCCTGACCCTGGACGAAGTGCTCAAGGCCCGGGTCGCCGGGGTCGCGCTCAGCGTGGTAGCGGTGCTCAACGACTCGGTGGGTGCCGATATGGTGGTGTCCCGGGAGCCCTTGCCATCGCTGGCGGCGTTGGCCGGAGCGCGTCTGGCGGTGGAGCGCTCGGCGCTGGGCGAGCTGGTGCTCTCACAGGTGCTGGCGGCGGCGGGCCTCGGTCGAGAGCAACTGACGCTGGTCGACCTGGCGCCGGATCAACAACTGTCGGCGTGGCAGGCGGGGCGCCTCGATGCCGCCATCACCTACGAGCCCTTTGCCAGCCAGTTATTGCGGGCCGGGGCGATCCGGCTGTTCGACAGTAGCCAGTTCCCCGACCTGGTCCTCGATGTCCTGGCGGTGCGCACCGATATCCTGCGCTGGGAACGCCATGCCATGGCCGATCTGGTGGCGGCCCACTTCCGTGGCCTGGGGCATCTCAAGAGCAACCCCGGAGATGCCCTGCGGCGTATCGGGGCCTGGCGGGGCCTGACGCTGGCGGAGGTACGACGCACCTATGCCGGCCTGGAGTTGCCGGGGCTGGCGGCCAATCACGCCTACCTGGCCGACGACGGCGTCGTGATGCGCGCCGCGAGTCGCATCAACTCGTTGCTGGTCGAGCGCGGCCTGATGACGCGCCGGGCCGATCTGACCGGTCTGGTCTCGCCCCATTACCTGCCAGAGGGGGCCTGGCAATGAGCCGGTATGTGTGCGGGTGGCTGTTGGGGCTGATGTTGCTGTTTAGTGCGGCGGCCAAGGCGGGCGCCGCTCTCGGCGATGAGCGCGTCGCCGAGGGCGATATCGAGCCTCGGGAGGTGCTGACCCTGGGCATCTTCGCCTATCGCCCCGTCGAGGTGATGGAGGCGCGTTACCGTCCCCTGGCGGAGTACCTCGGCGAGCAACTGGGAGACACCCAGGTGAAGCTGGCGGTGCTCGGCCTGGACGAGATCGAGTCGGCCATCGCCCATCGCCGGGTCGACCTGCTGATGACCAACCCCAGTCATTATCTCCAGGTGCGCAGCCGCAGCAGCCTCACCGGGGCCCTGGCCACCATGATCAACTTTCAGGAAGGGGCGGCGGTGACCCACCTGGGGGGAACCATGATTCGCCTACGGGAGCGTCGGGAGCTCCAGACCCTGGACGACCTGCGCGGACGACACATCGCCATCCCCGGGCGGCGCTTCCTGGGCGGCTTCCAGGCCCATGCCTATGAATTGCGGCAGGCCGGTATCGATCCCGACCGTGAGACGCAATTGATCGAGGTGGGCAGCCATGATGCCGTGGTCGCGGCGGTGCTCGAGGGGCGCACCGAAGCGGGCTGGGTGCGTACCGGTATTCTCGAGCGCATGCAGGCCGAGGGGCGCCTGGATGGCTCGCGGCTGGCGGTAATCAATGCCCAGCAACTGGTCGACTTTCCCTACCGGGTCTCCACCCGGCTCTATCCGGAATGGCCCTTTATCGCCCTGCCGCAGGTGGCCCCGGCGACGGTGCGTCGGGTGGCGGTGGCGCTCTTCTCGCTATCGCCGCAGCACCCGGCGGCTCAAGCCGCGCAGATCGCCGGCTTCGCCCCGCCCCAGGACTACCTGCCGGTGGAGCAGTTGGCGCGCGCGCTGCGCCTGCCGCCCTATGATGCCATGCCGGCCTTCACCTGGCGGGATATCTGGGGGCGCTACTGGCAGGTGCTGCTGGGCCTGGGCGGGGCGCTGGGAGTGGTGATTGGCCTGCTGCTGCTGCTGTGGCGGGGCAATCGGCTGCTGAGCCAGCAGCAGGATCGCCTGCGCCTACTGGCTAGCGTCTTCGGCCACGCCCACGAGGGCATCCTGATCACCGACCCGCGTGGCGTGATCCTCGAGGTCAACGGCGCCTTTGAGCGAATCACCGGCTATCGGCGTGGGGAGGTGGTGGGGCGCAATGCCCGGGTGCTCGGCGCCGGGCGCCACGAGCCCGAGTTCTTCGCCTCCCTGTGGCAGCGCCTGCTCGAGCTGGGGCAGTGGGAGGGCGAGGTCTGGAATCGCCGCAAGGGCGGCGAGGTCTATCCCCAACGCCTGACCATCAGCGCCGTCACCGACGAGGCGGGACGCCTGCAGTGCTATGTGGGACTGATCGCCGATATCAGCCAGCTCAAGGCGCATCAGCAGGCCCTGGAGCATGCCGCCCAGCACGATGTGCTGACCGGCCTGCCCAATCGCTTGCTGCTGGCCGAGCGGATCAATGAGGGAATGCGCCAGGTGGCGTGCCATGCCCACCACCTGGCGGTGGTCTTTATCGACCTGGATGGCTTCAAGGCGATCAATGATCGCCATGGTCACGAGGTGGGCGACCAGTTGCTGGTTGCCCTGGGACAGCGCATGCGCGAGGTGCTGCGGGAAGTCGATACCCTGGCCCGGCTGGGTGGCGACGAGTTCGTGGCGGTGATCACCCACCTGGAGGCCCCGGCGCTGGGGGAGGCGGTAATCGAACGGCTGTTGACGGCCATCTCGTCACCGGTGTGGTTGGCGGCGAATCTCGAGGTACGGGTCTCGGGTAGCCTCGGCGTTGCCTATTATGGCCCCGGGCAGGCGGCGGATGCCGACACCCTGCTGCGGCATGCCGACCAGGCCATGTACGCGGCCAAGGGCAAGGGCAAGAATCGCGTAGAAATGGCACCGCTTTGAGGGCTTGTTTCAGGCTTTGTTGATTCAACCCCCACCGGGGGCGGCCGATAAAGACAGTAGGTCCCTGCCTCTTCTCCTGAGCAGGGAGGGATGATGAGTCTCAGCTAAGGAGTGTCGGTGAGAATAACCACACAATTTACCGTTGCCCGGGATAGCGAGGGGGGGTGCCATGGTCGCTGGCGACTGCGCTGTGCATCGCGCCCCGAGGTCACCCTGTCGTATCATCGCTGCCGTGAGGCGGCACAATTGTCGCTGCTGCGTATCGAGGGGCTGCCCGACTCCCTACTCGAGCTGCTATGTCGCAAGGCGGCCAAGCTATCGCCGTCGCGGCGTCTCGCCCTGGCCGAGGAAGTGGGGCTAGTATTGGAAACCTGGCCCGATCATGACCTGGAGCACGAGCTGCGTCTGCTGGCCTTCAATCACTGCGCGTCCATAGTGGATACCGCCGAGGCGGCCCTGGCCCTGCTCGACCAGCGTCGAAGCGCCTGAGCGGCCTCAAGTCCGGGGCGCACCGGCCGATAATCCGAGGGTCGGTGTCACCGAGGAGCCCCGTGTGCCGAGTATCGATATTCGACTCGCGTTGTCCGCCGAGGCCTGCCTGGCCCACTACGAGGGGCGTATCGAGCGGGTCATTGCCCGTAGCCTGGATGGTCGCCGGGTGGCCTTTCCCGCGGTGGCGCTGCGGCGACTGGTCGGTCGGGATGGCGTGCATGGCTGCTTTCGGCTTCACTTCAGCGCCGCCGGCCGATTCGAGTCGATCACGCCGTTAGGCCAAGGAGGTCCATGAACGACGCTTATCAGGAAGTGGCCGCCGCCGAGGCGCGACCCGACGCCATCGATGCCCGGGCCGCCTTTCGCCGCCTGGCCGATAGTCTCGAGGCCCATGGTGACTTCTTCGATCGCCTGAGCCGCTGCCTGGCCGAGATCCTCGGCGTCGATCACCTCCTGGTGGCGCGTATCGAGGGCGACTTGGCCCATCCCCTTAGTTTCTGGTCCCGAGGCGAGCATCGCCACGCCGCGCCTTATCCGCTGGCGGGGACGCCCTGCGCGTCGGTCTCCGACCGCTCCCTATGCCTTTTTTCCCGCGGCGTCGCCGCGCGCTTTCCCGACGATGCCCAACTGGTCGAGCTGGAGGTGGAGAGCTATCTCGGCGTGTCCATGTGCGCCCCCGACGGCCGCCCCCTGGGGCTGGTGGCGGCGCTGGATTCGCGCCCCTTGCCGGGCTCCTCCTTGGTCGAGGAGTTGCTGCGCCTGGCGGCGGCCCGGGCCGGGGCCGAGCTGGCCCGGCAGCTGGCGGAACGTCAGCAGCGCATCAGTACCCGCCGCCTGGAGACCCTGCTGCGCCACCTGCCGAGCATGATCTATCGCTGTCATCATGATCCCTACTGGACCATGGAATATGTCAGCCAGGGCGCCCGGGGGATCACCGGTTATGCCCCCGAGGCCCTGCTCGGCGAGCATGCCCGACGCTTCGCCGGCCTGATCCATCCCGCCGACCAGGAACGACTGGTGGTCAGCGTCGAGGAAGCGATGGCCGCCGAGCGGCCCTTCGCCGTCAATTACCGCCTCTATACCGCCGACGGCGAGCTGCGCTGGGTCCGCGAGCAGGGCCAGGCGGTGGTGGACGAGAGTAGCGGCCTGTGCATGATCGAGGGGGTGATCAGCGATATCAGCGATCACAAGCGCCACGAACGCCAACTGGAGGCCAGCAATCGCGCCCTGCGCCTGCTCAGCCGCTGCAATGCGGCCCTGATTCATGCCGCCACCGAGACGCAATTGCTGCAGGCGGTGTGTCGCCTGGCGGTGGAGGTAGGGGGCTATCGCTTCGCCTGGGTGGGGGAGGCGCGCCACGACGGTGCCAAGAGCATCGTGCCCCTGGCCCAGGCGGGCATCGGCACCACCTACCTGTCACAACTCTCGCTGAGCTGGTCGGCCGAGACGCCCAGCGGGCGGGGGCCGGCCGGGCGTGCACTGCGCAGCGGCCGGGCCGAGGTGGTGTCCTGCATCGACGATGACCCGGGCTTCGTCTGGCGGGAGGCCGCCCGTGCCCATGGCTACCATGGCGTGGTGGCGCTACCCCTGAAGCAGGAGGGCCGCCCCTTCGGCCTGCTGGTGCTCTACCAGGGGCGGCCCCAGGCGGTATCGGCGGACGAGCTTCGGCTGCTGGGCGAGCTGGCCGATAACCTCGCCTACGGGGTCACCACCCTGCGCAATCGCCGCGAGCAGCAGCAGATCCAGCAGGCGGTGCTGACCATCGCCGGCGCCGTCTCGGCGCGCGGCGGCGATGAATGGCTCGATCAGTTGGCGCGACAGATGGCCAAGGCGGTGGGTGGCCAGCTCGGCTTCGTGGCGCGCCTCGACTCCGACACGCCGGGGCAGGCCACCACCCTGGCGGCGGTGGTGGATGGCGAGAGCCTCACGAATTTCAGCTATCTCCTGGCGGGCACGCCCTGCGGTCAGGTGCTCGAGGCCGGCGAAGTGGTGGTGCACGATCAGGCCGCCGCCGCATTGCCCCCGGCGCTGCGTGATTCCCTGGGCTGGGTGCGCGGCTATGCCGGGCGCCGCCTCGAGAATGCCGAGGGACGGGCGATCGGCCTGCTGGGGGTGATGTTCGCCGAGCCCCTGGAGGAGGCCACCTTCGTCACCAGCCTGCTGCAGATCTTCGCCTCGCGGGTTGGGGCCGAGCTGACCCGTCAGGCCGATGAGGCCAATATCCGCCGTTTGGCCTATGAGGATGCCGCCACCGGCCTGCCCAACCGTACCGCCTTCACCGAACGCCTGGAGCGGGCCCTGAAAGCGTCCCGTGGACGCCCCCTGGCGCTGCTCTTCCTCGACCTTAATCGTTTCAAGGAGATCAACGATACCCAGGGCCATGACGTGGGGGATCGGGTGCTCGCCGGGGTGGCGGAGCGCTTCGCCGCGGCCCTCGGCGAGGGGGAGTTCCTGGCTCGTTTGGGGGGCGATGAGTTCGTGGTGATGGTCGATCCCGCCGATCGGGTCGCGGCCTGTGCCGCCGCGGAGCGGCTGCAGCGGGCCCTGGCGGCCCCGCTGCGGATCCTCCATCAGGCCTTCGAGGTGGCGGTCAGCATCGGCATCGCCCTCTATCCACAGCACGCCGCCAGCGCCCGGGAGCTGCTCAAGCATACCGATATCGCCATGTACCATGCCAAGCAGCGCGGCGAGCGCTACTGCGTCTTCGAGCCGTACCTGGGCACCCGAGTGGGCGAGCGACTGCGCATGGCGGCGCGACTGGCCTGGGCCCTCGAGCATGATGGCCTGAGTCTCTACTTCCAGCCCCAGGTGGACCTGGCCAGCGGGCGCCTGGTGGGTGCCGAGGCGCTGTGTCGCTGGTTCGATGACGAGCTGGGGGCGGTGAGCCCGGCGGAGTTCATTCCCCTGGCCGAGGAGCGTGGCCTGATCCACCGCCTGGGGGCCTGGGTGATCGATGCGGCCTGTCGTCAACTGGCCGCGTGGCGGGCTCGGGGCGTCGACTTCCCCGGACGCCTGGCGATCAACGTGGCCTCGGCCCAGTTCGAGGACGAGCAGCTGTTCGATGAGCTGCAGGACGCGCTGGCGCGGCATGGGGTGGCATCGGAGTGCCTGGCGCTGGAGCTCACCGAGAGCGGCTTCATGCATGACCCCGACCAGGCCGTGGCCATTACTCAGCGGCTCAAGGCCGAGGGCCTGGCGCTGCATATCGATGACTTCGGCACCGGCTACTCCTCCCTGGCCTACCTCAAGCGCTTCGACGCCGACAAGATCAAGATCGATATCTCCTTCGTGCGCGACATGCTCAGCGACGCCAATGATCACGCCATCGTCACCACCATCATCGCCATGGCCGAGAGCCTGGGGCTCTCGACCCTCGCCGAGGGCGTGGAGTCGCGGGACCAGGCCGAGGCGCTGCGGGCGCTGGGCTGTCCCGAGGGGCAGGGCTATTTCTATTCGCCGCCGCTGCCGGAGGAGGCCTTCTGCCGGCAGTGGCTGGTCGCCGAGTAGCCCGGGCTCAAGTCCGGCGCATCGCGGCCGATACCCGGTAATATTTCCGAAATGCCGTCGCGGCCCTCCGGTCGCGACGTCGACGGCTTGTTGAATGAGGACACGGATGGCGCCGCAAGAGACCCGCTACCTTCGCGTGGACAGCCCCCTGGAGCTCCACGAACTGCTGGAAAGCCTGACCGAGCCCGGCGGCGCATCGCTGCGCCTGGAGGGCGAGGGCGAGGCGTCGCTGCCGGTGCTGGTGCTGGACGCCCGCCTGGGCGAAACGCTGCTGCTGGATATCTCGGCGATCCGCGAGATACTCGGGCCCTTGCGCCGCGGCCAGCGCTTTCGGCTGGAGGGGCAGGTGCATGGCAAGTTGCTGCGCAGCCCCTGGCTGAGCCTGGAAGAGAGCCACGAGGTGGACGGCCGCCTGCAGTGCAGCAGTGCCTGCCCCGAGTGGCTCGAGGTGCTGCAGCGCCGCGCCAGCTATCGCGCCGAGCTGCGCCTGAGCATGGAGGTGGGAGTGATCCTGCGCGCCCTGCATGGCGAGCTGGGCGGCGCCTCCAGCCTACAGGGCGACCTGCGTGACCTCTCGGTGCAGGGCTGTCGGGTGGAGCTGCCGGCCATGGCCTCGGGCGCCCTGCCGCAGGCCCCGGAGCGCCTCGAACTGGAGCTCTGTTTCCCCAGTGGGCAGCGCTTCTCGGTGCAGGCCGAGGTGCGCCACCTCAAGCCGGAGCCGGAGCGCTACCTGGTACAGGCGGGGTTCCATTTCGTCGATATCACCCCCGAGCAGGAACGCCTGCTGTGGTTCTATGTGCGCGAGATCGAGCGGGAGGCGGCGCGCCACGCCAGCGATGGCGATACCACCCGGGCCCCCTCGGCACTGTTTCAGTCCTCGGAAGCAGCGCCCCAGGTGGGGCGGCGTCGCGCCGAGAGCTATCCCACCGGCATGGCGCGGCGCCTGGCGCGCCTGGCCGCCTACCTGGATGCGCAGCTCCTCGACCTGCAGCAGGGCCATGGCCTGGATAGCATCGAGCTCTCGCGTAACGCCGACCGCCTGCTGATGCTGCTGGACGAGGATCGCGAGGAGCTGCTCTTCGCCCTGAGCTGCCTGACCCATGAGGCCCAGTTGGTGCAGCACGGCCTGGCGGTGGCGGTGCGCCTGGTGGATCTGGTCGCCACCCAGCAACTCCCCCAGGGGCTGCGCAAGAGCCTGGTGGCGGCGGCGATGATCCATGACCTGGGCAAGGGCATGCTGCCCGCCGAGCTGCAGCATGCCCAGAGCCTCAATGCGGCCCAGTACCGTCAGCTCAAGGCGCATGTGGCGCTGATCCTGGATCAGGCGGCACCCTGTCACTGGCTGTCGCGCAGCGTGGTCACGGCGGTGGTGGGAGGTATCAACGAGCGCCTGGATGGCAGCGGCTATCCCGATGGCAAGCGCGGCCCCGACCTGCCCGAGCTGGCGCGCCTGGCGGCGGTGGTGGACGTGGTGGATGCCATGGGGCGGCCGCGCACGGATCGTCCGGCCTGGAGTGTCGCGAGCATCTATCGCCATCTGTTGAGCCATCCGGAGCGTTTCGAGCAGCGCTGGGTCAAACGCTATATCGCCCATTTCGGGCGCTTCCCGGTGGGCACCCTGGTGCGCTATGCCGGTGGCGAGCTGGCCTGGGTGCGGCGCCTGGATCGCCAGGGCAAGCCCAGCCAGGTCAGTCGGGTCGAGCAGGCCGCGCGCCCCCAGGCGGGCCTGGCGGCGCCGCTCTACGATGGTGCCCTGGCGGCCCTGGGCGAACCGGTCGAGGCGTTGCCCCTGCCGCCGGCATAAATATGCTCGACTGGGCTAAAGTGCCCATCGGGACCGCCGATAAGGGGAATTAGCGACGAGGATGCTGTCTTATCGCTCCCTGACCGCGGCAGGGTGTCGGTCACAATAGGTAAGTCGAGAGTCACCGCCGGTAACCCAGGGGCGCCGGTGGATCAACGAGGAGTCCGATGATGAGTGCCAGACGCGGCGCAGCCGCCTATGCCAAGGGTCATGCCAAGGGCGCCGGCGCCTATGCCCGAGTCGGTGTCGAGAGCGGGGTGATGGCGGCCAGTCCCCACCAACTGATCGTGATGCTGTTCGATGGCGCCCAGGCGGCGATTCGTGCCGCCCGGCTGCATATCGAGCAGGGCAATACGGCGGGCAAGGGGCAGTCGATTTCCAAGGCCCTGGATATCGTCAACAACGGCCTGGCGGCGGCCCTGGACGAGGAGAAGGGGGGCGAGGTCGCCACTCAACTGGCCGGGCTCTACGACTATATTGGCCGGCGCCTGCTGCAGGCCAACCTGCGCAACGATACCGATGCCCTCGATGAGGCCGAACGCCTGCTGGAGGATATCGGCTCGGCCTGGCGCGAGATCGGTCGCGCCGACCAAGGGGGCTAAGCATGACTCACCACCCTGAATCCGCGGCGAGCGATGCCGAGCGCCTGCTGGCGGCCTACGAGGCGCTGCTGGAGCGCTCCACTCGGATGCTGGCCAAGGCCCGGGAAGAGGCCTGGGATGCCCTGATCGAGGAGGAGTCCCACTACGTGCTGGAGGTGGAGCGTCTCGCCCGGGAGGATCAGGGGCTGGAGCTGGAACCGGCGCAGCGCGAGCGCAAGGCCGGCCTGCTGGAGCGCATCCTCGAGCAGGACATGGAGGTGCGTCGCCATCTGGTGGCGCGGCGCGACGAGCTGGGCGAGCTGATCGGCAACTCCCGGCGCAAGCGTGACCTGGAGCGGGCCTATCGCAATCCCAGCAGTGGCGTGATCGAGGCCCGGGCGCGCTTCCCCGAAGGCTCGTCGTGAGTGGTATCACTCCTATCCTCGACACCCTCTTGCACCAGGTGCTGGGCAAGCGGGTCGATCATCCGCCGCCCCGGGATCTCAACGAACCGGTGCGGCCCCTCAACGCCTCCGACGCCGCCCGGGCCCTGCACAGCGATTCCCGCCTCGACGGGCGTCGCCCCCCCATCGCCGAACTGACGCCGACCGCCACCCGTGGCGAGGGGCGTCCCGCCCTGCCCGCCGCGCCGGCGGCGCCCCCCGGCGGCTCCTTCCAGACCCACTTCAGTCCCACCGCCCACACCATCGCCGACCTGCTGCTCAGGTTCCCCGCCCCGCCCTCGGCGGTGCGTCCCGCGATGCCCTTGATGCCCCAGGGGGAGCCGCCGTCGGCGGATGCCCTGGCCCAGCGCCTGGAGGGCAGTATCCGCCAGAGCGGGCTCTTTCATGAGTCCCATCTGGCGCGCTGGTACCGCGGTGAACTGCCCCGGACCGCCCTGACTCAGGAACCCCAGCAGTGGCGCACTCTCACCTTCCGGCCGGCACCCGCCGAGGGGAACGTCGCCGCGGCGCCCTGGCGTCCCGCGCCTGGCGCCTGGGCTGGCGTTTCGGCCGGTGTTTCGACACGGGGCGCGGCACCGATGGCGGGGGGTGGAGGCGCCTCGCCGCTTCAGATGGTGGCCCAGGCCGCAGGCGCTCAGGGGGGCGCGACCCCGGTTCCCTTCGTGGCGGCCTCGGCGGCTACGCCGACCGGTGGCGAAGCGGCCGGGCGCGGCGGGCTCGCCTTCGCCGAGATCCAGGCCCTGGGGTCGTCCCGGTCGGCCGGGAGCGGCGTATCGCCTGGGGCTGCGTCCGGGGCCATGCCCGGGGCCTCGGCCGCGGCACCCGCGGTGCCGCTGGGGGCCGCCGCGTCCTCGGCGCTCGCCGGCCAGGCGCCGGGCCCCGCCCAGGTCGGCGAAGCGGTCGAGGCATCTCGCGAGCCGGTCCCGCTGCGCGTCGGCGAGCCCATCGCCGAGTCACTGCAGGGGGTGCTGCGTCATCAACTGGAGCTGCTGGTCAATCCGGTGATCCGCTGGGAGGGGGATGTCTGGTCGGGGATCTTTATGGCCCTGGCGATTCAGATGCCGGCGGGCTTCGACGAGCGGGCTCGCCAGGAGGCGGAGGAGGAGGGTGGCCAGGGCGAGGCCTGGGCCTCGGAGCTGACCCTGGTGCTGCCCGGCCTCGGCGAGCTGGCGGTCCAGCTGCGCCTGGTGGCACGGCGCCTCAACCTGACCCTGGATAGCCCCGAGGCCGGCGTCGTGTCGCGTCTCGAGGCCGGGCTGCCGCGGCTGGCCCGGCGCCTCGAGGCGCTGGGTTTCGAGGCCCGCCTGGCGGCGCGGCATAGGCCGGAGGAGGGCACATGAGCGATACCCGGCAGCAGCGGCGGCGTCGCCAGGCGGTGGCCCTGGCCTACCGGGATGGCGACGAGGCGCCGCGAGTCCTGGCCAAGGGCTATGGCGAGCTGGCCGAGCGCATCATTAGCGCGGCCCGCGAGAGCGGCCTCCAGGTCCATGATTCTCCGGAACTGGTGGCGCTGCTGATGCAGCTCGACCTGGATGAGCGCATCCCCCCCGAGCTCTACCAGGTAATCGCCGAGTTGTTGATCTGGGTCAGGGACCTGGAGCGTGATTCCCCCTCATACTAGCTTTCGGTAAATAAGCCCAGCATTTTGTAGCTTTTTGTATGTGATAGGCCCCGTCACGGGACCGGCCCCCCTGGGCAATCATTTGTTTTTGCAACTTAATTGTGAAAATCCGGCGAAAAACCGACCGCTTGCGTGAAACGAGCGTTTTTTGTCGCGACTTGAAAAGCTGTCATAAAAATCCTACAACAACGTACGAAAATGCCTAATCAAAGGCATGCTGATCGTAACAAGCACAAGCATAGCGATCGGCCATAAGAATCGGGGCTCATCGACGCGACCTCGGAACACTTGGGTACGTAGGGAATCTGTCATAATGCAAATGGATAGTGTTCTGGATGATATCCAGGATCTGAATCTGTCGTATCTGCTGCTGGTGCAGCGGCTGCTCAGCGAAGATCGTGCCACGGCCATGTTCCGTCTCAAGATGGACGACGCCATGGCGGATCTGATCCTCTCTCTCTCCGGCAAGCAGCTGGGCCGCCTGGCCCGCACCAATCAGCTGCTGTGTCGCCTCAACTTCGACGATGCCACCCAGCTCGAGCAGCTGACCAGCAACCCCCGCGACCAGGGGTTGGCTTCCTCCCATGCGGCTCTGCTGATGTCGACCATCGGGGCCGGCGCCGCCATCGCCGATGCGAGGGGGTGAGGCGTGGCTGACAAGAGTCTGGTCAAGGAAATGCATCAGGTGCAGCTGGCCATCGAGCTGATCGAGCTGGGGGCGCGCCTGCAGGTGCTGGAGACCGAAACCGAGCTGAGTCGCAGCCGCCTGGTCAAGCTCTACAAGGAGGTGCGTGGCATGTCGCCTCCCAAGGGCATGCTGCCGTTCTCCACCGACTGGTTTATCACCTGGTTGCCGAACGTTCATTCGTCGCTGTTCTACAACTTCTATCGGCGTCTCACCGAAGAGCTCGGTTGTGCCCGCATGGAGGGTTTCGTCAAGGCCTATCGCCTCTATCTGGAGCAGATGGCCTGTGACGACAGCGAGCCGGTGCTGGGGCTGACTCGGGCCTGGACCCTGGTGCGCTTCTTCGAGAGCGAGATGCTCGAGCTCACCGCCTGCACCTGCTGCGGCGGGCGTTTCGTGACCCACGCCCATACCCCCGGTCAGGGCTATGTCTGCGGCATTTGCCAGCCCCCGTCGCGGGCCGGCAAGACCAAGAAGAACCGGCGCGCCGCGGCCGATACCGCTACCGAGGCCCTGCCGGCGGCCCGCCTGGTCGGTCGCTAAGCCTGGCTCCTGGTGTCTCGTGGATGGCCCCGCCCCGGTTTGCCGTGGCGGGGCCAGTCGTATCCGGGCGAGAGTTTTTCGTGTGTCGGCGCCGGTCGGAGAAACCCGCCGAAGGCGAGCGCATTCGACGTCCATGGCGAGATTTTTTCGTGAGATGCCTCAAGTCCCCCGGGGGCATGCCGATAACCCTGGAAGATGCCACCCATGCTGTAGCGAAGGATCCTGGTCGTGCTGATACCCATAGGCTTTCTGATCGTCACCCTATCCGTCTTCGGCGGCTTCGTGCTGGCCGGCGGTAACCTGGGGCCCCTCTACCAGCCCACCGAGATCCTGATGATCTGCGGTGCCGCCGTGGGGGCCTTCGTCGCCGCCAACAATGGCAAGGCGATCAAGGCGACCCTGCGTACCGCCTCGAAGCTCAAGCGTACCACCCGCTATGACAAGGATGCCTACATGGAGCTGATGGCCCTGCAGTACAAGCTGCTGGCCAAGATGCGCCGGGAGGGCATGCTGGGCATTGAGCGGGATATCGACAACCCCCAGGAGAGCGCCCTGTTCAATGAGCATCCGAAGATTCTCAATGATCCGCTGATCATGGGCTTTATCACCGACTATCTGCGGCTGATGGTCAGCGGCAGCATGGATCCCCTGGAGCTCGACGAGCTGATGCTCCACGAGATCGAGGCCTTCGAGCACGAGGCGAGCATTCCCTCCGATGCCCTGGCCAAGGTGGGGGATGCCCTGCCGGCCTTCGGCATCGTGGCGGCGGTGATGGGGGTGGTCAAGGCGCTCAGCGCCGCCGATGCGGGCCCCGACGAGATGGGCGTCATGATCGCCCACGCCCTGGTGGGGACCTTCCTCGGCATCCTGCTGGCCTACGGTTTCGTCAATCCTCTGGCCCATCGTATCGAGCGCCAGGTGGCCGAAGGGGTCAAGATGCTGCAGTGCGTGCGGGTCACCCTGCTGGCCAGCCTCAATGGTTGCGCTCCCCAGGTGGCGGTGGAGTTCGGGCGCAAGGCGCTGCATAGCGCCGAGCGGCCCAGCTTCATCGAGCTGGAGGAGCACGTGCGTGCCGCCAAGGGTGGGGCATGAGCGAGCAGCGTCGCCCGATCATCATTCGCCGCAAGAAGGTGGTGCATAACCACCATGGCGGCGCCTGGAAGATCGCCCTGGCCGATTTCATGACCGCCCTGATGGCGCTCTTCCTGGTGCTGTGGATCCTCTCCTCGTCGAGCCGTGCCGAGCTGGAGGCGGTGGCCGAGTATTTCCGCACGCCGCTCACCACCGCCATCGCCGGCGGGGATCGCACCACCTCCAGCGACAGCGCCATTCCCGGTGGCGGTCCCGATCCGGCCCATGCCGAGGGCGAGATCGCGCGCATCGAGCTGCGCGACCAGAGTCGCGAGGCGGTGGAGCGACAACGCCTGCGCGATCGCGGGCGCGCCGAGGAGCGTCGGCGCCTGCGCGAGCTTCAAGAGCGCATCGAGGCGGCGATCCAGGCCGATGCGCAGCTGCGTCCGCTGCGCGAGCAGATGCGCCTGGACCTGACCCAGGAGGGGCTGCGTATCCAGTTGGTGGACTCCGAGCGGCGCCCCATGTTCGAACTGGGCAGCGATCGGGTCGCCCCCTATATGCGCGACCTGCTGCGTACCATCGCGCCGCTGCTCAACGAGCTGCCCAATCGCCTGAGCATCAGCGGCCACACCGACAGCGTGCCCTATATCGGCGGCAATCGTGGTTACAGCAACTGGGAGCTCTCCAGCGACCGGGCCAATGCCTCGCGCCGCGAGCTGGTGGCCGGCGGCCTGGAGTCGGAGCGGCTGCTGCGGGTGGCGGGCATGGCCGACCGGGTGCCCATGGCGGACACCGCCCCGGACGATGCGGTGAATCGCCGTATCAGCCTGGTGGTACTGGACGAGTGGGCGGCGCAGCAGATTCTCTCCCAGGGCATGACCGCGGACCCCGAGGTGCTGCCGCAAGGCGCCGTCGAAGCATTGCCGGATGGGACCGTCGAGGCGGATGGCGAAGACGCCGCGGCGCCGACGCCCTGAGCGGACCAACGGATACAGCGAGGGGCTCGGATCGGGTCTGATCATCGAATTACAAGGCGGGGACTAGCATGGATTTCAGTGATTTCTACGAAACGTTCTTCGAAGAGGCCGAGGAGCTGCTGGCGGACATGGAGCGCCACCTGCTCGAGCTTGACCTCGAGTCGCCGGACCCCGAGCAGCTCAATGCGATCTTCCGTGCCGCCCATTCCATCAAGGGGGGCGCCGGCACCTTCGGCTTCGACGTGCTCCAGCAGACCACGCACCTGTTCGAGAACCTGCTCGATCATACCCGGCGCGGTGAGCTCGCCCTGCGCCGCGATATCGTCGATACCTTTCTGGAAACCAAGGATATGTTGAACGATCAGCTGGACGCCTATCGTCAGGGCGGCGAGCCCGATCCGGAGGCCTTCGAGCGCATCTGCAAGGTGCTGCAGCAGATCGCCCTGGACGAGATGGGCCAGGGGCTGGAAGGGGCCGGCGGCGCCGCCCCCGAGGCGACGGCTCCGCAAGCGCCGGCCGAGGCGCCCGCCGCGGAACCCCGGCCCGAGCCCCCGGTCGAGTCGGTGCCCCCGGCCGCACCGGCGCCGGCCGAGGGGGCCAACCTGGTGGTGGCCCTGCTCAAGGTGGGCGACAAGGATCGCGAGCTGCTGATCGAGGAGCTGGGACACCTGGGCGAGATCAAGGGGCAGGGCGGCGACGCCGAACGCTATGAGGTGAGCCTGGCCACCGAGAGCGACCGCGACGAGATCGAGGCGGTGATGTGCTTTATCGTCGAGGCGGAGCAGGTGGAGGTGCGCGAGGCCTCGGCGCCCCAGCCGTCGGCATCGGCGGAGGCCGAGCCGCCGATTGCGGCACCCTCCGAGACGGCGTCCGCCAAGACGACTCCCCCCGCCGTGGTGGCGCCGGCCAAGGCGGCGGACTCGGCCAAGCCCGCCGCCAAGCCTGCCGCCAAGCCCAAGGCGGCGGCCAAGGGCGGCGAGACGACCTCGATTCGCGTGCCGGTCAACAAGGTCGATCAGATCATCAACCTGGTGGGCGAGCTGATCATCACCCAGTCGATGCTCGATCAGACCGTCAGCGAGCTGGATAACGTCTCCAACGGCGCCCTGGTCAACGGCATGAGCCTGCTGCAGCGCAATGCCCGGGACCTCCAGGAGTCGGTGATGTCGATCCGCATGGTGCCCATGGACTATGTCTTTAGCCGCTTCCCGCGGCTGGTGCGCGACCTGGCCAAGAAGCTCGACAAGGACGTGGAACTGGTCACCGAGGGCGAGTCCACCGAGCTCGACAAGAGCCTCACCGAGCGCATCATCGACCCCCTGACCCACCTGGTCCGCAACAGCCTCGATCACGGCATCGAATCCCCCGAGGCCCGCGAGGCCGCCGGCAAGCCGCGCACCGGTCGCCTGACCCTCTCCGCCCAGCACCAGGGCGGCAATATCCTGATCGAGGTGATCGACGACGGCGCCGGCCTCAACCGCGACAAGCTGCTGGCCAAGGCCCGCGAGAACGGCCTCTCGGTCTCCGACGCGATGAGCGACGACGAGGTGTGGCAGCTGATCTTCGCCCCGGGCTTCTCCACCGCCCAGGAGGTCAGCGATGTCTCCGGCCGTGGCGTGGGCATGGACGTGGTCAAGCGCAACATCCAGGAGATGGGCGGTCACGTGGAGATCCTCTCGCGGCCGGGGCAGGGCACCACCACCCGCATCGTGTTGCCGCTGACCCTGGCGATCCTCGACGGCATGTCGATCAAGGTCGGCGGCGAGGTCTTTATCCTGCCGCTGTCGGCGGTGCTGGAGTCGCTGCAGCCGCGCCAGGAGGATCTCTACGCCATGGCCGGCGATGACGTGGTGCTCAAGGTGCGCGACGAGTACCTGCCGGTGGTGGCGGTGCACCAGGCCCTGGACGTGGCCGGTGCCTGCACCGAGCCGACCCAGTGCATCGCCGTGATCGTCCAGGGCGAGGGGCGTCGCTATGCCCTGCTGGTGGATGACCTGCTCGGCCAGCAGCAGGTGGTGGTCAAGAACCTCGAAACCAACTACCGCAAGGTGCCCGGCGTCTCCGCCGCCACCATCCTCGGCGACGGCAGCGTCGCCCTGATTCTCGATATCGCCGGCCTGCACCGCCTCAATCAGAGCAAGCAGCAGGTCGGCTACGAACAGCGTCGGCACGCGCCGACTCACCACCTGCCCCAGACCGAGAAGGAGGTCGAACCCTCATGAGCGAGATGAATGCCGCCAGCGCCGCCGCCGTGGATGCCGATAGCCGTGAATTCCTGGTCTTCTCCCTGGGAGACGAGGAGTATGCCATCGATATCCTCAAGGTGCAGGAGATCCGTGGCTACGAGAACGTCACCCGGATCGCCAATGCCCCCGATTTCATCAAGGGGGTGACCAACCTGCGCGGGGTGATCGTGCCGATCGTCGACCTGCGCATCAAGTTCCACTTCGACAGCGTCGAGTACGGTGGCCAGACGGTGGTGATCGTGGTCAACGTCGGCGAGCGCGTGGTGGGTATCGTGGTCGATGGCGTCTCCGACGTCATGACCCTGACCCCGGAACAGATCAAGCCGGCGCCGGAATTCGGCGTGACCCTCTCCTCCGACTTCCTGAGCGGCCTGGGCAGCCTGGAGGATCGCATGCTGGTGCTGGTGGATATCGAACGCCTGCTGACCAGCGACGAGATGGCGCTGGTGGAAAACGTCAGCGAATGACGGGGAGGGCGCCGGGGCGACTCGGCGCCGAGACGCCGCAGAGCGTCGGGTAGACAACAACAACGACCCTGATACGGCCGCGGTATGCCGCGGCCCAACGCTCAAGTCGCTCCACCCCAGGGGTGGGGCCCGGTAATTCAAGGGGTAGTCGTGAAGCTTCTCGATAACATGACCGTGCGGGTCAGTTGGACCCTGGTGCTGGTCACCTTCAGTGCCCTGCTGCTGTTGCTCAGCGGCCTGGGCCTCTACGCCGTCAACTATAGCCAGCGGGAGCTGGCGGCCTTTAGCGCCGTCAACGTGGATCAGCAGGCCACCCTCAATCGTGGCAACTCGATGATGATGTCCGCGCGAATCGCCATGGAGGACCTGCATGCGCAGCTTGTCGATGCCGATGGCGATAGCGGGCGTCGTCAGGCGCAACAGGCGGCGGTGGCGCTGGGCGAGCGCCTGGAGAGCGCCCAGCGAGTCTTAGCGGAGTTCGTGGCGCTTCCCGCCCAGCCGGAGAACGAGGCGCTGATTCCGCCTATCGCGGCAAGCGTCGCGGCGCTCTTCGACGAAGCCCTGATCCCCCAGCAGCGCGCCCTGGCGGAGGGCGATATCGAGCGCTTTCAGGCCCTGCGCAGCGAGGCCGAGCGCCTGAACGCCGCCTTCTATGCCGATGCGGTGAGCTTCTTCCATACCGTGGAGGCGGAGGGGACCCAGCGTTACGAGAACTTCTTCAGCGTCGCCAATACGGTCAAGCTGGCCATCATCCTGGTGCTGCTGGTGGCCGCCGCCACCGTGGTCGTCGTGCTGTGGGGCGTCACCGTCAACGTGATTCGTCCCCTGGGCCGGGTGGTGGATCACTGCGAGCGGATCGCCAAGGGCGATCTCTCCGGGGTGGTCGAGCGCCGCGGCAACAATGAGATCGGTCGCCTCTACGCCGCCCTGGGGCACATGCAGGAGGGGCTCGCCGGTACCGTGAGCCGGGTGCGCCGTGGCAGCCAGTCCATCTATGGCGGCACCCAGGAGATCGCCAGCGGCAACCAGGACCTTTCGGCGCGCACCGAGGAGCAGGCCGCCTCCCTGGCGGAGACCGCCTCCAGCATGGAAGAGCTCACCTCCACCGTGGAGCAGAACGCCGACAACGCCCGCCAGGCCAGCCGCCTGGCCGAGGAAGCCTCCCAGACCGCCGGTCAGGGCGGCGAGGTGGTGGGCCAGGTGGTGGAGACCATGCGTGAGATCAGCGACAGCTCGCGGCAGGTCACCGAGATCATCGGCCTGATCGACTCCATCGCCTTCCAGACCAATATCCTGGCGCTCAACGCCTCGGTGGAGGCGGCCCGGGCCGGCGAGCAGGGCCGCGGCTTCGCGGTGGTGGCCGGCGAGGTGCGTAATCTGGCCAGCCGCAGCGGCGAGGCGGCCCGCCAGATCCGTGAGCTGATCGACGCCTCGGTGGCCAAGGTGGATACCGGCTCGGCGCTGGTGGATCGCGCCGGCCAGACCATGGGCGAGATCGTCCAGGCGGTACAGAAAGTCAGCGACATCATGGACGAGATCGCCTCCGCCTCCCAGGAGCAGAGTCACGGCATCCTGCAGGTCAACCAGGCGGTGACCCAGATGGATCAGGTGACCCAGCAGAACGCCGCCTTGGTGCAGCAGGCCGCCTCCGCCGCCGCCGCCCTGGAGGAGGAAGCCGCGCGGCTGCGCGAATCGGTGGCCCAGTTCCGCGTCGACGAGACGCGTGGCGACGATGACCTGGCGCGCTGGCTGCCCGACCTGGGAAGCGCCCGCGGCGAGGCCCGGGAGTCCCGGCCGCAGCCGGCGGCGACCCCGGTGGCGCGGGCCCAGGGCGACGACGATGACTGGGAAAGTTTCTGACCAATAAAAAATAACGACCCGGCGCCCCAGGGGGGCGCCATGCAGGGAGCCACGATATGCGTAATAACCAGCCGGTGACTCGTCGCGAGTATCCCCTCGACGAGCACACCTTCCTGATCTCGCGGACCGATCTCAAGGGCCGCATCACCTATGCCAACCCGGCCTTCGTCGAGGTGAGCGGCTTCTCCCGGGAGGAGCTGATCGGCGCCCCCCACAACCTGGTGCGTCACCCGGACATGCCTGAGGCGGCCTTCGCCAACCTCTGGGAGACCCTCAAGGAGGGCGAGACCTGGACCGGGGTGGTGAAGAATCGCTGCAAGAACGGCGACTTCTACTGGGTGCATGCCAGCGTCACCCCGATCGTCGAGAATGGCGAGACGGTGGGTTATGCCTCGGTGCGCGTCAAGCCCAGCCGCGAGGAGGTGACCCAGGCCGAGGCGGCCTACGCGGAGATTCGCGAGGGGCGTGGCAAACACCTGACCCTGCACCGCGGCCGCCTGCGTCGCCGCGGGGTGATGGCCAAGCTCAAGCGCGTCAATCTGGGCTCCATGCGCGCGCGCATCAGCGGCATGGTGGCGATCTCCATGGTGCTGATGCTGGCCAGTGGCCTGCTCGGCCTCTACGGGCTGCAGGCCTCCGGCGAGCGACTCCAGGCCCTCAACCAGGACGGTCTCCAGGACGTGGCGCGGCTGCAGCAGCTCGATCGCCTGATCACCGCCGGCTATGAGTCCCTGCTGACCACCAACCAGATGGAGCTGGTGCAGAACTCCGAGCGCCTGGTCGGGGAGCTCTCCGGTGTGGCCGAGCGCCTGGAGACCATCTGGGGCGAGTACCGGAACCGGGAGGTCAACCACACCCCCCGCGCCGATACCTTCGATGAGGGCCTGTCGGCCTATATCGAGGACGGGATCCTTGAGATGGTCTCGGTGCTCTCCTCCGAGGACGCCTTCGAGATCTTCACCGGCGCCCAGCAGCGCCGCGATAACCTACAATCCAGCGGTCGCGAGCTCTCCGCCCAGGTCAACGGCCTGATCGAGGACAAGCAGGGCGCGGCCCTGGTGATGGCCGAGGAGGCCGCCGCCGGCAAGCAGCAGATGATGCTCGCCCAGCTCAGCCTGCTGATCGTCGGCCTGGTGTTGCTGGTGGGCCTGGGGACCCTGATGGTGCGCAGTATGATCAAGGCGCTCAAGGAGTCCACGGCCTTCACCCTGCAGATGGCCGCCGGCAACCTGGGGGCCAGCATGCCCTCGCGGCGCCGCGACGAGATCGGTCGCCTGATGCATGCCCTGGATATCATGCGCAAGAGCCTCGGCAGCATCGTCGGCGACGTCAATCGCGGCGTCTCCGTGGTGACGCCGGCGGCGCGGGACATCGCTCAGGGCAACGAGGACCTCTCCTCGCGCACCGAGCAGCAGGCGGCCTCCCTGCAACAGACCGCCTCGAGCATGGAGGAGATGACCACCACGGTGCAGCAGAACGCCGACAATGCCCGCCAGGCCAGCGGCCTGGCGGTGGACAACGCCACTCAGGTGGGGCAGGCCGGCGAGCTGATGGGCGAGGTGGTGCAGACCATGGGGCGCATCACCGAGCAGTCCCGCAAGATGACCGAGATCATCGACGTGATCGACTCCATCGCCTTCCAGACCAATATCCTGGCGCTG
>NZ_BJUK01000030.1 GCF_007989625.1 Bisbaumannia pacifica
ACGCGGCCCGCCAATCGGCGGGCCGCGTCATTGTTGTGGAGAGTCACGGACAGGCTCGGCTACAGCATTCCCCCCTTCTTGAGGCGATAGTCCAGCGCCGCCCGGCTCATGCCCAGGCGCCGGGCCGCCGCCGAGACGTTCTTGCCCGACTCCCGATAGGCCTTCTCCAGCAGGGCCGTCTCCAGGACCTCCAGCGACACCCCCGCCTCGAGCACCCGGTCGCAGAGCGACACCAGGGCATCCCCGCACTCGGTCTCCGTGGCTTGGCCGATATGGCCGCTTTCGCTCAGGGTCTGGCCCGGCTTCTGGCCGGGATGCTGGCCGAACAGCGCCTGCTCATCGATGGAGTTGCTGTCGCCGGCGAGGATCACCCCCCGCTCGATGATGTTCTGCAGCTCACGGATATTGCCCGGCCAGGCATGGGCGCGCAGCAGCGCCATGGCCTGATCGGTAAAGCCCAGCGTCTTGACGTGGTAGTGGCACTCGAAACGCGCTAGGAAGTGCTCGGCCAGTAGCCGTATATCGTCGCGGCGATCGCGCAGGGGCGGGATGGTCACCGGGTAGGCATTGAGCCGGTAGAAGAGGTCGGCGCGGAAGCGACCGTCCTGTACCCGCTCCATCAGGTCGCCATGGGTGGCGGCGACGATACGCACATCGATGGCGTAGCTGTGCTGGCCGCCGACCCGTTCGATCCGTTTCTCCTGCAGCACGCGCAGCAGCGAGGCCTGGGCCCGTGGCGAGAGCTCGGCCAGCTCGTCCAGGAAGAGGGTACCGCCGTGGGCGCGCTCGAAGCGCCCGGCCCGGGACTGGACGGCACCGGTATAGGCCCCCTTCTCGACGCCGAATAGCTCCGACTCGATCAGGTCCGGGGGAATGGCCGCGCAGTTGACCGCCACGAAGGGCCCCTCGGCCCGGCCGCTCTGCTGATGGGCCCGGTGGGCCATGATCTCCTTGCCGGTGCCGGTCTCGCCCAGCAGCAGGATCGGCACCTCCGAGCGCGCGGCGCGGTCGATCAGGTCCAGCGCCCCGAGGAAGGCCGGGACCTTGCCGATGGGGCGGTAGTGCTCGTCGCCCTTGTGGCGGGCGATATCGTCTTCCAGGTAGGCGATGCGCGACTGCAGCTCGTAGAGCTCGTCGATCAACGGGTCTTCGCGGAAGTGCTCGGCGAAGGCGCCATGATCTTCCCACTCGGCGGCGGGACGGCCGATGATGCGGCAGCGCTCGTCGCCGCGGCCGCGGCATTCCACCTCCCGATACTGAATCTCTTGGCCGAGAAACTGGCTGGAATAGGCACAGGCATAACCCAGCTGCATCCAACACACCGGCTCGTCCAGGGAGGAGTCGAGCTGCTCGCTGATCGCCACCTCGTAGGAGTCCTGCCACTCGAACTCGCCATAGAAGTGGCCCTGACGGGGATCGATCTCCAGCGCCAGGGGGATCACCTTGACCAGTCCCCTCAGGGAGTGCAGCTGGGGGCCGGTCAGGAAGCCATCCTCTATCGACATCTCCTGGCCGCGCACGGCGCGGGCCAACTCGGCATCCTTCAGGCCCGAGTGGTAGCCCAGGCGCAGGAAGAAGCTCTTGGCACGCTTCAGCCCCAGGGTCCGAATGATCTCATGGCGAAAGGTGGCCATGGTCTGTAGCTGCATCAGCAGCATGCGCTGCTCGCCGAGCCATATCTGGCCCTCCTCGGGGAGGAAGCGCAGTTTCTCGAGAATATCTCGGCTATCCGGGTAACGCGGCGTCACCCCATCGCTAGGCGTGCTCGTTTTCATGGCGTCACAGGGTCGTTATTTTGGTCTTGTGTATTGGACTTTTGTCGGATTTTTCAACACGACTACCGATTATCGACTCCGACAGCATAAGCCGCTCGAGGTCGCCACTTCCAGTCCCTTTCATTGCACTCCCTGTCGCCGGACGGTGGTTTTCATCATTTGGCCAAGCTGCTGCGCAGCAATTGATGATTTTCACGATTCGCGGCGCTCAAAAGGAGCTCGGGAAACGGTGGGGCTATTTTTTATATCACTGTTTTTGCTTGGCTTTTCTGTTTTTTGGCCGAGCTGGCATGGGCCTTGTAATGGTAGGAAGGAAACTCACCCGGAGGTGAACCCATGTCTCAATCGGCCATCCCCCGCACCCTGAAACGCTATGTCCGAGTGAGGGAGAGAAGCGCACGCTTCGTCGAATTCGATTTCGCCATCGAGAACCCGGAACTGTTCGTTGAGCTGATCATGCCGCCCGTGGCCTTCGAAGCGTTCTGTGCCCGCAATGACGTGATCTTTATGAGCGATGAGCAGGCCGAGGCCGTCGATACCCAGATGGAAAAGTGGCGCTACAGCGTCAGCCACTAACGCCAGAAAACGATGGCCACCATCGCACAATAAGAAACGAGGAGTCCCCTATGAGTGTCGAGATCAAGACGGCGGAGATTACGCCGATTCGCCAGACCTATGGCCATACCAAGCGGCGCTTCGGCGACAAGCCGGCGACCCGTTATCAGGAAGCCAGCTTCGATATTCAGCCGACCACCAACTTCCATTATCGGCCGATGTTCGATGAGCACCACGAACTCTACGACACCGGCTACACGGCGCTGGTGATGGAAGACTGGTACGCCTTCAGCGACCCCCGCCAGTTCTATTATGGCGCCTGGGTGGCGGCCCGCGCCAAGCTCCAGGAGAACACCGAGTCCAGCTTCGCCTTCTTCGAGAAGCGCGGCCTGGGCGCTCGCCTGAACGACGACGTGCGCCGCCTGTTGACCCGCTGCCTGCTGCCGCTGCGGCATGCCGAGATGGGCGCCAACATGAATAACGTGGGCATCGCCGCCAATGCCTACGGTACCACCCTGAGCCAGGCGCACATGTACCACGGCATGGACCGCCTCGCCGTGGCCCAGTACCTGTCGCGCATCGGCCTGCTGATCGACGAGTCGCCCGGCGCCCTGCTGGCCGAGGCCAAGACCCTGTGGATGGAGGAGGCCGCCTGGCAGGGCGTGCGCCGCTACGTCGAAGACAGCCTGGTGGTGGAGGACTGGGCCGAGCTCTCCCTGGCCCAGAACCTGATCTTCGACGGCCTGCTCTACCCCTTCCTGCTGGAGTCCCTGGACGCGCGCCTGATGGAGATCGATGGCGGAGATATCGCCATCCTCACCGACTTCATGGGTGACTGGTTCAAGGACGGCAGCCGCTTTATCGATGCGCTGTTCAAGACCCTGGCCGGCGAGAGCGAGGCCAACCGGGTGCAACTGACCCGCTGGGTCGCCCACTGGCGCAGCCGTGCCGTCGAGGCGCTGACCCCGGTGGCCATCGACGCCGATATCGAGCTCGACGCCGCCCTGGCGGTGCTGGACAAGCGCCTCGCCAAGCTCGGCCTGCTCGAGACCCACTGAGCCTTCCCCTGATTACGGAGTTAGCCCCATGTCACGCGTCTTTATCGCCCTGCAGGACAACGAGAACGCCCGCTTTATCGTCGAGGCCATCGGCGAGGACAACCCCGAGGCCGAGGTCAAGCACAGCCCGGCCATGATCCGCGTCGAGGCCGACGACCGTCTGGTCATTCGCCGCGAGACGGTGGAGGAGAAGCTGGGCCGCGACTGGGATACCCAGGAGCTCCAGGTGGACATGATCAGCATCGGCGGCAACGTCGATGAGGACGACGACAGCTTCACCCTCTACTGGAACAGCTGAGTCCCGACGACGCCATCACACGCCAGCCAACAATAATGGCGCAGGAGAGTTAGCCATGAATGCCAAGACCAGCAAGCGACTCAATATGAAGGAGCGCTACCGGATCATGACCCGGGACCTGGGCTGGGAGCCCAGCTATCAGCGCTACGAGGATATCTTTCCCCAGGAGGGCTTCGAGGGCATCAAGATCACCGACTGGGACCAGTGGGAAGACCCCTTCCGCCTGACCATGGACAACTACTGGAAATTCCAGGCGGAGAAGGAGCGCAAGCTCTACGCGATCTTCGATGCGGTGTCCCAGAACAACGGCCAGATGAAGATCTCCGACCCGCGCTACCTGAACGCGGTCAAGCTGTTCATCACCGCCGTCACGCCGCTGGAGTACAACGCCTACAAGGGCTATGCCCGGGTCGGTCGCCAGTTCGGCGGGGTGGGGGCGCGCATCGCCTGCCAGATGCAGTCGATCGACGAGCTGCGCCATACCCAGACCCAGATCCATGCCATGAGCCACTACAACAAGTACTTCGGCGGCATGCATGACTTCCCACACATGTTCGATCGGGTCTGGTACCTGTCGGTGCCCAAGTCGTTCTTCGAGGACGCCTCCACCGCGGGCCCCTTCGAGTTCCTGACCGCGATCTCCTTCTCCTTCGAGTACGTGCTGACCAACCTGCTGTTCCTGCCGTTCATGTCCGGCGCCGCCTACAACGGCGACATGAACACCGTGACCTTCGGCTTCTCGGCCCAGTCCGACGAGGCGCGGCACATGACGCTGGGGCTCGAGATCATCAAGTTCATCCTCGAGCAGCACGAGGACAACGTGCCGATCGTCCAGCAGTGGCTCGACAAGTGGCTGTGGCGCGGTTACCGGCTGCTCTCCATCGTCGGCATGATGATGGACTACATGCTGCCCAACAAGGTGATGTCCTGGGCCGAGGCCTGGACGATGTACTACGAGGAGGCCGGCGGCGCCCTGTTCAAGGAACTCGAGCGTTACGGCATCCGCCCGCCCAAGTACGCCGACCAGACCGTGATCGGCAAGGATCACGTCAGCCACCAGGCCTGGTTCATCTTCTACCAGTACGGTCACGCCACCGCCTTCAACACCTGGGTGCCCACCGCCCAGGAGATGGACTGGCTGTCCGAGAAGTACCCGGACACCTTCGATCGCCTCTACCGCCCGCGCTTCGAGCTGCTGGCCGAGAAGGCCGCCCGCGGCGAGCGCTTCTACAACGACGCCCTGCCGCAGCTGTGCCAGGTGTGCCAGATTCCGCTGGCGATCACCGAGCCGGACGATGACACCCTGCTCAGCCATCGCGACACCGTCCATGACGGCGAGCGCTATCACTTCTGCTCCGATGGCTGCCGCGACATCTTCCATCACGAGCCGGAGAAGTACGTCCAGGCCTGGCTGCCGGTGCACCAGATCCTGCAGGGCAACTGCGGCGGCGCCGACATGGAGAAGGTGATCGGTGACTACTACCGCATCGAAATGGGCGAAGACAACCTCGACTTCGAGGGCTCCGCCGAACAGCGCCGCTGGGCGGCGTGGAAACAGGCCGTCTGAGGAGGGGAGACCATGAGCGTTAGAGCCAACTATGCCAACTATCGGGGCCCGGTGCGCGACCGCGTCGAGAACTTCCACGGCAACCAGCTGGTGTACGTGATGTGGGAGCGCCACCTGCTGTTCTGCGCCCCCCTGACCTTCCTCGCCGACCCGGCGATGACCTTCGATGCCTTCCTCGCCGAGGTGCTCACCCCGGCGCTGGCGCCGCATCCCGAGAGCGAGGCACTCGACTTCGCCGAGGCCCAGTGGCGCCTCGACGGCGAGGCCTTCACCCCGCGCGGCGACGCCTCGCTGGCCGACAACGGCATCGGCCACAAGTCACAGCTGCGCCTGATCACCCCACGGCTGTCGGACCTGGCCGACGCCGCCATCTGAGGGGAGGGGAGTGTCATGAGCTATGAAGTGACCATCGAACCCACCGGCGAGATCGTCGAGGTGGAGGAAGGACAGACCCTGCTGGACGCGGCCCTGCGCCAGGGCGTGTGGCTGCCCTTCGCCTGCGGCCATGGCACCTGCGGTACCTGCAAAATGCAGGTGCTGGAAGGCGAGGCCGAGGTGGGCGACGCCTCGCCCTTCGCCCTGCTCGACATGGAGCGTGACGAGGGTTACCGCCTGGCCTGCTGCTGTCACCCGGAGAGCGACCTGGTGATCGAGGCCGACGTCGACGAGGACCCCGACTTCGCCGGTCATCCGGTGCAGGACTGGCGCGCCACCGTCAGCGCCATCGAGGACCTGACCCCGACCATTCGCGAGATTCGCCTGCGTCTGGACGGCGAGGGCATGGCCTTCCAGGCCGGCCAGTACATCAACCTCCAGGTGCCCGGCGTGGAGGGCACCCGGGCCTTCTCCATCGCCTCCGCGCCGGCGGAGTCCGGCGAGCTGGCCCTGCATATCCGCAAGGTCGAGGGAGGGGCGGCCACCACCTGGCTCCACGAGTGCCTCGAGGTGGGCCAGGGGCTCGAGCTGAGCGGGCCCTATGGCCAGTTCTTCGTGCGCAAGTCCGACCCCAAGGACGTGATCTTCATCGCCGGGGGCTCCGGGCTCTCCAGTCCCGAGTCGATGATCCTCGACCTGCTGGCCGATCCCGCGGACACGCGGCGCATCACCCTCTTCCAGGGCGCGCGCAACCTCGCCGAGCTCTACCATCGCGAGCGTTTCGAGCGACTCGCCGCCGAGCATGAGCGCTTCAGCTACGTGCCGGCGCTCAACGCGCCCCTCGACGACGATGCCTGGGACGGCTTCGTGGGCTTCGTCCACGATGCCGCCATCGCCCATTTCGAGGGCCGCTTCAGCGAGCACAAGGCCTACCTGTGCGGGCCGCCGCCGATGATCGATGCGGCCATCACCGCCCTGATGCAGGGGCGCCTGTTCGAGCGCGATATCCATATGGAGCGCTTCCTGACCGCCGCCGACGGCGCCGAGGGTGGCCAGCGCTCGGCCCTGTTCAAGCGGATCTAATGCCACCCATTGGCCGTTTCACGACAAGAACCACAAGGAGCAAGACGCCATGACCGTGAAGATTTTCGATACCCCCCAGGTTCAGGACTTCCTGAACACCGTCGCCGGCTTCGACCAGGACGGCGGCAGCGAGCGCGCCAAGCGGATCGTCCATCGCCTGCTCGCCGATCTCTACCGGCTGATCGATGATTTCGACATCACCCCGGAGGAGTTCTGGGCCACGGCGAGCCTGATGAACGAGCTCGGCAAGGGCTCCCAGTTCGGCCTTCTGGCCCCGGGCCTGGGCTTCGATCACTACCTGGACATGCGCATGGACGCCGAGGACGAGGCCCGCGGCCTGAGCGGCGGCACCCCGCGTACCATCGAGGGCCCGCTGTACGTGGCCGGTGCCCCGGTCGCCGAAGGCATCACCCGCATGGACGACGGTAGCGACAGCGACAGCGAGGTGATGTGGCTGACCGGCCAGGTGCGCGACACCGACGGCCGGCCGGTCGCCGGCGCCCGGGTCGAGATCTGGCACGCCAACGCCAAGGGCGGCTACTCCCACTTCGACCCGTCCCAGTCCGAGTACAACCTGCGCCGCACCATCATCACCGACGCCGAGGGACGCTACCGGGCCCGCAGCATCATCCCCTCCGGCTATGGGGTGCCGGAAGGCAGCCCCACCGATCGGGTGCTCAAGGCCCTGGGGCGCCACGGTCAGCGCCCGGCGCATATCCACTATTTCATTTCGGCACCGGGCCACAAGCATCTGACCACCCAGATCAACCTGGCCGGCGACCCCTACACCTGGGACGACTTCGCCTTCGCTACCCGCGAGGAACTACTGGTCGAGGGACGGCCAATCGATGACGCCGCCGAGGCCGAGGCGCGTGGCCTGGAGGGCCCCTTCACCGAGGTGGTCTTCGATATCGAGCTAAGCCGGACCGAGGCCCCGGAGCTGCAGAGCCGCCACAAGCGCCCCCGTGCCCTGGAACAGGCCGCCGACTAGGGCACCCACGGCGATCGCTTGCCGGCGCCCCCGGGCGCCGGCCCTTCCTCCGATAACGACAATAAGGATTTCCCCATGAGATACCGCAACTGGCTGGTCCTGGGCCTGGCCCTGGGGGGCGCCGCCCTCGCGTCCCCGGCCTCGGCGGCCAACGGTCACTACGTGCCCGGCGTCGAGGGCCTCAACGGCGCAATGGTCCCCCCGCCCGGCCTCTACTATCGGGGCTACCTGGCCCGCTACGAGATCGATAGCCTGCGCGATGGCGGCGGCGATGCCGCCCCGGGGCGCAACCGCGGCGAGGTGACCGCCCTGGTCAATCGCCTGGTGTGGATCACCGATCGCCAGGTCCTCGGCGCCGACTATGGTGTCGAGGCGATCCTGCCGGTGGTGGACACCTCGCTACGCTTCGGTGGGGTGGGCCTCGATGACGGCGACAGCGGCCTGGGCGATCTCTTCCTCAGCCCGCTGGTGCTGGGCTGGCACGGCGAACGCTGGGACGCGGTCTTCGCCGCCGGCCAGTGGCTGGATACCGGCGACCACGCCGCCGATCGCCCCGCCTCGCCGGGCAAGGGCTTCGACAGCACCATGCTGACCCTGGGCGGCGCCTGGCGCCTCGACGAGGCACGGCGCTGGACGGTCTCGGCATTGAGCCGCTACGAAACCCACGGCCGCCAGAGCGACACCGGCGTCACCCCCGGCGATAGCCTGGTGGTGGAGTGGGGGCTGGGCCATCGCCTTGCCAGCGGCCTGACCCTGGGGCTGGTCGGCTACGACGCCTGGCAGTTGGAAGATGACAGTGGGGCGGCTCCCGGCGATAAGGCCGAGCAGCACGCCATCGGCGTCGAGGCGGGGGTTTTCTGGCCGGCCCTGGGGCTGGGCCTCAACGCCGCCCTCTACCACGAGTATGACAACCGGGCGGCGCCCCAGGGCGATCTGCTGCGCCTGACCCTGACCCAGGCCTTTTAACCCCCCATTCTCTCCGCCTGCCTCGCCCCGGGATGACGCCGCGTCACCTCTGGGGCGCGGCCGCGCCCCCGCTCTGCTACCATCGGCCTCAAACAGCGATCGCTCATCGATGGAAGACGGCAGATGAAACCGGGACACCGCGGCTGGCGCCACCTGATCCACTCCACCCACTACTCCCTCAAGGGCCTCAGGGCCGCCTTTCGCAACGAGGCGGCCTTCCGCCAGGAGCTGGGGCTCTGCCTGGTGTTGCTGCCGCTGGCGCTGTGGCTCGGCCAGGGCCCGGTGGAGTGGATCCTGCTGGTGGGCAGCTGCCTGCTGGTGCTGATCGTCGAGCTGCTCAACAGCGCCATCGAGAGCGTGGTGGACCGCATCGGACCCGAGCGTCACGAGCTCTCCGGGCGCGCCAAGGACATCGGCTCGGCGGCGGTGATGCTGGCGCTGCTGCTGGCTGGCCTGACCTGGGCGTTGATCGCCTGGCAGCGCTTCTTCGCCTGAGCGCTCCCTTCGCTATGCTGAAGCCAACGACCCCGAGGAGAGGCCCATGGCGCTGCCGACTGGTTTCCTGCCCCTGACCGAGATTCCCGAGCCCCTGCGCGGCCCCCTGGGCCAGGCCCAGCAGCGCCTGGACGAGGCCCTGGCCCAGGCCGATAGCCTGGCCGAGATGACCGGCCGCGACTCGCCCCTGGAGGATTGGCTGGCGCTGCCCGAGGCGTGCCGCGAGCAGCTGGCCCGGGTGGTGGCGATCTCCGACTTCGCTCTGGAGACGCTGGTCCGCTACCCCCAGTGGTTGCTGCACCTGGAGGCCAACGGCGAGCTGGAGAACGCCCCGGAGCCGGCCCTGTTGGAGGCCTGGCTGGGCGAGGCCCTGGAGGCCGCCGAGGACGAGTCGGCCATGCAGGGGGCGCTGCGGCGCTTTCGTCGGGCGCGCATGCTGGGCATCGTCTGGCGCGACCTGACTCGCCCCCCGGGCACCGACATGTGGGCCACGGCGGCGGCGGTGTCGCGGCTGGCGGAGGTCTGCCTGGAGGGCGCCCTGGGCTGGCTGGAGGCCCACTATGCGCCGCGCTGGGGCCACCCGGCGCCACGCCCCGGCGAAGAGGCCCCCCAGCGCCTGGTGGTGCTGGGCATGGGCAAGCTGGGCGCCGGTGAGCTCAACCTCTCCTCGGATATCGACCTGATCTTCGCCTTCCCGGAGAAGGGCGTCACCCGGGGCGGGCGCCGCGAGCTGGACCACCAGGAGTACTTCACCAAGCTGGGCCAGAAGCTGATCGGCGCCCTGGACGCGGTGACCGGCGACGGCTTCGCCTTCCGCGTCGACATGCGCCTGCGTCCCCTGGGCGACGGCGGCCCCCTGGTGGGCAGCTTCGCCATGCTGGGCAGCTACTACCAGGACCAGGGCCGCGAGTGGGAGCGCTACGCCATGCTCAAGGCGCGCCCGGTGGCCGGCGACCGGGAGGCCGGCGACGAGCTGCTGGCCGGCCTGCGCCCCTTCGTCTACCGCAAGTACCTGGACTTCGGCGCCATCGAGTCGCTGCGCGAGATGAAGGCGATGATCAACCGCGAGGTCAAGCGCCGCGGCATGGACGACAACATCAAGCTGGGCAGCGGCGGCATCCGCGAGGTGGAGTTCGTGGTCCAGGCCTTCCAACTGATTCGCGGCGGCCGCGACACCGAGCTCCAGGTGACCTCCCTGAAGAGTGCCCTGGCGCGGCTGCCGGACCTGGGACTGCTGCCCCAGGCGGTGGTCGACGAGCTGCTCCCGGACTACGTCTTCCTGCGCGACCTGGAGCACGCCCTCCAGGGGTTGGAGGACCGCCAGACTCAGGCCCTGCCCGATAACGACACGGACCGGGAGCGTATCGCCCTGGCCCTCGACATGGTCGATTGGCCGGCGCTGATGGCGCGCCTCGACGAGGTGCGCGGCCGGGTGCGCCAGCATTTCGATGCGGTGATCGCCGACCCGGAGGAGGAGCGCGAGGAGATCAGTGTCCCCCATCGGGAGGGCGCCGAGGTGGGGCTGGACGAGTGGCGCGCCCTGTGGCGCGGCGAGCTGAACGCCGAGGAGGCCGCCGAGCTGCTGGGACGGGCCGGCTTCGTCGAGGCCGATACCGCCGCCCGGCGCCTGGAGGGCCTGCGCCACTCCCGGGCGGTCAAGGGCATGCAGCGCATCGGCTTCGAGCGCCTGGATGCCCTGATGCCGCTGATGCTGGACGCCGCCGCCGGCAGCGAGCTGCCGGATCGCGCCCTGGAACGCACCCTGCCGCTGATCGAATCGGTGCTGCGGCGCACCGCCTATCTGGCGCTGCTGCGCGAGAACCCCGAGGCCCTGGATCACCTGATGCGCCTGGTGGGGGCCAGCCCCTGGGTGGCCGACCAGTTGGCCCGTCACCCCATTTTGCTCGACGAGCTGCTCTCCCCGGGTACTCTCTATACCCCGGCGGACAAGGAACGCCTCGCCGACGAGCTGCGCCAGACCCTGGCGCGGATTCCCGAGGAGGACGAGGAGGCCCAGCTGGAGGCGCTGCGCATCTTCAAGCACGCCCAGGTGCTGCACGTGGCGGCCTCGGATATCGCCGGCACCCGGGCGCTGATGAAGGTCAGCGACTACCTCACCTTTATTGCCGAGGTGGTGCTGGAGCAGGTGCTGGCCATGGCCTGGAAGCACCTGGTGCGCAAGCATGGCCGCCCCCAGCGTCGTGACGGCGTGGAAGGGGAGAGCGACTTTATCATCGTCGGCTACGGCAAGCTGGGCGGCATCGAACTGGGCTACGGCTCGGACCTCGACCTGGTGTTTATCCACGACGCCGCCTCCCAGGGCAGCACCGATGGCCCCAGGCCCATCGACAACCCGGTCTTCTTCACCCGCCTGGGTCAGCGCATCATCCACCTGCTTACCGCGGTGACTCCCGCCGGCGCCCTCTATGAGGTGGACATGCGCCTGCGCCCCTCCGGCAACTCGGGGCTCTTGGTCACCACCCTGGAGGCCTTCGCCGACTACCAGCGCCGCGAGGCCTGGACCTGGGAGCACCAGGCCCTGGTGCGAGCCCGGGTGGTGGCCGGCGACCCGGCCCTGGGCGAGCGCTTCGCGGCGGTGCGCCGCGAGGTGCTGGGCGAGAAGCGCGACCTCGCGGCGCTGCGCGAGGAGGTGGTGAAGATGCGCCTCAAGATGCGCGACCACCTGGCCAGCCGCCCCGGCGACGACCAGTTCGACCTCAAGCAGGACCCCGGCGGCATGGTGGATATCGAGTTCCTCTGCCAGTACGCGGTGCTCTCCATGGCCCATTACGCCCCCCAGTTGCTGGAGTGGAGCGATAACATGCGCCTGCTCGAGACCCTGGAGGCCGGCGGCCTGCTGGATGCCGGCGAGTGCCGGGGGCTGCGCGAGGCCTACTTGGCCTATCGGGACGCCGTGCATCGCGCCGCCCTGGCCAACCAGCCGCGGGCGGTGGGGGCCGAGGAATTTCAGGAACATCGCGCCCTGGTCACCCGCCTCTGGCAGCGCCTGCTGGAGCCGAGCGACGCGGGCGCCAATCGATGACCTCAGGAGCACGCATGAACAAGGTACTGGTACTGCACGGCCCCAACCTCAACCTGCTGGGCAGCCGCCAGCCGGAGATCTATGGCCACGAGACCCTGGCGGATATCGATAACGCCCTGCGTCAGCAGGCGCTGCTGGCGGGCTGGGAGATCGCCTGCCGGCAGAGCAACCACGAGGGCGAGCTGATCGATGCCATCCACGCCGCGCGCCTGGACGGCACCGCCGCCATCATCATCAATCCCGCCGCCTATACCCACACCTCGGTGGCCATCCTCGATGCCCTCAACGCCTTCGAGGGCCGGGTGATCGAGGTGCATCTCTCCAATGTTCATAAGCGCGAGGCGTTTCGCCACCACTCCTATGTCTCCCTGCGTGCCGATGGGGTGATCGCCGGGCTCGGCAGTCGTGGCTACGCCCTGGCCCTGGAGGCGGTGATCGAGGCCGCCACGGGGTAAGTGCCGTCACGCCTCGGGGAGCATGGCGTATTGCCATCGCGAGGCCGCCGATCTAGCATCTGTGTTCGATTTGCGAACCTTTGTGCGCTATTCGACTTGCCAGGAGAGTGTCCCATGCCCGCAGCCCTGCTTCAGCACCCCTTTATGAGCCAAACGGCCCTGGCCGAGTGCAATACCGACGCCATGATCGCCGCCATGCTGACCTTCGAGCTGGCCCTGGCCGAGGTCCAGGAGGCGCATGGTGCCTTGCCCGAGGGGGTGAGCGGGGAAATGCGTGATCTTCTCGAGGCGCATGCCTTCGATGGCCAGGCCATCGCCGCCGGTATCGCCAGTGGCGGCAACGCGGCCATCCCCTTCGTCAAGCAGGCCCGCTCTGCCCTGCCCGACGAGCTGAAGCGCTATTTCCACCAGGGGGCCACCAGCCAGGACGTGGTGGACACGGCCCTGATGCTGCTGCTCGAGCCGCGTCTGGCGTCCCTGGACGCCCTGCTGCTGCGCTGCCGGGCCGCCGCCACGGCGTTGATGGTCACCCACGACGAGACCGTGATGGTGGGGCGTACCCTGATGCAGCAGGCGCTGCCGATCACCTTCGGTGTCAAGGTGGCCCACTGGGCCATCGGCCTAGAGCAGGCGCGCCGCCGCCTGGCCGGGGTGGCGCTGCCGGTGCAGTTCGGCGGCGCCGTGGGGGTGCATTCGGGCTGGGACGACCCGGGGCTCGATTTTATGGATGCCCTCGCCGAGCGACTCGGGCTGAGTGCCCCGGTGCTGCCCTGGCATACCGACCGTCAGCCGATCCATGCCCTGGGCACGGCCCTGGATGCGGTGGCGGGGGCCGCCGAGAAGCTGGCCCTAGACGTGGCCCTGCTGACCCAGACCGAGGTAGGCGAGGTGGCCGAGCCCGCTGCTCCCGGCATGGGCGAGTCCTCTTCCATGCCCCACAAGCGTAACCCGGTACGCTGCGCCTTGATCCGCGGGGCGGTGCGCCAGGTGCACGGTCATACCACGGTGCTGCTCAACGCCGCCGCCCAGCCACTGGAGCGGGGCCTCGGCGAGTGGCATGCCGAATGGGCGCCGCTGCTTGATGGCGCCCTGCTGCTCGAAGGCGCCCTGGAGCAGGCCGCGGTACTGTTCGAGGGGCTCGAGGTGCACCCCGAGGCGATGCGCCGCAACCTGGCGGTCACCGGCGGCGGCATCATGGCCGAGCCGGTGTCGAAGCTGCTGGTGCCTATACTGGGACAGGACGTCGCCAAGCGGATCAGCGCCGAGGCCGCCGAAACGGCGCGTCGCCAGGGCATTCCCTACGCCGAGGCACTCGAGGCTCACCCCGAGCTACAGGGCCAATTGGCCCCCGAGGCGGTGGCCCGGGCCACGGATCCCGCCTTATACCTTGGTAGTAGCAAGCGGCAGGTGCGTCGCGCCATCACCTGGTTGCAAGACGAGTAGTTAACTGAAAGCTCGATATTTTTTGGAACTCGATCACGAGGGGAGGCATGGCCTCCCCTTTCTGTGTCGGGACGCCGGGGTTTGACGGCGATGGCGTTCGGGAGTAATTTTGTTCGTATAAAGAATTGATGTTCGTTATTCGAACTTATCGAGAGCCACCGCCAGGAGGAGATCCCATGGCCGAGTTCCTGAGCCTGCATGACGCGGTCGCGCGCTACGTCGAAGATGGCGCCACCGTGGCCATGGAGGGCTTTACCCACCTGATTCCCTTCGCCGCGGGTCACGAGGTGATTCGCCAGGGCAAGCGCGACCTGACCCTGATCCGCATGACCCCGGACCTGGTCTATGACCAGTTGATCGGCGCCGGCTGCGCCAAGAAGGTGATCTTCTCCTGGGGCGGCAACCCCGGCGTGGGCTCCCTGCACCGCCTGCGCGACGCCGTGGAGAAGGGCTGGCCGCGCAAGGTCGAGATCCTCGAGCACAGCCATGCCGCCATGGCCTGCGCCTTCGAGGCCGGCGCGGCGGGCCTGCCGCTGGCCGTGCTGCGTGGTTATGTGGGCAGCGAGCTGCCCAGCGTCAATGACCAGATCAAGTTCATCGACTGCCCCTTCACCGGCGAGCGCCTGGCGGCGGTGCCCTCGGTGCGCCCGGACGTCTCCATCGTCCACGCCCAGAAGGCCGACCGCGCCGGCAACGTCCTGGTGGAAGGCATCGTCGGGGTGCAGAAGGAGGCGGTGCTGGCGGCCAAGCAGAGCATCGTCACCGTCGAGGAGATCGTCGATGACCTGCGCGCCGAGCCGGGCTACCACCCCAATGCCTGCATCATCCCCGGTTGGGCGATCAGCGCCATCGCCGTGGCCGAGAAGGGCTCGCTACCCTCCTATGCCCACGGCTACTACCCGCGCAACAACGCCTTCTACAAGGAGTGGGACGCCATCGCCCGGGATCGCGACGCCTTCACGGCCTGGATCGAAGAGAACGTTATGAATGCAGGGGGGAACGCCCGATGAGCCTCGATTACACCTCCGCGGAGATGATGACCGTCACCGCCGCCCGCGCCCTGGAAAACGGCACCACCTGCTTCGTCGGCATCGGCCTGCCCAGTGAGGCCGCCAACCTGGCGCGCCTGACCCATGCCCCGGATGTGGTGCTGATCTACGAATCCGGCACCCTGCAGACCAAGCCCGACGTGCTGCCGCTCTCCATCGGCGACGGCGAGCTGGCCGAGACGGCGTTGACCACCGTCGCGGTGCCGGAGATGTTCCGCTACTGGCTGCAGGGCGGCAAGATCGACGTGGGCTTCCTGGGTACCGCCCAGATCGACCGCTACTGCAACCTCAACACCACCCTGATCGGCGACTACCGGGAGCCCAAGGTTCGCCTGCCGGGGGGCGGCGGGGCGCCGGAGATCGCCACCAACGCCGGCGAGGTGTTTATCACCCTGAAGCACTCCAAGCGCGCCTTCGTCGACGAGGTCGACTTCGTCACCACCCTGGGCTTTGGCCGCGACGGCAAGGGTCGCGACGGTGTGCCCAATATCGGCAAGGGCCCGACCCGGGTGATCACCGACCTGTGCGTGATGAAGCCCGACCCGGAGACCAAGGAGCTGGTGGTGGTCTCCCTGCATCCGGGCGTCACCGCCGAGCAGGTCCAGGAGGCCACCGGCTGGGAGCTGCGCTTCGCCGAGACCCTGGAAAGCACCCCGGAGCCCAGCGAGACTGAACTCGAGATCCTGCGCGATCTCAAGGCCCGCACCGCCCGAGCCCATAGCGGCCAGTAAGCCGAGCAGGAGAGCCATATGACCGACGTTTATCTCTGCCATCCGCGGCGCAGCGCCATCGGCCGCTTCGGCGGCACCCTCTCCAGCGTGCGCCCCGACGACCTGGCCGCCAGCATCTTCAAGGCGGTGCTGGCCGAGGCCCCGAGCCTCGATCCGGCGGCCATCGAGGATGTCTTTATGGGCTGTGCCAACCAGGCCGGCGAGGACAACCGCAGCGTGGCGCGCATGTCCGCGTTGCTGGCCGGCCTGCCGACCTCGGTACCGGGCACGACGCTGAACCGCCTCTGTGGTTCCGGCATGGACGCGGTGGGCACCGCCTTCCGCGCCATCAAGGCCGGCGAGATGGAGTTGGCCCTGGCCGGCGGCGTGGAGTCCATGTCCCGGGCCCCCTACGTGATGGGCAAGGCCGATAGCGCCTTCTCCCGGGGCCAGAAGATCGAGGACACCACCATCGGCTGGCGTTTTATCAACCCGCTGATGAAGAAGATGTACGGCGTCGATTCCATGCCGGAGACCGCCGAGAACGTCGCCGAGCGGTTCAAGATCGCCCGCGAGGATCAGGACGCCTTCGCCCTGCGCTCCCAGCAGAAGGCCGCCGCCGCGCAGGCGGCCGGGCGCTTCGCCGAGGAGATCACCGCCATCGAGCTCCCCCGGCGCAAGCAGGAGCCGCTGATCTTCGATCGGGACGAGCACCCGCGGGAAACTACCCTCGACAAGCTCGCCGGCCTGGCGACGCCCTTCCGCGAGGGCGGCAGCGTCACCGCCGGTAACGCCTCCGGGGTCAACGACGGCGCCGCCGCCATGCTGGTGGCCAGTGCCGCGGCGGTGGAGCAGCACGGCCTGACGCCCATGGCCAAGATTCTCGGCATGGCGACCGCCGGCGTCGAGCCGCGGATCATGGGCTATGGCCCGGTGCCCGCGGTCAACAAGCTGCTCGAGCGCACCGGGGTGTCGATGGACGAGATCGACATTATCGAGCTCAACGAGGCCTTCGCCGCCCAGGCGCTGGCCTGCATGCGCGACCTGGGCCTTGCCGACGATGACCCCCGGGTCAATCCCAACGGTGGCGCCATCGCCCTGGGTCACCCGCTGGGCATGTCCGGTGCCCGCCTGCTGCTGACCGCCGCCCATGAGCTGCAGAAGAGCGGTAAGCGCTATGCCCTGTGCACCATGTGCGTGGGGGTGGGGCAGGGCATCGCGACGCTGATCGAGCGAGCCTGAGCGAGACCGACGGTTGAAGGCAGGGCCGGTGATATGACGTCGCCGGCCTTGTCCGTTGTCACACACGGAGAGAGATCATGGCATTTCTGAACATCAAGGGCCGTAGCGTGGCCTATCGCCTGCTGGGTGCGGCGGCTAACCCCCTGGTGGTGCTGGCCCACCCGCTGGGCATGACCCAGGCGGTGTGGGACGACATCCTGCCCATGCTGTTGCCCCGTTACCGGGTGCTGACCTGGGACCTGCCCGGCCACGGCGCCAGCCAGGCCTGGGGCGAGGGCGCCATCGCCCCGGCCGATCTGGCCGCCGAGGCCCTGGCCCTGGCCGATCATGCCGGTGCCGAACGCTTTCACTTCGTCGGCACCTCCATCGGCGGGGTGGTCGGCCAGCAGCTGATCAGTGAGCATGCCGAGCGGCTCGCCTCCGCGACCCTCACCAATACCGGGGCGGTGATCGGCACCGCGGAGCTCTGGAGCACCCGCGCCGCTCGCGTGCGCCAGGAGGGCCTGGCGGCGATGAGCGGCGAGATCGTGCCGCGCTGGTTCGCCCCGGCTTGCTTCGAGGCCGAGCCGGCCCTCAAGTCCGGCTGGATGACCCAGATGGGTCGCGGCGACGACGAGGCCTACGCCAAGCTCTGCGAGATGCTCGGCGGCCACGCCTTTACCGGCAAGCTCTCCGGCAAAGGCGTAAAGGTACAGCTGCTGGGCGGCAGCGAGGACCTGGCGACGCCGCCTTCGACCCTCGAGGCCCTGGCTGGCGAGCTCAATGGCGCGCCGCTAACGATCCTCGAGGGCGTCGGCCATGTGCCCTCCGTGGAGGTGCCGGGAGCGTTCGCCGCGAAGCTGCTGGCGGTACTGGCGGTGGACCTGGGCGAGGTGGGCGAGCATGGCGTGGACTATGCCACCGGCCTGGCGACCCGCAAGCAGGTGCTGGGCGAGGCCCATGTGGCGCGCTCCACCGATAACTCCACCAGCCTGGATGCGCCCTTCCAGCAGATGATCACTCGCCTGGCCTGGGGCGAGCTATGGAGCAACGACGACCTCACCCGCCGCGAGCGCAGCATGATCACCACCGGCATCCTCGCCGCCCTGGGTCGCGAGGAGCTCGAGCTGCACCTCAAGACCGCCAAGCGCATCGGCCTCAGGGAGGCGGAGCTGCGCCAGGTGCTGATGCACGTGGCCATCTATGGCGGGGTGCCGGCGGCCAACCACGCCTTCGCGCTTGCCAAGGAACTCGGCTGGGGCGACGGCGAGGTCTGATTCGTTGCGCTCGCCAGGTATGATGACGCCGGAGGGGCCCGTCAGGGGCTCTCCGGCGTCTGCGTTACCGGCCCCGTGCCCCTGGGAGAGACCATGCTCAACGCCCGTATCAAGCTGCGCCACCTCCAGGCTTTCCTGGAGGTGGCACGCCATCGCAGTTTCGTCCGCGCCGCCGAGCGCCTGGCGATCACCCAGCCGGGGATGTCCAAGACCATCCGCGAGCTCGAGGAGATCCTCGGTGCCGGCCTCTTCGAGCGCACCCCCCAGGGGGTGGCGCTGACCCAGGCGGGGCTGACCCTGCTGCGTCATGCCGGGCCCGCGCTGCGCGCCCTGGAGGAGGGCGTGGGGGCGATCGACGATACGCATCGGGGGACGCGTTGGTTGCGGGTGGGGGCCCTCTCCACGGTGGAGAGCCGGCTGCTGCCCGAGGCGCTGCGTCGCTGGCACGCCGAGGGGGCGCCCCACGGCGAGGTGGGGGTCAACGTGGTCACCGGCCCCAGCGCCTTCCTGCTCTCGCGGCTGCGCCGCGGCGAGCTGGACCTGGTGGTGGGGCGCATGACCGAGGCCCGCGAGATCCACGACCTGGCCTTCGAGCACCTCTACTACGAGCGGCTGCTGCTGGTCGTCCGGAGCAACCACCCGCTGGCCGGGGTGGACCCCCTGCCGGCCGAGGTCCTGGCCGCTTACCCCTGGGTGCTGCCGCCGCCCCAGACCACCCTGCGCCAGCAGGTCGACAGCTTCTGCGTGCGCCATGCCCTGCAGCTCCCCTCGCGGCTGCTCGAGACCCTCTCGTTACCGCTGAGTCGCGGTTATACCCTGGTCAGCGATGCCATCTGGGTGGCGCCGGAAGAGGCGGTGACCGATGCCCTGGCCCGGGGTGAGTTGGACGAACTATCCCTGGCCCTGGAGCGCCAGGGCGGTTCGGTGGGGCTGTGCCGCAATGCCAGTCTGCAACCCTCCCTGGCCCTGGAGGCCTTCTGCGAGACCCTGCGCGAGGTGGCGACGGGGGATGGGGGTATAACCCCCAGGTTATGAGAGGGCCTCGAGACGTTAATTGGCAGTTCCGCGGGGGGGCCCCACACTGCTTCGGGTCATCCCCTCTCCCCTAGAGATGAGCCGATATGCACGACGATAACAAGCGCTACGTGGAGCGCGACCGTAACTGGCATCCCCCGGCCTATGCCCCCGGTTACAAGACCTCAGTGGCCCGTTCCCCCCGTCAGGCGTTGGTCAGCCTGCACCAGTCCAGCGTCTCCGAGCTGACCGGCCCGGACTTTCGCCAGCTGCGCATGGGGCCCTACGACAACGACCTACTGATGAACTTCCGCGATGCCGCGACTCCCGGCCTGCCGGTAGGCGAGCGCATCATCCTGTTCGGCCGGGTGGTCGACCAGTTCGGCAAGCCGGTGCCGCACACCCTGGTGGAGATGTGGCAGGCTAATGCCGGCGGCCGTTACCGTCACAAGAAAGACGCTTACCTGGCGCCGCTGGACCCCAATTTCGGCGGGGTGGGGCGCTGCCTCACCGACGAGGATGGCTGGTATCGCTTCCGCACCATCAAGCCCGGCCCCTATCCCTGGCTGAATGGCATCAACACCTGGCGCCCGGCGCATATCCATGTCTCGGTAATGGGCCCGGCGATCTCCACCCGCCTGATCACCCAGATGTATTTCGAGGGCGACCCGCTGATTCCGATCTGCCCCATCGTCAAGACCATCAACGACCCGGAGGCCGTCGAGACCATGATCGGGCGCCTCGATATGTCGCGCAGCAAGCCCATGGACTGCCTGGCGTATCGCTTCGACCTGGTGGTACGCGGCGAACTGCAGACCTATTTCGAGAACCAGTGACGGGGGCCCAGACGATGCACAAGCACATGCAACAGCCGAATTCCTTATCCTGCAGCGAGTTGATGCTGCGCGAGACCGCCTCCCAGACCGCCGGCCCCTATGTGCATATCGGCCTGGCCCTGCACGTGGCCGGCCTGCCCGCGCGTGACGAGGAGATCTGGAACCGGATGGCCGGCCCCGAGGCCGAGGGCGAGCCCATCGAGGTGGTCGGCACCGTGATCGATGGCAACGGCGACCTGGTACGCGATGCCCTGCTCGAGGCCTGGCAGGCCGACAGCCAGGGCCGGTACCGGACCGAATTCGACCTCGAGCAGCCCTTTAATGGTTTCGGTCGCACCGCCACCACCGCCGAGGGCGGCAGCGAGTGGTCGCTGACCACCATCAAGCCCGGCGCGGTGACCCGTGGCGACGGCAAGGTGATGGCGCCGCATATCAACCTGGCGATCTTCGCCCGGGGCATCAATATCCAGCTGCAGACCCGCCTCTACTTCGAGGACGAGGCCGAGGCCAATGTCGCCTGCCCGGTGCTGAATGCCATCGAGTCGCCGACCCGCCGCCAGACGCTGATCGCCAAGCGCGAGGCGGTCGACGGCAAGGTACGCTACCGCCTCGATATTCGCCTGCAAGGCGAGGGCGAGACGGTGTTCTTCGATTTCTGAGTTTTCTTCTGCACCGCTGTATGCCCCCGCCGCCTGATAAGGGCAGCCGGGGGCGTATCATTTTCGGTGAAAAAGTGGCCCGGGTGCGCTATTTTAGCCCGTGTTTCTTGAGCCGGTAGGCGTAGGCAGCGCGAGTCATGCCCAGGCGGCGAGCGGCGGCGGTGATGTTGCCGGCGCTGTCGGCGTAGGTGGCCTCGATCAGCTCTCGCTCGACTTCCTCCAGCGTCAGGCCGGCCTCCAGCAGGGGACGGATGCGTTGGCGAATCGTGGCCTCGCCAATCACCGCACTGGGTGGGGCAGTCAACATGCCTTGGCCATCCAGTCCTCGTGCTTGCTCTCGCTCTAGGGTCGGGACCCGGTAGTCGCCGAACAGGGCCTTCTCGCTGATCCGCTTGTGGTCGGTGGTGAGGATGACGCCGCGCTCGATGGTGTTCTTGAGCTCACGGATATTGCCGGGCCAGTCATGCTGGACCATGACTGATCGAGCCTGGTCGGAGAAGCCCAGCAGTCGTTTCTGATAGTGGTGCTCGAAACGTGATAGAAAATGTTCGGCGAGTGGGGCGATATCTTCACGCCGCTCCCGCAAGGGAGGCACCGGCAGAGTGAAGGCATTGAGGCGATAGTAAAGGTCTTTGCGGAAATCGCCGGCCTCGACTCGTTGGATCAGGTCAGTGTGGGTCGCGGCGACGATACGCACATCCACATCTTGTAGCGACTGGCCACCGACCCGCTCGATTTGGTGCTCTTGCAGTGCGCGTAACAGCGCCGCCTGAGCCCTCGGCGACAGTTCCGCTAGCTCGTCGAGGAAGAGCGTGCCGCCATGGGCCCGTTCGAAGCGCCCCATGCGAGACTGTACCGCGCCTGTGTAGGCACCTTTTTCCACTCCGAACAGCTCCGATTCGATCAGCTCCGGCGGGATGGCGGCACAGTTGACGGCGATGAAGGGCCCCTCATTGCGGAGGCTCCGGTCGTGTAGGCGTCGTGCCAGGATCTCCTTTCCGGTGCCTGTCTCCCCTAGTAGCAAGACCGGGACATTCGAGGACGCAGCACTATCGAGCATGGCCAGCATGTCGCGGAAGGCGGGAGTGGCACCGACCGGTGCCCAGTCCTCCTGGCCGAGGCTGCGTGCCAGGTCGCCCTCCAGGGTGGCAATCCGTGCCTGGAGCTCGTAGAGCTCGTCGATCAGCGGCGCCTCGCGGAACAGCTCGGCGAAGGCCTCGTGGTCGGGCCACTCCTCGGCCAGTCGACCGACGATGCGGCACACCGGATCTCCGCAGCCGCGACACTCGACCTCTCGGAACTGCACCTCGCGACCCAGAAGATGGCTCGCGTAGGCGCAGGCATAGCCTAGCAGGGTCCAGCAGACCGGCTCGTCCTGTAGCCCTCGAGAGCGCCAGATGTCTACCTCGAAAGAGCCCTTCCAGATGAACTCGCTGTAGAAACGGTCATGCTCTAAGTCCATCTCCAGTTTCACTGGCAACGCCTTAACGTGCCCCTGGAGGGCATGCAGTTGGGGACCAGCAAGATAGCTCTCTTCCAGTTTTTCTTCACCACCCCGTAGCGACTTGCCGAGCTCAGCATCCATCAGTCCGGAATAGTATCCGAGACGCATGAAAAACCCCTTGGCACGCTCCATGCCAAGGGTGGTGACCAGCTCGTTGCGAAAGAACGATGAGGCCTGTAGGGGCATCAGGAGCATACGCTGCTCGCCCAGCCAGATCTGCCCTTCTTCTGGGAGGAAGCGCAGGGCATCCATCAGGTCGCGGGCATTGGGATAGCGTGGGGTGGCGTCGGACATTTCGGTATCGTGGCTTAGCAACTAGGCCTAGCAGCATACCACCCACCCTATGTGTGCGGGCCAACGATCATCGGGAAGTGATTGATCATTTACGCAGGGGTGGCGCAAATAGTTAAGCGATATTTGTGAACCTTTGTCCGTCAGGCGGACACTTGGGCACATCACCCGACCTTAACCTATTGCCAGGGAGGCAGTTCCTGATCTTGGCACGGTTATTGAAAGTGATCTTTTGTGGAGGGGCGCCACTAACCCATTGATTCAACTAAAGTCTAAATAGGGTGGTGGCGATGCTCCCTGCTCCTGCCTTTGACGAACTGACAGGTGATGTTGATATGAAAACCACAATAACGGTGTCGTCTCGACACACTTTGGCCACCAAGCTTCGTATTTTCGCCACGCTAGCGGCGGCCCTGCTGCCAGTGATGGCAAGCGCCTCTGATGGCGAGCTTCGTCCGGCTGAAGAGGTATATCGACAGGTATGTAGCCATTGTCATGCTCCTCAGTATGGTGTAGGCCCCAAGATAACCAGCCCGTTGCCTGAAGCAGCCTGGGATGCCTGGGGCAACTATGCTCGCATGACGGTGCGTAATGGCCGGGCTGCTATGCCGGCGTTCCGTCAGGCCAAGATCAGCGACGCCGAACTGGATGGCCTAATCCAGGCTCTGGTCAGCGGTGAGCTGGATGACGCACCGGTCAATGAGGAGTGAGGCCATGAACCTGACACGTCGACAACTGCTCAAGAACGGTCTGGTGATGGGAGCCGCCTCTCCTGTCGCTCTGGGGACCACTTGGGCCGACGCCTCGGGGGCGTCCCGGGACGGAGGACACGGCGAGATCCGTCTCTATGGCACCGACCGCTGGGTTACCGAGATGGGGCTGGGGCTTCGCCAGCAAGGCTGGGGCCCGCGCTATGAAGGGCGCCTGGATCCGCTCTCCTTGAATGACCTGCCTCGGGGGACCATGGCGGCCGGCTTCACCGACGATGCCGGCCTGGTGCTGTTGACCAGCCTGCTGGCCGGACGGGGGCGGATCCTGGCACTGGGCCGGCATATGGCGGGTGCTGACCTCCTGGAGAGCCACCGCGGCCCCATTACCCGGACCTTGTCGGCGGAAGAAGGCAGTTGGCAGGCCGCGCTCGGCCGGGAGTATGCCCGTCTGGCGCTGGCCAACGGTACTGGCCGCCATGTCCGCCGGTTATCCCGCCCGGTGGCGGCCGCGGAGGCCGGCGCGCTGAGCTTCCTGATCCGGCTGTGAACCTCAGACCATAACAATCGAGAGACGACTCCATGAGCACGAACCAACGCATTCTTCCCAGAGGCGTGGCCGCGGCGGACTTCGATGCGGCACTGGCACGCTTTCGCGACATTCTTGACGCCGATGGCGTACTGACCGAGAGCGATCAGTTGGCGCCCTATACCAAGATCATGATGGCCGGCGACGATGCGGACTATATTCCTTCCGCGGCTCTGCTGCCGACCACCACCGAGCAGGTGCAGGCGATCGTGCGTATCTGCAACCAGTACAAGATTCCCATCTGGACCGTGTCCACCGGCAAGAACCTGGGCTATGGCAGCGCCGCACCCGGCGAGACCGGACAGGTGATGCTCGACATGCACCGCATGAACCGCATCCTCGAGGTGGATCCCGAGGTCTGCACGGCACTGCTCGAGCCCGGAGTGACCTACCAGCAGCTCTACGATTACATCAAGGAGAACGATCTCAAGTTGTGGCTGGACCCACCGGCTCCCTCGGCCATCGCCGGCCCGGTGGGCAACACCCTGGACCGGGGCGTGGGCTATACCCCCTATGGTGAGCACTTCATGTTCCAGTGCGGCATGGAAGTGGTGCTGGCCAACGGCGAGGTGGTGCGCACCGGCATGGGCGGCATCGAGAACTCCAGCTCCTGGCAGGTCTTCAAGTGGGGCTATGGTCCCTACATTGACGGCCTCTTCACCCAGTCCAATTTTGGCATCGTCACCAAGATGGGGCTGTGGCTGATGCCTGAACCGCCGGCCTATCGCCCCTTCCTGATCCAGTACCAGGACCCGGAAGACATCGAGGAGATCGTCGATGTGCTGCGTCCGCTGCGTATCGCCCAGATCATCCCCAATGCGGTGGTAATTGTGCACACCCTGTGGGACGCGGGAACCCATGTAACACGAAAAGAGTACTACGACGGGACTGATTCCATTCCCCGTGAGGCCATCGAGCGTATCAAGGCCGATCAAGGCGTTGGTGAATGGAATGTCTACGCGGCGCTCTACGGCACACCGGAACAGATAGAAGTTAATTGGAATATCGTCGAACAGGCCTTCGGGGCCAGCGGCAAAGCCAGGATCATGTATGGCGAGGAAGCCGAAGCTCGCGGCGGTGGTTTCTCCTACCGTTCGGCTTTGATGAAAGGCGACATGAACTTACAGGAGTTTGGCCTCTACAACTGGCGTGGGGGCGGTGGTTCCATGTGGTTTGCTCCGGTATCCCAGGCCAAGGGAAGCGAGACCCGCGACCAGACCGAGCTGGCTCAGCAGGTCCTTGGCAAGTACGGCTTCGACTATGTGGCCGAGTACATCGTTGGTTGGCGAGACATGCATCATGTCATCGACCTGCTCTACAACCGCCAGGACCCGGAAGAGACCCAGCGTGCCCATGACTGCTTCGCCGAGCTGATCGATGAGTTCGCCAAGCGGGGGTATGGCCTCTATCGCACTAACACCGAGTTCATGGAGCAGGTCGCCGGGACCTTCGGCGAGCCGCTGCGTGAGGTGCATCAGACCCTGAAGCGCGCCTTGGATCCTAATGGCATCTTGTCCCCCGGCAAGTCCGGCATTCGCCTCTGAAGCCCTGATAAGGAGACCTGTTCATGAGTGTCCCGTATAGCGACTTCCACCTGCAACTGATCGCTGGCGAGTGGCGCGAGGGCCGCGGCGGCCGCGAGCTTATGGTGACCAACCCCTTCAACCAGGATCCTCTGCTGCGCCTGCGTCTGGCGAGTCGAGAAGACCTGGATGCGGCCTATCTCGCCGCCGAGCGAGCCCAGCTTGACTGGGCAGCGACCCCGCCCAGCCAGCGTGCCGCCCTGATGCACCGGGTGGTCGAGCTCTTCGATCGGCGCAAGGACGAGATCATCGACTGGCTGATCCGCGAATCCGGGAGCACTCGGCTCAAGGCCAGCATCGAGTGGGGCGCCGCCCGGGGCATCACTCAGGAAGCCGCCAGCATGCCTGCCCGGGTGCACGGCATGACCCTACCGTCCAATGTGCCGGGCAAGGAGAACCGAGTGTACCGCAAGCCGTTGGGCGTGGTGGGAGTGGTCAGTCCATGGAACTTCCCGTTGCACCTCTCCCAGCGCTCTGTGGCGCCGGCCCTGGCATTGGGCAATGCCGTGGTCGTCAAGCCGGCCAGCGACACGCCGGTCACCGGCGGGCTGCTGCTCGCCAAACTCTTCGAGGAAGCCGGCCTGCCCCAGGGCGTCCTGAGCGTGGTTGCCGGCGCCGGCTGTGAGATCGGCGATGCCTTCGTCGAACACCGAGTGCCGCGGATGATTTCCTTTACCGGTTCAACCCCTGTGGGGCGGCGCATCGGTAGCCTCTGCAGCGGTGGGGAGCACATCAAGAAGGTCGCTCTGGAGCTGGGCGGCAACAGTCCCTTCGTGGTGCTGGACGATGCCGATCTCGACCAGGCCGTGAACGCCGCGGTGGTGGGCAAGTTCCTGCACCAGGGGCAGATCTGCATGGCGGTCAACCGCATCATCGTCGACGAGCGTTGCTACGACGGCTTCGTCGAGCGCTTCGTGGCCCGGGTGAAGGAACTCCGCGTCGGCGATCCGGACGATAGCGCCACCGTGGTGGGGCCGGTGATCAATGCCAAGCAGCGCGAGGGGCTGGAAGCGAAGATCGCCACCGCCCGGCAGGAAGGCGCTACGGTGCTGCTGGAGGGGACCATCGAGGGTCAACTGGTCACTCCCCATGTGTTCGGCGACGTGACGCCAGATATGGAGATCAGCCGCGAGGAGATCTTCGGTCCACTGGTGGGCATCCAGAAGGCCCGTGACGAGGCTCATGCCCTGGAGCTGGCCAATGCCAGCGAATATGGGCTCTCCAGCGCGGTGTTCAGCGCCGACCTGACCCGCGGAGCCCACTTTGCCCAAGGCATCAAGGCCGGCATGACGCACGTCAACGACATGCCGGTCAACGACGAGGCTCATGTGGCCTTCGGTGGTGAGAAAAACTCGGGGCTGGGACGTTTCAATGGCGATTGGGCCATTGAGGAGTTCACTACCGATCAGTGGATCAGCGTGCAGCACACACCGCGCGGCTATCCGTTCTGATCCCAAGTCGCCCCCCATCACATCCCGCACCAGATGCCTCGCCGTCCGCTCACCGCGGGTGGCGGGGCCAGAGGAGAGATAACAACCAATGCCGTATCAGAAACTCGCCTTGCTCACTGCCCTGGGAATCGCCACCGTCGCCACGCCGGCGTTCGCCGTCAACGGCCACTACCCGCCGGGGATCGAGGGCCTCGGCGCCGCCGCCGCCCCGCCGCCCGGCCTCTACTACCGGGGCTACCTGCTCCATTACGATATCGACGAGTTCAACGATGCCTCGGGCGATGCCCTTCCCGGCAACAACAGCGGCACCGTGACCGCCCTGGCCCACCGGCTGATCTGGATGACCGGCCAGACCTTCCTCGGCGCCGACTACGGTGTGGAGACCATCATTCCCATGCTCGACACCGAGCTGGACGTCGGCCCCGGCAGCTTCTCGGACGACGGTGTGGGCGACATCTTCGTCGGCCCGGTGATCCTCGGCTGGCATGGCCAGCAGTGGGATGTGACCTTCGCCACGGGGCACTGGTTCGATACCGGCGACTTCGATGCCACCAACCCGGCCTCGATCGGCAAGGGCTACGAGACCACTATGCTGACCTTGGGCGGCATGTGGCACTTCGATGCCGCCCGGACCTGGAACGTCTCGGCGCTCTCCCGCTACGAGATCAAGACCGAACAGGGCGAGACCGAGATCACCCCAGGCGACAGCTGGCTGGTGGAGTGGGGCCTCGGCCATCGCCTGGCCAATGGCCTGGAGCTGGGCCTGGTGGGCTACGATGCCTGGCAGCTCGAGGCCGATGACGGGGCCGCGACCGACGACAAGGCCGAGCGCCATGCCATCGGCGCCGAGGTGGGTTACTTCTGGCCCGCGGCCGGCGTCATCCTCAAGGGCGCCTATTATCACGAGTACGACGCCAGTGGCGGGGGAATGAGAGGGATCGAAAGCGAGGGCGACGCCCTGCGTCTGCAGTTCACCAAGTTTCTGTGATACTGGGTCCCGGAGGAGCCGGGTCCGCCGGAAAAGAGCAAGGAGACATGACCATGCAGATTCACGCTGCCGTGACGCCCGCCCAGGGCGAGGCCTTCTCGTTCGAAACTGTCGACCTGGCCGAGCCCGGCGGAGGCGAGATCCGGGTCCGGCTCGTCGCCACCGGGGTCTGTCATACCGACGCCGTGGCCTGGGAGCTGGGCATCGCCCCCTTTCCCATTGTACTGGGGCACGAGGGCGCCGGAGTGGTCGAGGCCGTGGGGGCGGGCGTGTCGACCCTGGCGGTGGGCGATCATGTGGTGTTGTCCTTCGCCCACTGCGGTCACTGTGACCGCTGCCTGACCGGACATCCCACCGTCTGCGCCGACTTCAACGAGCTGAACTTCGGCGGGCGCATGGACGATGGCGGCCACCGCCTGTCCCGGGACGGTGAGGCGCTGGCGACCTTCTTCGGGCAGTCGTCCTTCGCGAGCCATGCGGTGGTCAAGGCAGGCAATGCGGTGAAGGTGGATCCGGAGGTGGACCTGGCGTTGCTTGGTCCTCTGGGCTGCGGTATCCAGACCGGGGCCGGTACCGTACTCAACCGCTTGAAGCCCGGCGTCGAGACCAGTCTCGTGGTTTACGGCGGCGGGGCGGTGGGCCTTTCCGCTGTTATGGCCGCGCGGTTGGTCGGATGTCGACAGATCATCGCCGTGGATGTGCTGGAGGAGCGTCTCGCCCTGGCTCGGGAGCTGGGGGCCACCCATGTGCTCAACGGCAAGAGCGAGGACGTGGTCGAACGCGTCCGCGAGATCACTGCCGGCGGCAGCGACTATGCCGTGGAGACCACCGGGGTCCCGGCGGTGGTCCGCCAGTCGCTCCAGGCCCTGCGCCCACTGGGCGTGTCGGCGATCGTCGGCGTGACCCCCCAGGTCACCCTGGATGTGCACCAGGACCTGATGGCCGAGGGCAAGTCGATGATCGGGGTCATCGAGGGGGATGCCGTGCCGCGGGTCTTCATCCCGCAGCTGGTGGCTCACTACAAGGCCGGGCGCTTCCCCTTCGACCGACTGGTGACCTTCTACGAGTTCGCCGATATCCATCGGGCCTTCGAGGACTCGAAGCGTGGTACCGCCGTCAAGCCGGTGCTGCGGATGCCCTGACTCCATCGACGAGCGTGACGTACGAGGGAGGGAGACCAGGGGGCTCTGTGGGGCTGTGCGCAGTGTCAGCCAGCAAGCCTCGGCCCTGAATGCCTTCCGCGAGTCACGCCTAGAGGTGTGCCGAGACGATACGCACCGGTGCGTAGTCAGACGCTGATCGCCAAGCGCGAGGAAGTCGACGGCAAGGTACGCTACCGCCTCGATATTCGCCTGCAGGGCGAGGGCGAGACGGTGTTCTTCGATTTCTGATACATCGCTTCGACGACATTTCGGCCCCGCTTCGGTGGGGCCTTTCCTCGTCCGTGAGGTGGGGCCTCCAGGGCGGGGATGACTGAGGCTGGTGCCTCAGCCATCCCTGCGGGCCCGAATGATCCGGTCGAGGAGATCCAGCAGCCACTCTTTCTCGCCGTCCTTCATAAAGGTGGTGAAGGCCTCTTCCCCGGCCACCACCTTGCGGTTGAGGCGCTCGGTGAAGGCCTTTCCCTGTTCCGTCAGATAGAGAGCGTAGGAGCGGCGGTCGTTCTTCGACTTGCGCCTCTCCACCACCTCCATGCCCTCCAGCTTGTCGATGGCCGCCACCATGGCCGAACGATCCACGTCCAGGGCCACCGAGACCGCCGTCTGGGTCAAGCCGGGGTTGTGATAGATGATCGCTAAGATGCTGAACAGCCCCGGGGTGATGCCCTCCTGGGCACAGGCCTCGAAGAAGACGTCGAAATAGACCATCTGGGCGCGCCTCAGCTTGTAGCCGAGCCGCGACTGCAGCATCGAATAATCGATGCCGTTACTGTCATCACCGTGCATAGGCTTGCCTACCCCCTAGACCAATGTTTAACACGCATAATGTTTATAAGATAAACAGTTTGTGAAAGTATTGAGGTGCATGCTATCAAGGCGTCGGCGCCCGGGGTAGGGCGGATCGAGCCTTTCGAGAATGACCACAAGAATGGGGTGCGATCATGCTAGATGCTTTCCGCAATGTTCGGCTGGGAACGGCGACCGCCCGACTCACCCGGCGGGATGACGGGGCTCAACTGCTGCAAGTCGAGGAGCCGCTGGGCGAGTATCCGGAGACCCTGATGAGTCGCCTGGAGTACTGGGCAGCCGAGGCGCCGGAGCGTTGCTTCGTGGCGCGGCGTGACGCCAGCGGTGAATGGCGACGCCTGAGCTATGCCGAGACGCGTGAGCGGGTGCGCAGCCTGGCCCAGGGCCTGCTCGATGCGGGACTGAGCGTCGAGCGTCCCCTGGCCATCCTCAGTGGTAACTCCGTCGAGCACCTGCTGCTGGCGATGGCGGCGATGTACGTGGGCATTCCCTACACTTCGGTCTCGCCGGCCTACTCGCTGGTCAGTCGCGACTTCGCCAAGCTGCGCCATATCGTCGAGCTGCTGACGCCGGGGATGCTGATGGTCGACCGGGCTGAGGACTTCGTCGCCGCCCTGGCGGCGGTCAAGTCCGCCGATTGTGCCTGCCTGGCCGTGGAACCTGAAGGCATGGAGGGAGCGCGAGCCTTTGCCGCGCTGCTGGATACTCCGGTCACCGCCGAGGTCGACGAGGCCCATGCTGCCGTCACGCCGGATACCATCGCCAAGTTCCTGTTCACCTCCGGCTCCACCGGGATGCCCAAGGGCGTGATCAATACCAACCGCATGCTGTGCGCCAACCAGGAGATGCTGGCGGCACAGATGCCCTTCCTGCGCGACGAGCCGCCGGTGCTGGTGGACTGGCTGCCCTGGAACCACACCTTTGGCGGTAACCATAATGCCGGCATCGTGCTCTACAACGGTGGCAGCCTCTATATCGACGATGGTCGCCCGGTGCCCGGGGAGTTCGAGACGACCATCGCCAACCTGCGCGAGATCGCCCCGACGATCTACTTCAACGTGCCCAAGGGCTTCGAGATCCTGGTCGACTACCTGAAGCGTGACGATGCCCTGCGCGAGAATTTCTTCTCGCGCCTCAACCTGATGTTCTTCGCCGCCGCGGGACTCGCCCAGCATATCTGGGACGACCTCGATCGCCTGGCCATCCAGACCCTGGGCTGCAAGGTGGGCATGCTGACCGGGTTGGGGGCCACCGAGACGGCTCCCTCGGCGATGTTCGCCTCGCTTGCGGAGTCGCGTTCCGGGGTGGTCGGGCTGCCGGCCCGCGGGGTGACGGTCAAGCTGGTGCCCAATGGCGGCAAGCTGGAGTGTCGGGTGAAGGGGCCCAACGTGATGCCGGGGTATTGGCGCCAGTCCGAGATCACCGCCAAGAGCTTCGATGAGGAGGGGTTCTACTGCCTGGGCGATGCGGTGAAGTTCATCGACCCCAACGCTCCCCAGCGCGGCATGCGTTTCGATGGGCGCATCTCCGAGGACTTCAAGCTCAATACCGGCACCTGGGTCAGCGTGGGGCCGTTGCGAGCCGGGATCATTGAGGCTGGGGCCCCGCATGTGAAGGACGTGGTGATCGCCGGACTCGATCGCGCCTATGTCTCGATCCTGGTGTTTCCGGAGCTGGACAAGTGTCGCCAACTGGCGGGGCTCGGCGGCGAGGCGACGGCGGCGGAGGTGCTGGCCAGCGAGCCGGTGCGCGAGCGCTTCCGGCGACTGCTGCGCGACCTGGCCGAGCAGAGCACGGGAAGTTCCAATCGGATCCGGCGGGCGGTGCTGCTCAGCGAGCCGCCCAGCCTGGATGCCCACGAGGTCACCGACAAGGGCTCGATCAACCAACGGGCCGTGCTGGAGCGCCGCGCCGCGCTCGTCGACGAACTCTACGCCGCCGAGCCTTCCCAGCGCGTACTGCGGCTCGATTAACCCCGGGCCCCGGCGAGGACACAATGCTGACCCATACCCATGTTCGCCCCATCGAGTGGGGCGACTGCGATCCGGCGGGGATCGTCTTTCATCCCCGTTACCTGGCCTACTTCGATCATTGTACCAACCTGCTGTTCGCCGAGGCGGGCTTCGATCTGGCGTCCCTACAAGAGCGCTTCGCGGTGGTCGGCTACCCGGTGGTCGACCTGCGCGGCCGCTTCCTCGTTCCCTGCCGCTATGGCGACGAGGTGCGCATCGAGACGCGGGTCGCCGAGTTCCGCAACACCAGCTTCGACGTACGGCATCTGCTGCATCGTGGCGAGGTCCTGGCCGTGGAGGCCACCGTGACCCGCGTCTGGGCGGGGCCGCATCCGCACGACTCGCAGCGGTTGCAGGGCCGGCCGGTGCCGGAAACGGTGAGAATGGCTCTGGGCCGCTCGGACGGGGAAGGCGTCGAACCGCGGCGGTAGCGGCACGAGCCCCGGGGGCTGGGTGGCGGCTAGCCGCCGGCGTGGTGTAGCGGTACCCGGCTCAGGGAATTGTTCTCATCGGCGACGCGTTGCAGCAGCCGGCACAGTGTCTCGCGCTCGGCGTCGTCGAGCGGGGCCAGGATTGCCTCCTGCACCTCGGCCACCGTAGGCTCGGCGCGCTGCCTGAGCCGTTCACCTTCCACGGTGAGGGTGACCAGCATCGAGCGGCGATCCTCGGGGTTGCGTCGGCGGGTCACCAGGCCCCGCTCCTCCAACTTGCGCACCACCACGGCCACGGTATTGCGGTCCAGGGCGGTGTGGCGTCCCAGGGTGATCTGATCGATCTCGCCCCATTCTTCGAGTGCGCAGAGGGTGATGTACTGCAGTTGGGTAAGGCCATGGGCCGCGCACTGGCGCAGGAAGATCGCCACGCTGATCTGGTGGCAGCGCCTGAGCAGGTTGCCGGGCAGGACGGTGGCTTGGGTAAGTGGGGCATTGGTCATGGTCTGGTCATCTCGAGGAGCGGATCGCCTTCCGGACAGATGCGATACCCGGCCGGGCACACCAACTTAGCAGAGCCCGAGGGGGCGAGCACCCGTCGGCGGGTCTCGGGCCGGGAAAGGATGCCGCCTAGGAACCTGGCGCCGGAGAAGCCCCCACCATAGCCAACGCGTTCCATTACCAGGGAACATGCCCCGGGCCATGATGGCGACCTGCGCCATGGCCGAGCCCAGCATCTGTTCGAGGTCGACGGCACCGTCGGCTCGCCTTCCGGATATCAGGGAGAGTGGCCACCCTCCGATCTGCGTCCGTACTGTGATCATCATGATAGTGATCCACTATCCGAGGGTCGATACCACAACCCGGCCTTGGAGGAAGGTCTAGTTGTTCGCCAAAACAATGATCACAATACTGATGATTGTCGCCGTGGCGGATCGCCATGCCGGCACCCCGATGGCTTATCAACAACGACGACCTGTGTCCCACGGGATGGAGTGAACCGATGCAGTACTTCCTCGACGGTTACCGCAGTGGCGACCCGCGGATTCAGCCCGCGGCCGAAGGGCGCAGCGACCCGCAGGGTCCGTTGCCGGAGGAGGTGGACGTGCTGATCGTCGGCACCGGTCCCGCCGGCCTGCTGCTGGCCGCCCAGTTGTCGATCTTCCCGGACATCGTCACCCGCGTCGTGGAGAAGGCCGACGGGCCCCTCGAGGTGGGGCGCGCCGACGGCATCGCCTGCCGCACGGTGGAGATGTTCGAGGCCTTCGGCCTGGCCGAGCGGATGACCAGCGAGGCCTATTGGATCAACGAGACCCACTTCTGGGGGCCGGCCCCCGGTGACGCATCGCGGATAACCCGGCTCGGTCGCGTGCAGGACGTGCGCGATGGGCTCTCCGAGTTTCCCCATGTGATCGTCAACCAGGCCCGCCTGCTCGACTTCCTGCTGGAGTACATGCACCACTCCCCCAGCCGCCTGCGGGTCGACTATAGCCACGAGACCCTCGAGGTGAAGGTCCCCGAGCACCCCGACGAGCGCGTCACGGTGACCCTCAGTACGCCGGACGGCGAGAAGCGCGTCCGTGCCCGGTACGTGGTCGGCTGTGACGGCGCGCACAGCGTGGTACGCCAGTCCATCGGCCGCGTGCCGCAGGGCCATGGTGAGGACAAGGCGTGGGGCGTGATGGACGTGCTGGCGGTGACGGATTTCCCAGACATCCGCTTCAAGTGCACCATCCAGTCTTCTGAGGCGGGCAACATCCTGCTGATCCCCCGCGAGGGCGGCTACATGGTCCGGCTCTACGTCGACATGGGCAACATCGCCCCGGACGCCCGGCTAACCAAGGAGGAGGTCCTGGCCAAGGCCCAGGCGGTCCTCGCCCCCTACCGCTTCGAGGTGAAGGAGACCGCCTGGTTCTACGTCTACCGCGTCGGCCACCGGGTCACCGACAAGTTCGACGATGTCGACGACGACCAGATAGCAAGCCGCACGCCGCGGGTCTTTATCGCCGGCGACGCCTGCCACACCCACACCGCCAAGGCCGGCCAGGGCATGAACGTGTCGATGCAGGACACCTTCAACCTCGGCTGGAAGCTGATCTCGGTGCTCGAGGGGCGCAGCTCGGCGAGCCTCCTGCACACCTACAACGCCGAGCGCCACGTGATCGCCGAGAACCTGATCGAGATGGATACCCGCTGGTCGCGGGCGATCGGTGCCGCCCAGGACGCCGACGACCCCCAGGCGGCCACAAAGGGCCTGGCCGAGGTGCAGCGCCAGTTCGTCACCAACAGCGAGTTTACCGCCGGGTTCGCCACCCACTATGCGCCGGGCCTGCTCACCGGCGACGACTCCCATCTGCCCTTGGCCACCGGCTTCCCGCCCGGGCGCCGCTTCCACTCGGCCGAGGTGATCCGGTTAGGCGATGCCAAGCGGATTCACCTGGGACATGTGCATCGCGCCGACGGCCGCTGGCGGCTCTATGCCTTCGCCGACATGGTCGACCCGCGAAGCCCGGGGTCGCGCTTTATCCAGTTGATGGACTTCCTCGCCGGCGAGGACTCGCCGATCCGTCGCTTTACGTCGAAAGGGGCCGACCCGGACGCCATCTTCGACGTCCATGGCATCATCCAGCAGTCGCACCTGGAAGTGGACTGGGCCGAGATGCACGAGATGCTCAAGCCGCACAAGGGGCCGCTCGGACTCCAGGACTACCAGAAGGCCCACGCGCCGGTGCCGGGCACCGACCAGGACATCTTCGACCTGAGGGGCATCGATCGGGGCGCCGGTGCGCTGGTGGTGGTACGGCCGGATCAGTACGTCTCCCTGGTGCTGCCGCTGGATGGCTTCGACGAGCTCGACGCCTTCTTCTCGCGCTTTATGGTGACACCCGCCTGAGAGCCTCCTCTCACCCATCGCCAGACTCGTTCCCGTGTCGCCCCCGGTCGCTCGCCTGGCCGGGGGCGGCTTGTTCCTAGGCTTCCATCGGCGATCCGGGCGACGTCGGAGTATGAGGCAGACGTGGTGTGATCGGTGGGTTGAAGGACGCCTCGGCGGGGCGCTAGGCGTGATACCAAAGTCGGGTATCGGGGCTGGTGGTTTGGTGGACTATAATCAGGATCGAGATAGATGAATAAATCTATTGTTGTGTAAATAAACAAATATAACCCAGCCACCGAGGTGACTCATGACACACCGCCCCCTGTTCAAGACCCTGGCCCTGGCTGCCGCCATCGGCAGCCTGACGCTTGCCGCTCAGGCCCAGGCGCGCGACTTGCGTCTGGCGCCGGGGGTGCCGCCGGCCCACCCGGCCTACACCCCGCTGTATACCGAGTTTATGGCGCAGATCGCCGAAGAGACCGAGGGACGCCTGGGCGGACAGATCATGGGCACCGAGGTCGCCAATATCGGCAATATGCGCAATGCCATCCGCAGCGGCCTGGTGGAGGTGGGACTCTTCCTGCCGGCCTATTTCCCCGCCGACCTGCCGGAAATCAACCTGGTCGGCGACATGGCCCTGCTCGGCACCAACTCCTACGCCATGGGCGCGGCCATGACCGAGTACATCGCTACCTGCGAGGCCTGTCAGGAGGAGCTCAAGCGGCTCGGCATCATCTACACCAGCTCTCACGCTAGCGATACCTACCAGTTGCTCAGCACCCAGCCGGTGCGTACCGTCGAAGACCTGGCCGGCCTGCGGCTGCGCGTCGGCGGGCCTCAGTACTCGCGCTGGGCGGAGGCCATGTCGGCCACGCCGGCGTCCATCCCGGTCGGCGAGCAGTTCGAGGCGCTCTCCCAGGGGGTCATCGACGGCACCGTGGCCTCGATGGGTGACATCATCTCCTTCCGCCTGGAAGACGCGGTCGACTATCTCACCATGCTCGACCTGGGCACCTTCCATAGCACCATCTCTCATGCCGTGGCCCTGCCGGTATGGCAATCGCTCTCTCCCGAAGAGCGCGAGGCCATCGTGCGTGCCTCGACAGAGGCGAGTGCCCTGGGCAGTGAGCGCTGGGCCTACGAGATGACCGACGAGGCGCTGGCCCTGGCCGACGAGCACGGTATCGAGATCCTCGAGCCCAGCGACGACTTGGTCGCGGCCAGCCGCGCCTTCGGTGAGCAGGACCTCGATTACGCCGCCCGGCAGGCCGAGGAGCGTTACGGCGTCGAGGATGCCCGCGCCAAGCTCGATCGCTTTATCGCGCTGGTCGACAAGTGGAACGGCATGGTCGAGGAGGTCGGCGAGGATCCCGTGGCCGTGGCCGAGGCCGTGAATCGTGAGGTCTGGGACCGGGTGGATTTCACCACCTACGGCATCTGATGTCCCGTCATCCGGGGGCCGCCGGCCTCCGGACTCACCCATGACGCTGGAGGCTCGCTTATGGCGGCTCTATATCGCCTGACCAATCGCGCCGCCGTCGGCCTGGCCATGCTGGGTACCCTCGGTATCCTGCTGATGGTGGTGCATATCACCCTGGATGTGATCCTGCGCTCGACCCTGTCGGTATCGCTTCCGGCCACCGTGGAACTGGTGACCCGCTATTACCTGATCGCCATGGCCCTGCTGCCCCTGGGCTGGGTGGAGTGGTGTCGCGAGATGATCGCCGTGGAGGCCCTGGAGGGGCCGATGGGGCCCCGGCTGGTGCGCCTGTCCGACGTCCTGGTGGCACTGCTCTCGGCGGGCATCTATGCCGTGCTGGCCGTGGCCACCTGGGGCAAGGCCATGGAGCAGTTCGCCATCGGCTCCTATGTGATGTCGCTCAACGTCTCCATACCGGTCTGGCCGACCTACTTCGTACTGCCGCTGGCCTTCGCCCTGGCGACCCTGGTGTGTGTCGCCCGGCTGCCCTTCCTGCTGGGGGGCGTGACCGCGTCTCCGGCCCCACAAGGAGAGAGGTGAATCATGTCCGTCACCGTCGGTCTTTATGGCCTCCTCGCCCTGCTGTTGCTATTGGCCCTGCGTGTTCCGGTCGCCCTGTCCCTGATCAGCGTCTCGTTGGGCGGGATGACGGCGATGCTGGGCTGGGATACCACCATCGGCATGCTCTCTTCCAGCCCCTATGAATTTATCGCCAAGTGGACGCTGAGCGCGGTGCCGATGTTCCTGTTGATGGGCTTCGTCTGCTTCCACTCCGGCCTGACGCAGGGGTTGTTCAATGCCGCCAAGGTGGTGTTTCGCTGGCTGCCCGGCGGGGTGGCGATCTCCAGCATCGTCGCCAGTTCCGGCTTCGCCGCGGTCAGTGGCTCTAGCGTCGCCTGCTCGGCGGCCATGGGCCGCATCGCCATCCCCGAGATGGTCAGCGGTGGCTACAAGCCGAGCTTCGCCTGCGGCACCATCGCTGCCGGCGGCACCATCGGCGCGCTGATCCCGCCGAGCATCCTGATGATCGTCTACGGGGTCTTCGCCCAGGTCTCCATCACGCAGGTGTTCCTGGGCGGCATTACCATCGGCCTGCTGACCGCGCTGAGCTATGTCCTGGTGATCCTGATGGTCAGCTGGCTGCGGCCGGATATCGTGCCCCGCGAGGCCATCGGTTCCCGCGACGTGAGTACCCGCGAGGCGCTGATCGATATCTGGCCGGTACTGGTGCTGGGCGTGCTGGTCTTCGGTGGCCTCTTCTCGGGCATCTTTACCGCCACCGAAGCCGGGGCCGTGGGCGCCGCCGGGGCGATCCTGATCGCCTCGCTGTTGGGCCGTCTGAATCGCCAGTCGATGAAGGCCGCCCTGCTCGAGACCCTGGCCACCACCTCGGCGCTGCTGATCATCGGCGTCGGTGCCAGCATGTTCACCCTCTTTCTCAGCCTGAGTGGTCTGGCCGGCTTTATCACCGGAGCGGTGACCGGTTGGGATCCCACCTACCTCGAGCTGATGCTGGTGGTGGTGGTGATCTACCTCTTCCTGGGGCTGTTCATGGAGCCCTTCGGCGCCATGCTGGTGACCCTGCCGGTGCTGCTGCCGGTGTTCGAACTCTACGACGTCAGCCTGATCTGGTTCGGGGTACTGCTGGTGAAGCTACTGGAGATCGGCATGATCACCCCGCCGGTAGGCATGAACATCTTCGTGATCAAGGGAGTCGCGGGCCAATACGCCTCCCTGGTGGAGATCTTCAAGGGCGTGGCGACCTTCCTGGTGGCCGATATCCTGGTGGTGGCCCTGGTGATCTTCTATCCGCAGATCGTGCTGCTGATGACCGGCGGCTGAACGGGGCGCTTCGCGTGTTATCGGCGCCGACGTGCCGCACCAAATGTTTGTTATATAAACAATATATTTATACTCGTAGCTTTTAATGCCTCCAGTAAGAGGGCCGAGACAGTGAGCAAGATCATCGACATAAAGCGCGCCGCGAGCCTGATCAAGGACGGCGATACCGTTGTCTGGACCACCGCCGGCCTGTGTGGCTTCGCCGAGGCGATGGCCGCGGCGCTGGAGGCGCGTTTCCTGGAGACCGGGGCGCCCCGCGACCTGACCCTCGCCCACAGCTGTGGCTGCGGTGATGGCAAGACCCGCGGCATGAATCACCTGGGCCACGCCGGCCTGGTCAAGCGCCTGATCAGCGGCCACACCGGCCAGGCACCACGCATGGGCGAGCTGATCCGCGAGAACCGCATCGAGGGTTACCTGCTGCCCCAAGGCGTGCTGGCTCACCTATGGCGGCACATCGCCGGCAAGAAGCCCGGGGTGCTCAGCAGGGTGGGGCTCGGTACCTTCGTCGACCCGCACCTGGAAGGCGGAAAGGCCAACGCGGCGGCCGAGGAGGACCTGGTCAAGCGGGTCGAGCTGGAGGGCGAGGAGTGGCTGCTCTATCGCACCTTCCCGGTGGACGTGGCGGTGATCCGCGCCACCACCGCCGACGAGCGCGGCAACCTGAGCCTGGAGCGCGAGGCGATCTTCCTCGAGCAGCTCTCCATGGCCCAGGCGGCCAAGAACAGTGGCGGCATCGTTATCGCCCAGGTGGAGTACCTGGCCCGGCAGGGCAGCCTGCACCCGCAGCGGGTCAAGGTGCCGGGCGACCTGGTGGACTACGTGGTGGTGGCCGAGCCCGAGCAGCATATGCAGACCATGGCCACCGTCTACAACCCGGCGCTCTCCGGTGACCTCAAGGTACCGCTCGACGGTATCCAGGCGTTGCCGCTGGATCCACGCAAGATCATCGCCCGCCGCGCCGCCATGGAGCTGGTGCCGGGCGGGGTGGTCAACCTCGGCATCGGCATGCCCGAGGGGGTCGCAAGCGTCGCGGCGGAGGAGGGCGTCAGCGACCTGATGACCCTGACCACCGAACTCGGCACCTACGGGGGCGTGCCCGCCAGTGGTGGTGACTTCGCCACCTCCTACAACGCCGAGGCGATCATCGACCACGGCTACCAGTTCGACTTCTACGACGGCGGCGGCCTGGACGTCTGCTTCCTGGGCCTGGCCCAGACCGATCACGAGGGCAACCTCAACGTCAGCAAGTTTGGCGACAAGGTCGTCGGCCCGGGCGGCTTCATCAATATCAGCCAGAACGCCCGCAAGGTGGTGTTCTGCGGCACCTTCACCAACGGCGGCGAGGTGGCGGTGGAGGAGAGCGGTCGCCTGGCCATCCGCCAGGAGGGCCACCGCCGCAAGTTCGTGCAGCGCGTCGACCAGATCACCTTCAGCGGCCGCTATGCCCAGGAGACCGGCAAGCCGGTGCTGTTCGTTACCGAGCGCTGCGTCTTCGAGCTGATCGACGGCGAGGTCACCCTCACCGAGGTGGCGCCGGGCATCGATATCGAGCGCGACATCCTGGCGGCCATGGACTTCGTACCGCGCATCGCTGACGAGCTGCGCGAGATGCCGGCCGGGCTCTTCCGGCCTGAGTGGGGTGGGCTGCGCGCGCACCTGACAGACGACTGAGCATCAGGGTTGGGGCCGCGCTCCCGTATCCCGGGGCGGGCCTCCTTTTTCCCCTTGGAGGAATTTCGTATGTTCAAGAACGCCTATATTCCCTACGGCGGCTACTACTCCAGCCCCTTCTGCAAGTGGATGGGCAGCCTGGCCAACCTCAACTCCATCGAACTGGGCGCGGCCACCAGCAAGCGCTGGTTCGCCAGCCGCGATATCGATCCGGCGATCATCGATTACCTCTATCTGGGCGTCTCGGTGGGCCAGAAGTCGATCTTCTACGGCGCGCCCTGGGCCGCGGCCATGATGGGCGCCGGCCAGGCCCCGGGCCAGAACATCACCCAGGCCTGCGCCACCGCCACCACCGCGGTGTTCAATGCCGCCCTGGCGGTGGAAAGCGGCAGCTTCGATACCACCTATTGCCTGCTCGCCGACCGTCCCTCCAACGGCCCCCACACCATCTGGCCCAATCCTGCCGGCCCGGGCGGTGAGGTGATCGCCGAGAACTGGAACATGGACAACATCGCCGCCGACCCGGTCACCGGCAAGGACATGCTGACCACTGCCGAGAACGTGGCCCGGGAGCACGGCTTCACCCGTGAGCAGGCCGATGAACTGACCCTGCGTCGCTACGCGCAGTACGCCGAGGCCCTGGCCGACGACCGTGCCTTCCAGAAACGCTACATGTTCCCGTTGGAGGTGGCGGTCTCGCGCAAGGAGACCAAGCTCGTCGAGGCCGACGAGGGCGTGACCGCGACCAGTGCCGAGGGCCTGGCCAAGCTGCGCACGGTGCAGCCCGACGGCATTCATACCTACGGGGCCCAGACCCATCCGGCCGATGCCAATGCCGGCATCGTCGTCACCACCCGCGAGCGGGCCCAGGCGATGAGCCGCGACCCGCAGATGGCCGTGCAGGTGCTGGCTTACGGTCATGCCCGCACCAAGCCGGCGCATATGCCCATGGCGCCTGCCACCGCCGCCCAGCGGGCGCTCGATCAGGCCGGCTTGACGATCGCTCAGATCAAGACGGTCAAGAATCACTCGCCCTTTATCGCCAATGACCTGCATCTGGCCAAGGCGTTGGGGATCGACGCCCACGATTTCAACAACTACGGCACCTCGCTGGTTTACGGGCATCCCCAGGCGCCGACCCTGGCGCGCCTGCTGATCGAGGCCATCGAGGAGACTGCCATCAAGGGCGGCGGCTATGCCCTGGTCACCGGCTGTGCCGCCGGTGACTCCGCCGCGGCCCTGGTCGTCAAGGTGGGCTAAGGCCCTGGCGAGGTGATATCGGCGATGCCCGCCGAGAAGGCCGGCGGGCATCGTCGCGAAAAATAAAACAACAAGAATTGCACGCAGTGTATCTCGGTTCGCTGTCTCTCCGGGATAGCGAAACCGCCATCACGACAATAAAGACGGAGATCGAAAAGATGATGAATAAGAAAAATCTCGCCATGGCGATCGCGCTGGCTGGTGTATCGGCTGTCTCGGCCCAGGCTTATGGTCTGGAACTGGGCGAGTTCAATGGCGCTCAGTTCAGCATTGGCGGCTATATCAAGGCGGAGGGTATCTTCACCGACCCCGACGGTGGCGATAGCGACTTCGATGCCAGTGCCCGTCAATCACGGATTAATTTTCGGGTCGATCGTCAAATCGAAGGGCATGATGTCACGGCCTTCGTGGAGGGGGACTTCTGGGACAATGCCACGGATAGCAGTGACAAGAGCTATGCCATGCGGTTGCGCCATGCCTATATCCAGGTCGACAACCTGACGATCGGCCAGACCTGGAATGGCCAGTTCTATGCCAATGCTCCCTTCGATGTCGAACTGCTCGACTTCTATGGCACCGGTATCGGTAGCGTCTCCGGAAGTGGCGCGGTCGTCCGCCCCGATCTGGTCATGCACTACACCACGGGGGGCTTCCGCTTCACCCTTCAGGACCCGGTCAATCAGGAGGCCGATTTCCCGGATATGGTGGCAGCCTATACGCATCGCACCGAGAGTGGGCATGCCTTCAATGCGGCAGTCACCGGGAGGGAGGTCGAGACCGGCGTGGATGATTCCGAGTTCGGTGCCGCGTTCTCCCTGGCGGCGAAATTCAATTTCGGCGACACCGCGCTAGCCCTGAGCGGCTACACGGGGGAAGGCAACAACGTCTACTCCGGGTGGGGCTATAATGGCGCGACCGCCCCGGCCAGCATCGCCTCGAGGGGGGAGGTCAATGCCTCGGGGGATCTGGTGGAAACCACGGGCTTCTCTGCCGGTATCAGTCACCGCTTCGGCGAGCGGCTGCGCGGCAATCTGCGCTATGCCCAGGTGGAGGCGGATGAAGTGGCTCCCGGTGTCGCCGATGACACCCTGGAAACCATGAATGTCAACCTCATCTACACCTACCTGCCCGGCCTGGATTTCGGCATCGAATGGCGGGATCGCAGTGCGCTGACCATGCCGCTGCGCCCTGCAGGGCAGCAGGTGGAGCTGATGGCGATGTACAAGTTTTAACGCAGACTCCTTGATTCGTTTATTGTCCTTGTTTTGATCGCTTGCATTTTAAAGGCGAATCATCGGTTAGCTTCGATGATTCGCCTCTTTTTCTTGCGGCGGTGGTATCAGACGCACCTTAATGTGGGGTGTGATATCGAGATAATTGCCGTGCCGCCACAGTCCTTTCACGCTGGAGACGAGTCTATGAAGTTGTACGAACGCGTGGCCGTGGTGACCGGTGCCGGTCGCGGCCTGGGCGCAGCCATGGTCGAGCGGTTGGCCGCCGAGGGGGCGCGCACCGTAGTGGTGGACATCGACGGCGATGCCGCCCGGAGGATGGCCGAGGCGCTGGTAGAACGGGGTCATGACAGCCTGGCAATCGCCTGCGATGTGGCCGACCGTGCCCAGGTGGCGGCATTGATAAGGCGCGTGATAGAGCGCTTCGGCCGCCTGGACATCCTGGTCAACAACGCCGGCATCACACGTGACGCGGCCTTCCTCAAGATGACCGACGAGCAGTGGAACGCGGTGATGGACGTCAACCTCACCTCGATGTTCCTGTGCACCCAGGAGGTCGCCCGACACATGGTCGAGCGCCAAGCGGGGCGCATCGTCTGCATCAGCTCGTTGTCCGGCAATGAGGGCAACTTCGGCCAGGCCAACTATTCTGCCGCCAAGGCTGGCGTGATCGGCTTCGTGAAGAGCCTAAGCAAGGAGCTGGCGTGCCAGGGCGTGGCGATCAACGCGGTGGCGCCGGGGTTCATCGACAGCGAGATGACCGCGCAGATCCCGGACAAGGTGCGCGATAAGCTGCTGGCGCGGATTCCCCAGGGCCGCAGCGGTCGACCGGAGGAGGTCGCGGCGGTGGTGGCCTTCCTGGCCTCCGACGAGGCTTCCTATGTCAACGGCCAGACCCTCAACGTCAACGGCGGGATGTACGTGTGACGTCGTGGATTGCCCTGCAGAAGGCGCTGACCGGGTAGGGGCTGCGCCTTCTTCTCTCGGGGACGGCAGCCTGCTCTCGAG
>NZ_BJUK01000031.1 GCF_007989625.1 Bisbaumannia pacifica
TTTGCGGAGTGCCTGTCCCCAGGAAAGCCCCGGGGCTTGGTCACGGTCATATGGCGGCCCTGACTCGATAGAATCAGCAGTAACGCCAAGGGGCAGCATGTTATGCTGCCCCTTTGCCGTTTAGCCATAGGGAATAACCCTGTGAAATATAAGGATTTACGGGACTTTATCGCGGCCCTGGAGGCCCAGGGCGAGTTGCAGCGAATCGGCGCCGAGGTGGATCCCTACCTGGAGGTCACCGAGATCTGCGATCGCACCCTGCGGGCCGGCGGCCCGGCGCTGCTGTTCGAGAACGTCAAGGGCCACGACATGCCGCTGCTGGGCAACCTCTTCGGCACCCCGCGCCGGGTGGCTCTGGGCATGGGGGAGGACTCCGTGGCGGCGCTCGGCGAGGTGGGCAAGCTGCTCGCCTACCTCAAGGAGCCGGACCCGCCCAAGGGGCTCAAGGACGCCTGGGAGAAGCTGCCGATCTTCAAGCAGGTACTGAGCATGGGGCCCAAGGTGGTCAGCAAGGCCCCGGTGCAGGAGGTGGTGCTGGAGGGGGATGCCGTCGACCTGGATCGGCTGCCCATCCAGCACTGCTGGCCCGGCGATGCCGCGCCCCTGGTCACCTGGGCCCTGGTGGTCACCAAGGGCCCCCACAAGAAGCGCCAGAACCTGGGGATCTATCGCCAGCAGAAGCTCGGCCGCAACCGGTTGATCATGCGCTGGCTCTCCCATCGCGGCGGGGCCCTGGACTTCCAGGAATTCCAGCAGGCCCACCCCGGCGAGCCTTTCCCGGTGGCGGTGGCGCTCGGCGCCGACCCGGCCACCATCCTCGGCGCCGTGACCCCGGTGCCGGACTCGCTCTCCGAGTACGCCTTCGCCGGGCTATTGCGTGGCTCGCGCACCGAGCTGGTCAAGTGCGGCCACGCCGACCTGCAGGTGCCGGCCTCCGCCGAGATCATCCTCGAGGGCTTTATCCATCCCGAGGACATGGCCCCGGAAGGCCCCTATGGCGACCACACCGGCTACTACAACGAGGTGGAATCCTTCCCGGTCTTCACCGTGACCCGCATGACGATGCGCCGCGACGCCATCTACCACTCCACCTACACCGGGCGTCCGCCGGATGAGCCGGCGATCCTGGGGCTGGCCCTCAACGAGGTCTTCGTGCCCATCCTGCGCAAGCAGTTCCCGGAGATCGTCGACTTCTACCTGCCCCCGGAGGGCTGTTCCTACCGCATGGCGGTGGTGACCATGAAGAAGCAGTACCCGGGTCACGCCAAGCGGGTGATGATGGGGGTGTGGAGCTTCCTGCGCCAGTTCATGTACACCAAGTTCGTGATCGTGCTGGACGACGACGTGGACGCCCGCAACTGGGAAGACGTGATCTGGGCCATCACCACCCGCATGGACCCGGCCCGGGATACCCTGCTGGTAGAGAATACGCCCATCGACTACCTGGATTTCGCCTCGCCGGTGGCGGGGCTCGGGTCCAAGATGGGCATGGATGCCACCAACAAATGGCCCGGCGAGACCGACCGCGAGTGGGGCACACCCATCGTGATGGACGAAGCCATCAAGGCCCGGGTCGACGCCCGCTGGGACGAGCTGGGTATCGAACTGCCGGCGACCAACCACAAGAGGACATCATGACGGCCAGGACAGTGACCTGCCATGTCGCGGCGGTGGAGGATCTCACCCCCGACGTTTTCCGCGTGACCCTGGAGGGGCGGCCCGAGGCGCTGTCCCATGCCCCGGGGCAATACCTGGAGCTGCAACTGGAAGAGGGCACCTGGGTGCCCTTCTCCATCGCCAACGCCCATGTCGATGACGGCATCCTGGAGCTGCATATCCAGCACTGGCCGGAGCGTTCCAACTCGGCGCGACTGCGCGAGATGATGCAGCACGCCGCCCAGTTGACCCTGCGTCTGCCCAGTGGCGATTGCGTCCTCGACCGCGACAGCCGGCGTCCCCTGACGCTGATCGCCGCCGGCACCGGCTTCGCCCAGATGAAGGCCATCCTGGAGGCGGCCTTCGCGGCCCACGAGCGCCCCATCCAGCTATGGTGGGCGGTGCGCGAGCGCCGCGACCTCTACCTGGAGAGCCTGGCCCGGGAGTGGACCGAGCGCTATCCCCACTTCCGCTTCCACGGGGTGATGGAGGTGGCGCCGGAGGAGCCCTTCGACGGTGAGCGCATCCAGGCCCATGTGGGCCGCATCGACGCCGCCCTGCGGCAGGGCCTGGGTTCGGTGGCCGGGCACGATGTCTACCTCTCCGGCTCGCCGGGCATGGTCTATGCCTGCCTGGATACCTTGGCGCCCCTGGGCCTGGAGGCGCCGCGAGTCTTCTCCGATGTCTTCGCCTATGCCCCCCGGGAGCCGCTGCTGCCGAGCCGCGAGGCCTCGTCGTGAGTGCCTCGCCGGTATTGATCACCGGCGGCGCCCAGCGCCTGGGGCGCCATTGCGCCGAGCGCCTGCTCGACGATGGCCACCCGGTGATCATCAGCTATCGCCGCGAGCGCCCGGAGCTCGACGAGCTGCGTCGCCGCGGCGTGGTGACCCTGGCGGCGGATTTCGCCAGCGAGGCGGGCATCCTCGACTTTATCGCTCGCCTCAAGGCCGAGACCAGATCGCTGCGCGCCATCGTGCATAACGCCAGCGACTGGGCGCCGGACACCACCGGGGATGAGGCGGGGACCAACTTCGAACGGCTGTTCCGGGTGCATATGCAGGCGCCCTATCTGATCAACCTGCATTGCCGCGAGCTGCTGGAGGCGTGTAGCGAGCCTCAGCGGGATATCGTGCATATGACCGACTATGTGGTGCGCAAGGGCTCGAAGAAGCATGCCGCCTATGCCGCGAGCAAGGCCGGCCTCGATAACCTGACCCTGTCGTTCGCCGCCCTGTATGCCCCGCGGATCCAGGTCAATGCCATCGCCCCGGCGCTGATCATGCTCAATGAGGGGGATGACGAGGCCTATGCCGAGAAGGCCCGGGCCAAGTCGGTGATGGAGATGGTCCCGGGACCCGGGGTGATCTATCAGAGCCTGCGCTACCTGCTCGATAATCGCTACGTGACCGGGGTGACCCTGCCGGTGGATGGCGGTCGTCACCTGCGTTGAGGGCCGCCCCCTCGGGGCGGCTAGACTGAAGACACATTCGTTGATTGAAGGAGCAAGACGATGGCTCACGATCCCAATTTCAAGGACGATACCGGCGTGCTGCTGGTCGTCATCGGCCTGGTGGTCTTCCTCGGCATGGCGGCGCTGCCCGGCACCATGGCCCTGGTACGCCTCTTCGGTTAATGGCCCGTAGCGAGGTTGCTGGGTCATTACAGTTGGAATAGCCGAAGGGCGCTGGGGGGAGGCCGGAGCAAAGCGTCTTTTTCATGGGTAAGGAGCACCGCTCCGAACGGGAAAGCCATGGATGGCTTACCCAGGCCCTGGAAGCGGAGCAGGATAGCGTAGCTTCGCAGGAAAAAGTCGAGCGCCCAAGGACGGGTTCACAGCGTCTTTGCGAAGGTTTACCCCCAGACAGCCCCGTGCCACCAGGAGGCGGAAGCACTTACTGTGATAGCCCTGCCCCGGCCGGGGGTTGCCAAGCGGCCTGGGCCGTGTAGGATGTAACGACGATTCCCATTCGTGACGGAGCCCCTGATGCCCAACCGTAGCCTGTCTGCCCCGCTGTCTCTCACCGCTTCCGGCGGCGAGTGCGTGCTGGGCGCCGGCTGGCGCGGTTATGGCTATTGGTTTAGCGCCGGCGTGCCGGTGGCCAGGCGCTGAGCCCAGCCACCAGGCGCGCCCCGCAGAGGGTTGCCGCCAGCGAATCGAACCCCCGGACGGCAACCCCGCCCGGGGGTTCTGCGTTCTGGGAACCACATAGACAGCCAACTGACAGGAGTCAGCCGATGTTCGACCGCGATCCCTCCGCCGCCCTTCGCCCCGCCTCCCTGGCCTATTACGGCTATGGTGGCTGGCGATTTAGCGGCGCTCGGTCGGCATCAGCTGCCACCTCCGGCCGGGTGATTCTGGGTGGCCACGCCAACCGATGCCATGACCGGAGTCCATTACGATGAATGCCCCTCTCGCCCTTGCCGAGCAACCCCAGTCCCCCATGACCGAGTCGCTCGAACGGCCCCTGCCGAGTCCCGCCCAGCTACGCCAGCGCCTGCCCCTGGATGCCGACCAGCGGGCCCGTGTCGCCGCCCAGCGCGAGGCCATCCAGGCCATCCTCGAAGGGCGCGACGATCGCCTGCTGGTGGTGGTGGGGCCCTGTTCCATCCATGATCCTAAGGCGGCCCTGGACTACGCCCGGCGCCTGGTGCCACTGGCCGAGGCCGTCGCCGATCGCCTGCTGGTGGTGATGCGGGTCTATGTGGAGAAGCCACGTACCACGGTGGGCTGGAAGGGTCTGGCCTATGATCCGCACCTGGATGGCAGCGACGACATGCCCCGGGGGCTGGCGCTCTCCCGGGAGCTGATGCGCGAGATCGTCGACCTGGGCCTGCCGGTGGCCACCGAGCTGCTGCAGCCGATGATCGCTCCCTACCTGGAGGACCTGCTGGCCTGGGCCGCCATCGGTGCCCGCACCACCGAATCCCAGATCCACCGCGAACTGGCCAGCGGCCTGGGGGCCGTCGTGGGCTTCAAGAACGGTACCGACGGCGGCATCCAGGTGGCCATCGACGCCATCCAGGCCGCCGCCCGCGCCCACCATCACTTCGCCCTCGGCGCCGAGGGGCAGCCGGTGATGCGTACCACCCCGGGCAATGCCCATACCCATCTGGTGCTGCGTGGCGGTCACGGCGAACCCAACTATCAGGCGTCACACGTGGCCAAGGCGCGCCGGGCGCTGAGCGAGGCGGGGCTGACGCCGCGGCTGATGGTGGATTGCAGCCATGCCAACTCGCGCAAGGATCATCGCCGCCAGGGCGAGGTGCTGCTGGAGGTGCTGGCCCAGCGCCTGGCCGGCGAGACGGCGCTGTGTGGGGTGATGCTCGAGAGCCATCTCCACGAGGGCAAGCAGCCGCTCAAGCCCGGGGCACTACGCTACGGCGTCTCGGTGACCGATGCCTGCCTGGGCTGGGAGAGCACCGAGCATCTGCTGCAATTGGCGGCTCGGCGGCTGCGCTGAATTTACCCGCGGGCGGTATCACGGGATAATCGCCAGCCATCCCGTGATGCCCAGGACCTTATGCCGATGATGTTCCGCTTCGAGACCCATGACCCCGAGACCTACCGGCGCAAGGCGCGCCTGATCAGCCTGGCCATGGCGGGCCAGCTGCTGGTCTTCGGGCTGCTCTTCTCCCAGTTGCTGGTGTATGCCTTCGGCTCCAGCATCTGGCTCAATGCCCTGGGCGTGCTGCTGGGGCTGATCGCCACCAGCCTGATCTTCGCCGCCCTCAAGGAGCGGCCCTGGATGAGCGAGGTGCGCTATGTGTGGCAGCTCAAGGGGAACCTCTCCCAGGTCAGCGGTTACCTGGGCGCGCTGCGCGAGGCGGTGGAGCAGGGCAACAACTCGGCGCTGCATCTGTTGACCTTCTACCACCAGGGCATGGCGCAGCTCGCGGAACTCAATGGCCGCACCCTGGACGACGATGGCGAGTTGCTGGCGGAGCGCCTCAAGGTGCGCCAGCGCCGCGCCGAGCGCGGCCTGCCGGAGCGCGTGGAGGGGTTCGACCCCCAGGATCTGCAGGCCTTTAAAAAGTCCTGACTAAGCGGCTAGCAATATCCCACGTAGCCGCCGGGCTTGCCGGCTCGCTCCTCTCCAGGACGAAACCCTGACGCTACGCTCGCGACTGACGCGTCGGGCCGGACCGAGGTCCCTCTCGCCGGCCCTAGATACGACATCCCTGTCGATCCCCGCTAGTCGCTCGCTTCTCGTCAGCGTCCTGGCGACGTCGCTGCGCTGGCCAGCCCGGCTTGTCCCGCTGAGCGGAGTGTGGCGGTACCGAATACCCTGCGCCTTTGCTGTGCCTTGCTATGCCTTGGTGGCATAGGCGTAGAGCAGGGTCTCCTGGGCGCTGATCGGCGCCGCCTCGCCGGGGTGCTGCTTCAGGTAGCTGCCGTCGGGCTGCAGCAGCCAGCTCTGGCAGTTATCCACCAGATAGGTCTCCAGGTCCTTGCGGACCCGGGCGGCCAGTTTCTTGTCGCGCAGCGGGAAGCAGGTCTCCACCCGGTGGAACATGTTGCGGGTCATGAAGTCGGCGCTGGAGCCCCATACCTCGCCCTGGCCGTCGTTATGGAAGTAGAAGACCCGGGTATGCTCCAGGAAGCGGCCGACGATGGAGCGCACGCGAATGTTCTCCGAGATGCCCGGCACCCCCGGTCGTAGGCAGCACTGGCCGCGGATGATCAGGTCGCATTCCACCCCCGCCTTGGAGGCGCGATAGAGGGCGCGGATCAGCTTGGGCTCGGTCAGCGAGTTGCACTTGATGATCAGGTGGGCGCGGCGCCCCTGGCGGGCGTGCTCCGCCTCCCGGTCGATCATCGCCACCAGCCCCTCGTGGAGGGTGAAGGGGGCATGCAGCAGGGCCTCGATGCGTCGCTGCTTGCCCATCCCCGAGAGCTGCTGGAAGAGCTGGAAGACGTCCTCGCAGAGCACCGGGTCGGCGGTGAACAGGCTGTAGTCGGTGTAGAGGCGTGCCGTCTTGGTGTGGTAGTTGCCGGTGCCCAGGTGGGCATAGTAGCGAAGCCCGCCCCGTTCGCGGCGCACGATATGCAGCAGCTTGGCGTGGGTCTTGTAGGCCATCACCCCGTAGATGACGATGGCCCCGGCCTCCTGCAGCTTGGCCGCCAGGGCCAGGTTATCCGCCTCGTCGAAGCGCGCCCGCAGCTCGATCACCACCGTGACCTCCTTGCCGCCCCGGGCCGCCTCCACCAGGGCGCCGACGATCGGCGAGTCGGCGCCGGTGCGATAGAGGGTCTGCTTGATGGCCAGCACCTCCGGGTCCCGGGCCGCCTCCGCCAGCAGGTCCTCCACCGGGGCGAAGGACTGGAAGGGGTGATGGAGCAGGATATCGCCGCCGGCGATGGCATCGAAGAGGCTGCCGCCCCGGTTCAGCGCCTTGGGCAGGCCAGGGGTGAAGGGGCGATAGACCAGCTCGGGGCGCGCCACGTCGTCGATCACCGCCATCATGCGGGTCAGGTTGACCGGACCGTTGACCCGGTAGAGGTCGCTCTCCTCCAGCTCGAACTGCTTGAGCAGGAAGTCGGCCAGATCCTCCGGGCAATTGTCGGCCACCTCCAGGCGCACGCCGCTGCCGTAGCGCCTGGCGAGCAGCTCGCCGCGCAGCGCCGAGGCGAGGTCGGAGACTGCCTCCGGGTCCACGGAGAGGTCGGCATTGCGAGTCAGGCGGAACTGGTAACAGCCCTTGACGCGCATGCCCGGGAAGACCTCGCCGGCATGGGCGTGGATCATCGAGGAGAGGAAGACATACTCCTTGATACCCTCCGCGCAGAGCGACTCGGGCAGGCCGATCAGCCGCGGCAGCGAGCGCGGCGCGGGGAGGATGGCCAGGCCTCCCTCGCGGCCGAAGGCGTCCTTGCCCTCCAGCTCGACGATAAAGTTGAGGCTCTTGTTGACCAGCCGCGGGAAGGGATGGGACGGGTCGAGGCCGATGGGGCTGATCACCGGCTGGATCCGCGATTCGAAGTAATCCGCCACCCAGTTGGCCTGCTCCGGCGTCCAGTCCTCGCGGCGCCGGAAGCGGATGCCTTCCTCCTCCAGGGCCGGCAGCAGCAGTTCGTTGAGGATGCGGTACTGGCGCTCCACCTGCTCATGGGCCAGTCGCGAAATCTCGGTGAGTAGCTGGGGCACCGGCAGGCCGTCGGCACCGCTCTCGTCGCGACCCAGGGCCAGGCTGTGCTTGAAGCCGGCGACGCGGATCTCGAAGAACTCGTCCAGGTTGGAGGAGAAGATCAGCAGGAAGCGCAGGCGATCCAGCAGCGGGTGCGCCGGATCCAGGGCCTGCTCCAGGACCCGGATATTGAACTCCAGGTGGGAGAGCTCGCGGTTGATATACAGGGCCGGGTCGTCCAGGGCCGCCTCCGGGGCCGGCAGCGGCTTGGCCTTGATGCCGGGGCGGTGGCGGTTGAGGCGCAGCTCCCCGGCGGATTCCCCGCGCTGGGGAGCCTGGGCACTAGGCGAGGTCTGAGGGCCGTGCAGCGTCGTCATCCGTGTCTCCTCGGGTGATGACGAGGCACGGCCCCGTCATCAGGCGTTGTTGAGCAGTCGCGCCGCCCGCTTGGCGAAGTAGGTCAGCACCCCATCGGCGCCGGCGCGCTTGAAGCAGAGCAGTGACTCCAGGATCACCCGGTCGGCATCCAGCCAGCCGTTATCGAAGGCCGCCATATGCATGGCGTACTCCCCGCTCACCTGATAGGCGAAGGTGGGGACCCGGAGTTCCTCTTTGACCCGGCGCACCACGTCCAGGTAGGGCATGCCGGGCTTGATCATCACCATGTCGGCGCCCTCGGCCAGGTCGAGGGCCACCTCGTGGAGGGCCTCGTCGCCGTTGCTCGGATCCATCTGATAGGTGGTCTTGTCGGCACGCCCCAGGTTGGCGGCGGAGCCCACGGCATCCCGGAAGGGGCCGTAGTAGTTGGACGCGTACTTGGCGCTATAGGCCATGATCCGCGTATTGACCAACTGCTCCTGCTCCAGCACCTGGCGAATGGCGCCGATGCGACCATCCATCATGTCCGAGGGGGCCACCACGTCGGCGCCGGCCTCGGCGTGGGAGAGGGCCTGCTTGAGCAGGGTCTCCACGGTGCGGTCGTTGTGGACATAACCCTCCGCGTCGAGGATGCCGTCCTGCCCATGGCTGGTGTAGGGGTCGAGGGCCACGTCGGTGATGATGCCCAGTCCCGGCACGGCGGCCTTGAGGGCGCGCACGCTGCGCTGCACCAGGCCCGAGGCGTTATAGGCCTCCTCGGCCAGCTCGCTCTTCAGCTCGGCGTCCACCACCGGGAAGAGCGCCAGGGCGGGAATGCCCAGCGCATGAGCCTCCCTGGCTTCCTCGATCAGCAGGTCCAGGGATAGCCGCTCGACCCCCGGCATGGAGGGCACCGCCTCGCGGCGGTTCTCGCCGTCCAGCACGAAGACCGGCCAGATCAGGTCGGCGGGGGTCAGCACGTTTTCACGCATCAGGCGGCGCGAGAAGTCATCCTTGCGCATGCGCCGCAGGCGCGCCGCGGGGAACTGGCGAGACGTCATCAGGCTCAAGGTCATTCTCCGGTCGAGGCCGCCCCGTCGTCCGACTATCGCCCATGGCGATGACAGTTCGGTGACAGTGGCGGGAGGGATCGATGGGCCCCTGGGGGCATGGGAAGGCAGTATATCAGGGCGGCTCGAGCCTCGGCAGGCGCCGCTTGTCGCACCCCGGGCGAGCCTCTAGAGTAAGGTCTCCACTGTTTCCCTGGGGCCCGCGGGGCGGGCCGAATGCGAGGAGTCGAAGATGACCAAGAAGGTAGCGGTGATTCTGGCCGGGTGCGGCGTCCAGGACGGTGCCGAGATCTACGAGACGACCCTGACCCTGCTGCGCCTGGATCAGCGGGGCATCGAGTATCGCTGTTTCGCCCCGGATATCGCCCAGCGGGAGGTGATCGACCATCACCGCGGCGAGGCGCTGGAGGGCGAGACCCGCAACGTCCTGGTGGAGGCCGCGCGCCTGGCCCGGGGCGAGGTCAGTCCCCTGGCCGAGCTCGATGCCGAGGCCTTCGATGGCCTGGTGCTGCCGGGTGGCTTCGGGGTGGCCAAGAACCTCTGCGACTTCGCCCTGGCCGGCTCCGACATGGAGGTGCTGGCGCAGCTACGCGATGCCGTGGTGCCCTTCCATGAGGCGCGCAAGCCCATCGGCCTGATGTGCATCGCCCCGGTGCTGGTGCCCAAGCTGCTAGGCAGCGGCATCGCCGTGACCGTGGGCAACGACCCGGGGGTGGCCGGTGCCATCAGCAGCATGGGCGGCCTGCATCGCAGCTGCGCGGTGGACGATATCGTCGTCGACCACGAGAACCGGGTGGTCACCACCCCGGCCTATATGCTGGCTAGTCGCATCAGCGAGGCGGGGGAGGGCATCTTCAAGCTGGTGGACAAGCTCGACGAGCTGATGGCCTAACCGGCGAAATCGTTCGCCTTCCTTGCCTGGAGCTCAGGCGGTTGGTTGGCAATAAAACACCGCCGTCGTGGTAGCCCACGGCGGCGGTGTTTTTATGGTGACAAGTGCCCTAGGAGCGGTCGTCGCCGGTGCTGTCGCTCGACTTCGCGTTCGGCTCGGCCTCGGCTGCCGACGTGGCGCGGCGCTGGCGGGCCAGGCGACCGAACAGCAGGCCTACCTCGTAGAGCAGGTACATGGGCACCGCCAGCAGGCTCTGGGAGATCACGTCCGGGGGGGTCAGCAGCATGCCGATCACGAAGCAGCCGAGGAAGATATAGGGGCGCTTCTTGGACAGGCTCTCCACCGTGGTGGCGCCGGAGGCGATCAGCAGGAAGGTGGCGATGGGGATCTCGAAGGCCACCCCGAAGGCGAAGAACAGCTTGAGGACGAAGTTCAGGTAGGCGTTGATATCGGTCATCACCGTCACGCCTTCCGGCCCGGTCTGGGTAAAGAACTGGAACAGCAGCGGAAAGACCACGTAATAGGCGAAGGCGGCGCCGGCGTAGAAGAGCAGTACGCTGGAGGCCAGCAGCGGTATGGCCAGGGCCTTCTCGTTGTCGTAGAGGCCCGGGGCGACGAAGGCCCAAGCCTGGTGCAGCACATAGGGAATGGCGGCGAAGACCGCCACCACCAGGGTCAGCTTGAAGGGGGCGAGGAAGGGCGAAGCCACCTCGGTGGCGATCATCTGGGAGCCTTCCGGCAATAGCGCCATCAACGGCTGGGCCACGAAGGTGTAGATGTCGTTGGAGAAGGCGTAGAGGCCGAGGAAGATCACCAGGATCGCCAGCACCGCCCGCATCAGCCGCGAGCGCAGCTCGATCAGGTGCTCGATCAGCGGGGCCTGGGCGAGGTCCTTGGGGTCGGGGGTCTGGCTCATGGGGCGGAGGAGTCCTTGGCGCGGGAGGTGGCACTGTCCTGGGGGGCGGCGGGCGCATCCTCGGCGCCACCAGCGTGGCCGCCCTTGCGCGCCAGCGCATCATCCAGACGTTCCAGGGGGCTGCTCCCCTCCCGACGCTCGCCCTCCCCGGGGGACGAGGCCGGGTCGCCTTCTGCCGGGGGCTTCGAGGAGGGCGAGGCGGCAGAGGAGCGGGTCGGTTCGGCCACGCCTTCGACGCCGCGCCGGGCCTGATTCAGGCTCTCGTCGAGCTTCTTCTGCTGCTCGTTGAGCTTCTGGCGCAGCTCCTCCGCCTCCAGTTGGGCGCTGATCTCACGCTGCATGCCGGAGACGGTACGCTTGATCTTGCCGATCCACAGTCCCAGGGTGCGGGCGGCCTTGGGCAGGCGTTCGGGGCCCAGCACCAGCAGGCCCACCACGCCGATTAGCAGCAGCTCGAGGAAGCCGATATCGAACATGGCGGTCTACTTGCGCTCTTCCGATTCCTCGGACTTCTGCTCGGCCTTGACGTCATAGGTGTTGCCCTGGTCGTCGTGGCGCACCTGGGCCTGGCCGGTCTCCTCCTCTTTCTTCTTCTCTTCCTCGTTCATGGCGCTCTTGAAGCCCTTGACGGCGCCGCCCAAATCGCTGCCCACGTTGCGCAGCTTCTTGGTGCCGAAGATCAGGATGATAATGCCGAGTACGATGAGCAGCTGCCAGATACTGATACCGCCTAACATAGTCTCTCTCCTTCAGAGGGCCGGCTCGTCGGGAGCCTGACCTGCATTGTCATTGCCGGGCGGCCTTCTCGTCCAGCCCGGACATGCCGAAGCGGCGCGCCAGCTCCTCCAGCACCGCCCGATGCGAGATATCCAGATGCGATAGCATCACCAGGCTATGAAACCACAGGTCGGCGGTTTCGGCGACCAGGGCGTGGCGCTCGGCCTCGCCGCCGGTCTCGGCGTCCTTGGCGGCGAGCAGGGCCTCGGTGGCCTCCTCGCCGACCTTCTCGAGGATCTTGTTGAGCCCCTTGTGATGCAGCGAGGCCACATAGGAGCTCTGGGGGTCGGCATGGCGGCGCTCGTCCAGCACCGCTTCGAGTCGTTCGAGGATATCGCTCATCGATGACACTCCAGGGTCAAGGGTCGGAATCAGTGCCAGGCCAGCAGCAGGGCGCCCAGCGCCGCGGCGGCGAGCACCGGCCAGGGCTGTTGCCCGGCCCAGGCCAGCAGCGGCTGCCAGGCCAGGGCCAGGGCCAGCAGCAGCACGCCGAAGCGCAGGCGGCGGGCGCCCCGGGCGGCATGCTTGAGATGGCGGCGCATGCCGGCCAGGGCATCGCTCTGGCGGCGGCGCTGCTGGCGCTCCGCCTCCACCTGGGTCAGGGCCTGGTGGGCCAGTACCGGCAGCTCCGGCAGCTGCCGGGTCAGTTCCGGCGCCTGGCGCTTGAGCGACTCCAGGAAGCCGCGGGGGCCGGCGCGCTCCTTCATCCAGCGCTCCAGGTAGGGCTTGGCGGTACTCCACAGGTCCAGGTCCGGATAGAGCTGGCGCCCCAGGCCCTCGATATTGAGCAGGGTCTTCTGCAGCAGCACCAGTTGCGGCTGGACCTCCATATTGAAGCGTCGGGCGGTCTGGAAGAGCCCCAGCAGCACCTGGCCGAAGGAGATGTCCTTGAGGGGCTTCTCGAGGATCGGCTCGCACACCGCGCGGATGGCGGCGGCGAACTCATTGGCCCGGGTGCCCTCGCCGACCCAGCCCGACTCGATATGCAGGGCCGCCACCTCATAGTAGTCCTGGTGGAAGAAGGCCAGCAGGTTGCGGGCCAGGTAATCCTGGTCCTCGCGGGTCAGGCTGCCGACGATGCCGCAGTCGATGGCGATGTACTGGGGATCCTGGGGCTTGTCCTCGGCGACGAAGATATTCCCCGGGTGCATGTCGGCGTGAAAGAAGTTGTCGCGGAAGACCTGGGTGAAGAAGATCTCCACGCCCCGCTCGGCGAGTTTCTTGAGGTCGGTGTCCCGGGCCTCCAGGGCCGCCAGGTCGGCCACCGGGATGCCGTGAATGCGTTCCTGAACCATCACCCCGCGGCGCGTCAACGGCCAGTGAATGGCCGGCACGTAGAGCAGCGGCGACTGCTTGAAGTTGCGCTTGAGCTGGGAGGTGTTGGCGGCCTCCTTGTGCAGGTCGAGCTCGTCGAAGAGGGTCGCTTCGTAGTCGCGGACCACCTCCAGGGGACGCAGGCGGCGCGCCTCGGGGACCAGGGTGAGCAGCCGCGCGACCCGGTAGAGCAGCGCCATGTCCTGACGCATCACCCGCTCGATGCCGGGGCGGATGATCTTGACCACCACGGCCTCGCCGCTATGCAGGGTGGCGGCATGCACCTGGGCGATGGAGGCGGAGGCCAAGGGGGTACTGTCGAAGCGGGCGAAGGCCTCGGTCAGGCTCATCTCCAGCTCTTCCTCGACTCGCGCCACCGCGGCCTCGCCGGGGAAGGGCGGCACCTGATCCTGGAGGCGGCGCAGCTCGTCGGCGATATCCGCGGGCAGCAGGTCGCGGCGGGTGGAGAGCATCTGGCCGAATTTGACGAAGATCGGGCCCAGGGCCTCCAGGGCCAGGCGCAGGCGTTCGCTGCGCGCGCGCGGGCCGATGGGGACCAGGCGCAGCGGCGAGAGCAGCAACAGCAGGCGCAGCGGCAGGGGCAGGCGGTCGAGGGGAATCAGGGTGTCCAGGCGGTAGCGGGTGACCACCCAGAAGATGCGTACCAGGCGCAGGGTCATGGGCCGGGCTCCTCGATGGCCTGCGCCAGGCGTCGCAGGCGGGCCAGCCGCGCCTCGAGGCGATCGGCGGCCACTTCCAGGTCGGTGAGGTGGTCGCGCAACACCTCCAACTGGCGTCGCGCCGGCAGTAGGCGGATCTCTTCGCTGAGGTATTCGCTGAGGTCGCTGCGCAGCTCGTGATGGCTGCGTAGGCCCCAGCGGGTCAGGCGGCGCAGCCCCTCGGCGAGGCTATGGGCAGGCACGTCACCCAGCCAGTCGGCCAGCTCCGCCTCCCAGTCCAGGTCGAGGTCGAGCAGCAGGTCGCGGGCCTGCTCCAGCAACGGCACGCGGCCGCGTACCGCCAGCTTGCCCTGGAACATCAGCCGCTCGACCGATTCGCCGCCGAGTAGGGCGCCGAGGGTCTCGGCATCCAGCTCGACGATGGCATCGGCGTCATGCTCTTCGCACGCCTCGGCCCGCAGCAGCATCAGGCCCCGGTCATGGAAATGCACCAGCAGTGCCAGGGCGGGGCGCTCCAGGCGCAGCAGCAGGCGACCGCCATTCAGGCGGGCGAGGCGCCTCGGGGCCGCGGGGTCCCGGGCCAGCAGGGCGTTAAGCGTGGATTCGAGGGCGGCCAGCAGCATGGGTCAGAGCTTGATCCCGCGGTGCAGGGCGACGATGCCGCCGGTGAGGTTGGTGTATTCGACCCGCTCGAGGCCCGCGGCTTCCATCATGCCCTTGAGGGTCTCCTGATCCGGGTGCATGCGGATCGACTCGGCCAGGTAGCGGTAACTGTCCGGGTCCTTGGCCACCAGCTCGCCCATCTTGGGCAGCAGGCGGAAGGAGTATTCGTCGTAGACCTTGGAGAGCAGGGCGCTGGTCGGCTTGGAGAACTCCAGCACCAGCAGGCGGCCGCCGGGCTTGAGCACCCGGGCCATGGAGCGCAGGGCGGCGTCCTTGTCGGTGACGTTGCGCAGGCCGAAGGCGATGGTGATGCAGTCGAAGCTGTTGTCCGGGAAGGGCAGGCACTCGGCGTTGGCCTGGACGTACTCGACGTTGCCGCCGACGCCGCTGTCGAGCAGCTTGTCGCGGCCCACGTTGAGCATGGAGGCGTTGATATCGGCCAGCACCACCTTGCCCCGGGGGCCCACCAGGCGCGAGAACTTGAGGGTCAGGTCGCCGGTGCCGCCGGCGATATCCAGCACCTGGTGGCCGGGACGCACGCCGGCTCGCTCGATGGTCAGGCGCTTCCAGAGGCGGTGGATGCCCAGCGACATCAGGTCGTTCATCAGGTCGTAGCGCGCGGCGACCGAGTGGAAGACATCGGCGACCCGCGAGGCCTTCTCCTCGACGGGTACATCCTGGAAGCCGAAGTGGGTGGTGCGCTTGTCCATGAACCCTTCCTAGCGAGCAGTCGAGTGATTGCGGCGGATCGCCACGGCAGGCGCTATTGTAGCCGGCTTGGCGCGGCCTTGTCTGCGCCGCGGGGTCGCATGCAGGACGAACGCCATCGCATGGCCGCGGGGGGCTGGGGGGCGGGAGGGCGCGGCCTAGAGTTGCTTGATCTGGATGCCCAGGGGCACCCGGGAGGCGCCGGCGGCCTCCAGGCGCTCCAGGTAGTCCTGCCAGTAGCGGGCCTGGTGCTCGGCCAGGTCGAGTAGGTACTCCCAGGTATAGAGGCCGCTGTCGTGGCCATCGTCGAAGTGCAGCTTGAGGGCGTAGCGGCCGGCCTGGGTGATATTGGCCAGGCCCACATCCTTCTTGCCGACCTGCAGCACGGCGTCGTCGCCGCCGTGGCCGCGTACCTCGGCGGAGGGGGAGTAGACCCGCAGGTACTCGATGGGCAGCCGGAAGCTGCGCCCGTCGGCGTAGTCGAGTTCCAGCTCGCGGCGCGTCTTGTGGTAGTGCACTCGGGTCGGAATAGGGGCGCTCATGGCAGGTCTCCGCTCTGGCGTGGTGGGGGCGCGGCTACCCCGGCGACAGGCCTACGAGGGGGGCTGTGAATCCATCCCTGGACGCTACCGATGCCCTGCGGCGCTCTCGCATCCTGCTCCGCTTGCAGGGCCGGTGCTGGCCATCCATGGCCAGCCCGTTCGGAGGAGTCCTCCTCACCCCTGGCATAGGCCCCCCGCTACGCCCTGTCCCCGGCGCCGCGCAGCTCGCTGCCTCAAGGCTTATCGCTCAAGGCTTCCGGCTGGGATTAGAGGATATACCGGGACAGATCCTCGTCCAGGGCCAGCTCGCCGAGCTGGGAGTCGACATAGGCGGCGTCGACGACCAGCGGGCCCTGGAGGTCGCCGCCCTGGTAGGAGGCCTCCTCCAGCAGGCGTTCCATCACCGTGTGCAGGCGACGGGCGCCGATGTTCTCGGTGCCCTCGTTGACCCGCCAGGCGATCTCGGCGATGCGCTCGATGCCGTCCTGGGTGAATTCCACGGTCAGGCCCTCGGTGGCCAGCAGCGCCTGGTACTGCTTGGTCAGCGCCGCGGAGGGCTCGGTGAGGATGCGCTTGAAGTCGTCCGGGGTCAGGGCGTTGAGCTCGACGCGGATCGGCAGGCGCCCCTGCAACTCGGGGATCAGGTCCGAGGGCTTGGCGAGGTGGAAGGCGCCGGAGGCGATAAAGAGGATATGGTCGGTCTTCACCATGCCGTACTTGGTGGAGACGCTGGAGCCCTCGATCAGCGGCAGCAGGTCACGCTGCACGCCTTCCCGGGAGACCTCGCCGCCGCTGGACTGACCGCTGCCCTTGGCGACCTTGTCGATCTCGTCGAGGAAGACGATGCCGTGCTGCTCCACCGCCTCGATGGCGCGGCTCTTGATCTCCTCCTCGTTGACCAGCTTGGCGGCCTCCTCGTCGCGCAGCAGCTGCCAGGCGTCCTTGACCTTGACCCGCTGGGTCTCGGTCTTCTGCTTGCCGAGGTTGGCGAACAGTCCCTGCAGCTGCTGGGTCATCTCCTCCATGCCCGGCGGGGTCATGATATCCACCCCCTGCGCCTGGGGCGTGATCTGGATATCGATCTCCTTGTCGTCCAGCTGTCCCTCGCGGAGTTTCTTGCGGAAGACCTGGCGGGTGGAGCTGTCCTGGCGCGGCGCATCCTCCTGGCCCCGCGGCGGCGGCAGCAGGGCGTCGAGGATACGATCCTCGGCGGCGTCCTCGGCGCGGTGGCCGACCTCTTCCTTGGCCTGTTCGCGGACCAGCTTGATGGCGGCCTCGGTGAGGTCGCGGACGATCGACTCCACGTCACGGCCGACATAGCCGACCTCGGTGAACTTGGTGGCCTCGACCTTGATAAAGGGGGCCCTGGCCAGCTTGGCCAGGCGCCGGGCGATCTCGGTCTTGCCCACCCCGGTGGGGCCGATCATCAGGATGTTCTTGGGGGTCACCTCGGGGCGCAGCTCGTCGTCGAGCTGCATGCGCCGCCAGCGGTTGCGCAGGGCGATGGCCACGGCGCGCTTGGCGTCCTGCTGGCCGATGATGTACTGGTCCAGGGCGTGGACGATCTCGCGGGGGGTCATCTGGGTCATGGGGACGGCCTCAGAGCTCTTCGAGAGTGACGTGGTGATTGGTGAAGACGCAGATGTCGCCGGCGATCTCCAGGGACTTTTCGGTGATTTCCCGGGCGCTGAGCTCGGTATTCTCGAGCAGGGCGCGGGCCGCGGAGAGGGCGAAGTTGCCGCCGGAGCCGATGGCGATGATACCGCGCTCGGGTTCCACCACGTCGCCGTTGCCGGTGATGATCAGCGAGGCGCTCTTGTCGGCCACGGCGAGCAGGGCCTCCAGGCGGCGCAGGGCGCGGTCGGTGCGCCAGTCCTTGGCCAGCTCCACGGCGGCCTTGGTCAGGTGCCCCTGGTGTTTTTCGAGCTGGGCCTCGAAGCGTTCGAAGAGGGTGAAGGCGTCGGCGGTGCCGCCGGCGAAGCCGGCCAGGACCTGGCCGCGATAGAGGCGACGTACCTTGCTGGCATTGCCCTTCATCACGGTGTTGCCGAGGGAGACCTGGCCATCGCCGGCCAGGGCCACCTGGTCACCGCGGCGCACGGATACGATCGTGGTCATGGAGGGGGTGACTCCGTAACGGGGAGCCGGGGCTCCCGATGACTTTCGGCGCCCGATCGGGCGCCGTGTGTAGGCTTTCAGGGGAGGTGTGGGCGACGCGGCCCGAATTCAAGCGCTCCGAGCGCTGCCAGCGAGTTCCGGGTTCAGTTCTGCAGGCGAATCAGCAGCGGCTCGATGCCCTGGGTGACCATCAGGTCCTGGGCGCGATTGAGCTCTCGGGCGTCCTCGTAGGGGCCCACCTGGACCCGGTGCCAGGCGTTGCCGTCGCTGCCCGCGACCTCGCTGATGCGTGCCACCAGGCCGAAGTCGCGCAGCCGCCCCGCCAGGCGCTGGGCGTCATTGACCTCGCGGAAGGAGGCGGCCTGCAGCATATAGCGATGCGGCGTGCCGGCATCGGCGGGGGCGGGGCTCGAGGCCTGTTCGTCGGCGGCCAGGTTGGCGGCGATCACCCGGGCGATGGGGTCCTCGTCGGCGGGGGCCGGTTCGCTGGCGGGGGGCGACTCCTCCTCGGGCTCGGGGCGTGGCGGCGGGGTGGCGGCGGAGGCCTGGGGCTCGCCCCGGGGCGCGATGACCTCGGACTCCGGCAGCAGGGTATAGAACTCGAAGGTAGGCGTGCGGGGCTCCTCGGCCGGGGATGCCGATTCCGGCGCCTCTCGAGGCACCACCGTGGCGCTGGGCGGTGGCGCCGAGGCCTGGAAATGCTGGGCCAGGAAGTAGCCGGCCAGCAGGCCACCGACGCCCCATAACCAGCCGGGCAGGCCGCGCCGCTGGGCGGTCGCGCGCTTACGGGACGAGGCGCCGCGACGCTTGGGCGGACTGGATTGACGACGGCTGGCCATGAATGACGTCTCCTTACATCGCTTCGGGGCACCGGCTCCGAAGAGCCGGTCGAGGCCTGTGTCTTTTCACTCTCAAAGCCCGTCGAGGCCTCTCGATCGCTTACATTTCCTCGGGGGCGCCGACGCCGAGCAGGTCCAGACCATTGCGAATCACCTGGCGGGTGGCCAGGCCCAGCGCCAGGCGGGCGTTGCGCAGGGCGTCGTCCTCCACCATCACCTTGACGGCGTTGTAGCAGGTGTGGAAATCCGCCGCCAGATCCTGCAGGTACTGGGCCACCTGCTGGGGTTCCCGGGAGGCGGCGGCATGGGCCACCACCTCGGGGTAGCGGGCCAGGCGGTTCATCAGCGCCTTCTCCTGGTCCTCGGTGAGCGACGCCAGGTTGGCCAGGGCCAGGTCGTGATCGAAGGACAGCCCCTCGGCTTCGAGGCGGCGCAGCACGCTGCACACCCGGGCATGGGCGTACTGCACGTAGTAGACCGGGTTGTCGTTGGACTGGGAGCGGGCCAGATCGATATCGAAGGTGAGCTGGGAATCGGCCCGGCGCGCGGCCAGGAAGTAGCGGGTGGCGTCGCGGCCCACTTCGTCGATCAGGTCGCGTAGGGTCACGTAGCTGCCGGCGCGCTTGGAGAGCTTGACCTCGACCCCGGAGCGGGTCACCAGCACCATCTGGTGCAGCACATAGTCGGGCCAGCCCTGAGGGATACCGGCATCCAGGGCCTGCAGGCCGGCGCGCACCCGGGTCACGGTGGAGTGATGGTCGGCGCCCTGCTCGTTGATGACTCGAGCGAAGCCGCGCTGCCACTTGTCCAGGTGGTAGGCCACGTCCGGCAGGAAGTAGGTGTAGCCACCGTCCTTCTTGCGCATCACCCGGTCCTTGTCATCCCCGAAGTCGGTGGTGCGCAGCCACAGGGCACCCTCCTCCTCGTAGGTGTGGCCCTGGTCGATCAGCCGTTCCACGGTGGCCTCGACCTTGCCGTCCTCGTAGAGGGACGATTCCAGGAAGTAGACGTCGAACTCGACGCCGAAGGCCTTGAGGTCGAGATCCTGTTCGCGGCGCAGGTAGGCCACGGCGAATTCGCGGATGGCGTCGAGGTCCTCCGGGTCGCCCTTGGCGGTGACATGGCGATCGTCGGCATGCACCGTCTCGCCGGCCAGGTAGCTGTTGGCCACGTCCTGGATATAGTCGCCCCGGTAGCCGTCCTCCGGCCAGCCGGCGTCCTCGGGGCCGAGGCCCTTGACGCGAGCCTGCACGGAGAGGGCCAGGTTGCTGATCTGGGCGCCGGCGTCGTTGTAGTAGAACTCGCGGGTGACGTCATGGCCCACCGCCTCCAGCAGGCGGCACAGGGAGTCACCGATGGCGGCGCCGCGGCCATGGCCCACATGCAGCGGGCCGGTGGGGTTGGCGGAGACGAATTCCACCTGCACCTTCTGACCCTGGCCGGCGAGGCTGCGGCCATAGGCGTCGCCGCTCTCCAGCACCTGGGCGACCACTTGGGCCACGGCATCGGTGGAGGCGAAGAAGTTGATAAAACCGGGGCCGGCGATCTCGGTCTTGCTCACCGCGGCGCTCTCGGGCAGGGCGGCCACCAGGGCTTCGGCCAGGTCGCGGGGCTTCTTGCCCGCCGGCTTGGCCAGCATCAGCGCCAGGTTGGTGGCGTAGTCGCCGTGAGCCTTGTCCTTAGTGGGGTCGACCTTGATGGTGGGGGACGTGTCCGCGGGCAGCACGCCCTGCTGCTTGAGGGTGACGAGCGCCTCGTCGAGCAGCGCGATAATGGTCTCTTTCATGGGGTCGGCATGTCCTGTGTCCCCCGCCGCTGGGCAGCGGCCGGGGCGGGTGAAAGCGTGGCAAAGGGGCCTATTATCGGCAATCGGGCCGCGGCTTTAAAGCCTGGGTGGCCTATAGGCGCCCCCTTATATTGGAACCGGCAATCGGGCCGCGGCTTTAAAGCCTGGGTGGCCTATAGGTGCCCCCTTATATTGGAACCGGCAATCGGGCCCAGTCTTTAAAGCCTGGCCGGCCTCCCGGGTAGCCCCGAGCTTCCGGGGGAGGCGATTAGTCGACGCCCAGCAGCGGCTCGGGGTCGAGGATCACGGTGCGCCGGCTATCGCTGAGCATCACCTGACCTTCCTGGACATTGCACTGCAGGTTGATGGAGCGATCCGCCAGTTCGGCCAGCTCGCGGCTCTGCTCCGCCGGCAGGCGCCAGATGATCAGGTTGTCGAAGCGGCTCAGGCGGTGCTGGAGCTTGTCCCACCAGGGACGCACGGCGCCCTCCTCGCCATAGGCGTAGAGGATCACCTGGCGCGAGCGCTGGCAGGCCTTGCGCAGGCGATCCTCGTCGGGCAGGCCCAGCTCGATCCACAGTTCGATGGCCCCGGTCAGGTCCTTGCGCCACAGCTCTGGCTCGTCGTCGGTGCTCAATCCGCGGGTGAAGGCGAGGTCTTCGCTGGCATTCAGGGCGAAGGCCAGCAGGCGCACCATCAGTCGCTGGTCGGTCTCCGAGGGGTGCTGGGCCAGGGTCAGGGAGAGGTCGTCGTAGTGGTGACGATCCATATCGGCCAACTGGATCTGGGCCTTGCAGATGGTGGACTTGAGGGCCATGGGCTGTCTCGCCGGTACCTGTGGAGAAGAGGGCGCCACTGTAACCCGCCACGACGGGGATCGAAAGCGAGAGGGGTAACGAAAACGAGGGCGGCTCAACTTGGTAACCCGCCACGACGGGGATCGAAAGCGAGAGGGGTAGCGAAAACGAGGGCGGCTCAACTTGGTAACCCGCCACGACGGGGATTGAAAGCGAGAGGGGGGCGAAAGCGAGGGCGGTTCAACTTGGTAACCCGGCACGGCGGGGATCGCAAGCGAGAGGGGATCGAAAACGAGGCCGCCTAGCTAAGGGTCTGGGGGTCGATATCCAGGGACCAGCGCACCCGGCGCGCCTCGCGGCACTGCTCCAGCCAACCGATCAGCCAGGCGCCCGCCTCGTGCAGGCGGCTGCGGCGCTCGGCGCTGAGCATCAGTTGCATATGGTAGCGGCCCTGGCGGCGCTCCATGGGGGCCGGTACCGGCCCCAGGCAGTGCACCTCCGAGGCCTGGTCGGCGAGCCAGGCACGCAGGGCCTCGGCGGCCTGCTCGGCCAGCGCCTGGACGGCCTCTTCCCGGGGCGCCTCCAGGCGCAGCAGGGCCAGGAAGCGGTAGGGGGGCAGGGCGGCGGCACGACGCTCGGCCAGCAGCCGTTCGGCCAGGGCATCGTAGCCCCGGGAGGCCAGCAGGGTGAGCTGGGGGTCGTCGCTATGCTGGGTCTGCACCAGCACCCGGCCGGGGTGTTCGGCGCGCCCGGCGCGTCCGGCGACCTGTTCCAGCAGTTGGGCGCTCTGCTCCATGGCGCGGAAGTCGCTGGCGTAGAGGCCGGCATCGGCATTGACCACCACCACCAGGGTGACATGGGGCAGATGGTGGCCCTTGGCGAGCATCTGGGTGCCCACCAGGATCGCCGCGTCGCCCCGGCGCACCTCGCTCAGCAGGCTCTCGAAGGCCTCCTTGCGACGCGTGCTGTCCCGATCGATGCGGTAGATCGGTACCTCGGGGAAGAGGCCGGCGAGGCTCTCCTCGCTGCGCTCGGTGCCGGTGCCCAGGGGGCGCAGGTCGGCACTGCCGCACTGGGGGCAGGCCTCCGGCAGCGGCTGCTGGTGGTCGCAGTGGTGGCAGGCCAGCAGGTGGGGCTGGCGATGCAGGGTGAGACGGGCGTCGCAGTGGCGGCACTCGGCCAGCCAGCCGCAGGTCTCGCAGGCCAGGGTCGGGGCGAAGCCGCGGCGATTGATGAAGACCAGTACCTGGTGTCCTGCCGCCAGGGTCTGGCGGATTGCCTCGATCACCGGTGGAATCAGGCCGCCGCGGCGGGGGCGGCCGCGGGTGTCGATCAGCTCCAGCCGGGCCGGGGCATGGCGGCTGGCGCGGCGGGTCAGGCGCAGATGCTGGTAGTGTCCCGAGTGGGCCTTGGCCAGGCTCTCCAGGGAGGGCGTGGCGCTGCCCAGCAGCACCGGGATGCCGTGATGGTGGGCTCGGGCCACCGCCAGGTCCCGGGCATGATAGCGCAGGCCCTCCTGCTGCTTGAGGGAGCCATCGTGCTCCTCGTCGACGATGATCACGCCGGGGCGTGCCAGGGGCGTGAAGATCGCCGAGCGGGTGCCGATCACGATGGGCGCGCGGCCCTGGAGCGCCGCCAGCCAGGCGTCCAGGCGTTCGCCGTCGGCCAGCCCCGAGTGCAGGGCCACCACCGGTACCCGGAAGCGTTTGCGAAAGCGCGCCAGGGTCTGGGGGGTCAGGCCGATCTCCGGTACCAGCACCAGGGCCTGGCGACCCTTGGCCACGACGGCCTCGATCAATTGCAGATAGACCTCGGTCTTGCCGCTGCCGGTGACCCCGTGGAGCAGGGCCGGCGTGAAGCGCTCCAGGCCGTCGTGGAGCCTGCCCAGGACCTGGGCCTGCTCGCCGTTGAGGGTCAGGGCCGGCTCCGCTAGCAGGCGCTCGGGGGCGGGAGGGGGCGCCTCGATCAGCGGCTGCTCCTCGGCATGAATCAGTCCCTTGTCGGTCAGGGCCTGCAACTGGGCGCGGGCATAGCCCTGGGCGGTGATGGCCGGCGTGGTCACTCCCCTGGGATGCTGACGCAGCATGGCCAGCAGCTCGGCCTGGCGAGGGGCCCGGGCCAGGGCCTCCGCCGGCAGGGACTGGCCGTCGGGGGTCAGGCGCCAGGTCTCGCGGGTGCGGGCCTCCAGGGGGCGGCCCTGGCGCAGCAGGCCGGGCAGCGCATGGCTCAGGGTATCGCCCAGGCCATGCTGGTAGTAGCGAGCGGTGAAATGGCACAGCCACAACCAGTCCGCCGGCAAGGGGGTGTCGTCGAGCCAGGCCGCGACCGGCTTGAGGCGAGACGCCGGGACCTCGCTATGCGCGCGACACTCGATGACGATGCCCACGACCTCGCGGCGCCCGAAGGGCGCCCTGACCCGCAGCCCCGGCCGCCAGCCGCCCGGCGGCGGGGCAATGGCGCGGTAGTCGAACAGGCGGCGCAGCGGGGAGGGGAGGGCGACCCCGAGGATCGTCGCGGGCGAGGAAGTGGGCAATTGGCCTCCGGCATCGTCTCTGCTAGAATGCGCGCCTTCATGGCGCCATGCGTCATGGTTACCGGTGGGCGCGGCGTCATCTTAACGCACCCAAAACCCGTATGCGGTGCCTGGCAAGAGATCAGGTGGCGGCATACCGCTCCATGAGGCTTCACGATGAAACAAGGTATCCATCCCGAATACAAGAAGGTCAGCGTCTCCTGCTCCTGCGGCGCCACCTTCGAAATTGGCACTACCTCCAACCAGGAGATGTCCCTGGACGTCTGCTCCCAGTGCCACCCCTTCTACACCGGCAAGCAGAAGCAGGCGACCACCGGTGGCCGCGTCGAGCGCTTCAACAAGCGCTTCGGTGCCGCGATCCGTCGTTAAGACGCTGCTCGCCATCGCCCCAGGGCGATACCAAAACCCGCCTGGCCTCGCCAGGCGGGTTTTTTTATATCTGGAACCAGAGAGTTGTCGCTGGAATAAGCTCTTTGTTATGCATGCATGGCCAGTCATAAGTTCGAGTAAATATTTGGAAATGCCTTCAAAAAGGTCGGCAAAATCCTTGAATGACAAGAACTTGGCATAAGTTGTGGCCTTGGATGTTTTTCTATATTCTGACGCGACACCGATATACTTTGCTACGACTGGACAACCCCATGACTGACCCGAGACAAGCGGCACTGGACTATCACTCACAGCCGATCCCCGGCAAGCTCTCCGTGGAGCTGACCAAGCCCACCGCGACCGCCAAGGATCTGGCCCTGGCATATAGCCCGGGTGTCGCCGAGCCGTGCCGCGAGATCGCCAAGGATCCCGAGAATGCCTACCGCTACACCGGCAAGGGCAACCTGGTGGCGGTGGTCTCCGATGGTTCTGCCATCCTCGGCCTCGGTAACCTGGGCCCGCTGGCCAGCAAGCCGGTCATGGAAGGCAAGGGCGTGCTGTTCAAGTGCTTCGCCGGCATCAACTCCGTGGACATCGAGGTCGACGCCGAGAGCCCGCAGGCCTTTATCGATACCGTGGCACGCATCGCCGATACCTGGGGAGGCATCAACCTCGAGGATATCAAGGCGCCGGAGTGCTTCGAGATCGAGCGCGCCCTGATCGAACGCTGCAATATCCCCGTCTTCCACGATGATCAGCACGGCACCGCCATCGTCACCGCGGCGGGCATGATCAATGCCCTGGATATCGCCGGCAAGAAGATCGACGAGGCACGGATCGTCTGCCTGGGCGCCGGTGCCGCCGCCATCGCCTGCATGAAGCTGCTGGTCTCCTGTGGTGCCAAGGCCGAAAATATCTTCATGCTGGATCGCAAGGGCGTGATCCACAGCGGCCGCGAGGACCTCAACCAGTACAAGGCGATGTTCGCCACCGAGACCGAGCGCCGCACCCTGGACGACGCCATCGACGGTGCCGATGTCTTCGTCGGTCTCTCCGGTCCCAACCTGCTCTCCGCCGAGCAGCTCAAGACGATGGCCGCCAAGCCGGTGGTCTTCGCCTGCTCCAACCCGGATCCGGAGATTCATCCGGAAGTGGCCAAGGCGGCCCGCGACGACGTCATCATGGCCACCGGTCGCTCCGACTTCCCCAACCAGGTCAACAACGTGCTGGGCTTCCCCTTCATCTTCCGCGGGGCCCTGGACGTGCGTGCCACCGCGATCAACGAAGAGATGAAGGTCGCCGCGGTGCATGCCATCAAGGACCTGGCCCGCGAGCCGGTGCCGGCGGAGGTCAAGGCCGCCTATGAGGTGGACGAGCTGAGCTTCGGCCCCGAGTACATCATTCCCAAGCCGATGGACGCACGCCTGCTGGACCGCGTCTCCGCGGCGGTGGCCCAGGCGGCGGTGGACTCCGGCGTGGCGCGCAAGCCCTACCCGGCCCACTACCCGCTGACCCGCATCGAGGATGTCTACGGCGACTAAGCCGCGATATCGCGATCGGTGAAGAGACGCCGGCCTTCGGGCCGGCGTCTTGCCGTTCGGGAAGCAAAAAGGCCCGCATCCTTGGATGCGGGCCTTGTCGTTGTCGGCTCGTGCCCGGCGGCCGCCGGGCAATGAGCTAGAAGATCGATTCGAAGGAGCCGCTGCCCTGGGCGCCGCTGTGCTGCTCGAGATCCTGGCTCACGCTGTAGGGCTCGAATTCGGGCAGGTGGTCGACATGGAAGAGCTCGCTGATGCCGCCGGCCTGACCATCGCGCAGGCGGCGGCCGGAATCCGGATCGACGCGGGCGCTGACCACCTCGGCGGGGCGCGCCTGCCTCGCCTCGGGACGGCCCGCCAGGGCCTGGCTCATGAAGTCGACCCACACCGGCAGGGCGGCGCGACCGCCGTACTCGCCGGTGGTCTCGTTATTGTCCTTGCCGATCCATACCGAGACCGCCAGGTCGGCGTTGTAGCCGGCGAACCAGGCGTCGCGCTGGTCGTTGGTGGTGCCGGTCTTGCCGACGATATCGCCGCGTCCCACCTCGAGGGCGCCGCGCCCGGTGCCGGATTCGACGACGTCGCGCAGCATGTCGGTAACCAGGTAGACGGCGCTGGCGTCGGCGACCCGGGGCGCCAGCGGATAGCGGCGACCCTCGATCTCCATCTCCTGGGTGTCGGGCCGACAGTCGCGGCAGACCCGGCGCGGGCTGGCCTCGTCCACCAGGGTCTCGTCGGCGCCGCGGGTGACCCGCTCGATGTACCAGGGCTGGATGCCGTAGCCGCCATTGGCCAGGGTGGCGTAGGCGGTGGTCATCTCCAGGGGCGTCAGGCTGGCGCTGCCCAGGGCCAGGGAGAGGCCGTGGGGCAGGCGCGACTCATCGAAGCCGAAACGCGCCAGGAAATCGATGGTGTTATCCAGCCCCAGGCGCTGCAGGACGCGGATGGTGACCAGGTTGCGCGACAGGGCCAGGGCGCGGCGCACGCGCATGGGGCCGCGGAAGTCGCCGCTGGAGTTGACCGGCCGCCAGGTGGTGCCGGCGTCCGGCATCACCACCGGGGCATCGTTGATGATCGAGGCGGGAGTAATCTCGCCCGCCTCCAGGGCCGCCAGATAGACGAAGGGCTTGAAGATGGAGCCGGACTGGCGTTGGGCCTGGGTGGCCCGATTGAACTTGCTGGCGTCGAAGTCGAAGCCGCCCTGCAGGGCCAGGATGGCGCCGCTGTCGGGATCCAGCACCACGATAGAGCCCTCGGCATCCGGGCGCTGGGAGAGGCGCCAACTGCCGTCTTCGCGTTGCAGGATGCGTACCAGGGAGCCGGGCGCGGCGATCTCGGCGGCCGAGCCCGGCTCGCCCTCGCGCCACTGGGCGCTGCGGTAGCGGCGCGCCCAGCGCAGGCCTTCCCAGTCGAGGGTCACCACCTCACCGTCGGCGGTCAGCACGCGCATCTCGCGTCCCTCGGCGGCGACCACGATGGCCGGATGCAGGGGACCGAGGCGTGGCGTGCGCTCGAGCACATTGAGCCAGTTGCTGACGTCGCCGTCGACACCCGCCACTTCGCTCTGGCTGCTGGCCGCGGCACGACGGGCGGTTTCCAGTACCTCGGGGGACTCGTCGAGTTCTTCTTCCAGGCCGCGGCGTTCGGTGCGCTCCTGGGCCTCCACCAGGCCGGCGGGAATCTCGGTCTGCTCCGGGCCGCGCCAGCCATGGCGCGTGTCATAGGCGATCAGGCCGCGGCTCAGGGCCTCCCGGGCCATGGGCTGCAGTTCGCTGTCCAGGGTGGTGGTGATGCGGTAGCCGCCGGTATAGGCCTCGTCGCCGTAGCGGTCCACGGCGAACTGGCGCGCCATCTCGGCCATGTAATCGGCCTCCACCTCGACCTGGGCCACATGGCGGCGGGCGGTGATCGGGGCGGCCACGGCCTCCGCGTAGGTGGCCTGGTCGATATGCCCCAGCTCGCGCATGCGATAGAGGATCCAGTTGCGACGGATCAGTGAGCGCTCCGGGTTGGCCAGGGGGTTGAAGGCGGAGGGTGCCTTGGGCAGGCCGGCGATCATCGCCATCTGGGCCAGGGTCAGCTCCTCCAGGGGGCGGTCGTAGTAGGTCTCGGCGGCGGCGGCAATGCCGTAGGCGCGGTGTCCGAGGAAGATCTTGTTGACGTAGAGCTCGAGGATCTCCTCCTTGCTCAGCACTTGCTCCATCTGCAGGGCCAGCAGGATCTCGCGGATCTTACGGGTGAAGGTGCGATCCAGGGTCAGCAGGTAGTTGCGCGCCACCTGCATGGTGATGGTGGATCCCCCCGACTGGATGTCGCCGCCGCTGGAGGCTAGCTCCACCGCCGCGCGGGCCAGGCCGCGGGGGTCGACGCCGGGGTGCTCGAAGAAGCTGGCGTCCTCGGCGGCCAGCAGGGCCTGGATCAGCGGTTCGGGAATCTCGTCGTAGTCGACGGCGATGCGTCGCTCCTCGCCGAACTCACCGATCAGCTTGCCGTCGCGGGTGAAGATGCGCAGCGGGGCCTGCAGCTCGAAGTCCTGCAGCTGGCGCACATCGGGCAGGCCGGGGGCGAAATAGAGGGCGGCGCCGGTCACGGCCAGCAGGCCGGCGGCGGTCAGCGAGAGCGTCAGCCACACGAGGGAGGCGATCAGGCGTTGGAAAAACTTCATGAGATACCCGTGATAAGCGCGTGATTAGCGGTGGCGGTACGACGATGAGGCGGGGCTATCCTTGAGGTTAGCCATTATATGGGCCGTAGCGGGGGGTCACCAGCGTTGAAGGGGTAAGCATCTTGCTATTGTGTGATGAAACGAAATCGGATGTAACCTGAAAATTACGCAGCCGCGGGGCGTCAGGGGGAGTCGAGGGGGTGACGCCCAGGTCGCAACGGCAACGCATGGGACGAGCAGGGGGCGACTCAGGTGCAACTTACTAGACAGGCGAAGGGGCTGATCGGTGTCGATATCACCTCGGCCACCGTCAAGCTGATCGAACTCAAGGCGGTACAGGGCGGCTTTCGGGTCGAGAGCTATGCGGTCTGCCCGCTGCGCGAAGGAGCCGTGGTCGAGCGCCGTATCCGCAACATGTCGGCGGTGGTCGAGGCGTTGCAGCGGGCCGTCGAACTGGCGCGCCCCACCACCCGGCTCACCGGCGCCGCGGTGCCGGCCAGTGCCGCCATTACCAAGACACTCACCATGCCCGCCTCCCTCAACGATGACGAGATCGAGGCGCGCATCCAGATCGAATCCGACAAGCATATTCCCTTCCCATTCAGTGAAGTGGCCTTCGACTTCCAGCGCCTGGGCACCCATGACCGTTATGCCGATCAGCAGGATGTGCTGCTGGTGGCCTGCCGTCAGCAGGACGTCAGCCAGCTCACCGAGGCCCTGCTGCAGGCGGACCTGACTCCGGCGGCGGTGGACGTGGAGACCTTCGCCATGGAGCGTGCCTTCACCGAGGTGCGCCACCAGTTGCCCCGGGAAGAGGATGCCAGTGGCGGGGTGGCCCTGGTGGATGTCGGCGCCACCATGCATGCCTTCCATGTCCTGCGTAACGGACGCATCACCTACAGCCGGGACACCGTCTTCGGCGGGCGCCAACTGACCGACGAGATCGTCAGCCGCTATGGCCTGAGCGTGGAAGAGGCGGGGCTGGCCAAGAAGCGCGGCGGCCTTCCCGAGGACTACCAGGGCAGCGTGCTGGAGCCCTTTATCGAGACCCTGGTCCAGCAGGTGGGGCGCTCCTTGCAGCTCTACTACACCGCCGGTCGACGGGAGGAGGTCAAGCGGCTGGTGCTGGTGGGGGGCTCCTGCGTGATCCCCGGCCTGCAGGAGCGCCTGGCGGCCGACAGCGGCATGGAGGTGGTGGTCGCCAATCCCTTCCTGCGCATGAAGGTCAATTCGCGCATCGATATCCACACCCTGGCCAGTGATGCCCCCGCCATGCTCACGGCCTGCGGTCTGGCAATGAGGTCGCGCCCATGACGATCGAGATCAATCTGTTGCCCTGGCGCGAGCAGCGTCGGGAGCGTCGCAGCAAGCGCTTCCAGTTGGCCCTGATGGCCATGGTGGTGGTGGGGTTGGCCGGTGGGGCCGGCATGACTTACTACTACCAGCAGGCCCTGGACGTACAGCAGCAGCGCAATGCCCATATCACCGCCCAGTCGGCCCGGCTCGATCGGGACATCCGCTCGATTCGCGAGTACGAGGCCGAGATCGAGCGTTTGGAGGCGCAGATCGCGGTCTTCCGTCGCCTTCAGGAGGGGCGTCCGCAGACCGTGCATGTCTTCAACCAACTGACCGCCAGCCTTGAGGAAGGGGTCCACTACACCGAACTGACCCGTCAGGGCGACCAGCTACGCCTCACCGGCCTGGCCGAGAACAATCGCCAGGTCTCCGATCAACTGCGTGCCCTGGGAGCCGCCACGGCCTTCGACGTGCCCAGCCTCTCCGAGGTGGAGGCCGACGAAGGGCAGGCGCGGCGGCGCTTCAGTCTCAGCGTGCCGCAGCGCATGCCGGGCCAGCCACTGGCCGAGGAGGACGAGTCATGAGTCTTTCCGGGGCGAGATCGAGAGAGTGGCGCCGGTTCAATCAGTGGACGCGCATGCCGGAGACGTCGGTCTTCGAGGAGGATGCGTCATGAGTCTTTCCGGGGCGAGATCGAGAGAGTGGCGCCGGCTCAATCAGTGGGTGCGCATGCCGGGGGCGTCGGTCATCGAGGAGGATGCGTCATGAGTCTTTCCGGAGCGAGATCGAGAGAGTGGCGCCGGCTCAGTCAGTGGGTGCGCATGCTGGTGGCGACGGCCATCGAGGAGGACGAGTCATGAGTCTTTCCGGAGAGTGGCGTCGGCTCAAGGAGCTGGATTGGCGCGAGCTCGATCTGCGTGAGGCGGGCGGCTGGCCCTGGTCGCTGCAGTTGATCTGCTGCCTGCTGGTGCTGGGGCTGACCTTCGCCGGCATGCATTGGTACCTGGCCTCTCCCAAGGCGGAGGAGCTGGCCCGGGCCGAGGGCGAAGAATCTAGCCTGCTGGAAGAATATCGCGGCAAGGCGGCCCAGGCGGCCAACCTGCCGGCCATGCGCGAGCGCAATGCGGCGCTGCAGGCGCGTCTCGATACGCTGCTGGAGATGCTGCCCAGCGGCGCCGAGATTCCCTCGTTGATCGACAATATCAGCGAAACGGCCATCGACAATCAGCTGCTCATCGATGCGATCCGGCTGCGTGCCCCGGTGCCCCAGGAGTACTACGTGGAGCAGCCCTTCGATATTCAGGTGGAGGGGGATTATCACCGTATCGCCTCCTTCCTTTCCGGGGTGGCGGGGCTGCCGCGCATCGTCACCCAGCACGACTTTACCCTGGCGCCGGTGGGTGGGGGCGGCCGTCTGCGCCTGTCGCTGCTGGCCAAGACCTACAGCTATCGCCATGACGGCGGGGAGGAGAGCCCATGAAGTCACGCCTTGCGCGGGGCGGCGGCCTGCTGCTGCTCGTCGGTCTGGCGGGGTGCAGCGATCCCGATATCGCCGGCCTCGATCGTCAATTGGCGGAAATACGCGCCAACCCGGGACGCCTGGAGCTATCGGCACTACCGGATACGCCGAAGTACGTGGCCATTCCCTATGCTCAGGCCGATCGGCGCAGCCCCTTTATGGCCCGCCTGCCGGAGCCGGAGGCGGGGCTGGTCGGCGGTTCCGAGGAGTTGGCGCCGGACATGGCGCGGCCCAAGGAGCCGCTGGAGCTCTATCCCCTCGAGCGGCTGGCGCTGGTCGGCACCCTCTCGGTAGGGGGGCAGCCCTCGGCACTGGTCAGGGCGCCGGACGGCGAGGTGCACCGTCTGCGCAACGGCAATTACATGGGCACCGATTTCGGGCGCATCGTCAGCATCACCGAGGCCTCCGTACAACTGGTGGAGGTGGTGCCCAACGGTCGCGGGGGGTGGATCGAACGAGTGCGCAGCCTATCGCTGAATGGGGGGGGGCGTCAGCGTGGCTGATGGCCAGGCGGCGTAAAGACCAACAGGGCAAGGGGAAGGGATCATGCAAACCATCACGCGCTATCTGGCAATGTTTTGCCTGTCACTGCTGGGCGGGGGGGCCGCCTGGGCGGCATCGACCCTGACGGACCTGGACTATCGGCAGGCGGGCGAGGGGGTCGAGGTCGAACTGCATTTCGAGGGCGGCGTGCCCGAGGTGCGCGGCTATCGGCTCGATGGGCCGCCGCGCCTGACCATCGATCTGATGGAGACCGCCAGCCTGGTGGATCGTCCGCGTCAGTCCCTCGACCTGGGGGGCGTGGAGCAGGTCACTACCCTGCAGGCCGGGTCGCGGACCCGGTTGGTCTTTACCCTCGACGAGGAGCTGCCCTATTCCACGCGCCAGGAGGGGGATCGGTTGATCCTGGCCATCGGCGGCGCCGGCGGGGCGTCCTCGTCGGTGGTCGCCGCCGCCTCGCCCACGACCACCACCACCACGACCACGGCGGTCGTCCGGGAGCCGCGCATCGAGGATATCGATTTCCGCCGCGGCGCCGATGGTGCCGGGCGTCTGATCGTGACCTTCGATCGTAGCGGTATCGAGAGCCGGGTTCGCGAGGCCAGTGACAACCGCATCCTCGCGGAGCTGCGCGGGGTGCGACTGCCGGCGTCCCTGGATCAGGTGCTCGACGTCACCGACTTCGCCACGCCGCTGAGCCGCATCGTACCGCGCCCCGGCCGCGAAGGGGTGACCCTGGAGCTGCAGGCCAGTGATGACTTCGCCATGTTCTCCACCCATAGCGGGCGGGAGTTGATCATCGAGGCTCAGCCGGTGGCGGCGCCGGCGCCGCAGCAAGTGACGCGCCCCGAGCAGCGCAGCTTCAGTGGCGAGCGTATCACCCTGAACTTCCAGGATATCGAGGTGCGCTCGGTGCTCTCCATCATCGCCGACTTTACCGGGTTGAATATCGTCGCCAGCGATAGCGTTACCGGTCGGGTGACCCTCAACCTGCAGGACGTGCCCTGGGACCAGGCCCTGGACCTGGTGCTCAAGAGTCACGGCCTGGCCAGTCGTCAGGAGGGCAACGTGATCGTGGTGGCACCGGCGGCGGAGTTGGCCAATATCGAGCGCCAGGAGATCGAGGCGCGGGAGCAGATGGAGGTGCTGGCGCCTCTGGTGACCCGTTATGTGCAGATCAACTATGCTCGGGCCGCCGACCTGGCCGGGCTGTTGCGCGGCGGCGAGGAGGGCTTCGGCCTGCTCACCGAGCGTGGCCGGGTCAGTGTCGACGCGCGCACCAACACCCTGCTGATTCAGGACACCGCCGAGCAGCTCGAGCAGATCCTCGACACCATCGAGCAACTGGACGTGGCGGTGCGCCAGGTACAGATCGAGGCGCGGATCGTCATCGCCCGGGATAGCACCAGCCGCGAGCTGGGGGTCAACTGGGGGCTGTCGCGCCCCGGAGGCAGCAATATCGACCTGGATGGCGCTGCCACCGGTCCCGGTCAGACTTTCTTCGATCCGGTGGAGGGCGAGTTGGTCTACCGCGATCGCGGTGGCCTGGCGGTGGACCTGGGTGGCGATCGCGACCCGCTGACCTCCTTCGCCTTCGGCTACCTCTCCGGGGATATCCTCATCGACCTGGAGCTGCGTGCCCTGGAGAGCGAGGGGCGCAGCCAGACCATCTCCCAGCCCCGGGTGATTACCGCCAACCAGCGCACCGCCATTATCAAACAGGGCGAGGAGCGGGCCTTCCAGACGGTCAGCGACAGCGGCACCGAGACCGACTTCAAGGAAGCGGTGCTCTCCCTGGAGGTGACCCCGCAGATCACCCCGGACAATCGCATCGTCATGGACCTGCTGATCACCAACGATAGCTTCCGGGATACCTTCGTCGGCAGCGAGCCGCCCATCGACCGCAACGAAATCCAGACTCAGGTGCTGGTCAACAACGGCGAAACGGTGGTCCTGGGGGGGATCCTGACCACCGAGCAGATCCGCAGCCTCTTCGAGACGCCGCTGCTGTCGGACATCCCGATCATCGGCAACCTCTTCCGCTATACCCAAGAGAGCAATGAAAAGGTAGAGTTGCTGATATTCATCACACCCACGATCCTCGAGGATGGGCTGGCACTTCGCTGATGCAGGACTTACCCAATCTCTTTCTCATCGGCCCCATGGGGGCCGGCAAGAGCACCATCGGCCGCCTCCTGGCGGCCGAGCTGTGCCGTGACTTCTATGACAGCGACCACGAGATCCAGGCGCGCTGTGGTGCCGATATCCCCTGGATCTTCGATGTCGAGGGGGAAGCCGGGTTTCGCGAGCGCGAGTCCCAGGTGATCGATGAGCTGACGCAGCTATCGGGCGTCGTCATGGCCACCGGCGGCGGCGCGGTGATCCGCGAGGTCAATCGGCGCGCCCTGCGCGAGCGGGGGACCGTCATCTACCTCTATACCACGGTGGAGCAGCAGCTCAGGCGCACCGCCAAGGATCGCAATCGCCCCCTGCTCCAGGCCGAGGATCCCGGTCAAGTGCTGAGGGATCTCTTCGCCGCGCGGGACCCCCTCTATCGTGCCACGGCGGACCTGATCGTGCGCACCGATCGCCGCGGCCCCAAGGCGGTGGCCGGTGAGATCGTGCGCCGGGTCACCAAGCTGGTCGACCCGCTCAAGTCCTGCAAGGCGTGATGCCCTCCTCAGTAACCTTCGGTGCTACCCCTCCATGAGCCAAGTCACCTCTTCTGTCAGTACCCTTAGCGTCGATCTCGGCGAGCGCAGCTACCCCATTCATGTCGGTGCCGGTCTGCTGGGGGATCCCCAGTGGCTGGCCCCCTATCTGGCCGGTCGCCAGGTGATGATCGTCACCAACGAGACGGTGGCGCCCCTCTACCTGGCGGCCTTCAGGGCCGGCCTGCCCGAGGGGCTCGAGGTGCGTGAGGTGATCCTGCCTGACGGCGAGCATACCAAGACCCTGGCCAGCGTCGAGCGGATCTGGGATGCCTTGCTGGAGGCCGGCTTTAATCGCCGCTGCACCCTGGTGGCCCTGGGGGGCGGGGTGATCGGCGACATGACCGGCTATGCCGCCGCCTGCTACCAGCGCGGGGTGGCCTTTATCCAGGTGCCCACGACATTGCTCTCCCAGGTCGACTCCTCGGTGGGGGGCAAGACCGGTGTCAATCATCCCCGCGGCAAGAACATGATCGGTGCCTTCTGGCAGCCCCGTGCCGTGCTGATCGACACCGCCACCCTGGGCAGCCTGCCGGCCAGGGAGCTCTCCGCCGGCCTGGCGGAGGTGATCAAGTATGGCCTGATCCGCGATGTGGATTTCCTGGCCTGGCTGGAGGCGCGGATGGCGGACTTGCGCGACCTCGACGAGGCGGCCCTGCGCGAGGCGATCCTGCGCAGCTGTGCCATCAAGGCCGAGGTGGTGGCCGCCGACGAGACCGAGCAGGGGGTGCGTGCCCTGCTCAACCTGGGGCACACCTTCGGGCACGCCATCGAGGCCTACCAGGGCTATGGTGCCTGGCTGCATGGCGAGGCGGTGGGGGCCGGCATGCTGATGGCCGCCGAGCTCTCCGCGCGACTGGGCTGGCTCACCCGGGATGAGGTAGCGCGGGTGACGACGGTGATCGAGGCGGCGGGCCTGCCGCTGGCGGCGCCGGCGGCCATGGACGAGGAGGCCTTCCTGGTGCCCATGCGCCTCGACAAGAAGAATATCGATGCCCGCCTGCGCTTGATCCTGCTGCGGCGGTTGGGGGAGGCCTGTGTGTATGACGAGACGCCGCCGGAGCAGCTGCATGGTGTGCTGACGGACTTTCCTAGGCAGTGATATTTTCTAGAAAATAAATTCTTCACAAGAAAAGCGGCGGCTACCTTGGGGTGGCCGCCGCTTTTCTTTTGGGACGTAGCCTATGTCTGGAGAGTATGCGATTCATGAATTCGTATGCCTTATGCATGATCGGTATGGGTGGAAGTCGGGGTTGTTAGACTAAAGTCTATTATTGTGATCGTTATCGAGAGGGTGGCGTCAAGTCATTGAACTGGCGAGTTTTTTCTTCGTTGGGTGTGGCTAACTCATCGATTTATTGAGATTTTTTGGGGGGCGGTCGGGGCCGGGAATTGCGCGGGGAAGGGGGGCTGGCTATGCTGGACAGCCTTTTTACTGCTTCATGGCCGCCCGATACTGCGTATCTATAAAAAAATAAAAACAGATAAAAATATCATGGCTGGTCAGGAAATAAAAGACATCTAGCTTGAGGGACACGCCCATGAACCGAGGTCTCCATCAGCCCGGCGAATTCCGCGATAACTGCGGCTTCGGCCTGATCGCCCATATGGAAGGCGAGGCCAGCCATGACCTGCTCAAGACCGCCATCGAGTCGCTGACCTGCATGACTCACCGCGGCGGCATCGCCGCCGACGGCAAGACCGGCGACGGCTGCGGCCTGCTGCTCAAGATGCCCGAGGGCTTTATGCGCGAAGTGGCCCGGGAGACCCTGGGGGTCGACCTGGGCAGCCGCTTCGCCGTGGGCACCATCTTCCTGCCCGACGACGACGATCGCGAGGCCCATGCTCGCCAGGTGCTGGACGCCGAGCTCGAGGCCCGCGGCCTCACCGTGCACGGTTGGCGCGAGGTGCCCACCGATCCCGGCGTCTGCGGCCCCATGGCCCTGGAGTGCCTGCCGCGGATTCGTCAGGTCTTCGTCGAGGCCGCCGACGAACGCCTCGATGCTCAGCTGGCGGTAGACCTCTTCATGGCGCGGCGTCGCGCCGAGGAGGCCCTGCGCGACGAGGAGGAGTTTTACGTCTGCTCCCTCTCCGCCAAGGTGGTCTCCTACAAGGGCCTGATGATGCCGGTGGACCTGCCCACCTTCTATCGCGACCTGGGCGATCCGCGCCTGACCACGTCGATCTGCGTCTTCCACCAGCGCTTCTCGACCAACACCGCGCCGCGCTGGCCGCTGGCCCAGCCGTTCCGCTTCCTGGCCCATAACGGTGAGATCAACACCATCGAGGCCAACCGTGGCTGGGCCAACTCGCGTAAAGAAAACTTCGTCTCGCCGCTGCTGCCGGAGATCGCCGAGCTCGACGAGATCGTCAATACCGTAGGCTCCGATTCCTCCAGCATGGACAACATGCTGGAGGTGCTGATGACCGGTGGCATGGACATCTACAGCGCCATCCGCATGATGGTGCCGCCGGCCTGGCAGAACGTGGAGACCATGGACGGCGCCCTGCGCGCCTTCTACGAGTACAACTCCATGCATATGGAGCCCTGGGACGGTCCCGCCGGCATGGTGATGACCGATGGCCGCAACGCCGTCTGCATGCTCGATCGCAACGGCCTGCGTCCGGCCCGCTGGGTGATCACCAAGAATGGCTATATCACCCTGGCCTCCGAGATCGGCACCTACGACTACGCCCCCGAGGAGGTGGTCGCCAAGGGCCGCGTCGGGCCGGGGCAGGTACTGGGCATCGACACCGAGACCGGCCAGGTGCTGCACACCGCCGACGTGGACGAGCGCCTCAAGTCCGCCTATCCCTACAAGCGTTGGCTCAAGGAGCGTGCCCACTACCTGGAATCCGCCCTCACCGAGCTGGCCCGCTTCCAGCCCCTGGAGGCCGAGGCGCTCAATGTCTGGCAGAAGATGTTCCAGGTCAGCTTCGAGGAGCGTGATCAGGTGCTGCGCCCGCTGGCCGAGAGCGGCCAGGAGGCGGTGGGCTCCATGGGTGACGACACCCCCATGGCGGTGCTGTCACGGCAGAACCGCCTGCTCAGCGACTACTTCCGCCAGAAGTTTGCTCAGGTCACCAACCCGCCCATCGATCCGCTGCGGGAAGCGATCGTGATGTCCCTGGAGACCTGCATCGGCGCCGAGCTCAATGTCTTCGAGGCGACCCCGGATCATGCCCATCGCATCATCCTGACCACGCCGATCCTCTCGCCGCGCAAGTTCACCGCGTTGGTCAGTCACGAGGATCCGGCCTTCGCCAGCCACACCCTCACGCTCGGCTATGATCCCGAGCAGCAGGGCCTCAAGCAGGCGCTGCTGGCGCTCTGCCAGCAGGCCGAGGAGGCGGCGCGCAGCGGCAAGGTGATCCTGGTGCTCTCCGATGCCGACCTGCCCAAGGGCGAGCTGCCGATCCATGCCGCCCTGGCGGTGGGCGCCGTGCACCATCACCTGGGCAAGCTGGCGCTGCGCCCGCGGGTCAACCTGGTGGTGGAGACCGGCTATGCCCGGGATGCTCATCAGATGGCGGTGCTCTTCGGCGTCGGCGCCACCGCGGTCTATCCGTGGCTGGCCTATCAGGTGATGGCCGATATGCACCGCTCCGGTGAGCTGGTCGGCAACCCGGCGGACGCCCGGGAGAACTACCGCAAGGGCATGCAGAAGGGGCTCTACAAGATCCTCTCCAAGATGGGCATCTCGACGCTGGCCTCCTACCGCGGCTCCATGCTCTTCGAGGCGGTGGGCCTCGACGAGGAGGTGATGGCGCTGTGCTTCCCGGGCATGGCCTCGCGCATCCAGGGCACCGGCTTCGCCGAGCTGCAGCTGCAGCAGGAACTGCTGGCCCGGGACGCCTGGATTCCCCGCAAGGGCATCTCCCAGGGCGGCCTGGTCAAATACGTGCATGGCAAGGAGTACCACGCCTACAACCCGGACGTGGTCAAGACTCTGCAAGAGGCGGTGCAGCAGGGCGACTACCAGAAGTGGAAGAAATTCGCCCGGCTGGTCAACGAGCGGCCGGTGGCCACCATCCGCGACCTGCTCAGGCTCAAGCCCGCCGCCAAGCCGTTGCCCCTGGAGGAGGTGGAGCCGGTGGAAGCGCTGATTCCCCGCTTCGACAGCGCCGGCATGTCCCTCGGCGCCCTGTCGCCGGAGGCCCACGAGGCCCTGGCCCAGGCCATGAACGAGTCCGGCGGTCGCTCCAACTCCGGTGAGGGCGGCGAGGACCCGGCCCGCTACGGCACCATCCGCTCCTCGAAGATCAAGCAGATCGCCTCCGGGCGCTTCGGCGTCACCCCGGCCTACCTGGTCAATGCCGAGGTGCTGCAGATCAAGGTGGCCCAGGGCGCCAAGCCCGGCGAGGGCGGCCAGTTGCCCGGCGGCAAGGTCAACGAGCTGATCGCCCGGCTGCGCTATTCGGTGCCCGGCGTGACCCTGATCTCGCCGCCGCCGCACCACGATATCTACTCCATCGAGGACCTGGCGCAGCTGATCTTCGACCTCAAGCAGGTCAACCCGGACGCCCAGGTCTCGGTGAAGCTGGTCTCCGAGCCAGGCATCGGCACCATCGCTACCGGGGTGGCCAAGGCCTACGCCGACCTGATCACCGTCTCCGGCTATGACGGCGGCACCGCGGCCAGCCCCATCACCTCCATCAAGCACGCCGGCTCGCCCTGGGAGCTGGGCCTGCCGGAGGTGCACCAGGCGCTGCGCATCAACGGCCTGCGCGACAAGATTCGCCTGCAGACCGACGGCGGCCTGAAGACCGGCCTCGACGTGGTCAAGGCGGCGATCCTCGGCGCCGAGAGCTTCGGCTTCGGCACCGCGCCCATGGTGGCGCTGGGCTGCAAGTACCTGCGTATCTGCCACCTCAACAACTGCGCCACCGGCGTCGCCACCCAGCACCAGTACCTGCGCGACGAGCACTTCCGCGGCACCGTGGACATGGTCAAGCATTACTTCCGCTTTATCGCCGAGGAGGTGCGCGAGCTGATGGCCCTGCTGGGCGTGCGCCGGCTCACCGACCTGATCGGTCGCACCGACCTGCTGGAGGTGCTGGAGGGCGAGACCGCCTCCCAGCGCAAGCTGGACCTGGCGCCGCTGCTGGCCAACGACTTCGTGCCGGCGGAGGCCCCCCAGTTCTGCGCCGTGGAGCGCAACGTGCCCCACGATCCGGGCGCCAAGAATCAGGAGGTGCTGGCGGCCCTGCAGCAGGCCATCGCCGAGAAGTCCGGCGGCGAGTTCCGCTTCGCCATCACCAACTGCGATCGCTCGGTGCCGGCGGCGGCCTCCGGGGCCATCGCCAAGCGCTACGGCGAGGCGGGCCTGGAGGAGGCCCCCATCAAGGTGCGCTTCGAGGGTGTGGCGGGCCAGAGCTTCGGGGTGTGGAACGCCCGTGGCCTCAACCTCTACCTGGAGGGTGACGCCAACGACTACGTCGGCAAGGGCATGAACGGCGGGCAGATCGTTATCGTGCCGCCCCGGGCCAGCCGCTTCGAGAGCCACCAGACGGCGATCATCGGCAATACCTGCCTGTATGGCGCCACCGGCGGCAAGCTGTTCGCCGCCGGTACCGCCGGCGAGCGCTTCGCGGTACGCAATTCCGGGGCCCATGCGGTGATCGAGGGCGCCGGCGACCACTGCTGCGAATACATGACCGGTGGCCTGGTGGCTGTGCTCGGCGAGACCGGCGTCAACTTCGGCGCGGGCATGACCGGCGGCTTCGCCTACGTGCTCGACGAGGATCGCACCTTCGTCGACAAGTACAACCACGAGCTGGTGGAGATCCACCGGGTCAATACCGAGGCCATGGAGGCCTATCGGCGTCATCTGCGGGAGATCATCGAGGAGTACGTGGCCGAGACCGGCTCCGAGCGCGGCAAGGCCATTCTCGAGGACTTCAGCGACTTCGTCCGTCACTTCTGGCTGGTGAAGCCCAAGGCCGCGAGCCTGGGCAGCCTGCTCGCCGAATCCCGGCGTCGGCCGGAATAAGCGGCCGGAATCAGTGACCGGCGCCGGCCCAGGGCAAGGCCCCGGCCGGCGCCGACGAGATCGCCACGCAGAGACTAGGAGCAGAGACCATGGCTAACCGTTTGAGCAACGATTTTCAGTTTATCGACGTGGGTCGTCAGGACCCGCAGAAGAAGGAGGCGCGGACCCGGGCCAAGGAGTTCGCCGAGATCTACGAGCCCTTCAAGCCCCAGGAGGCGGCGGGCCAGGCGCATCGCTGCCTGGCCTGCGGCAACCCCTATTGCGAGTGGAAGTGCCCGGTCCACAACTACATTCCCAACTGGCTGAAGCTGGTGGCCGAGGGCAATATCCTCGAGGCCGCCGAGCTCTCCCACCAGACCAACTCGCTGCCCGAGGTGTGCGGCCGGGTGTGTCCCCAGGATCGCCTCTGCGAGGGTGACTGCACCCTGAATGACGGCTTCGGCGCGGTGACCATCGGCTCGGTGGAGAAGTACATCACCGATACCGCCTTCGCCATGGGCTGGCGCCCGGACATGTCGCGGGTGACCCGCACCGACAAGCGGGTGGCCATCATTGGCGCCGGTCCGGCGGGGCTTGGCTGCGCCGATATCCTGGTGCGCAACGGCGTCACCCCGGTGCTCTTCGACAAGTACCCGGAGATCGGCGGCCTGCTGACCTTCGGCATCCCCGAGTTCAAGCTCGAGAAACACGTCATGGAGCGGCGTCGGGCGGTCTTCGAGGAGATGGGCATGGAGTTCCGCCTCGGCGTCGAGGTGGGCAAGGACGTGGCCTTCGAGACCCTGCTCGAGGAGTGCGACGCCGTCTTCCTGGGCATGGGCACCTACAAGTACATGGAGGGGGGCTTCCCCGGCGAGAACCTGCCCGGGGTCCACAAGGCCCTCGACTACCTGATCGCCAACGTCAACCACTGCCTGGGCTTCGAGAAGGATCCCGCCGACTTCGTCTCCCTGGAAGGGCAGAAGGTGGTGGTGCTGGGCGGCGGCGATACCGCCATGGACTGCAACCGCACCGCCATTCGCCAGGGCGCGGCCAGCGTGTCCTGCGCCTATCGCCGCGACGAGGAGAACATGCCGGGCTCCAAGCGCGAGGTAACCAATGCCCGTGAGGAGGGGGTGGACTTCCTCTTCAACCGCCAGCCGGTGGCCGTGGTGGGCGAGGAGAAGGTCGAGGGCGTCAAGGTGGTGCGCACCCGCCTGGGCGAGCCGGACGAGAACGGTCGCCAGCGTCCCGAGGTGGTGCCGGGTTCCGAGGAGGTGCTGCCCGCCGATGCGGTGGTGATCGCCTTCGGCTTCCAGCCGAGCCCGGCGCCCTGGTTCGCCGACTTCGGCATCGAGGTGGACGAGCGCGGCCGGGTCAAGGCTCCCGAGCAGGGCGCCTACCCCTTCCAGACCACCAACGAGAAGATCTTCGCCGGTGGCGATATGGTGCGCGGCTCCGACCTGGTGGTCACCGCCATCTACGAGGGGCGCCAGGCCGCCGAGGGCATCCTCGACTACCTGGAGGTATAAGCCGCTCGACTGGCTAGATAGTGGAGCGGGGCTGGCTAGCGAAGCGACGTCGCCAGGGCGCTGACGAGAAGCGAGCGACTAGCGGGGATCGACAGGGATGTCGATCTAGGGTCGGCGAGAGGGACCTCGGTCCGGCCCGACGCGTCAGTCGCGAGCGCAGCGTCGGGGTTTCGTCCTGGAGAGGAGCGAGTCAGCCAGCGTCGCTTCCACGGCCACTCGGGCTGCGAGGTTTGGGGGTGCTGGCCGACCGCTAATGCCATCTGTTGCCGGAGGCCCGGGGCTACCCTGAGGGCAGGCACTTCGCAAA
>NZ_BJUK01000032.1 GCF_007989625.1 Bisbaumannia pacifica
ATTGCGTCCCATTCGTCTAGTGGCCTAGGACACCGCCCTTTCACGGCGGTAACAGGGGTTCGAACCCCCTATGGGACGCCACTTCGCACACTTCGATGATTAGCGGGAATAGCTCAGTGGTAGAGCATCGCCTTGCCAAGGCGAGGGTCGCGAGTTCGAATCTCGTTTCCCGCTCCAATCGATGTATAAAGGAACTGCCAGGCACCTGCCTAGGCGGTTTTTTTCGTATGTGTAGCCAGGGCTCGGGTCACGAGCCGGTGCGCCGGTCCGATCGAATCTCGTTTCCCGCTCCAATTGATGCGCCAGACCTTTGAGAGCCAAGACTCGGGGCACGAGCCGGTACGCCGGTCCGATCGATCTCGTTTCCCGCTCCAATCGATGCATAAAGGAACTGCCAGGCACCTGCCTAGGCGGTTTTTTTTCGTATGTGTAGCCAGGGCTAGGGTCACGAGCCGGGGCGCCGGTCCGATCGATCTCGTTTCCCGCTCCAATCGATGTTTAAAGGAACTGCCAAGCCAAGCGCTTCGGCGGTTTTTTGTTTTTCCCGCTGTTAGCGGCTTCCTCGCCCGGGCTCCGAGCCCCACTTCTTCCCTTGGCATTGCAATCGACGCGCTGGCCCACATAATTTGTAGCCTAATGAGTGACGCAGAGGTGACTTCATGGCCGAACCGGCCCTGTCCATACGCGGCCTGACCAAGGTCTACGGCAACGGCTTCCAGGCCCTCAAGGGCATCGACCTGGAGGTCGCCGAGGGCGACTTCTTCGCCCTGCTGGGCCCCAATGGCGCCGGCAAGTCCACCACCCTGGGGGTAGTCAGCTCTCTGGTGCAGAAGAGCGACGGCAAGGTCGAGATCTTCGGCGCCGATATCGACCGCGACTTCGCCCGCGCCAAGTACCACCTGGGCGTGGTGCCCCAGGAGTTCAACTTCAACCAGTTCGAGAAGGTTATCGATATCGTCCTGGCCCAGGCCGGCTACTACGGCATGCCGCGCCGCGAGGCGCTGCCCCGGGCCGAGGAGCTGCTCCGCGACCTGGGCCTGTGGGACAAGCGCAACGGCAGCGCGCGGATGCTCTCCGGGGGCATGAAGCGTCGCCTGATGATCGCCCGCGCCCTGATGCATCGCCCGCGGCTGCTGATCCTCGACGAGCCGACCGCCGGGGTGGATATCGAACTGCGCCGCAGCATGTGGGACTACATGCGTCGCATCAACCGCGAGGAGGGCACCACCATCATCCTGACCACCCACTACCTGGAAGAGGCGGAGAGCCTGTGCCGCAACGTGGCGATCATCAACCACGGCGAGATCGTCCGTAATACCGGCGTGCGTGAGCTGCTCGCCGAGCTCGACACCGAGACTTTCCTGCTCGACCTGGCCCGCCCCCTGGCCGAGGCCCCCGCGGTCGAGGGCTTCGAGGTCAGCCTCAGCGAGCCGGCCCAGCTGGCGGTGGCGGTGCATCGCGGCCAGCGCCTCAATGAGGTCTTCGCCGCCCTCAACGAGCGGGGCATCGAGGTGGTCTCCATGCGCAACCGGGCCAACCGCCTGGAGGAGATGTTCGTCTCCATGGTGGAGCAGGGCAATGCCGCCACCGCCAAGGCGGAGGGCCAGGCATGAGTCCGCAGCAGATCGCCATCGCCCTCTGGACCCTGCTGGTCAAGGAGATCAAGCGCTTCACCCGCATCTGGCCGCAGACCCTGCTGCCGCCGTCGATCACCATGACCATGTACTTCATCATCTTCGGCAGCCTGATCGGCTCGCGGATCGGCGAGATGGACGGCTTCGACTACATGGACTTCATCGTGCCGGGGCTGATCATGATGTCGGTGATCACCAACAGCTACTCCAACGTGGCCTCGAGCTTCTTCTCCAACAAGTTCCAGCGCAGCATCGAAGAGATGATGGTCTCGCCCATGCCCAACTGGGTGATCCTCTCCGGCTTCGTGCTGGGCGGCATGGCCCGGGGCCTGGGGGTGGGGGTGATCGTCACCATCGTCTCGCTGTTCTTTACCCGGATTGAGGTGGCGCATCCGCTGCTGACCGTCGCCGTGGTGGTGTTGACCGCGGCGCTGTTCTCCCTCGGTGGCTTTATCAATGCCCTGCTGGCGGACAAGTTCGACGATATCTCCATCGTGCCCACCTTCGTGCTGACGCCCCTGACCTACCTGGGCGGGGTCTTCTACTCTATCTCCCTGCTGCCGAGCTTCTGGCAGGGGGTGTCGCTGCTCAACCCCATCCTCTATATGGTCAATGTGTTCCGCTACGGCTTCCTCGGCGTCTCCGATATTCCGGTGGGCTGGGCGCTGGCGGCCATTCTCTGTTTCATTCTGGTGCTCTTCGCCATCGCCCTGTGGATGCTGGAGCGCGGTAAAGGTATTCGCTCATGACCAGTCACCGTCCCGAGACCCTCGAGCACGCCCCCCTGGGGCGTGATTCCGCCTACCCGGAGCACTACGACGCCGGGTTGCTCTACCCCATTCCCCGGGCCGCCAATCGCGCGCCCCTGGGCATCAGCGAGGAGGCGCTGCCCTTCGTCGGCGAGGACGAATGGCACGCCTTCGAGCTCTCCTGGCTCAATGCCCGTGGCAAGCCGATGGTCGCCGTGGCGCGTTTCCGGCTGCCGGCGGACTCGCCGAACCTGATCGAGTCCAAGTCCTGGAAGCTCTACCTCAACAGCTTCAACCAGACCCGCCTCGAGAGCCGCGAGGCGCTGATCGCGACCCTCGAGGCCGACCTGGCCGCCGCCGCCGGCGCCCCGGTGACGGTGGAGCTCTTCGGCGTGGACGACGCGGCCCTGGCGCCGCAGCGGCTGCCCGGCGACTGCCTCGACGACCTGGATATCGAGGTCAACGACTACACCCCCAGCGCCGAGCACCTGGTGGTGGGGGAGGCGATCGTCGAGGAGACCCTCCACTCCCACCTGCTCAAGTCCAACTGCCCGGTCACCGGCCAGCCCGACTGGGGCAGCGTGCTGATCCGCTATCGGGGCCCCCGTCTCGACCGGGAGGGGCTCTTGCGCTACCTGATCTCCTACCGCCAGCACCAGGACTTCCACGAGCACTGCGTGGAGCATATCTTCACCGACCTGCTGGCCCGGGCCCGCCCCGAGCGGCTCTTGGTGATGGCCCGCTACGTGCGCCGCGGCGGCCTGGACATCAGCCCCTGGCGGGGCACCCCCGGCGAGACGCCGCCGCTGCCGCTGCGCCTGGCACGACAGTAAGCCCCGGGCGGTGCTAGAGTGGCCACCAAGGCCTACCGAGAACTTTTCGCATTGGATCTGGAGACAGAGTGGATGGATGCCATTTCCCTGCTGCACGAGCGTAGCTCCATGGGCAAGCTGGTGGGCCCGCCCCCCAGCCCCGAACAGCTCGAGGTGATCTACCGCGCCGCCCTGCGCGCGCCGGACCACAAGGAGCTCACCCCCTGGCGCTTTATCGAGTTCTCCGGCGAAGGCCTCGACCGCCTGGGCGAGCTCTTCGCCGAGGCGGAGTATCGCGCCGACCCGCATATCGGCGATGCCGCCCTGGACGCCGCCCGCAAGAAGCCCAAGCGGGCGCCGATGATCATCGCGGTGATCGCCAAGGTGCGTCCGGACATCCCCAAGGTGCCCAAGCTGGAGCAGGTGATCTCCGCCGGCTGCGCCGCCCAGGGGATCCTGCTGGCGGCCCATGCCCAGGGCCTCGGGGCCATGTGGCGCACCGGCCACTACGCCTTCGATGCCACCGTGCACAAGGGCCTGGGCCTCGATGAAGAGGACGAGCTGGTGGGCTTTATCTACCTGGGCCAACTGGCCGGCCGCCACAAGCCGCTGCCCAGCCGCGACCCCGCCGACTTCGTCGAGCGCTGGAGCTGAGATGCGCCTGCCGGGCCACCCCCACCCGCGCCTGCCCTTGCCCCTCGCAGGGCAGGACGAGGATATGGACGCCTTCCTGACCTGGCTGGGGGAGGCGATTCCCCTGGTCCGGCACCTGGGGATTCGCGCCATGCGCTGGGAAGGCGAGGCCCTGGTCTGGGAGCTGGCGCTTTCGCCCAGCCTGAACGACAAGGGCACCGGCTTCGGCGGCGCCCTGACCGCCCAGGCCACCTTGCTGGGCTGGTGCTGGACCACCCTTTGGCTGCGCCGCCAGGGGCGCGCCCAGGACGTGGTGGTGGCCGAGGCCGGCCAGCGCTTTCTGGCCCCGGTCAGCGGCGACTACCGCCTGGTATGTCGCCCCGAGCGCTACGACGGCCCGGTCCAGCTGGCCGAGCGCCTCGCCGCCAAGGGCCGCGGCCGCCTCGCCCTGGTCCAGCAGCTCTGGTGCGGCGACACCCTCTGCCTGGAGGCCCGCGGCGACTACGCCGTGCTGCCCTGACGCCGACTGACGCGAATCAGGGGGCACCGAATGCGGTGGGTTTTTCCAAAAAAACGGCTTGCAATCGAAGACTTATATCGATAACATACGCGCCGTTCTTGAGCGAAAGGCCACGGCCCAAGCCAAAGAACCACAATGCGGAGGGGTGTCCGAGTGGTCGAAGGAGCACGCCTGGAAAGTGTGTAAGTCGAAAGGCTTCGAGGGTTCGAATCCCTCCCCCTCCGCCACGAATTGATAGAAAAGGCCGCTGACAATGTCAGCGGCCTTTTCTTCTTGTGAAGCCTTCTGACCCGTTCGGGTCACTGGTATCCCTGCCAGCCGGCTAACCCGTTTTACAGGGTAGATTCAAGGCGCACCGCCCCCGCCCACTTGATCCCCGCATCTTGTCGTCGGCACCAGATTGGCCAGCCTCCTTATGGCACACCTTTCGGTGGCCGAAGAGGTCCTTGATCACTTGCAAGGGAGGTTCGCCTCGGGCTTCTCGATCTCCAGCAGCAGCGTTTTCATGGGGCTGTCTACCATCCTCGACGGGGTCACGTTTGGCGGCAACACAGCGGCGGGAGCCCCGGGTATCCCTTTCTTCGTCCGGCACTCCCCTTGGGTAAGGTCGTTTCCTGCGGGATTGGGGTGTCGGTTATGAAGACGCTCCGATCGGGGCAAGGAGGGCCGGGGCAGCGCCCCGGCGAGACACTCCGGCATCATTCTCCAAAGTATTGCTGTTGCAGTCGCTCGAAGGTGCCGTCGGCCTTGACCTCGGCCATGGCCGCGTTGAATTCCTCGACCAGTTCCTGATCACGGGTGCGGAAGGCAGCACCGACACCAGGGCCATAGATCGATTCCGGCTCGGTGATCAGCGGGCCCCGGCGAGAATAGGCGTCTTCATCCAGGAGGGCCTCTTGGGCCAGCGGGAAGGCAGTGAATACCAGGTCCAGGCGACCGGAGTGCATATCGCTGATCACGCCGCCCGAGTTGCTATAACGGCGTATATCGGCCTCGGGGTGGAACTGGGTGACGTAGCGGTCTTGGATGGTTCCCTGCTGCACCCCGATGGTGACGCCGGCGAGGGTGTCTTCGACGTCCACCTCATGGTCCGACCGGCCGACCCAGACCGAGGGTACCTGATAGTAGGGCTCGGAGAACTGGACCTGACGGGCGCGGTCCTCGGTGATGTTCATCGCCGAGGCGATGAAGTCGTATTTGCGGGCGAGCAGTCCGGGGATAATGCCGTCCCAATCCTGCTTGATCCATTCGCACTCGCGCTGCATCTCGGTGCAAACGGCATTGATCAGTTCGACTTCAAACCCGGTGATGGTGCCGTCGGGCTGCTGATACTGATAGGGCACATAGGGCACATCCACGCCGATACGCAGCGGACTCTCGTCCGCTATTGCCGGAGACGTCGACAGGGCCGTGGCGATCAGCAGGCCAGAAAACAGGGAAGCACGCATGGGATGACACCTCTTGTGGTTGTGTGATGCAGAAATGGCCGTACAGTCAGGTTGCTGGCGATGCCCGGGTCGGTCATGACGACCGACTCAGGATCAGGGAGCGGGCGGAGCGGCCGAGTCCGCCAGCTCCCCCAGGGTGATCGAGTGCAGCGGCGGACGAACCTGGTAGTAGCCCGCCGCGTTCATGGTGGTGCCCAAGTGTCCCGCCAACAGACGGGTGACGCTCTCGCCGCATAGCCGTCCCTGACAAGGCCCCATGCCGCAGCGGGTGAAGGCCTTGAGCTGGCCGGGACCGGCGGCACCCTGGGCCATGGCGGCGTCGAGCTCACCGAGGGAGACGGCCTCGCAGCGACACACCAGGGTCGTTTCGGGCTGGGCGGCGAGCCATCCATCGGGGACTCGGAACAGCGCCTCGAGCAAGGCTCGGGCACTTAGCTCGCGACGTCGGGCCTGCACAAGTGGCGTGCGCTCGTTCTCTACCGGCTCGCCCTTGGCGGCGAGAATCGATAGGGCCGCGAGATGACCCTCGCGCTCGGCGTTGAGTGCCCCGCCAATACCGGCGCCGTCGCCGGTCAGCCAGATGCCGGGCGCGGCAGCCAGGCTGGCCTCTTCGCGATGGGGGACAAAGGCCTGCTGGCTAGGATGCCAATCAAAGGGCAGGCCTAGGCCCCGGCTCAGTTGAGGCTCCGGCACCACGCCGAAATGCGTCAGCAGCATGGAGGCGTCGACGCTCTGCCAGCGGCCCGCTCGTCGGTAATGCACCGCTTGCAGGTGGGGATTTCCCTCGGCCCTGAGACCTTCGATGCCGTGCACTACTTTCACGCCGGCACGCCGCAGCGTGGTCAGCATGCCGAGTCCCTTGAGCAGGTAGTGGCGGCCATGCCAGGTGCTCAAGGGGCGACGCAGCATGGTCGCGTAACGTGAGCGTGGGGCCGCATCTAGGATCAGGCGAGGCGGACACCCGGCACGCAGATACTGCCAGGCCAGCAGATAGAGCAAGGGCCCTGTCCCGGCCAGTACCGGCGGCACGTCAGGGATCAGGGCGCCCTGCTTGAGGAGAATCTGGCCGGCTCCGGCCTGCATGACGCCGGGCAACTGCCAGCCTGGAAATGGCCAGCCACGCTCCATTGCACCGCTAGCAATGATCAGTCGCCTTACCTGCCAACTCTCGCTGCGCCTGTCCGCCAGCACCCCAAGGGTCGTGCCTTGGCCCTCGCGCTTGGCCCACCACACCCGGCTGCCCGGCCGGTAGTCGATTCGAGCCCGTTCGAAGCGCTCCAGCAGGCGTCGGCCGCGCAAATAGTCGCGGCCCATCACGTCTTCTCCCAACTGGGGGGCGGTGAGCTGACGGTAGATCTGGCCCCCGGGGCTGGGAGCCAGGTCGAAGACCACCGGCACCTGGCCGGCCTCGGCCAGGCGGCTGGCGGCGGCCATGCCGGCGGGACCGGCGCCAATGATCGCCACGTCGGCGTGATGTGTGCTCGCGTCGCTCATGCCGGCCTCCGTTGGCGCTCGAGGCGCATGCCCTCGGCCACCGGTACCAGGCAGCCCTGTCGGTTGGGTTGACCATCGATCGTGATGAGACAGTCATGGCACACCCCCATCATGCACAGCGGCGCTCGGTGGCCGCCGGCGGCATGGTCGCGATATCCCGTGGCGCCGACGAGCCACAGTACCGCCGCGGCGGCACTGAGGGTGGCCGGCACTGAATGGGGTTGCCCCTCCAGCCAAATCGTGACCATCGCCGCGGGGGCGGCATTATCCAGTCGCTTGAACATCGAAACGGGCTCCAGAAAAGTCACCGTGGATTGTCGCCAGGCGATCGGTATCGATGGCCTCGGCGAGCTCCCGAGCATGAAAGGCGGCCAGGGTGATGCCACTGTGGCAGCTCAGGTTGTAGGCCCCTGGGCAGCTACGGGAAGCCTCGTAGAGTGGGCTGCCGTCCGGGGTCATGACCCGCAGCGCACCCCAGCTACGCACCAGTCGCGCCTGGGCCAGCTCGGGGTAGATCTGCACCGCCCTCTGGCCAAGTCGATGGATGGTCTCCAGCGTCACTCCGGTGTCGTAGCCGGCGTCTTCCAGTACATCGCCGATCAGGTAGCCGCCGCTGGCGGTCTGGCGAAGCTGGGGAGTCGGCAGCCGCCCGCTAGGAGGGAAGCGCTCGGTGACCAGCACCTGGCCGCGAACCGGGTGTACCTGGCCGGAGAGCCCCAGTGGGGGGGCCAGGGTACGTGCCCCCAGCCCCGCGGCAAGGATCACCCGTTCGGCAGAGAAACTGCCTTGCGGACTATGTGCGGTGAAGCCAGTAGTGGAAGCCTCGATCCCAGTAACAGGCGTGGCAGGGTGATAGTCGACGCCCAGCGTCAGGCAGGCGGCATACAGAGCACGCAGTAGGTAGAGGGGGTTGCACTGGCCGTCGTGGGGCGAAAAGGTGCCGCCATGGACCCTCTCGCCGAGACCTGGAAGTTGCTCGCGAAGCGCCTCTCGGTCGAGATATTCCCAGCGTACGGCCGTCAGCGAAGGGGTGGCAGCATACAGTGCCCTGTATTCGGTCTGACGTGCCTGGGCCTCTTTGGCATCGAAACACAGATCCACGCCGCCGCAATGCTCATACTCGAGGTCGATGCCGGTGCGTTTGGTAAGCTCCTCCGCGAACTCTGGCCAGGCCATGCTCGAGTGCAGCGACAGTTCGGCATAGCGCGGCATGGCAAGCCCCTTGCCTTGCACCCAGACCAGTCCGGCATTGCCCCGCGAGGCGCGCAGTGAATCGTCGTGCCCATCGAGCACGGTGACGCTTCGACCACGGCGAGCCAACCCATAGGCCACGGCCATTCCAACCACGCCGCCGCCGATGATAAGGAAGTCTTGAGGCATCCGCTTCGCTCCGTCACTGCGATATGTCTCGACGATAGATCAGCCAGGTCATACGATCTAATATCAATACTTGGTCATCCTATATGGTAATGTTATGGAGTCACCGCGACTAAGCGATCGTCAGTTGCAAGCCTTCCAGCAGGTAATGGACTGCGGGACCGTCTCGGGAGCAGCCCAGCGCATGCTCATCGCGCAGCCCGGCGTGACTCGCTTGCTCAAGCAGCTCGAACATGATCTCGGCTTCGCCCTGTTTGAGAGGCGGCGTGGACGCCTGGTGCCGACCCCCGAGGCACGACTCTTTCACCGCGAGCTGGTTCGCGTATGGAGCGGGCTGGAGGAGTTGCGCACCACGGCCAGGCGCATCAGAGAACGTGAGATGGGCGGGCTACGCATCAGTGCTATGCCGCTACTGGGCATGACCTTCTTGCCAGACGTGCTTGCGGCTTTCACCAAACAGCACGGAGAGGCCCAGGCCGAACTCGCTACCTTCCGTTCCGAGCAAGTGCTGGAGGATGTGGTGACCCAACGCGCCGACCTTGGCTTTGCCATGCTGGGTGGAGGCGACGAACGCGTGGAGAGTGAGGCATTTCGCCTCGAGAGTGTCTGTCTGTTGCCCGCGGATCATCCGCTGGTGGCACAGGCGAAAGTGAGTATCAAGGATCTACACGGCCAACCACTGATTTCCTATGAGCCGCGGGATCCGACTCGACAGGCCCTTGATCGGCTGATCGAGGCGGCAGCTGTGCGTCCACAGCGACAGCTGCAAGTGTCTCTGGCCTTGCAGGCGGCTCGCCTGGTGGCGCAGGGTGGTGGCATCGCGATCATTGACCCCTTGAATGCTCGCGGGTTCGAGGGCCAAAACATAGCGATCCGTCCCTTCGAGGCCGATCTGGGCGATACGTTTTATCTGCTGACGCCCCGAGAGCAGCCCCTCTCGAGCCTGGCGAAGGATTTTATCGAGGCCTTTCGAGCTCAATTTTTCGCCATGCGCGTCTAAGCCAGCGTTTTCTGTTTCGGTCTTTTGATTTAAAAGGTGAGCCTGAGCTTCGTAAAAAACAAAACTCAGGCGTTGGCTTTCTTGATATAAGGGTTAGTGACGCTCGGTATCGCTGGTTAAGGCTTAGCCGTACGAGTACAGGCTGTTATGTTGCACTCGCATGGCGGCTTTTCGCCAATTCCTGGTCAGCCTTAGCTGTCGGTGGTGTTCTCCAGATGGCGATATTGGCGTAGCCGTAGAAGAGGGCGAGCGCAAGCACCAGCATGTGATACCAGAGGAAGGGCAGGTAGGTCAGCGTCGAGACCCCAAGCGTGGTGGCCATAAAGACGCCGCCGTCTGTCCAGGGGACCATCGGGGTCGTGATGGTACCACCGGCCTCGGCGTTGCGCGACAGCACGCGCCGGTCCACGCCCTGGTCGTCATAGTTCTTTTCGGTGATGGTGCTGGCCGTGATCAACGAGACATAGGCGGCACCGCCGAAGAAGTTCCCGAAGAAGCCGCCCAGCATGGTCGAGAGCGTCAGGCGACCCGAGTTGTTGGCCCAGCGCAGGAAGCCGTTGCTGATAGCCTTGAGAATGCCGACCCTCTCCATCAGGCCACCCAGTCCCAGGGCGAACAGGATGAGGGCGACTACCCCGAGCATGGACTGGATGCCCCCCCGGTTGAGCAAGGTATTGAGGAACTCGACGTCGGATTGCATGGCGTTGCCGGCGTAGGCGATCCGGATGGCTTCGATCGGGCTGATATCCTGGGCCCACCAGGCGCAGATGCTCCCCAGCATAGCACCGAAGGTGATAACCGGGATGGCGGGATAGCGTCGTGTCAATAGCAGGATAACGATGGCGGCTGGTAACAGCAGCCAGGGGCTGATGGTGAAATGTGTTTCCAGTGCCTGCATGGCGATGGTCGCACGACTCGTATCCACATCGCTGCTGATATAGAAGAAACCGACGATCAGGAACAGCACCGATGCGATAGCGATAGCCGGCACACTGACCCACATCATGGAACGGATATGATCCACCAGGTTGACCTTGCACAGTGAGGCGGTCATCACCGTAGTGTCGGAAAGCGGTGACATCTTGTCGCCCACATAGGCGCCCGAGATAACTGCGCCGGCCACCAGGGGCAGCGGAATGCCAAAGCTGTGGCCTATTCCCATCATGGCGACACCGGCGGTGCCGACGGTCCCGAAGGAGGTGCCGGTGGCCAGCGAGGTCAGGGCGCAGATGATAAAGGCCGCGAAGAGGAAGATCTGAGGATTCATCACCGACAGGCCGTAGTAGATGATACTCGGCACGATGCCCCCGGCAATCCAGGTGCCAATCAGGGCGCCAACGGTGGTGAGAACCAGTACGGCCTCCATGCCATTATGGATACCGTTGATAAGACCATCTTGCATGGTCTCATAGTCGATCTTTAGCTTGAGCCCCAGGGCCATCACCAGGAACCAGGAGGCAAAAAGCGCGAGCTGTATGGGGAGCTGAAGTACATTGATGCTGAGAAACATGATGGCGATGAAGCCGATCATGATGGCAAGGACCTCGGTCATGCTAGGTAGCCTTGCAGGCGTCATTGCAGTGGACATGATGTTTCCTCTGGAATTGTTCTACCGATTTATTCTGAGGGGTATGAAGAAAAACGGGTGAGTCGATAGGGCTTGTGATCGGGTTGGTAATGCGGGGTCGAAGAAGTGGGGCTGTCTCCTTGTATGGCCAGGTTTGCGATAAGCTCTGCCGTCACCGCCGCTTGGGTGAGGCCGAGGTGGTGATGCCCGAAAGCCAGCAGGACCTTGCCGTCTTTCGCGCTATCGATGATGGGTAGCGAGTCCGGAAGTGAGGGACGAAAGCCCATCCATGGCCTAGCGTCGGCCGTGTCGAGATCTGTCTCGAACAGCCCCTGACTCAGTCGATGCAGCTGCCAGGCTCGCTGCATGTTGGGCGGTCGATGAAGGCCGGCAAACTCGACGGTGCCTGCCAGACGCAGGCCTTCGTCCATCGGCGTCATGATGAAGCGTCGCTCCAGCGAGGTAATGGCCACCGGCAAGCGCTCTTTCTCGCGGGGCAACATCAGGTGGTAGCCCCGCTCGGTATCGAGAGGCACCCTGGTGCCGGTGAGGGCTGTGGTGAGAGGAGCCGAGTGGGCGCCACATGCCACCAAGACCTTGTCGGCCCGGATAGCGGGAGAGTTCGCCATTTTCAGGTTGACGCCTCGATCGTCGACCTTTCCCGTGAGCACCTCATCTCGTTGAAACCGCACCCCATTGGCCTTGGCAGCCTTCGTCAGGGTGTCGACTACCTGCCAGGGGTCCACGACATGGGCGGTTTCCGGGAAGAACAGGCCACCCTTGATGCGCTTGGAGAGTTGCGGTGCGATTGTTCGAACGGCGTCTCCCTGCCAGTACTCTGCCGCCACCTGCTGGGCATCCAGGCGTGACTCGAGGACGTCGATCGCCTCCCGAGAGCGCTCGTCTTCATAGATCAAGAAAGAGCCTTCTTTTTTCAGCAAGTGGCCGCCATTCACCGAGTCGAGTAGCCTGTGCCATGCATAAAGACTGGCCTCGTTGAGAGACCGAATGCCGGCCACACTAGCCTGATAGGGCGCCGGACGAAGGTTCCAGAGCAGTTGAGCAAACCAGGGCAAGGCCTTGGGAAAGTGCCGCCAGTCGAGGCGGAGCGGCCCCATGGGATCCATCAACATCTTGGGAAGACGCATCAGGATTGATGCATCGGCAATGGGGAAGACCTGCTCGGTTGCCATGTGCCCGGCATTGCCATATGAGGCCCCCATGCCGGGTTCTTGCTTGTCCAGCACCAGCACACGCCAGCCCAGTCGACTCAGGGAAAGGGCACAGGCAATACCGATGATGCCGGCACCAATGACGACGATGTTGCAATCAGGTTTGAAGTTGCCGGCTGCTGGATCCTGTGAGGCCATGGGCATTCCTTACTTCCGCTTTGTCGATTGTATAAAATATAAGTTGTGACGCTGACACCTGCAATACGGGTGTCGACCAAAGTCTATGGCTCGAGGAAAGAAAATATCGTGGGCGTGCCAAGGGACCATCGACACCACGTCACCGCCGATGGTGGGGCTGACTAAGAGGCGGCGGGGCTGGGCCTGCATCGATGCAGGGATGTAGGGTACCCTGAGCCGCTGATCACTGCCCGGCAAGGTGTGGAAAGGGGGGCAGGTTCAGCATGATTAGGGGGGCTTTAGCCAGTCCAATTGAAGGCTGGAAATGGCAAGAAGAACATCACTGAGAGCGGTTTATCGCCTATGGGGAGTAATCACGGCTAGGCATGCCTTTCTCGGCTTGCATTCATATGAAGCCCTGCTGTTACGAGGGTCTCTGGCCGGCATTGTCAGGGGAATCACAAACCATGGAGAAGGCGTCGCCGAGGCTCAGGTCTTCTCGGCGCGTCTCGCTCGTTCCTCAAGCAGTTCGACGATTCCCTCACAGGCTTCCTGGATATGCGTTTTCAGGAGATCGCATGCCTTGTCGGCGTCGCCCTGGCGAGCCAGATCCAGCAGTTTATGGTGCTCTCGTTCGGCTTTTTCGATCTCTTGAGTATAGAGAAGCTGCATGCGGATGTAGCGATCCGACTTGGTATTCAGCTGGCTGATGAGTGAGAGCGTCTCGGGCAGCTCGGCGGGTTCGTAAAGCGCCAGATGGAACGCGTAGTTGTACTCGCTCCAGTTATCGATTTCTCCCCCAGAATTGAGCGCCTCGTCGTATTTGCGGAGAATCTCCTCGGCTTTTTTGAGGTCTGCGTCGCTAAGTCTGGTAATCGCATGCCTGAGAACGTATGTCTCCAGTAGCGTACGTAACTCGAAAAGCTCTCGAATCTTGCTGACGGAAAGTTCCGTGGTGAAGGCACCACGGTGGGCGTAAAATTCTACCAGCCCTTCGGATTCGAGGGTCAGCAAGGCCTCTCGTACGGGGATACGGCTGACATCGTAATCCTTGGCTAGCGCATCTTGTCGCAGCTGAGTGCCGCCCTTGAATTCACCGCCAAGGATTCGCTTGCGCAAATCGTCGGCCACGAATTGGGCGCGTGTCTTGAATGTCGCCATGGCTTGCATTTACCTAACAAGTGTTATCGCACATTTTATACAAGCCACATTGAAAGTCCATGACTGTAGGCCGCTCTCTCGGTGAGAGAGCGGCCCGGCCAGCAAGGAATCAGGCTTCGCGCTGCCCATCAACCAGCCGTTTGAGGGCCAGAGGGTTGCTCGCCTTGAGGGCCTCGGGAAGCAGTGCATCCGGCAGGCCCTGATAACAGACGGGGCGCAGGAAGCGCAGGATGGCCGCGGTACCCACGGAGGTGGTGCGGACATCCGACGTCGCCGGGAAGGGACCACCATGAACCATGGTGTCGCAGACTTCGACCCCGGTGGGCCAACCATTGACCAGGATGCGGCCGGCCTTGCGCTCGAGCACCGGCAGCAGGGCGCGTGCGGCATCCAGATCGGCGTCATCCATCAGCAGGGTGGCGGTCAGTTGCCCTTCCAGCCGCTCTGCGACCCGCTGGAGTTCTTCGGCATCGCTGCACTCTACCACCAGAGAGGTGGAGCCGAAGACCTCCGCCTGTAGCGACTCATCGCCGAGGAAATCGGATGCCGAGGTCACGAAGAGGGCGGTTTGGCACTGGTTTGGGCCATCGCCTTGCCGGCCACGGGCGATTTCCCGGGCCTTATCGCTGTTGGCCAATTGCTGCATGCCATTCTCATAGGCCTGATGAATGCCGGGCGTGAGCATGGTCTGCGAGGCACTAGTCTCGACGGCCTGTCGCGCAGCGGCGATGAAGTCATCCAGCGCCGGCCCCTTGATGGCGACCACCAGCCCGGGATTGGTACAAAATTGCCCGGCGCCCATGTTCAGCGATCCCACGAAAGCTTCGCCCAGGTTGGCGCCGCGTGCCTCGAGGGCCGCCGGCAGCGGGAAGACCGGGTTGATGGAACTCATCTCCGCATAGAAGGGAATCGGCTCGGGGCGAGACTGCGCGATGTGCCAAAGTGCCAGGCCGCCGCTGCGTGAGCCGGTGAAACCGGCCGCCTTGATGCGGGGGTTCGCCACCAGCGCCTGACCGACTTCACGCCCGGAACCGAAGATCAGCGAGAACACGCCCTCGGGCAGTGCGCAGCGCTTGACCGCTGCCTGGATCGCCCGACCAACCAGCTCGCTGGTGCCCGGGTGGGCAGAGTGAGCCTTGACGATGACCGGGCAGCCCGCGGCCAGGGCCGAGGCGGTATCGCCGCCGGCCACCGAGAAGGCCAGCGGGAAGTTGCTGGCGCCGAAGACCGCGACCGGGCCCAGCGCGATGTGGCGTTGGCGAAGATCGGCCCGCGGCATGGGCTGGCGTTCCGGCATGGCCGGATCGACCCGTACATCGAGCCATTCGCCGGCGCGCACGGTCTTGGCGAACAGCCGTAGCTGGTTGCAGGTGCGCCCACGCTCCCCTTGGATGCGGGCCTGGGGAAGGCCGGACTCGGCGACCGCGCGCTCGATAAGGGCGTCGCCCAATGCTTCGATTTCATCCGCGATGGTCTCGAGAAAGCCGGCGCGTGCTTCCAGCGCAGTCTCTCGGTAGCCGTCGAAGGCGGCCCAGGCCAGTTCGCAGGCCTGCTCGACGTCTTCCCGAGTGCCGCCGAAATAGGCGGGCTCGAGTTGCGCGTTGGTCGCCGGATTGATCGCGTGGATCGCATCGCGCTGGCCTGGAACGGCTTGCTGGCCGATCAGCATCTTACCTTCCAATGTCATGCTCATCTCCTTGGTTTGGGGGGAGAACCTTGAGGGTTTAGGAACGGGATGGAGGAGGCGATCATCGCGCTCACATCAGCTGCACCAGCTCCTGATAGAGAGCCTCCGGTATGGCGATCCCCTCCTTGCGTGTGCGTTCGCGAGCCTCGTAGCGCCGCTGAGAGGGGAGGCGGGCGCCCTGGTCGATGATCGATGAGAACAGGGTCTCGGCCTTGGCCATGTGCTGGGCGGAGTGCTCGCCGAGAAAGCGAGCGGGATCCATCGCCAGGATCAGCTCACCGTGATAGGGCGAGGCGCCGGCGCCGTTGTCATGGGCCAGGGATTCGGCACTGGTAAGGTCCCCGATCAGCGGTCCGGCGATCAGCTCGATCATGGTGGCCAGGGCCGACCCCTTGTGGCCGCCGAATGTCAGCATGGCGCCGTCCAGAACGGCGGCGGGATCCTGGCTAGGCTGACCCGTGCGGTCGATGCCCCAGCCCTCGGGAAGCGACTTGCCTGCGCGTCGATGCAGCTCGATATCGCCGCGCGCCACCGCACTGGTGGCGAAGTCAAAGATAAACGGTGGCTTGCCATCCGGGCGCGGCCAGCCGAAAGCCAGGGGGTTGGTGCCGAGCAGAGGGCGACTGCCGCCGGCGGGGGCGACCCAAGCGTGGCTGGGGTTACATGCCAAGCCGACCAGGCCGAGGTCGGTGATTGCCTCGATCTCGACCCACAGCGCCGAAAAGTGCACGCAGTGGTTGATCGCCAAGGCGGCGATGCCCTGCTCCCGAGCCTTGGTCGCGAGCACCGGCAGGCCCGCCTCGAAGGCGAGCTGTGAGAAACCGCCCCCGGCATCCACGCGCACGATCCCGGGGGCCTGGTCGTCGACCTTCGGGGTCGCATCCGCGACAACCTTGCCGGCGGCCAGGGTAGAAGCGCAGTTCAGTAGGCGATATAGGCCGTGAGAATGGCATTCGTCGCGTTGGCCCGCGATGACCGCCTGGGTCAGGACACGGGTCTGATCTTCACTGAAGCCCTGGCCTTTCAGCACGGCCTCGGCCAAAGCGGTGGCATCTTCCAGACTCATGCGACGCATGAAGGACTCCTAGCGAGTGATGGGAATACCTCGGCCCGTTATCCGGGCCGAGGTGAGACACGAGCGGTCAACGCCGTGTGAGTGCCTGCGGCGTGCCCTCGTGGAACCTGTTCGGACCGTCGCTTCAGGCGTTATCGAGCGAGGCGGACCATTGGGCATACCAGGTACGGAACAGGTCGTACTGTGTCTCTACATAGTTGCGCTGAGCGTCGCTGAGCACGTCGGTTTCGTTGAAGTGCAGCGCGTATTCGCTATCGCCGTTGAGCACCATCAGGTGCTTGTAGTAGAGGACCAGGTCGGCACCCTCGTCGAAGGAGGACAGAACGCCCAGAGCCTCTTCGAGCTCCAGTGCCTGGCGGCGTGCCTTGGCATCTCCCTTGGCGGCCTTCTTGCTGAGCGCGACCAGTTGCAGCACTTCGCGAGGCAGGGCATTGCCGATTCCGGTGATGGCACCGGTGGCGCCGCAGTTGACGAATCCGTGATATACGGTGGTGTCGACGCCGACCATCAGGGTGACGTCCTCGTCCTGAGAGGTGATGTTTTCGGCCGCATAGCGCAGATCGTCGGCGCCCCCGAACTCCTTGAAGCCAATCAGGTTGGGGTACTGATTGCGGAGCTCGAAGAACAAGTCGGCTCGCGTAGCAAAGCCGTAGTAGGGGCTGTTGTAGATCACCGCAGGCAGGTCGGGGGCGGCCTCGAGAATGGCGGCAAAATGCGCCTTCTGGGCGGCAATAGAGCTGCCGCGGGAAAGCACGCGGGGAATCACCATCAGCCCGTGGGCGCCGACCTTGGCGGCATGAGCGGCATGAGAGATGGCCTCTTGGCTATTGACCGCGCCGGTGCCGACAATCGTCGGTACTCCGGCTTCCACCAGGCGCGCGACGCCCTCCTGGCGCTGTGCCTCGGTCAACAGCGGCCAATCTCCCATGGAGCCGCAGTACACCACACCGCTCATGCCGATTTCGATCAGTTCGCGGCCCTTGGCGACCAGGGCATCGAAATCCGGCTGGCGATCGGCGGTGCAGGGGGTCATCAGTGCGGGAATGCAGCCTGTGAAGATGTTGTCGCTCATCGTAGTTCCTTTCGGTTGGTCTCTTCTGTCTCTAGGGGACAGCCCGCTGGCCTTCGATGGCGCTGGACGGGCTGAGGTGTAAAAAGTGGATACCGGTACATCTCAAGCGGGAGTGAATCGTCAGGACGCCGCGATGCCCCAGGCAAAGGGATCCTGCTCATCGATCAATAGCGTGCTGTCGGCGCTCAGGTGGGCGCGCCCCTTGATGTAGGGGCGAATGCGATCGCCTTCCCATTCGTAATATCCCTCGAACCGCCCCCCGCAGATGCTGGCTTGCAGCCACGTTTCTCCGGGGGCCAGCTTGCCGTCCGCTGCCAGGCAAGCCAGTTTGGCGCTGGTGCCGGTGCCGCAGGGCGAGCGGTCATAGGCCTTGCCGGGGCAGAGCACGAAATTGCGGCTGTCCGCCTTGGGGTCATCGCAGAACAGCTCGATATGATCGATCGGCTCACCGTTCTCGCCGGTGATTGCCTGGTTCTCCAAGGCTTGGCGAATGGCCCAGGTGAAGCGGGTCAGTGACTCGACATGCTCGAGTTCCAGCGATTGACCGTGATCATTGACGAGAAAGAACCAATTGCCTCCCCAGGCAATATCGCCGTGTATCACCCCGTGGCCGGGTACCTCGACGGCCACCTGCTTGCGGTACCGGTAGGAGAGGACATTGCGTACGGTCACGGCCCCGTCGTCATGAAGGAGGGCGTCGACGGGGCCCACGGGGGTGTCGATCCTGTGCGAGCCCGGTGACATTTGGCCGAGGTGGTGCAGAGAGGCGACCAGGCCGATCGTGCCGTGGCCGCACATGCCCAGATAGCCGGTGTTGTTGAAGAAGATGACACCGCATGTCGCTTCCGCTGATGTCGGTTCGCAATACAGTGCACCCACCAGGACGTCATGGCCTCGCGGCTCGAGCATGCTGGCGCGCCGCCACGCATCATGCGACTCGCGAAGGGCATCGCGCTTCTCCGCCAGGGTGCTCCCCGGCAGGGAGGGGAAGCCGTCCAGGATCAGTCTCGTCGGCTCACCCGCGGTATGGGAATCGATGACGTGTACGCGCTTCATGGGGGCACCTTTACTTGTCTTTGCGTGGTGATCGTCGTCCGAACCATCGCGGTTGCGAGCGTCGATCACGTCTGGTTTTATATTTTATACAATCTTCGAGCCGCTTTGTGAAGCCATGTTTCCTGGCGAATCGAACGGCTCACGGACGAAGGCATGAGGTGCCGGTTTGGGGCGCCCGATCTGACGCGGCCTTGCGCCGAGGGGTGGGCCAGACCGGGATAGCAGGGATTAGACCAAGGTCTATGCCGCCTCGCGGGGCGGGCCGCGGGTTTCTGCTTAAGCCAAACGCCCGACGGCGAATGCCGGCAATTTGGGATGCCTGCCACGGTCGAGGAACAGGGCATCCGCTTGTTGACTGCCCGAATGGGCGCAAGGAGAGGAATCACCATGACGACAATCACGATGGCCATTGCCGAGCTGGAAGCGCGCATCAGACGAATTTTCACAAACTGCGGCGTTCGCGCCGAGACGGCGGGGGCGGTGGCGCGGGTCATTGCCGCCGGCGAGCGCGATAACTGTAAATCCCATGGGATCTACCGGGTCGAGGGGTGCCTGCGTGTATTGAAAGCCGGCAAGGTGGCGCCAGATGCGATACCCGAGGTGCGCTCAGGAGAGGGCCCCATCATTCGCGTGGACGCCGGCGGCGGTTATGCGAGCCCGGCCTACGAGGCGGCTCGACCGACCCTGATAGAGCGGGCCCGCCGACAAGGGCTCGCGGCCCTGGTGATCAACGACTGCGTGCACTTTTCGGCACTCTGGTACGAGGTCGAAGATCTGGCAGGCGAAGGGCTGGCGGTGCTCTCTATGTGTCCGAGCCATGCCGCGATGGCGCCCTCGGGCGGCCGGGCGCCGCTGTTGGGAACCAATCCCTTCGCCTTCGGGTGGCCGCGTCCTGGGAAGGACCCCTACGTCTTCGATTTTGCCACCACCCTGGTGGCCCGTGGCGAGATCGAACTGCATGAGCGCGAAGGCAAGGCGTTGCCGGAAGGCTGGGCCGTGGGCCCTGATGGACAGCCCACCACCGATCCGAGTGCCGCCCTGGCCGGGGCGATGCTGCCTTTCGGCCAGCACAAGGGGTCGGCGATCGCCACCATGATCGAGCTGCTGGCCGGGGCGATGCTGGGCGATTTCATGAGTCAGGAGGCGCGCGAGTTCATGGAGGGGACCCGTTTGTTGCCGCGCCACGGCGCGCTGATACTCGCCTTCGACCCGAGCGCTTTCTCGCAGGGCCGCGATCGCGATCCGCTCGCCGACGGGGAGAGACTCCTGCAGGGCATCGCGGACCAGGGGGCTCGATTGCCGTCACAGCGTCGCTATGCCGCGCGACGCATAGCCAGAGCCGAAGGCATTCGGCTGAGCACGGAGGAGGTGGCGCTCCTGGATCGGTTGGAGGCCCAGGGGCTAGGGGCTGTTCGTTGCTGATCGTTTTCGGCCGCCTGGCACGGCTAGGGGTGGGGAGGCAAAAAAGCTTGCGCGCAAAAAATATATTTTATACATTCTTCGGGGTCGCCGAATCTGGCCTTCGAAGAGGTGCGTCTTCAATAACTGCCAGCGGAGAAGCCCGCGGGCAGTGGACGCTGAACGCGGATAACGATGTCGTGACCCTGGTGGTCAGGGTCATCAAGGCATGGCGTGATTATCGGGGGCCTAGGCACTCTAGGGTGCCAAGATATCTGGCTTTCCAATAATGAAGAAGCTATTGATTTTTAGTTGCTTGGTGCATCAAAAAGTGCTGGGTGATATCTATCCGGCACACTTCATGCGTGCCGAAAAAACCACAAGAAAGGGGAGTCTTACATGACCCAAAAACAACGTTTGGCTGCGGTCTTAATCAGCGCCTCTATGGCTTCGCCAGTTATGGCTGCCGAGATCGAGTGGCGGATTCCTACCTCAGTTCCAGATGGTTCACCTATCTTTGAGAACTTTCTCGAACGCTTCGCCGTCAATGCGTCGACCCTGACGGAGGGGCGGGTTGAGATTTCCCCCTTCGGTGCAGGAGTTCTGGTCCCGGCGCTTCAGGTCTACGAGGCAGTGAAGGAAGGTACCGTCGATGCGGGGCACTCCACCCCTAGTTACTTGGTTAACCAAGACCCAATCAATGCTATCTTTGCCGGCTTCCCCGGTGGCATGGGACCACAAGCCTATATTAACTGGATCTACGAGGGGGGCGGTCTAGAAAGGCTTCAGGAGATTCGCGCCAGTGAAGGCCTCCACTCCCTCGTTGTTGGAATTGGCTCGACCGAGGTGTTCGCGCACTCGAATGTCCCCATTCACGGCCCCGAGGACCTTGATGGTATTAAGTATCGTACTTCCGGCCCTTGGGCCGAGGTCATGCGGGAGTACTATAATGCCGTTCCGACGGTGGTTCCGCCCGGCGATACGTATACATTGCTGCAGCGAAACGGGGTGGATGCCGTGGAGTGGGCAACGCCTTCCAGCAATCAGCCGGAAGGCTTCCACGAAGCGGCTCGTTATATCGTGGTGCCTGGCGTTCATCAGCCTACGTTCCTCTGGGAAGTGGTAACCCGACAGGAGACCTGGGATCAGGTACCCGACGATCTAAAACCATTGATCGAAGCGGCCGCCAAGCTGACCACCTACGAGGGGCTGAGTAATTTTTATCATCACGACCTGCAGGCAATGGAAACTTATCGCTCAGGCAGGAATGAAGTCATTAGCCTCGATGATTCCTTCGTCGGGGAGCTTGCCGAAAACGGTCGTGAGTGGATGAATAACCAGGCGACAGAGCGCAGCCAGGCAGGGGACACTCGTATGACCGATATCCTGGAAGGGTACAATGAGTATCAGGAGCGCTGGAGTGCTCAGCAGGATTATTTGATCACCAACTGACCCCGGTGGCAGGGGACCCATCTAAGGGTCCCCTTATGCGCTGTCTACTGGGAAGGAAATGAAAATGATCCTAAATTTGATCGATAAAATTTCTTGGCTGTCTGCCTGGGTTAGCAAGGCCCTTCTGATCGTTCTTACAGGAGCGATGTTGTACGAGGTGGTGGCGCGCTATGCCTTCAATGCCTCTACTATCTGGGCGTTCGATATCTCTTATATGGTCACGGGCGCTGTGTTTCTCCTGGGTGTGGCCTGGACCGCTCGCGAGGATGGTCACGTACGGGTCGATGTGGTCAGTAATCTGATGCCAAAGCACATCTCCGCCACTATCAATGGTGTGGCTTATATGATGCTGATGTGTCCAATTGTTTCGCTTATGGCTTGGCATGGCTGGAAGAAGTCATGGAAGGCTTTTGTGACCGGGGAAGTAGATATGGTGAGTATATGGGCACCCAAGATGTGGCCATTTTATGGAATTATTGCCGTCGGGTTAACCCTCCTGGCGCTTCAGCTTTTCGCCCAGGGTGTCAGGTACTTCATTGATAAAAACACGCTCGGGGAGAAAGGGTAATGGATCTGTTGATCTCGGCTTTGATGTTTCCCGGGCTCTTCTTGCTGATTTTCTTGGGAATTCCTGTCGCTTTCTCGCTGGTCATCGTCTCGGTGGTGGCGGGCTGGTTTGCCTTCGGCCCACTGGTCTTTCAGCAGTTGTACGGTAGTATCTATAGCGCTGCTTCCAACTATGTGCTGGCATCTATCCCCTTGTTTGTAATGATGGGTGCCATACTGGAAAAGTCTGGGATTGCCAAGAATCTTTTTAATGCTATCCAGATGTGGATTGGTCGTCTGCCGGGTGGTTTGGCTTTGACGACGATCGCCATGGCGGCAATCTTTGCCGCGGCTTCTGGTGTCGTAGGGGCCGTGGAAATAATGATCGGGCTGATGGCCATTCCGGCCATGCGCGCCTATAAGTATCACAACTCCCTAATTAGTGGCACTATCTGTGCGGGTGGCTCGCTGGGAACGATTATTCCGCCCACTGTCATCGTGGTGGTCTATGCCGCTCTTGCCCAGTTGTCTATTGGTGAGCTTTTCGCCGCAATTATTATGCCCGGCGGAATCATGCTTACGCTGTTTGTCGTCTATATCGTTGGACGTTGCTTGCTACGCCCTGAAGACGGCCCGGTGCCTGCGCAAGCGGAGGACCCTTACCCTCTTAGCAAGAAGTTGGCAATTACCATGAAGGCACTGGTTCCGCCACTCCTGCTTATGCTCTCTGTGCTGGGTTCACTGTTGGGTGGGATTGCCTCTCCCACTGAGGCTGCCGCCGTGGGTGTGGCTGGCGCAGTGATTCTGGCGGTGATCAATGGTGGGGTTTCACTGAAATCCATGACAGATTCTCTCGGGCTCACGGTGCGCATTACTGCGATGATCTTGATGATCGTAGCCGGGGGAACCATGTTTACGGGTATCTTTGCTGTGAATGGTGGCGGAGACATGGTCAGCGCGATTGCCACCGGGCTAGGCGGTGGTACGACGGGTGTCATTCTGTTCTTCTTGGCTGTCACCTTCTTGCTGGGATTCGTGCTTGACTGGACCTCCATCGTGTTAATCTGCGTGCCTATCTTCACGCCGATCGTCAGGCAGATGGGGATTGATCCTGTGTGGTTCGCCACCCTGGTGTTGGTGACTATTCAGACCAGCTATTTGACCCCGCCGATGGCATCTTCAATTTTCTACCTGAAATCAATCGCACCAAAAGACATTACTTACGGTCAGATGTGCCGAGGCGTGCTTCCCTTTATTGCCGTTCAGTTGATCACTTTGCTGATCGTGGCATTGTTTCCAGTTACGGCGACCTGGCTGCCAGACAAGATAGTTGGTTTCTGATTTTCCTTTCCTCTGTTTGAAGTATGTCTGGGTCACCAAGAGTGGCCCAGATTTTTAAGTTTTTCGCGTTCTGGCGTGAATGCCATCGATCGGTTGAGTGCTTGGCCATAAGTTCTGATGTCGACACCTGATCAAATCGTCAAGGCGTTGTACTCAGACACCCTGTCTTCCCAGTGAGGATATGGCGCCCGGGGCGATGGCATCCGGGTATCAAGACGCTCGGCCGTTTCGCGGGCCCGGGACTCCGCGTGACCGGCGATCATCGGCAGAGCACTGGCGGTGCCGGGGGAGTAGGCCCACATCGCCATCGATGATCACCCGCGGGTGGCCTTTGGCCGATGTATCAACCACGAAACCCGGATACCCTCAACACCGGATCGGGTCGCCCCGATCCGGTGTTATCAATACCGCGATGTTAGTCGAGTATTCTGTTTATCAGGAGGGGAAGGAGAACTGCGCGCCTTCGCGTACCCCGGCGGAGGGCCAGCGCTGGGTGATGGTCTTGCGCTTGGTGTAGAAGCGCACCGCGTCCGGGCCGTAGGCGGACAGGTCGCCGAACAGCGAGCGCTTCCAGCCGCCGAAGCTGTGGTAGGAAACCGGCACCGGCAGCGGCACATTGATGCCCACCATGCCGACCTGGATGTGATCGCTGAAGTAGCGGGCCGCCTCGCCGTCGCGGGTGTAGATGCAGGTGCCGTTGCCGTATTCGTGGTCGTCGATCAGCGTCATGGCCTCCTGCATGGTGTCGACCCGCACCACCAGCAGCACCGGGCCGAAGATCTCTTCCAGGTAGCAGGTCATCTCCGGGGTCACCCGGTCGATCAGGGTGCCGCCCACGTAGAAGCCGTTCTCGAAGCCCGGCACTTGCACGCCGCGGCCATCGACGACGATCTCGGCGCCCTGGGCCTCGGCGCTGTCGATATAGCCGCAGACCTTCTCCTGGTGCGCCTGGGTGATCACCGGGCCGAAGTCGTTGCTCTCGTCGAAGTGGGGGCCCACCTTGAGGGTCGCCAGGCGCTCGCGCATCTTGGTGACCAGGGCGTCGGCGGCGGCGTCGCCCACCGCCACGGCCACGGACAGCGCCATGCAGCGCTCGCCGGAGGAGCCGAAGGCGGCGCCGGTCAGGGAGTCGACCACGTTATCCATATCGGCATCGGGCATGACGATGGCGTGGTTCTTGGCGCCGCCCAGGGCCTGGCAGCGCTTGCCGTGGGCGCTGGCCCGGCCGTAGATGTAGTCGGCGATGGGGGTGGAGCCGACGAAGCTGACGGCCTGCACCCGCGGGGCATCGAGCAGGGTGTCGACGGCCTCCTTGTCGCCATTGACCACGTTGAGCACCCCGGCGGGGAGCCCCGCCTCCAGGGCCAGCTCGGCGATATAGAGGGTCGAGGTGGGGTCGCGCTCGGAGGGCTTGAGCACGAAGGTGTTGCCGGTGGCGATGGCCATGGGGTACATCCACAGCGGCACCATGGCCGGGAAATTGAAGGGGGTGATGCCGGCCACCACCCCCAGCGGCTGGAACTCGCTCCAGGAGTCGATATTGGGGCCGACGTTCTTGCTGTGCTCGCCCTTGAGCAGCTCCGGCACGCCGCAGGCGTACTCGACGTTCTCGATGCCGCGCTGCAGTTCGCCCTTGGCGTCATGGGTGATCTTGCCGTGCTCGAGGCCGATCAGCCGGCAGATCTCCTCGGCGTGCTCTTCCAGCAGTTGCTTGAAGCGGTACATGACCCGGGCGCGCTTGGCGGGCGGGGTGTTGCGCCAGGCCGGGAAGGCGGCCTGGGCGGCTTCGATGGCGGCCTCCACGGTGGCTTGGCTGGCCAGGCTGACCCGGCTTGCCACCTCGCCGGTGGAGGGGTTGTAGACGGCCTGGGTGCGGGTGGCGTCGTCGACGCGGACGCCGTTGATCAGGTGGCCGAGAGTGGTCATTGCAGTACCTCTAGCTAACAGGTGGGTCGGTCGTGTTCAGTCCAGTTCGCCGAGGGCGTCGCCCAGCACATTGATCAGCCGGTCGATCTCCTCGGGCTCGACGATAAAGGGCAGGCCGAGTTGGATGGTGTCGCCGCCGTAGCGCACATAGACTCCCTTCTCCCAGCACTTCATGGCGATCTCGAAGGGGCGGCGGGCCGGCTCACCGGCGTAGGGCTCGATTTGCAGGGCGCCGGCCAGGCCATAGTTGCGGATATCGCTGACGTAGCGGCTGCCCTTGAGGGAGTGCAGGGCGTGCTCGAAGCGCGGGCTCATCTCGCGCACCCGCTCGATCAGGCGGTCGTTCTCGAGCACCTCCAGGGTGGCCAGCGCCGCGGCACAGGCCACCGGGTGGCCCGAGTAGGTGTAGCCGTGGGGCAGCTCGAGCATATAGTCGGGGCCGCCCTGCTCCATAAAGGTCCGGTAGATCTCGCCCTGGACGATCACCGCGCCCATAGGCACCGCGCCGTTGGTGAGCTGCTTGGCGACGTTCATGATGTCCGGCACCACGCCGAAGGCGTCGGCGCCGGTCATGGCGCCCATGCGCCCGAAGCCGGTGATCACCTCGTCGAAGATCAGCAGGATCTCGTGCTGGTCACAGATCTCCCGCAGCCTTTGCAGATAGCCCTTGGGGGGCGGAATCACCCCGGCGGAGCCGGCCAGGGGCTCGACGATCACCGCGGCGATATTGGAGGCGTTGTGCAGGGCGATCAGCTCGAGCAGCTCCTCGGCCTTGTCGGCGCCCCGCTCGGGCAGGCCGCGGGTGAAGGCGTTCTCGGCCAGCAGGGTGTGGGGCAGGTGGTCGGCATCGATACCCTGGCCGAAGAGGGCGCGATTGGCGCCGATGCCGCCCAGGCTGATGCCGCCGAAGTTGACCCCGTGATAGCCCTTGGCGCGGCCGATCAGCTTGGTCTTGGTGGGCCGGCCCTTCTTGCGCCAGTAGGCGCGGGCGATCTTCAGGGCGGTGTCGGCGCTCTCCGAGCCGGAGCCGGTGAAGAAGGCGTGATCGAGGCCCTCGGGGGTCAGCTCACGCAAGCGATGGGCCAGCTCGAAGGCCTTGGGGTGGCCGAACTGGAAGGCCGGCGCGTAGTCGAGCTCGGCGAGCTGGCGGCTCACCGCCTCGGTGATCTCCGGGCGGCCATGACCGGCGCCGCAGGTCCACAGGCCCGAGAGGCCATCGAAGACCTGGCGGCCGTCGGCGTCGGTGAAGTAGCTGCCCCGGGCGCCGACGATGATCCGCGGGTCGCGCTTGAACTGGCGATTGCCGGTGTAGGGCATCCAGTAGGCATCCAGCTGCTCGGGGCTCGGGCCCATGGTCTGGGGGAGATCACGCTCTGACATGGCCGCATCCTCGGTTGGCGTTGCCATTGGTGGGGGATGAGTCGCAGGCTAGCCCCGGTAGGTGATAAGTTAAATCCAGATTTTTTTACGTTTATAAAAGCGTCTGGTTAACTTTATGGGGCGGGGCGATATCGTCCCACTGCCGGGAGGGGAGGGTTATGTCGCGGCATAGGGAAGTCTTGGGAGGACGGCTCAGCGATACCGATCTGCGCCTGCTGCGGATCTACCGCCAGGTGGTGGAGTGTGGCGGTTTCTCCGCCGCCGAGGTGGAGCTCAATATCAGCCGCGCCGCCATCAGCATGGCCATGAACGACCTGGAGACGCGGCTCGGCCTGCGGCTCTGCCAGCGGGGACGCAGCGGCTTTTCCCTGACCGACGAGGGCGCCGAGGTCTACGAAGCGGTGCTGCAGCTACTGGCGGCGGTGGAGGGCTTTCGTACCCGGGTCAATGGGCTGCATGCGCGACTCAAGGGCGAGCTCAATATCGGCATCACCGATAACCTGGTGACCATGCCGGAGATGCATATCACCCACGCCCTGAGTGCCCTCAAGGCGCGTGGCCCGGAGGTGCGCATCAATATCCGCATGATCCCGCCCAGCGATATCGAGCTGGGGGTGCTCGACGGTCGCCTGCATACCGGCGTGGTGCCGGCCCTCAAGACCCTACCCGGGCTGGAGTACCTGTCGCTCTATGAGGAGACCTCGCGGCTCTACTGCGCGACGGGGCATCCGTTATTTGCGGCCGAGGCGGTCGACGAGGCGGCGCTCGGCGAGTGCGATGCGGTGGTGCCGGCCTATGCCCAGACGCCGGAGATCAAGGCTTGCCATGCGCCCCTGCGGGCCACCGCCTCCGCCACCGATCGCGAGGGCATCGCCTTTTTGATCCTCTCGGGGCGCTATCTTGGCTACCTGCCGACCCACTATGCCGAGCGTTGGGTCGGCGAGGGGCGCATGCGTGCCCTGAACCCCGAGCGCTGGCACTACCTCACCCACTACAGTGCCATCACCCGCAAGGGAGCGCCGCCCAATCTGGTGGTGGAGCATTACCTGGAGGCGCTGAGGCGCCTGGTGGCGGCGGCCTGACGCCGCGATTTCCCCTCGACGCCGCCATGGCATAAGCTGCGGTGTACATTCATGACATCCGGAGTCCTCCCATGCTGCCGCGCGCTCTGCTCGTTTCTGCCGCCCTGGCCCTGCCCCTGGCCGCCCAGGCCGAAGCCCCCGACCTGCTGCCCGGTCAGTGGGAGTTCACCAGCACCACCACCGTGGAAGGCGATATGCCGATCCCCGAGCAGAACGAGACGCACCAGGAGTGCCTGACTCAGGAGGAGATCGATGAGGCGCCGATGACCCTGATCGAGGAGGAGGAGGGCTGCGAGCTGCTGGAGCAGAATGTCAGCGCCGCCGGCATGGACTATCGCATGCGCTGTACCGGGGAGGGTGGCGAGGCCGATATCGTCGGGAGCATGAGCTATCTGCGGGATCGCGCCGAGGGCACCATGCGCGTGGAGATGACCACGCCCATGGGCGAGATGGTCATGAACACCGAGATCCAGGCCGAGCGGCTGGGCGACTGCTAAGGAGTCGCCTGCCACGCGGGAACAACGTCATGGGGCTGGATCTTGGATCCGGCCCCATGCTTTTGGCGAGGGAAGACGACGGGAGCGGGGATCAGCCCCGGCCGCCCTCGGCCTCCATTTCCGCCTCCAGGCGTCGCGCCACGTCGCCGGGGGAGCCGGTCTTGCGCGCCAGCAGGTCGTAGGCCACCGGCACCACGAACAGCGTGAAGACGGTGGCGGCGGCCAGCCCGCAGAGGATCACGGTGCCGATCACCAGGCGGCTCTCGGCGCCGGCGCCGCCGGAGACGATCAGCGGCACGGCGCCGGCCATGGTGGTCGCCGCGGTCATCACGATGGGCCGCAGGCGGGTCACCGAGGCCTCGATCAGGGCGTCGTGGAAGGCGTGACCCGCATCGCGCAGCTGGTTGGCGAACTCGACGATCAGGATGCCGTTCTTGGCGGCCAGCCCCACCAGCATCACCAGGCCCACCTGGCTATAGATGTTCAGCGACTGTCCGGTCAGGTAGAGCCCCAGCAGGGCACCGCAGATCGCCAGGGGCACGCTGAGCATGATCACGAAGGGGTGCACGAAGCTCTCGAACTGGGCGGCCAGCACCAGGAAGACCACCAGGATGCCCATCCCCAGCAGGAAGGCGGTGGCGCCGCTGGCCTCCTGGTAGTCGCGGGAGGCGCCCTTGAGGTCGGTCTGGGCCTCCGCGGGCAGCACCTCGGCCACGGCACTCTCCAGGTAGGCGAGGGCCTCGCCCAGGGGGTAGCCGTCGGCCAGGTCGGCCTGGAGGGTGATGGCACGCACCCGGTTGAAGCGGTTGAGGGTACTGGGGCCGGCGAAGTCGGTGAGGGTCACCAGGCTGGCCAGGGGGATCAGCTCGCCGCTGCGCGCCGAGCGCACTCGCAGGCTCTCTAGGCTGGCGGGGCTGGAACGGGCCCTGGGCTCGCCCTCGAGGATGACGTCATACTCCTCGCCGTCATCCACGTAGCGGGTCACGGTGCGACCGCCGAGCAGGGTCTCCAGGGTGCGGCCGATCTCGGTGACGGTGACGCCGAGGGCTGCGGCGCGCTCATAGTCGATCTCCACGCGCAGCTGGGGCTGGTTCTCCTCGTAGTCGCTCTCCAGGCCGATCAGGCGTGGGTTGTCCTCGCGGATATGCGCTATCAGGGTGTCGCGCCATTCTGCGAGCCGCTCGTAGGTGCCGCCGCCCAGCACGAACTGCACCGGCTTCTCGACGCGCATGCCGAAGCCCTGGCGCATCACCGGGAAGGCGCGGATGCCGGGCAGGTCGGCGAGTTCCTGGCGGATCTCGTTCATGATGCTCCAGGCGTCGCGGCGGCTGCCCCAGTCGGCCAGGTTGACGATCACGAAGCCGCCGTTGAAGTTCTCGATATTGCCCCAGCCCCGCGGCGCCCGCACCACCACGCGCTCCACCTCCCCGGCCTCCACCATGGGCAGCAGTCGCGCCTCGATCTCGTCCATGTAGTCGAGCATGTAGTCATAGGTGGCGCCGGGGGGGCCATTGACCAGCACGAAGAAGTTGCCGCGATCCTCCTGGGGGGTGTATTCCTTGGCCAGGTTGGCGTTGAGCCACAGCATGCCGGCGATGACCCCGGCCAGCAGCGCCAGGACCAGGAAACGGTGGCGCAGGGCGCCTTCCAGCAGTCGCCGGTAGACGCAGCGGCAGTGCTCCAGGGCCCACTGCACGGCCCGGGCCAGGCGGCCCTCCTGCATCTCGGCGGTCAGCAGCTTGGAGGCCATCATCGGCGTCAGGGTCAGGGCCAGCAGGCTGGAGAGGATCACCGCGGCGGCCAGCGTCAGGGCGAACTCCGAGAAGAGCCGGCCGATGTCCCCCTGCAAGAAGCTCAGCGGCACGAAGACCGCCACCAGCACCAGGGTGGTGGCGATCACCGCGAAGGCGATCTGGCGGGTGCCGCGAAAGGCCGCCACCAGGGGCGTCTCGCCGTGGTCGTGCATGCGCCGGTGGATATTCTCCAGCACCACGATGGCGTCATCGACGATCAGGCCGATGGCCAGCACCAGGGCCAGTAGGGTCAGCAGGTTGATGGTGAAGCCCATCGCCGCCAGGGCGGCGAAGGTGCCGATCAGGGCGATGGGCACGGTCACCGCCGGGATCAGGGTGGTACGCAGGTTGCCGAGGAACAGGAAGATCGCCACCACCACCAGGCCCATGGCGATAAACAGGGTCTGTACCACCTGGGAGATGGCCCCCTCGACGAACACCGAGGCATCGAAATTGAGGCGCAGCTCCATGCCCTCGGGGAGGGTGTCCTGCAGGCGGGCCATCTCGGCCTGTACGCCCTCGGAGATCTCCAGCACATTGGCGGTGGACTGCTTCATCATGCCCAGGCCCACCATGGGGGTGCCGTTGCCGCGGAAGATGGTGCGCTCCTCCACCGCGCCGATCTCCACCCGGGCCACGTCGCCAAGGCGTACCAGGTAGCCGTCGTCGCCCTCGGTCAGCACCAGGCGGCGGAAGTCCTCGGGGCTGGCGAAGCCGCGCGGCAGGCGCACGATAAACTGGCGATCGCGGGATTCGATGGCGCCGCCGGGCAGTTCGACGTTCTCGCGGCGCAGGGTGTCTTCCACGTCGCCGGCGGTGAGGTCGCGGGCCGCCAGGGCATCGGGATCGAGCCAGACGCGCATGGCGTACTCCCGTCCCCCGCCGACGAGCACCTGGGAGACCCCGGGCAGTACCGAGAAGCGGTCCACCAGGTAGCGGTTGGCGTAGTCGGTGAGCTCGGCCATGTCGTAGTTCGCGCCGGAGAGCGATAGCCACAGCACCACGTCGGAGCTGGAGTCGGCCTTCTGCACCTCGGGCGGCTCGGCCTCCTCGGGCAGGTTGTCCAGGGCCCCGGAGATGCGGTCGCGGATATCGTTGGCAGCGGCGTCGATGTCCTTGTCGAGGCCGAATTCCACGCCGATGCTGGAGCGCCCATCCTCGCTGGAGGAGGAGATCACCTGGATGCCGGAGATGCCGGAGATGCGATCCTCCAGCACCTGAGTGATGCGGGTCTCCACCACGCTGGCCGAGGCCCCGGGATAGCGGGTGTCGATGCCCACCACCGGCGGATCGATGGCGGGGTACTCCTGTAGCGGCAGGCGCTCGAGGGCCAGCAGGCCGAAGGCGACGATCAGGGCGGCCAGTACCGTGGCCAGCACCGGGCGTTGAACGGAGAGGTCGGAGAGGCGCATCAGCCGTTGGCCTCCGTGGCGCCGCGATCCCGGCGCAGCAACTCGGGGATGCTGGTGTTCTCATCGAGGATGCCCAGCAGGCGGGGCGTCTGGCCATCCCGTACCCGCTCGGTGCCGTGGGCCACCACCAGGTCGTCGGCGACCAGGCCCTCGATCACCTCCACCTCGCCTTCACGGCGCGCGCCGATGGTGATCTCGCGCCGCGCCACCCGATAGTCGTCGGCCTCGTCGAGCACCAGCACGTACTGGCGATTGCCCTCGGGAATCAGCGCCGACTCGGGGATCACCAGGGCATCGCGGGGGGCGCGTCGGACCACCACATTCATCAGCATGCCGGGGCGCAGGCGGCCCTCGGGGTTGGCGAGTTCGGCGCGCACCATGAGGCTGCGGCTGACCGGGTCGACGCGACTGCCGAGGCTGGCGATCTCGCCGGCGAAGACCTCGTCGGGGTAGGCGGGGCTGGTGGCGGAGAGCGGCAGGCCCTCGGCGAGCTGGCCGAGCACCGTCTCGGGGAGGGTGAAGTCGAGCCTCATGATATCCAGCTTGTCGAGGGTCACCAGCTCGGTGCCGGGGGTGACCAGGGTGCCGACGCTGATATCGCGAAAGCCGACCCGGCCCGCGAAGGGCGCGCGGATATGGTAATCGGCGAGCCGGGCCTCCAGGGCCTGAATCTCCGCCTCGGCCTGACGCAACTGGGCCTGGGCATCCTCCACGTCGGCGCGCGGCGCCAGGTTGCGGCTCTGCAGCTGGGCGAGGCGATTCACCGCATTGCGACGCTCGTCGCGTAGGGCCTGGGCGACGCGCAGGTTGGCCTGGGCCTCGTCATCGGCTAGGCGCACCAGTAGCTGCCCGGCCTCGACGCTCTCGCCGTCGCGGAAGTTCAGCTCGCGGACGATATCGGTCACCGTGGCCGAGAGGGTCACGCTCTCGTCGGCGCGCAGGGTACCCAGCGACGCCAGCGGATCGGACCAGGCCGAGAGGCTGGCGCGGGCGGCAATCACCGCGCTGGCCTGCTGGGCTTGGGCCATGCCGGGTAGTAGCAGCACGAGCAGCAGCAGTGGCAGCCATGGGCGGGTCGAGACGGGCGAGAGGATCGATGGCATGGGCAGCAGTCACGGTCGATGAGAAGAAACCGGCGCGTCCTGCGCCGGGTGAGTCGGGGCGTCGCTTATCAGGCTAATGGCATCGCCAGGCCGAGAGTATGACAAAAAACGGCAAGCACTCCATTCCCTGTACGGAGGTTGTACGGGGTGGGAAAGTTCCCTGGCCCCGGGTAGAATCCGCGGCCCACGCGTCCTCAGGAGTTCCGCATGTCGTCCTCTCCCGATGTGGTGATCATCGGTGCCGGTGCCGCTGGCCTGATGTGTGCCCTCACCGCCGGCTATGCCGGCAAGCGGGTGCTGGTGCTCGACCACGCCAACAAGGCCGGCAAGAAGATCCTGATGTCCGGCGGGGGACGCTGCAATTTCACCAACCTGGCCAGTTCGTCGACCAACTTCTTCTCCGCCAACCCGCACTTCTGTATCTCGGCGCTGAAGCGCTACCGGCCGGAGCACTTCGTCGAGCTGGTGGAACGCCATGGCCTGGAGTACGTGGAGAAGGCGCCGGGGCAGCTGTTCTGCGCTCACTCCGCCAAGGAGCTGCTGGCGATCCTGCTGACCGAGTGCGACTGGGCCGGGGTGGAGATTCGCCTCAAGACCGCCATCGAGCGCGTCGAGCGCCATGGCGAGGGCATGCGCCTGCATACCTCGGCGGGGCGGATCGATACTGGCGCCCTGGTGGTGGCCACCGGCGGGCTGTCGATTCCCACCCTGGGCGCCAGTGGATTCGGCTTCGACCTGGCCCGCCAGTTCGGCCTCGCCGTCACCGCGACGCGGCCGGCCCTGGTGCCCTTCACCCTGACCTCCCAGTGGAAGGCGCGGGCCGAGGCGCTCGCCGGGGTGGCCTGCGAGGTGGCGGTACGCTGTCGCGACGGTCACTACCGCGAGCCCATGCTGTTTACCCATCGCGGGCTCTCCGGCCCCGCCATGCTGCAGATCTCCAGCTACTGGGAGGCCGGCGACGAGCTGGCCATCGCCCTGCTGCCCGGTGTCGATGCCTTCGAGGCCCTGGTCGCGGCGCGTCGCGAGACTCCCAGGCGTCAACTGAGTACCTGGCTCGCCGAACGCCTGCCCAAGCGGCTGGCCCAGGCCTTGATCGACTGGTATGGCGGCGACGGCATCCTCGCCGAGCGCAGCAATGCCGACCTGGAGGCCTGGGCCCGGCGCCTCGATGAGTGGCGCCTCAAACCAGCCGGCACCGAGGGCTGGCGAACCGCCGAGGTGACCCTGGGCGGCGTCGATACCCGTGCCATCTCGTCCAAGACCTTCGCCGTGGCGGGGCTGCCCCAGCTACGCTTTATCGGTGAGGTGCTGGACGTGACCGGTGAATTGGGCGGTCATAACTTCCAGTGGGCCTGGGCCAGCGGGGTCGCCTGCGGCCAGGCGATGTGATTCGCCGTGGCGTTGAGTCGCCTTCGGGCCGGCGCGCGAGACCTCGCATAGACTGAGGGTAAGCCGCCTGGGAGGGGAGCATGGGATTAGGAGTCCTGCTGAAATCGACGCTGACCTGTCCGGAGTGTGGCCACCGGGAGGTAGAGACCATGCCTTGCGATGCCTGCCTGTGGTTCTACGAATGCCGCGGCTGCGGACGGCTGTTGCATCCCCTGCCGGGAGATTGCTGTGTGTTCTGCTCCTATGGCAGCGTGGCCTGCCCACCGGCGCAGAGTGCCGCGCCTCGCCAGGCAGGCGACAAGGAGCTGGGCTCCTAGCGGCGGATCAACAGGCGTCGCGCTCGGTGCCACAACAGGGCCCCGGTGGCGGCGCGTCGCGCCAGGCGCAGCAGGGCGCGCGGGCGCTTGGCACCCCGCCAGGCCAGCAGGCCACCGACGCCATAGAGGGCGCCTCGCCAGTGCCGCAGCGCTCGCCAGCGAGCGTCCAGCTCGCCACCGGCGCCATGCCAGCGCTCGGCGGCCACCAGCAGGTCGATGCGCTGCTGTTCGATCCGCCTTTCCAGCATGGCCCGGCGTCTTGCCCGCTCATCGCGTCGTTCGGCGTGGCTCATGGTGCCCGGTGCTCCGTATCGAGACGATCGATAGGCGCTGCCCGGAGCGTCTCGCGTGCCGCCCGCTTATCGCGGTTCATGGGCATCGCCTCCGCTCTCCAGCAGCTCCCGGTCGGTGGCCAGGTGGCGCAGGGTGCCCTTGAGCAGGCTGGGACGGCGGGCCAGTCGGCGCGCCCAGAGCCCGCATCCCAGGCCGGCGCCGAGTAGCGCCAGGCTGCAGGCGACCAATGCCAGCAGGCGATGGCTGTCCCAGAACACCACCACGACCAGCAGCACCAGCACCACCAGGCCCAGCAGCAGCAGGATCAGGCAGAGCCCGATCACCAGCAGCAGGCTGACCAGGCGGGCACGCTCCTCCTCGAGCTCCAGGACCAGCAGCCGCAGGCGCGTCTCGCCGATGCCCACCAGGCTCTTGAGCAGTTGCTTGGCCGCCGCGAAGAGGCGTCCCGCCGGTCCCTGGCCATCGCTCATCAGCGCCGCCCGATCAGCAGCCCGATCACCACCCCCACGGCGGCGCCGATGCCGACGCTGGTCCAGGGGTTGTCGTGAACATAGCGGTCGCAGCTGTCCACCTGGTCGCGGACGCTGTCCCGGGCCTCGCTATAGAGGCGCTCGCCGCGGGCCTCGAGGCGATGGCGAGTCTCCTGCAGGCGCTGTTCGGCCTTCTCGCGCAACTGTTTGATATTGCTTCGGGAGTCGTCGGCGGTGGCACCGACCAGTTCCTCAAGGGTCTGGGTCAGGTGCTCCAGGTCGGCCTTGAGCTGCTCGGTGCTGGCATCGGTGCGGGGGGTACGACTGGCCATCGGGTCTTCCTCTGACGGTAAATGACAGGCTCAGCATAGCAGCCGCGGATGGCGGTGCAATCGGCGGTGCTCACTCTGGATGGGTGCTGAACAGGGGATTGATGCTGAAGCCGAGGCTGACGCGCTGCACCCGGTGATCATAGTCGATCAGGCTTTCGCCATAGCCCTGGTAGTACTGGAGGTGGCCGCGGATTCGCCCGAACAGGGGCCAGGAGTAGTCGAGCTGGGTTCCCAGGTGGCCGGCACCGGGATTGCCCCGGACCAGCAGGCTGGCCTCGTGGTCGCCGGCGAAGCGACGGGCTATGCCGATATCGCCATACCCCAGGTAGCGTTCGAGATCGGGGTTGTCATCGTCGCCGGCGGATTCGGGGATGCGCCAGTGGGGGGTGAGGCTGACCGCCCAGTCGCCATGCTGAAATAGCAGGTCCGCATAGAGGCGATTCCAGCTGCGGGAGACGGGATTGGAGCGACCATTGGATTGGTGGCTGAAGCCCAGGCGGTTGCGGGTATTGGTCCAGCCCAGCAGGGTCCAGGCGTTATCGAAGCTGAGAAACAGCTCCGGCTCGTAGTTGGTCTCCCGGAAGGGGGAAGAGGCCTCGGTATTGTAGGCCTGCCACCAGCTGCGCTGGGTAAAGGCGAAGAAGAGGTCGCCGTTGTTGCCGACCAGGTCCTCGATCAGGTTGACCTTGACGCTGAACTGGAACTTGACCTCGGTATCGCTGGGGCCATTGGCCTCGGTGATGGCGCGGAAGGCATCACGGTTGGGGCGATTATTGAAGCTGACCGGCAGCAGGTAGTTGCGCCGATAGGCGGTGATCGCCAGCGGGTTGCGGGTCGACTCCCGTTCCAGGGCGCGGCGCTGGCGGATCTCGCTGAGCACGGCCTCGCCGGGAGCCTCGCCCTGGTCCGGCGCCGCCTCCTCGGCGGGGGCCTCGACCAGGCGTTGGCGCAGGCTATCGAGTTCGCCCTCGAGGGAGTGAATGCGGGCTTCGATGTCGCGACGCTCGGCGTCGCTCAGGCTAGCGGCGGCCGGAGTGGCCAGGAGCAGCAGGCCAAGCACGCAGAGCGAGGTCAGGCGGGGAGTCGCGATCATGGTGGCTATCCATAGCTAGAGTCATGAGGCGTTTCTACCATGCTACCCGACCAAGTCAACGCCGGATACTGGCACTCGAGTGAGCCTGGCTCAGCGGCGGCGGCCGTAGAGCAGAAACTCGCGGTTGCCGTCGCCGCCGAGGATCGGGCTATCCCCCCAGTGACGGACCTCGAAACCGAGCTCGTCACAGCAGTGCCGCAGCCGGGCCTCCACGTCCGCATAGAGGCTTGGATCGGCCACCACGCCCCGGGCATTGACGCGTCCGGGGCCGACCTCGAACTGCGGTTTGACCAGGCTGAGCAGCTCGCTCCCCGGGGGCAACAGGCGTGCCAGGGCCGGCAGGATCAGCGTCTGGGAGATAAAAGAGACATCCATCACCGCCAGGTCCGGGCCGCTGGCGCCTTGCGCCGCCAGGGCCGCCGCCAGTTCGGGGGCGGTATCCATGTGCCTGGCATTGAGCCCCTCCAGGCAGGTCAGGCGGGGATCGCCGCGCAGGCCGGAATCGAGTTGATCATGACCGACCTCCACGCCGATCACATGGCGGGCGCCATGCCGCAGGGCGCAGTCGCTGAAGCCGCCGGTGGACTGGCCCACGTCGAGTACCAGGCGTCCGGTCAGGTCGAGCCCCAGGGCCTCGAGCAGCGCCTCGAGCTTGAGGCCGGCCCGGGAGACGTAGCGCTCCTCGGGGTCCTCCTCCACTCGCAGCCGGCTCTCCAGGGGCAGTTTCTCGCCGGGCTTGGTAAGCACCCGGTCGGCGTCGACCAGGCTGACGCGGCCGTGACGAATCAGGCGCTGAGCGCGGGAGCGGGAGCGGACCAGGCCCTGGGTAACGAGCAGTTGGTCGAGGCGTTGCATGGGCATCATCGGCAAGGCATCGCAGGATAGGGGCAGGCAGTATAGCGCCGCCCCGGGGTTTGAGGCGATGGCTCAGGCATCCGGAGCCGCGGGGCCTGGCCCGGCCTGGAGCGCGCCCCCGGGCAGGCGGTCTGCCCCCCAACTGCGCATCAGGTAACCGAGGGCCTCGTCCAGGCTGGCCTGGGGAACCTGTTCCACCTCGCCGCGCTCCTGGGGGTCGAAATGGAAGATATAGAGTCGTGACACGAACTGCTCCACCGGCAGCGACCCCTCACCGAAGCGCTCGCCATGGCCGGCGGTGCTGACCCGGACGTCATCGCCCCAGTCCTGACCGCTGTCGTTGTTGGGATTGAAGAAATAGACGCGCATCACTTCCTCGGGGTCCAGGGCCACCCGCAGGATGGTGATGGCGTGCCAGCCGATAAAACGGGCGGCGCTGTCGGTGACGGCGATGCCGGCGGGCTGAGGATGAATCAGCGGCTGACTGCCATTGTAGAAGGGGTGGTAGGCGGCATAGAAGTGGCGCAGGAAGTCTTCGGGTTCGAGCAGTCGGCCGCTGGCGACATCCACGTTGATACGAAAGCCGCGCCCGGCCCACCAGCCGTGAAACTCCGGATTGACCCAGCGATGGGGGTCTCCTTCGCGTTCCTGGCAGCGGCGCCCCATCTCTACATAGATGCGGTCTAAGTGGGGGACCACGATCAGCGAGACCGGGTCGAGGTCCAGGGGCGGGCCCGCGGCCAGCCCGGGCTGGCTGTCCCGGGAGGAGATCGGGTGGCCCTCGAAGTGCATCACGACTTCGTCGTCCCGGGCCGCCCAGGCGACCATCTGCAGCAGATAGTCGGGGTCATTGTAGGCCCACATGGAGAGCGCGCGGGCCGACTGGCAGGTGGGGTTGTTGCCTTGCCCCACGCCAAGCGGCTGCCCGAGCATGCACAGCACCCCCTCCAGCAACCGCGCCCGGGGGCCCGGCGTCTCGCCGAACACTCGTGCCAGGTGCCGAGCATTCGTCGGATGGAGGGGCAGGGCCAGCTGACGCCACAGGGCTGGCGCCACCGGTGGCTGATAGAGGATGCCGCGTTCGAGCATCAACGCCAGGCCATAGGTGGCCTGGGCGGTATCCGGATGCACCGCTTCGTCGATCAGGGCATGTACCAGCTCGCGGTAGCAGAGCAGGCAGTCGCGGCCGGTGGACGACAGCCCCAGGGCCTCGGCGACCAGGTAGTCGCCGCGTTGCAGCAGGTGGCGCAGCAACAGGGGGTGATAGGGCGAGACCAGGCCGGTGTCATGCATCGCCCGGGCGAACCCCGAGGCCTCGTACTGCAGGCCGCCGTCATCCATGCTGACCAGGCGCTCGGCATAGGCCTCGAGGCCAGGATCCTCGCGGCAGCCTTGGGTCGGGCCGTAGAGGCTGCTGATCAGGCGGTCGGCACCCTGGCCGCTGGCGCCCAGCTCAATGCTGGGATCGGCGCGGCAGATGGCGATCTGGGTGATCATGCGCTTGACCGCCTCCACCTGGATGGGGCGCTGTTGCAGGATGCGCCAGATCTCGTCGATCAACGGGTCGACGACGCGCTCATAGCCGATATGCTCGGCCAGGTGCTGGAGCAGGCGCTGGGGCAGCTCACACAGGCGTCCCTGGGTCTCCCGCTGCGCCTCGCTGGGTGGCGTGAATAGACGCCCCAGGTTGATGGCCAGCACCTGGGTCAGGAAGTGGAGTGCCTGCTCGGCGGAGACCTGGGGGTGGCGATACTCGCCTAGGGTCACGGCCAGCAGGCGCAACTCACTCAAGGCCTCAATGGTCAGGGTCTCGGCCTGGGGGCTCTCGAAGGTCACCGCGGTCAGCGAAGGGATCAGGCTCTGGGGGTGGGCCCAGTCACTGCCGGCGAAGACGCCGGCCTCCTCCACAGAGCGGGCGCGAGCCCGCAGAGCCGCGGCCCCTCCCGGTTGAAGCAGCACGCGACGGGCGGTATCCAGTACTCGTGGCAGCTTGGCCGGCTTGGCGAAGGGGCGTGCGCCGGCGAGTCGATCGATGGCATCGTCCAGCTTGGCCAGCAGGCCCTCGAGCCTGCCGGCGTCGAGGGGGGAGGGAGGGATCTCGGGGCTCACGCCGTGTCCTTAGTCTGGTGCCTGGGGGGATTATACATAGAAGTCCAGGCTCTCCTGGCGCTTAAGCAGATCGCGCATCTCGTTGGGGTCGTCACCGGTGAAGTAGACCAGCCCCCAGTGGGTGCCGAAGGCGGAACGCTTGGTCACGGTCTCCTGCAGCGGCGGCGTCAGCTCGTGGGACTCGAAGTAGGGGTGATCCTCGGTCTCCTCGGGAATCTCCAGGCGGCTGACCACCCGCAGCCGCGGGTAGACCCCGAAGCAGCCGGCATAGCCCTTGGCATCCACCACCTCGCGGGGAAAGAAGGCCTTCACTTCGTCTTCGGTGCTCTTGGGATCGAAGACCAGCATGCTGGCCTGGTAGGCGTTGAAGCCATAGACCCGCTCCAGCAACTCGAAGACCTTGAAGCCCGGCGGGCGATAGGCGACCTCGCCGAAGTACATCTCGCCATCGCTGGTGACGAAGTACTCTGGGTGAATCAGCCCGAACTCGATATCGAAGGTCTTGATCAACTTCTCGATCTGGGCGGTGATCTGGGCACGATACTGCTCCAAATCCGGCGAGGCGGGCACGAACACCGAAAAGCCCAGGGTCACGTATTCCGAGATGTTCAGGAAACGGATCTTGCCCTTATGGATCCAGGCCTCCACGGCGAACTCCCAGCCGTCCAGGTGCGATTCCATCAGGGCGGGAAACTCCTCATCGGGGATGGCATCCACGTCGTCGGGGGTGCGGATCACCCGGTGGCCCAGGCAGCCGGCCTTGTCGAAGGCCTTGACGTGGATGGGGTCATTGGGATCGCCGTCGAGCTTGAGCAGTGTCTGATTGACGCGCCGCAGGAAGCGCATGACATCGTCCCGGTCGTGGGCCTCTTCGAAGATGCCCACGCGGATCCCCCCCAACTGAGCGCGGCGTTTCATCAGCGACTTGTCGCGCATCAACATCGATTGACCCAGCAGGCGGGGGTTATCGAGCAGCACCGAGTTGATGGCGCCGGCCCACTCCACCGTCTCCTCGAAGAGTGGAATCGCCACGTCGACCCCCATCTCCTTGAGGGTCTGGGCGATCTCCATGGAGCGATCGTTGAGGCGCTCGAAGTTCCAGGGGAGATAAGGGATGTCATGTTCCTGGCAGTAGGGTTCGGCCCAATCCGGGGCGACTACCACATAGCGACGGTCGAAGTTTTCGGCGGCCTCAATGGCATTCAGGCTCCAGCCGAGCAGCGCGATATAGCCCTTGTCAGGGTGCTTCTTCATGGGGAAGTGCCTCTGCGTCGATGGGTGGCTACCCCTTAACCATGGACGCCAGGCCGGGGAATTGCCACTGCCCTTGCGGGGGCTACGGGCCGCTGTTATAGTGCCCCGCGTCGAGTCGGGTGGCTGCTTCAGCACGGCTCTTCGCGAGGCTCGAGGCGTCCTCCGTTATGGTGGCCCCGTCGGTCCTCCCGCAACGCTAAGCCGCAAACCCCGCCAGGCCCGGAAGGGAGCAACGGTAGTGGTGGTCGCGTGTGCCGGGATGTGGCTGTCGGGGCCGCCTCCATTTCTGGCCGAGCCTTCTCCTCGGCTTGCCTACCATTCATTCCTAGACTCCATTCCTAGACTCGGTTTGCTCTCGCCTCGTGCTCGTTAACACGTGGCGTCTCGTGATGCGTGCTCGTCAGCGATTGAGCAGGTGATCATGAAGGGGGCCAACCCGTACCTCTCTGCTGGCCTGCTCCCGCCATAGGTTGGCCAGGGCCACATCCGGCTCCAGGGGAGCATAGTCCGGGTCCACGCGATCGACGTCGCCGGGGTGGCGGGGGCTGTCCAGGGGGTGGCAATCGAAGTGATGGTCCCATTGAGGGTGGGGGTGAGCGGCCAGCCAGTCATAGACCTGACCGCTATGGCGCCCGGCCTGGGAGAAGTAGAAGACGGCGTCGCGGGGGAGGTTCAGGCCCTCGAGCAGCACCAGGTAGTTGGCCTCGTGCTCGCAGGCCAGGTTCCAGCGCAGGGTGTCTCGGTGTGGCTGCGCCACGATATGCCCGCAGACGCAGTGCCACACCAGGTGGGCCGTGATAAAGCGACGCTCTTCCGGCGTCAGCATGGCAGCAAAGACGGCATGGAAAAAGAGATGCTGCCCGTCGGTGGTCACCGTGGCGAGACGATCATCCATGACCGCGACCGGGGTCAGGTAGCGCGCCAGGCGCGCCGAGGTCCCGCCTCGCTCGATCCACGAGTGGATATCTTGCGCCCACTGCCGCTGCTGCGAGGCTTTTTGCGGGTGAGACTCAAGGGGCGACTCTCGCTGTCGTGGGCACAGCGCATCGATCAAGGACATGGCGGATTCCTCCATGAATATGACGAGAGCGTGAACACTATTGGTCAGCCTATGTCGGGGAGCGGGAGGCCGCCGTCGGCTTTCGCTGACGGCGAAGGTAAGACACTCCCGCGACGACCGGGCGAGTGACGCGCTCATAAAAGTTTTTTACCAAAGCCCTTGCAGGGCCCC
>NZ_BJUK01000033.1 GCF_007989625.1 Bisbaumannia pacifica
CGGCAACACCATCGTCGATACCGGTGTTCTCGTCGGCGTCTCAGCCCTCCTCGAAGCCCTGCTAACACTCGGTGGCGGAGATGAAGGTCTGCTGGAAAACCTGGGCGGTGCCACCGCACAGCTACTGAGCGGTGGTGGCAGCACCGTGGAAAACGTCACCTCGACACTGGGCGCTACGTTGGATGGTGCCCTGGATGGCGTCCTAGGTGGTGTTGGTCTGGACACAGACCAGTTGCTCGAGGGCCTGCTAGGTGGGGTAGGTTCCACCGTCAACGATCTGCTGACTACCGTTGGGGAACTCCTGGGCGGCAGCAATAGCTTACTGGATCTGGAGGGCCTGCTCGGCGGCGATGGCTTGGTTGGTGGCCTGCTAGGCGATGAGGGCCTGCTGGGTAACCTCCTCGGTGGCAACAACCTGCTGGGCGGCCTGCTGGGCGGTGACGCCGGCATTATTGGCAATGACGTGATCGGCGGTGATCAAGAGATCGTCGGGGCTCTGACCGACCTGGTAGGCAACCTGCTGGATGGCGACGTACTCGGTAGCCTGCTCAGCGATGACGGCATCGTCGGTGGCCTGCTCGGTCAAGGCGAGACACCGCTTAGCGGCCTGCTGGATACGCTGCTCGGTGACGATGGCCTGCTCGGTGGCCTGATTAGCGGCGACGAAGGCATCCTCAACAGCCTGCTGGGGGACGGCGGTCTACTCGGCGGCGGCAATGACAGCACCTCTGGCCTGCTGGGCGGCCTGCTCGACCCGCTGCTGGGGGAAAATGGCCTGCTGACCGGTGTGCTGAACCTGGTGGGCGGACTCCTCGACGGCCTGCTGGGCGGCCTCTTGGGCGGCGATGATGGCTTGCTGGGAGGCCTGCTGGGCGGTGATGATGGCCTGCTGGGCGGCTTGTTGAGTGCCGAAGAGCCCCCGCTGCCCGTCGACGAGGCCTCGCTGGTTGGGCAAAGCCTAGATAGCGGCCTGCTGGATATTGCCTGATCGATAGATAGCGGGGCAATTCACGACACGCCGGGCGCTTCAGGCGCCCGGCGTTGTTTTCGCTTCTGTTGACACGGCCCAGGGCAGCGGCTCGCTACGCCAGGAAGATGTCATCATCGACAATGGTACGCACCGCCGTCAGGGTCACCAGCCCATCGGCGAACTCCCCCCCTACCGGATTGAACACATCCAAAAAGAAGGTTTCATCCGGCTCGACTCGGTTATCACCGATCACCTCCACGGGTATCACGGCCTGGCTCTCACCGGGATACAGCACCAGCGTATCGGCAACGGCCAGATAATCCTCCCCGGCGGTAGCACTCCCGTCTCGCGTCGCATAATCGACACTGACCCACTGATCGGGGCGCTCACGCTGACCACGAAACTCGACCAGGAAATAAGCCAGCTGCGTTCCCTCATCGCCTTCAATGATACGAGTCACCACCTGATCGGCCCGCGAGGGCGCCTGATCATCCGCCTCGCGAAGGCTCTGATCGATCCAGCGCTGGTAGTAGCTGACGCGTTGAAAGCCGGCCACCTCGCCGAAGCTACTGTCAAAGGCGTCATTGACATCGGGCGACAAGCCATTGCGAGTCAGGCTGGCCGCATAGGTCGCCACGCCGGCGACCTTGTCACCGATAAAGGCCGGGCCGCCACTATCGCCGGGGGCGATCATCCCCTCGCGCGCGCCCAAACCGATGTCGTCATACCCCGCCAGCAGCCCCAGGGCATCATGCGCCTGGGAACCATCATCGAAATCGAGAATGAGTTGAGACTCGGCGCGGGGCCACCAGTTGATCCCGCCTCCCAGCGCCTGCTTGAGCTCATCACCGGTAACGTCGAAGCGATTCTCGGCTAGGTGTTTGCTGTGAGAGGTACGCGGGCTGTCGTCATAGCCGCTGTCACCCTCTCCCGTCAGCCCATAGCCTACCAGGGTCGTCGTTTGGCCACGCTCATCGTCCTGTCGATACAGCGCACTGCGCGCGGCAGATAACGGTGCCGGCTGCGACAACCACACCAGGGCCATGTCGTTATTGGCATCCACGGCATCGTACTCGGGATGAAGCGCTAAGCTGGCTCCGCTAAGGGCGGCAGCGCCATCAACCGTAGAAAAGTGCACCGTCACCCGCTCGGCATCCTCGACGACATGCGCCGACGTCAGAACGGCACGGCCACCGTAGAGCAAGGTACCGGTACCATAGCTATCATCGGCCACCACCCGCACGACGCCGTCATAGCCCTCCCCGGGCCATATCCTGTAGCGATCCGGATCACGGGTCACCATCACCATGCTTGTTCCTCCGTTGCCCCGGTGACTCTGACCATTACTGCCAACGCCGCTTCATCGCCTGGAAGAGCGCATCGGCATGCGCCGAGTCCACTCGGCACAACTGACGAGTCGGGTGGCTCAAGTGAAATGTCTGGCGCAGCTCGCCGGCCCCGATGGCATCCTGCAGGCGCGGGGCGCGAGTACACCAGCGATAGCCATCTTCGGTGACTTGTACCATACCCAGAGCACCCTGGCCGTTGACATAGATCAGCAGTGCATCACCCTGCCTCACTTCATCATCCTGCCAACGCAAGCGCCTCGGCGTGGACCACTGGGCCGGCATCAGCTTACCCAGGTTAAACCAGAAAAAGCGGCGGGGAGCCAGTTCGCGCTGCAGCTCGGCCAGGTAGCGCTGCTGGGCGGTACGCATCATGGCCAGCCGCCTCTCGAGACCCTCGAGATAGCGTGATAGGCGTCGGTATTCATCCAGGCGCTGACGCAGCTCCTGCGACTCAGAGGTCATCCGGTAGCCGCCATCGTCGAGATAGATCAGATCGCAATCGCTAAACATAAGTAACACATCGAAAATTCATGAAACCCCGGTGCGAGGAACCGGGAACACCGAGTCGGCGCACGCCTGACCAGGTACAGCCACACACCCCTGAACAGTAAGCTCACATTAAATTATTAGTCACTAAAGCAAGGGGCCAGCCGAACGGCTGGCCCCTGGCCAGGTACTCCATCAGATGATGGGTACCAGTGGGATATCGACACAACCACCTAGCATCCCACTCAGCAACAGCACGACACACAGGCGCATCAATGCTCCACGCGTTCGAGTTCGGCCTTGAGAGCATCGGCATAGGCGCGACGCGCCGTCTGGGCGATGGCCACCTGTTGTTGCAGGCGCTGGATTTCCTGATCGGTCACGCGCAGGTTGACCACCTGATTGCGGGCCGCCTCGGACAGCTCGGCGGTATCGTAGTCCTTGCCATCGATACGGATGGTTTGGGTCTGCTGCTCAGCCATGTAAAACACTCCAATCGCTAATCGACTTCTTCGGGGCATTCGCCCCATCAAAAGATGGCCAAGGATTGTACCTTAGTTTTCCCCGCCATGGGCAAGCCCTATGCCCGAGTGGCGGAACCGGCATTCGCCCCGGCAGCTGCACCGTCGGACGCCACATAGCGCCGACGCAAGCCAAGGAAGGGCTTCTCGATGACGGCATGGCTCAAGGAAGCGACCGCCAAACAGAGGACCAGGGCCAGTATCAAGTTGATGGCGAAATTCACCATGAACCAGGGAGTCGGCTGCAAGACCCCCAACCACTCTTGCATCAGCAGCAGTACGCTGGCATGCAGCAGGTAGAGAGAGTAACTGGTGTTGCCTCCGAACTCGGCAAAACGTGCCATGGCCGCGGCCAAGCGCCCCCGCCTGGGGGGCAAGGCCAGGTAACCGAGGATCAGCCAGGCCCAACCGAAGGCCTCGAGACCCGACCAGACGACCCACAGCGGTTCATGGCGATTCTCGCTCATCCAACTTGCATGACGCGCCAGCAGGAACAACAGGCCATAGACGGCCAGGGCGCCGGAAATCATCAGCGGCCAGGCACGCCGAGCCATGGCCTCGCGATGGTCATGGTAGAGGCGCGCCGCTCCCATGCCGATCAAGAACTGGTCGAGGCGCCCGGGCAAGGTGGAATAGAAGACGTGAATAGGGTCATCCACCTGGGTGAAGATCACCAGCTTGAACAGCATCAGTAGGGCCAGCAGACCGAGCAGATAGCGCCACCCCTGAGCCAGGAAGAAGGCCGCCAGGAAAGGGAAGATCAGATAGAAGGTGAACTCGACCGAAATGGTCCAGGCCGCCCCGGTGACGAAATAGTCCGAGGTGGGTGGTGAACCGATATTCGAGAACATCACATAGAAGAGATCCGCGGCCTCGAAACCATCACGGCCCAGGGTAATGGCCAGATAGAAGACCACCAGGAAGAGCGGCGCGATACGCAGTATGCGGTTATACAAGAAGCGCCCGTAGGCAATCGGCCCCTGCATGGCGATCAGCATGAACAGGAACCCCGACAGGGTAAAGAAGAGCGCCACCCCGCTATGCCCCTCGATGATAAAACCGATCAGGGCCGACTCGGGGTTGGGCCGCCAGCCATGGAAGAAGTAGTGATAGAGATGAAAGGCCAGCACCAGACCCGCCGCGAGAAAGCGCAGATGGTCCAGCCGCGGCAGGTAGGCAATATTGGAGGAGCGCATCCTTGACTCACCGTGGTGGAAAAACAGGTAGGCGCATCATACCCGATACGCCTCCCGCTCCCCACACCCCCGGGGCGGCTCAGCCACGGCAACGCTCAGGCGATGACCCAGTCACCGGCGTCATGGCGCGACAGCCCCGCCAGCCAGTCGGCATTGGCCCGGTTCTCGTCCGAGGCGGAGAAGTACATCAGCACCTCGGCCTGCGGCAGGCCATCGGCCATCTGTTCGGCCCAGTACTGCTGCCCCCCCTCATCGGCGGGACGGTCGAGAACGTTAAGGTAGAGGGTATTGATAAAGGCCGCGTCGGCGGCGACATCGAAGCGCTGCTGAAACTCCTGCGAGGCAATGAAGTAGCCGGCCATCTCCGGTACCTTCATGCCAGAGAAGGCCTGATCCAGCCAGTAGCTCAGGCCCTCGGCATCGGGTCGTCGGTCCAGGGCCGCGGCATACAACAGCGCCACCGACTCCGCCAGCGGCCGGTTGACCACCTCGACCTGGGCTTCCAGCCCCACGAAGCGCGTGGCCTGCAGGGCCTGCTCATAGCACATCGACTGCCAGAGTGATTGCGCCGACCAGGATAGCTGCGGGACAAGGGCCGCGCTGATTTCGGCGGCCACCTCGCCGGCATCGTCCAGGGCCGCATCCGCCAGCCGCGACATGATCGGCGCCCAGTCCAGCTGCCCCAGGCGAGTTTCGATCTCGAAGGCGGCCTCGAGCTGGTTGCCGCCGACGCCCTCCACCGCCAGCACCTCGGCCAGCTGCGGGTAGCCGATCACGCCCAGGCCGTCGCTACGCACGCTTTGCTCCACCTGCTGGGCCGACATGTGGTTGCCGTACTGATCCTCGAAATGTTCCAACCGCCCGGCCCCCAACTGGTCGAGAACCACCACCGACGCCCCGGTCCACAGGTTGACCAGCACCAGATGTCCCCCTTCGATCAAGGCCCCGGTGTAATCATCGACATGCCCCGGGACGCGTAACCGGTCATTGCCGCCCCCGGCGTCGACGACCTGCGTGACCCAGGCATCGGCCCGATACACGTCATCGCCCTGGCCGCCGTGCAAGCCGGTCACGCCGCCATAACTGCGTAGGGTATCGTCGCCATCCAGGCCGATGGCCAGGCCGGCATCCGCCGCCGACAGGGTATCATCGCCCGCGCTACCGAAAAAGAAACTGCCAGGCTCGAGATAGAAACCCATGGTATCCATTCCTTATGAGTTATCGGCCGGTCGGGGCCATCGATGGTTTTCCTAACCCCGAACCTTAGCGAATCCCCCCGCCCCGGCAAGCCTAGGCCGAGCCGTGTTGCTCCCAAACCAGCGAGGTGACATCCCTTGCCCGGTTACCACGCCCACGGGGCTGGGCAACAAACCGCAAGGAGTCCTCCAGTTTCACCGGATGGCGCTGGTAATCATCGCCGATGGGGTAATCGGCACGGAACGGCTGAATGGCGACGGCCAGCTCGGCGGCGATCCGCTCGCGGTCATCGAAGACATCATCCTTCAGCGCGGACATATGGGCGAGAATCGAGCAGTCGATCAGCGTGCCTTCCAGCCAATTGGACTCCGAGGCATAGCCGGCACACCAGCGCAGCCGGGATTCCTGCAGGCAGACCTCCATGGACGTCGCGTGTTCGCCGACGAAGCAGGAGCCCAGCATGACGCCGGTAATATGATACTTCTTCGACTTGAGGGCGATTTTCGTCAGCAGCGTCACGATATCCATGCCGCCGATGGTGCGCCGGTAGCCATGCGCGGCGACATAGACCGTACGGCTGTCGAAGGTGCCCTTGCAGAGGCAGTCCAGGGCCATCTGGAAACTGCGCTCGTCATAGAAATTGGCGTAGTGGACCTCGGTATCGCCGGTCAACTTGGCAATGCCCTCGATAAACGGCAGTACGCTGGTGCGGTTGGCATCGTCGGCATCCAGTTCCCAGGGGGCTTCCAGCACGAGAATCGCGCGATTGGAGCGGTATTTACTCATGTTTTCTCCCTAGAACTCGGGCGACTCGGTATCACGGCCGGGTGGCGGCTCGCCAATACCCAAGCGACGCCTCGGACACCACCCCCCGGGTCGTGCCGATCTCGATCACTGCCCGCTGGAAGGCCGCCGCCAGCTCGGGCTGGTGGCAAAGGAATAAGCTACGGATGATCCGCGAGATACGCAGATGGTTGTGGCCGCCGCGCTTCAGCCAGATATGCTCGCCCATGGTGAGATCGGAGCGCGCCTCGATGACCCGCTCGCGACGGATCAGCCCGAAGAAGGCCAGCATGGCGTCGAGCGAGCGTCGGTGGCTGGCTCGCAGCGACTCGTCGGCGGCGAAGGCGGCTCGCGCCTCCTCGTCCAGCAGCGGGGCGAAAGCGTTGAAGCGCCCCGCCTCGGGAATCGGAAACAGCCACTGGATATAGTCGTGAGTATGCTCCAACCAGAAGGCTGGCAGCGCCCAGAGTTCCTCGATGGTGCGCCCCTGATGATCGACCGCCTGGCCACGCTGGAACTCGACCAGCCGAAGGCTATCCTCTCTCACCACACCACCTCCGCCATGGGGGAGCGAACGGAGGCCCGCCCCCGATTAGTTGTCCACGGGATAGAGCAGGATGGTCAACTGGTCGTTGCGCTGCTCGTCGAATCGCCTGGCCTCATAGTCCTGGGGGGCGCCCAGGGCATCGCGGTGAAAACGCTCTATCGTCGCCACGAGCTCGGCCATCATGGCGCGCTGCTGTTCGGAAGTCAGACAAGACATGAGCGAATCCTCCTGATAGGCACTCGCTCAGCTTACTCGCCCCTGGCAGCCCGTAAAGCCGGTAAATGACACGCATTACATGCATTATTAGCAATTTAAGTTTTATCAAGGGCGGCCGGCCCCTCGGCAGCCGGGGCCGATGGGTCGGTACGAAAATAGCGATAATGAGCGGGTTGCCCCCGGTCATCACGCTCCGGGGTCAGCTATCGAAGTCGAAGCTGAAATCGTCGTCATCGTCACCGAACAGCTCGTCCAACTCCACGTCATCGGCCGATTTGGCCTGCGCTTCGGCGAGTTTGCGAAGCTCGTAAAGCCGGCTCAGCCCCTTGAGACGATGCTCGGACAAGAGTTGCGAATAGGCGACCGATAACGCCCCACTCTTCGCCAGTTCGCTCAGCACGCTTGCGTCCAGCGCACGCAAGGCGGCCTCATCGATATGGAAAAGCCCTTTGACGTCGAAGCCGCTCTCGCCCTCCGGATTCCGGGCACTCAGGTTCCAGGGCACGATCACGCCTGCGTCACGCAACTGGCCGACCAGCGCCTGGGTAGCTCGGCGTCCCTGCTCCAACTTCTCCAGGAAACGCACCGTTTGCTGCGCCTGGGCGGTCAATTCACCGTCGTCATCGAACAGGCGTCGGGCGTCTTCACCCGCCTCGGCCTGGAAGGCCTGCGACTCCTCGTCCACGCACACCACCGGCTGGCGACTCTTGGTATCGCGCAACACACGAAATGGATGGGCGCGGTACCAGGCCGGACGGTAACCACCGATCCAGCGCCCGTTGGTATGGACGTATACATTGACACCGGCCTGCAGGGATTGCAGTACCACCAGCTCGAAGTCAGCGTCCTGTTCGCCTTGCACGAACGCCACCGCCATGGTGGGGAGCACATGGGGCAGTTCTTCGGCCAAGACCGGCACGACCGCCTGCTCCAGCGCGAATTCATGGCCTGCGGCCACCACGCCGGATTGGGCATGCTGGGTCTTGCTTAATGGCACATAACGAGACATGACACCTCTCAGGAACAGTGAAGGCAATACAGCGAGGAGAATACCATAGAACGGAAAAACCCCGCCTGGCGAACCAGGCGGGGTTTTCGCTTTTATCCCTTGCCAACCGCCTTGCGACGGCGCCGAGGGATCAGGCGACTGGGCCGAAGCCGTTTGCCTGTTTGGCCTTAGCCGAGGTCAGCATTAGGCGACGTTAGTGTCGTCCATAACACCAACATTCAGGGAGTCACCGAAGTCAGTGACACCCACCAGGGATGCCGCGGTGAACTCGCCATCGGCGATGTTGTAGGACACTTCGTAGACCTTGTACTCACCCAGGTTACCGTCGGTACCGTCGAAGTTCTCGACCATCACGATGGACTTCTGGATGTTGCCGACGAAGTTGGCCGCCGCCGCCGCACCGCTACCGCCGGTGTTCAGGGCTTCGAGCAGCTGGGTGGTGGTCAGGCTATCGAACTCGACCGCAGCCACGGTGGAACCGTCGATTTCTTCCAGCTGGGTCACCACCACGTCGTTCTCGCCGATGGCGCCGAGGCCAGCGGTTTGATCGACCAGGGAGGTCGCGACGCGCTGCTGAGAGTCGGTGGAACCGGAAGCAGAGGTCACGTTGTCCAGCCAGGCGGTGAAGTCCAGCACGTCGCCGTTGGCAGCATCGTTGTAGTGAACGATGGTGTCGTTACCGAAGCCGCCTTGGTCGAAGACCAGGGTGTCGACGGTGCCGTCGTTGGAGCTCAGCACCACGACGTCGTCGCCGGCACCGGCGTTAACGGTGTTCACGCCGACGGTAGTCGCGTCAGTACCGAGGGTAGCCGTCGCTTCCGCGAAGTCTTCCAGGGTATTGACGGCGTCGTAGAGGTTGCCCACGTCGGTGGCGTCGATATCGGAGTCCTGATACTGCTCCTGCAGGGCTTCGACGATGTTGTTCTGGTTGGCGGTGGACAGATCGGCCCAATCGCCCAGAACTTCGACTTGTACCATCTGCTCGGCAGCGACGGTCACACCGTCGACCAGGTACTGGACGTTCAGGTTGCCGTTGCTGTCGACAGTGGCCTGAACCAGCTTGCTGACTACCGGATCTTCGTTGATCGCACGAGCGGCGGCTTCGTAGAGGTCGCGCTCGGTGGTCAGGACGCCGTTGGCGGCCTGAATCTCGGCGGTGACTTCGAAGCCATCCACGAAGGAGTCGGCAGCGACGGTCGGGCCTTCTTCCGGCATGGCCACGGTGACCTGCACGGTACGGCCGTTCAGCACCTGGGAGCCGTTGACCGCGGCAGCGGTATTAGCACCGGCTGTGGTGGCGTAGTCGCTGCCAGCCGCCAGCTGCGCCAGGGCCTTGTCACCGGTGTTTTCGGCGTAGACGGTGTCGTTGCCGCCGCCAGTGCTGGCGGTCAGGTGAGTGGCGCCACCGGTCACGGTGTCGTCGCCGCTACCCAGCACGACGGTCGCCTCGTTCACTTCGGCGTCGGTGGAGCTCAGGGTCACCACGTTGTCGCCGCCAGTGGAGTTGACGGTCAGGCTGGCAGTGGTGCTGGTGGACGTGGAGGTACCGGTCAGATCAGCGGTGATGCTGTCGTCGCCGGAGCCGGTGTTGATGGTGAAGGCCTGGGCGTCGGACGCACGGCCGTTACCGTCGTAGTCGGCCACGAAGGTCACGTCGGTGTCGGAACCGGCGCTGTTGAACGAGACCAGGTCGCTGACGGCAGTACCTTCACCGATGCTCAGCTCGGCGCCTTCGAAGGCGGTCGCGTTGATCAGGTTCAGGTCGGAATCGACGGCACCGACGTACAGGGAGCCATCGGCACCGGTGGAGTCGATGTGGATCTCTTCCAGCTCATCGCTGTTGGAAGAGGTCTGAGCCAGGGAAGCGATCTTGCTGCCGCGGTCGACGGTGACGTTGAAGCGCTCGACACCGATCTGGGAGTTGGACTCGCCACCGATCCGCACGTCGCCAGCGATGGAGCCGCGACCGGCGTTGTCCAGCACCAGGTTGGTTTCGATCAGGTTGCTGGTGACGGTCGGGTCGACCGGCTCGGCGTTACCGGCCACCAGGAAGCCACCCGGCACGGACTCGATAGCCGCCTGGGTGAAGTCGACCTGACCGAACTCTTGACCGTTCGGGTCGGTAACCAGGATTTCCTGAGCGGTGAACGGCAGGTCAACGGTGTTGCCTGCAACGGTCACCTGGGTGTACGGATCAGACAGGGTGACCTGCAGATCGCCCAGGCCCTGAGCGGCCAGTGCGGCGTCGATGGCCTCGACCAGGCCCTGGTAGGAACCGTCGGTGGAAACCACGTCTTCCAGGACGAATTCCTGACCGCCCAGCTCGAAGCCCAGGGTCACGCTAACGTTGGCCAGCGGAGTCTCGGGAGTCTGGGTGCTGACGTCGGCGATGCGGATTTGCAGCTGAGAGTTGGCAGCTTCTTCCGGCGCGCGCAGCAGAGACTGGCTGTCGAAGGTAGCGGTGAAGTCGGTATCGAACTGAGTGTCCTTGATACCGAACGTCACGTCCTTGGTGATGTTCAGGTTGCTGCCCTGGAGGTTGACGTTGTTCACGGTGAAGTCACCGCGACCGAAGTCAGCCCAGAACTCTTCGACGTTTTCCATGCGAGTGGCGTCGAGAGTCACGTTTTCCAGCGCTTCGATGTAGATTTCTTCGACGTTCTGGGTATAAGGACGCGGAGCCTGATCGTTGCCGGCACCATCGACTTCGTTGTCGTCGATCATGGAGGCTTCGATCTTGTCGCGACCTTCGCCGCCATTGATGTAGTCACCGGTGGCGAAAGCGTTGGCAACGGCGCCATCCTGGTTCTGACCCACGAAACCAGTGAAGGTGTCGTCGGCGTCAGTACCGGTGAGGTTGTCGCGACCGTCGGTCAGCACGAAGGTCTCGCCCGGGTTGGAGGGCTCTTCCGGGTCGGTCGGCTCGGGCAGGGTGTCGACCACGCCTTGCACGTCGAGGTCGTCGACGACGGTGTCGGCATCGACACCAGACAGGAAGTCCTTGGCGATTTCGGCGGCGTCGTTACCCGCGTAGGCGTCGCCAGCCAGATCGGTGAACTCCTGAGCGGCGGCCACTTTCTTGGCCACGGCGTCGGCATCGCCGTTCTGGGCACCAGTCAGGATTTCCAGGGCGATGGCGGCCAGGGTGGTGTTACCGGCTTCCAGCTCGCCGACGTAGAAGTCGAGGCCGGCTTGCTCGGCGTCGCGACCGAACAGCTGCTGGTAGAGGTTGTTGACCAGTTCTTCGTTGGTCAGGTCGCCGAAGCGCGCTTCAAACTCGGCAGAGGTACCGAACAGGTTAATGATGGCGGAAGCATCACCACCATTTGCGTCGATTTCCTCGGCCCAGAACTCTTGACCGGCGGCATCAGCCGGGCGGCCGTAGTAGGCCACGAACAGCTGTTGAGCCAGTTCCAAAGATGCTTGTGTTGCCATGGGACTATAGTCTCCTTGCTTTTAGAAAGATACCGACGCCGAAGCGGTCAGCTCTCCTTACTGCCTTGAGCGCTCAAGGTTCTGCTTGATTCGCCCGGCATTCCATGGTGGTCGTCATGCCGACAGAAGCGGTCTTTCGTCTTATTCTGCCTTGAATGAGATCACCCTGCATGCAGGGCGAACGTGCCTAATGTATAGGCGGGCTTCCTGACAAGTCAATGACTCTCAAGCGCGGAATAACCCCTGTTTGACGCACGCCATAAGGGTTGACATGAATTGGAAAAGATGTCGCTCGATCCGGCTTTCAGGAAACCACCCATACTTTTATCGAACATTGGTCATAAACGATAGGGACTATAAGACAGACTCGCGGCGAGACGCAAGGGGCCTTAGGGTCGGGGTTGGCGGCTACTCCGCAAGCAGCCGTGCGACGACACTTTCCCAGCCGATCTCCTGGGCCTGATAGGCCTCACGACCGGCACGCCCCATCTCCTGGCAACGCCCCGGCATGGCCCAGGCCTCGTCGAGGGCGGCGGCCAGGGCCTGGGGGCTGGGTTCGCTGACCCAGCCGGTCTGGCCATGGCGCACGAACGCCAGGGGCCCACCGCTATCGCTACAGGTGATTACCGGCTTGGCGGCCAACATCGCCTCCAGGGTGATATAGCCGTAGTCCTCGTCATGGGTGGGAAAGGCGACGGCACGGGCATGCGCATAGAGGGTGAGTTTCTCGGCTTCGCTGATGTGCCCGAGCAGGGCGACCCGCTCCTGCAGGCCGCGACGCTCGATCAAGGCCTCGAGTGCGCCTCGCTGGCTGCCATCGCCGGCCAGCAGCAGGCGCACCGGCCGATGGCACTCGGCGAGGGCCTCGATCAGCAGGGTCTGCCGCTTGAGGGGCTCGAGGCGGCTGGGATAGAAGACATAGCCCCAGTCATCGGCGCAGGTAAAGTGCTCCGCCTGGTGCGGAGGATGATAGAGCGGCTCGGCGTGCAGAGCGTTGAATTGCGCCAGGCGCTCGGCCACGCGCGGCGAGTTGGCGAAGCGCCGGCGCGCCGCAGCCAGGTGGCGGTTATCGAAGGCCTCCACCTCGGGTTTCAGGTCGGTCAGGGCCGGCGTGGCGGTATCGGCATCGAAGAGTTCATAGCAGGCACGGTGCTGGTGCATCAGCCAGACGACGTGATCGGGATGGCTGACGCCGTAACCAGGAAACTGCAGGCTGATGACGCGATCGACCCTGACGTCATTGGGCAGGACGACTTCCAGGCCTTCCACATAGTGCATCTGGCGACGAATCTGCGCTTCGCCGTAGTGAAACGGCAGACGCAAGCACTCGACCCAATGCCCCTGGCGCCGCAGGGCCGCTACCAGGCCCTGTACATGGTAGTCGGCGCCTCCGGCGATAAAGGGCGTATGGTTGGCGGTAACCAGTAGCCTCATCCCTGAGCCTCCTCCCGGGGTGCCTTGGTGCCGACGACGGCATAGTCCATGGGGGCGGCCAGCATGGCATTGAGACGCTCCACCACCGGCCCGTCACCGGGCAGGCGCGTCGCCTCCGGCGGCGCATTGAAGCGTCGAATGGCGGTGTCGCCGAAGCCATGAAACTGCAACAGGAACTGCAAGGTGACCGGCGTCAGTGGGTTACGGTGGGTGGGGTCGTGGTAGAAGCTGTAACTGGCGACGATCAGGTTTTCGGGGTTGGGCGTCTCGAGGATCAGCACGCCCCCCGGCGCCAGCGCCCGCTGGGCCTGCTGTACCAGCGCAAAGAGGGTGTCGAACGGCAGGTGTTCGGCGATATGAAAGCCGCTGATCAGTGCCAAGCTGTCGTCGGCGCAATCGGCGAGGGCCGCCAGGGCATCCTGCCGGGTCACCGCGAAGCCCTGCTCGCGGCAGTGAGCCACCATGCTGGCATTGAGGTCGATGCCGCGGGCCTCGAAGCCGGCCTGGGTCAGCAGACGCAGCCACTCGCCACGGCCGCAACCGAGATCGAGCGCCTGCTGCCCGGCCTGGCGGGCGCGTGTCCAGTCGCCCCGGTAATGATCGAGGTGCTCGGCGATCTGCGCTTCGGGACCACGGAACGCGGCCTCGAAGGCGATGTAATAGGCATCGAGAGTGGCCGAATCGAGTATGGGTAGGCTCTCTCCGCCGCTAGGCGGCGGCGGTGCCTCGGGAGACGAAGAGACGGCCTGGCGGCGGATCGTGGCCAGCTGAGTCCACAGCGCCTGCTGACGGGCATGCGCCTGCTCCTGGCGCTCACTCAGGCAGCCCTGCTGACGATTCATCTCGAGGAGGGCACTCACTAGCCCATGACGATCCCCACGCCAGGCCCGCTGCTCGGCCAGGAGCCGACACAGGCCGGCCTCCAGCGCCCAGTCCTGACGATGGCGCCGTGTCAACCAGGCCAGGTAACGCCGCCAGGCTCGCTCCCCCAGGCCACGCAGGGGCCCCAGCGACGAGAGTCGCTGCCAGGCACGCATGCAGCGCACCAGCCGGTCGGGCAGCTGCCGCTGATGCGCGTGGCGAAAGTGAATGGCCTCTTCGGCCCGGGCCAGGGTAACCAGCACCGCGAGGCGTCCCTCGCCGCGCACCAGATCGAGGTAATAATGATACCCCTCGTCGTCGCACTCCCGCCCCAGCAACTGTCGGTAAGCACCGCGCAGGAAATCGCCATCGTCCCGGTCATAGGCCAACAGCTCGGCCAGCCGCGGCGCAGCGGGGTCCAAAGGGGCATCATGGCATAGCGGGCGTTGATCCAGGGCCAGCAGCTTCAGGTAATCGTCGTCGACGAGAGGCGCATAGGGCGGCGGACTCGACTCCAGCTCGCTGGCGGCCGATCGCACGTGCTCGACGAGATCTTGCAGGTCACCGAAACGACTCATGGGGCCTCCTGACGAGAGGGCGATGGGCAAGCGGTGCTGTCCTCCAGGGCGATCTGGCATGGCAGGCGACAGAGTCCCGAGAACTTGCCCTCGAGGTAGCCGGCCACCTCGAACTGTAGGGCACCGTCCTGCCACCAGTAGCAGTCATCCAGGTGGTGGTCGCCGGAGTGCAGTGCCAGGGTCAGGGTATATTTTCCTGGGGCGATATCGGCGCCGATGGCCAGATGCACGCGACGCCGCTCCCCGGCGGCCAGCCGCAGCCTCTGGCAATGGTGGTGGGTGTTGGTGCCGAAGATGTCCTGACCGAAGCGGTCGCGGATCAGTATGCCGATGACCACATCGTCGAGGGCCTGGTGAGCCTCGAGATCGAGGACTACCTCGAGGACATCACCGCTGCCCAGGGTGGCACTGCCACTGCGTCTCCCCCAGGCATCGGCATGGCGGATCTCGACCTGGCGGGTGCCGTAGGCACCCTCCTGCCGCGCCTGCAAGCGCCCCTCCTCTTCCTCGGCCTGTCGCGCCATGATGCGATTGTAGTGATTCACGGCCTGCTCGGGGTCGCCCTGGTGCACGATACGCCCGCCTTCAAGGACCAGGGCGCGATCGCAGAGCACCTTGACGGCATTGAGGTCATGAGAGACGAAGAGGATGGCGCCCCCCGCTTCCTTGAAGGCCTGAATACGCTTCATGCACTTCTGCTGGAAGTAGCCATCGCCGACCGACAGCGCCTCATCGACCAGGAAGCAGGCGGGGTCGGCATGAATGGCGATGGCGAACCCCAGGCGCATGATCATGCCGGAGGAGTAGGTACGCAGCGGCTCGTGAATGTAGTCGCCCAGTTCGGAGAAATCGATGATCTCCTGGTAGCGCGCCTCGATCTCCTGATGACTCATGCCCAGCATCAGGGCATTGGTCGTGATGTTCTGGGCACCACTCAGCTCCGGGTTGAAGCCGGTGCCCAGCTCGAGCAGCCCGGTCACCCGCCCCTCGATATCGATTCGGCCGGCATCGGGTAACAATACCCCGGTCATCAGCTTGAGTAGGGTCGACTTGCCGGCGCCGTTGCGCCCCAGCACACCCAGCACCTCACCGCGACCCACCTGGAAGCTGATGTTCTCCAGGGCCGTATGGGTACTGTGGCGAACCCGTCCGGTAATGGCCTCGATCAGGCGGTCGGCGGGTTTGGCGAATAGCTTGAACGACTTGTGCAGTTCGGAGACGGTGATCATGGGTGGCTCCTACAGGCAATCGCGCAGATCACGCTCGGTTCGCCCCAGCAACCAGAAGGCCGCGCCGGCGAGGAGCAGGGTCAGCAACAGCAGGTTGGCGAGGCCCATGATATCCGGAAGGCGTTGATACATGATGAGCTCCCGGTAGGCGTCAATCAGGTGATAGAGGGGGTTGAGCCGGAGGTAGTGCATGACCCATTCGGGCAGGATATCGCTGACGTAAACGATAGGCGTGGTCCAGAACCATACCGGCAGGAGTACCGCGACACCTTCCCGGATGTCCTTGAGGTAGACGGCCAGCACGGCCAGCAGCAAGCCCAGGGCATAGGTAAAAGCGAGTTGCAGAGCGAAGACTACCGGCACCCCCAGCCACCAGACGCCGAAGGGGAAGTCGACCCACCATAGGAAGACCATGAAGAAGCTCATGCCGATGGCGTAGATAATGGCTTCGGCGATCAGCACGGAGATGGGCAAGGCCTTGAGCGACAGCTTGACCTTGGTAATCACCCCTGCCCTTTCGCTGAACACATTGGTGATGCTCGACAGGCTCTTGGCGAAGGCCGTCCAGGCAAGGATGCCGATGATCAGATAGATGCTGTAGCTGTATTGATCGATCTCGGCGCCGAAGCCTTCCAGACGCGCGCCCATGATGCGCGAGAACACCAGCACGAAGACCAGGATATTGACCAGCGGCGAGATCAGGGTCCAGGCCTTGCCGATCAGCGAGCCCTTGTGGCGATCGATCAGTTCCTGTCTGGCCAGGTGCCAGATCAATGGAAACTGGCGGCGCCAGCCGTGCAGGCGACGACGCAGTGGATAAGGCATCATGCAGTCTCTCCGGGTTGGCCGGGCGCCGGGCAGGTCGGCAGGTCGGCCAGGATGGGGGCGAGCCACTGCTCGGCACTCTGCGACCAGTGATTGAAAGGCATGCCCTGCGAGTGCGATTGTTGCCCCTGCTGCCAGCGCTCGAACCAGGCGATCAACTCCTCGGCCAAGGCCTCGCCGGTATCTCCCCGGAAGTAGTCGGCATAAGGCCCCGCCACTTCGCGGAATACCGGGATGTCCCTGGCGATGATACCGAGACCATGCTGAGCGGCCTCGATCAGCGGCAGGCCGAAGCCCTCGCCCAACGATGCGGCGACCAGGGCATCGCCCTGCTGATATAGGCGCTTGAGCAGGGCATCGCTGACGCCATCTAGCCAGAACAGACGCTGCTGGCGCTGGGGATGCTGCTTCAATTGGCGCACCAGCTCGTCGACTTGCCAGCCCTGCTTGCCAATGATGATCAGGTTGAGCGGCACCCGACGTTGCCAGCAGAGGGTGAGGGCATCGACCACCTGCTGATGGCCCTTGCGAGGCTCCATGGTACCGACCATCAGCAGGGTCGCGCCGTCGAGCGCCGCGAGCGTCGCCAGCAGCCGCTGCTCGCGAGCACTCAGTGGCTGGGGCTCGCCCCGGCCGGCGAAGTCGGCACCCAGATGAAAATAATCGACCCAGGGATGCTGCGCCTCATCGAGCGACAGCTGGTGCAGGTGCTGCCTGACGTCCTCGGCCACCGTCGCCGATACACAGGTAATGCCATCGGCGAGCTCGGCAATGGCCGTAAACCAGCGCCGCATGGTGATCGGAACGTCGGCGGGGAAGCAGTCCGGCAGGTGCAGCGGCAGCAGGTCATGCACGGTGAAGTAGCAGCGCACCCCATTGGCGCGCAGTCGCTTGAGCGCCTCTCCGGCTTGCTCGAGTAACGGCGGAGCCCACTCCACACTGATATAGACGTCCCCGGGCCGGGGCTGGTAGGGGCGATCGGGGCCCGGTGAGGGAATGCCCAGTTGATCGCTGGCGAAGCCTCTGGCCAGATGGAAGTCTTCTCCCCCCCAGCGTATCAGCTCAACACGCCACCCCGCGGGGGGATGGCGCAGTAGATGGTCGGCCAGGCGACGAGTGACGCGTTCGATGCCGGTCTTGAGGTCATGCCAGGCGATGGTACTGACATCGAACAGCAGCCGCGGGGCACCCTGAGGGGCCAGGCTATCGACATCGCTTAGCGCGCGCGTCACCGCCGCCAGGTCATCCGCCGACTTGTCGGCCAGGCCAGGCAAAAGCGCCAGGTCGTCCAGCCAGGCTTCGCGACGCTGACGCCGAGACTGCTTGGCGAAGCGCTCGATAGCATCACGATAGGCCATGGCCACGCTGGGCGGATCGAGATGCGTCGCGACCCAGTCACGAGCCAATCGTCCCTTGTCTCGTCGCGCATCGGGCCGCGTCACCAGCTCGCCCAGGATCGTGCTGAGCGCCTCGGCATCGATGGCGTCGGGTAGCATGGCCATCGCCTCCGCGGGCAACTCGGCACTGCTGCCATGCGCATTGGCCACGACGGCGAGTCCGTGAGCCATGGCATCGAGAATGGCGCCGGAGCTTTCCCCGCGAGACTGCTGGCGGAGCTGCACGGCGATATCGACGACTTGCAACCAGTCGAGATATTCCTGACGGTCGACATAGCCGGTAACCCGAACACGCTTACCTCGCGGATGCTCACGCAAACGACGCTCCAGCTGCTGACCGAAGGCGCCACTGTGCTGGGCACCCACCAGGATGAGGTAGACGTCATCCTGCTGTGACCAGTCGCCTTCCAGAAAGGCCTCGACGAGCCGGTCGGTCAGCTTCTTGGGGTTGATGCCGCCGAAACTGGCAATCAGGCAGGCATCGTCATCGATTCCCAAGGCCCGTCGCTTGTCACGCCGCTCCCCGGCCGAGGCCAGTGTGGGTAATTCGCGCAGGTGAGGGATCACTGCCGCCGGCTCCTGCCAGGCTTCGACACGCCAATGGCGATCCAGGGATTCGGCAAAGTGTGAATGGTAGATCAAGCCGGCGGCTTCCTGAGTCACGAAGCCATTGACCGGGTACTCTTCCGGTCCACGCCCCCCCTGGGAGTCACGCTGGGCATAGGCGTCCAGGGCAAGGACTGCCGGGTAGCCATGATCCTGAAACAGCCGCTGACGTAACCCATCCGGCCATAGCCCGCTGTCGGCGAGCCACCAGACGGCATCGAAAAGATAGATGTCATGCAGGACCACCGTCCCCGGATGGTCCCTGAGCAGGTCGAACTGAAACGCATGATAGGGCGAATTGCCGACCTGATAGAGGATACGGTCGAATTCGTGGCTGCAGGCGCGAAATGCTTCGGGCTCCATGACCGCAAAGCGCTCGACCAGGGCGGCCTCGACCACTGGCTGGCTGACTACCAGGGTAATCTCGTAATGAGCGGCCAGATAGGGCAGCAACTCGGCGCTGTAGTCGGCAATTCCCGTTGCTTCGGGCGGCAACGGAGAGATAAACGCCAGGCGCGGCCGCGATGCCGGCAACTCCGGATCGGACGAGGCCAGCAAGGCATCGAGACCCATGTCAGCCGCAGGCTGGTCGGCATGGAGTCGGTAACGATGGCTATCGACATCGACTCCGGCAAGCATACCGCGAATGGCCAGGGGGACCAGGCCTGGCGCCTGGGCAGCCAGAGCATCACGAGCCTGCGTGCTAAAGGAAAGGATCTCCGCCTCATCGAATACGCTGTGCAATCGGCGACGAAGCGTGATCAGCTCCGCATCCGTAAACCCCAGCAGCAATAGCTTGTCTCCGGGCCGCTTGTCTTGGATCAGCCCCGGTATCCAGGAGGTATCGGCATCTAGAGGAAGGCCACCCGGGTTATCGATGATATCTAACACCTTCTTCACTACCGCCCCCATCGCTTGTGCAAGTCTTGCGTCAGTCGCTGCTGATAATCGCTGAGCGGCTCGAAGCGATTGATGCCGGCTTGTCGTCCGAAGAGCGAACCACCATGCATCAGCCGCAATACCAGCCCTCGTAGCCGGGGGGCGCGCTCCAGACTACGCTTGGCGATCGATTTGAGTCGCGGAGAGTGCGCCAAGCGCTTCAACAAGCGCGAGATCCACCGTCGTAGCGCCTGTTTCATGACAACGGCTCCGTCATTGCATCGGGACTGGCCAGCACTTGATAGAGTGCCTGCCAGAAGTGGGTACGGGTGAAGCGCTGCACTTGCTGGTGGAGCGCTGCGGGTGAAAAGGTCAACGACTCGAATCGCTCGATGGCCGATAGCAGGCTATCCGCCGTCTGCACATCGAAGAACAGCCCAGTCGCTTGCTCCGCGCTCTCGATCCCACGAACGGTTTCCAGGGCACCGCCATGCCCATAGGCGATCACCGGAGCTCCATGGGCCTGGGCCTCGAGGGGTAGAATGCCGAAATCCTCGTCGGCGGCGAACACGAAGGCACGGGTACGGCTCATCAGATCACTTAGTACCGCATCGGGCTGATAGCCCAGCAGCTGGATATTGTTCGCCCCTGCCGCCAGTTGTGCCAGGCGCTTTCGCTCGGGGCCATCGCCAACCACCTTCAATTGCCGTCGCCCATCCCGCTTGAAGGCCTCGATGATCAGGTCGATTCGCTTGTAGGGCACCAGTCGCGATGCCGCAAGATAGAAGTCTTCTCGCGGGGCGTCGGGAGCAAGGTCCCGGGGAAGATCGACTGGTGGGTGGATGACTGTCGCATCACGCCGGTAGAACTTGGCAATGCGCCCCGCCACGTTCGCCGAGTTGGCGATAAAGTGATCCACCTGGCTGGCGGTAAAGTGATCCCATTGACGCAGCCGCTTGAGGCTTCGCCGCACGGCCCATTCAATGGGTGCCGGAAAGTTCGCATCGCGCAGATAGGCTTCTTTCATGTCCCAGGCATAGCGCATGGGCGTATGGCAATAGCAATAGTGACGCTGCCCGGGATGCGTCAGCACTCCCTTGGCGACGGCATGGCTGGAGGAGATCACCAGGTCGAAGTCGCTGAGGTCGAACTGCTCGATGGCGTAGGGCATCCAGGGCAGGTAATGTCGATAACGATGTCGGGCCAAGGGCAGGCGCTGGATCAGGCTGGTTTGCACGCGATGCCTGGCAATGCGCCCACGCTGCTCGGCGGGCAAGAAGTCGACCAGGGTGAAGAGTTCCGCCTGGGGGAAGGCCTCGAGCAAGGCATCGAGCACCTTTTCCGCCCCGCCCTGCACCACCAGCCAATCATGCACGATGGCCACCCGCAGGTGGCCATAGCCGTCATGCAGCGCCGTGAGAGGTGCCGACTCGCTCATGAGACGTCACAAGAGCGGCCATAGGCATCGTCGAAGCGCACGATATCATCCTCTCCAAGGTAGGAGCCGGTTTGCACCTCGATCAGCCGCAGCGGCACCAGCCCGGGATTTTCCAGCCGATGCAGGATCCCCAGCGGAATGTAGGTGGACTCCCCTTCGGTCAGCACCCGGTGAGTCAGTCCTTGCTGATCGCCGGGGCGCTCTCCCTGGGTCACGCGGGCGGTACCCTCGACGATGACCCAATGCTCGGCGCGGTGATGATGCATCTGCAGGGAGAGCTGATGACCTGGCTTGACGACGATCTCCTTGACTTGGAAGCCCTCGCTGATCGCCATGGTCCGGTAGTAGCCCCAGGGGCGATAAACGCGCCGATGAGTCAGATGCTCACAGCGACTGTCGCGCTTGAGCGCCTCGACGATGCGCTTGGTCTCCTGGGCCTGATGACGGTCGGCCACCAGCACGGCATCATCGGTTTCTATGATAACCAGGTCTTCTACGCCAACCGCCGCTACCAGGCGTGACTCACTGCGGACCAGGGTGTTGCGTGCCTGGTGCAGCAGAACATCCCCCTGGGTAGCATTACCCGAGGCATCGTCGCGGGAGTGTAGGGCATGGATGGCATCCCAGGCACCGATATCACTCCAGCCGGGGTCCATGGGGACCACGGCCGCATCCTGGGTATTCTCCATCACCGCATAGTCGATAGACTCGCCACGGCAGGCGGCGAAGGCCTCGACATCGATGCGCAGGAAGTCGAGATCCTCGCGGCTGGCCGCCAGCGCCCTACGGCAGGATTCGAGGATATCGCCGGCATGACGCTCCAGCTCCTCGAGATAGCGGCTGGCCGAGATCAGGAAGATGCCGCTGTTCCACAGATAGTCCCCGCTGGACAGATAGGCGGCAGCGCGTTCGGCATCGGGCTTCTCGACGAAAGCATCGACTCGGTAACCGGCATCGCCCAGGGCCTCGCCACGACGAATATAGCCATAACCGGTATGCGGAGAAGCGGGCGTGATGCCAAAGGTCACCAGTTTCCCTTTGCGAGCTAAGCGTCGCCCCTGCGCTACGGCGTCCAGGAAAGCCTGGGCATCCTCGATTACATGGTCGGCAGGCATCACCAACAGCAGCGGATCGTCCTGATCCTGCTGCGCCGCCAGAGCCGCCAAGGCAAGAGCCGGAGCGGTGTTTCGCCCCATGGGCTCAAGCACGATGCGACTCGGTATCACTCCCAGCGCCTGTAGTTGCTCGGCGGCCAGGAAACGATGCGCTTCATTGCAAACCAACAGCGGCGGCAGGCACTCGGCCAGCGACCCCAGACGCAATACCGCTTCCTGAAGCAGCGAATGGTCGGAGGAGTTGAGCTTGAGAAACTGCTTGGGATAGGCCTCTCGAGAGACCGGCCAAAGGCGCGATCCAGAGCCACCAGACAGTATCACGGGCAGTATCATCGCTCCTCCTTGATATAGCATCGACGCACCCATGGTGGTTGGTCATCCATCAGTCGAATGGCGGAGGATGATAGCATTTCCTATCGGCAGTAGCAGCGCCTGGAGGGGGACCGGCTGGATCGCCGAGCCGGCGAGCTGCTGCCTCGGATGCTAGGGCTGGCGGTTGATAAAGCCGCGAGTCAGGGTCATGGCAAGAATCTTGAGGTCGAGCCCCAGTGACCAATTATCGATATAGAAGAGGTCGTATTCCACTCGCTTGCGCATAGTTTCCACATTATCGGTGATACCACGCAAGCCGTTGACCTGGGCCCACCCCGTCATGCCAGGCTTGACCCGGTGACGTTGCATATACGCCTCGATCTCGTCCTTGTAGTATTCATTGTGGTCCATGGCATGCGGACGCGGACCAACCAGCGACATGCGCCCCTGCAGCACATTATAGAGCTGGGGCAACTCGTCGAGGCTGGTCCGCCGCAGGAAAGCCCCCAGCGGCGTGATTCGAGGATCCCCCCGAGTGGCCTGCTGCGTGCCCGCACCGGGCTCGTGGAGAGCCATGGAGCGGAACTTGTAGATCTTGAAGCTTTTGCCGTCCAGGCCGTGGCGCTGCTGCTTGAACAGCACCGGCCCCCCCATCTTCCAGCGTACCAGGGCAGCAATTCCCAACATCACAGGCAAGAAGGCTAGCAGCAGCAAGAGCCCCAGCAGCCGATCCTCACAGGCCTTGACCAGACGCATTGGGCCATTCAGCGGACTATAGTTGAGGTCCAGGGAGTACATGCCGGCGACTTGAGCCATGCGATGGTTGAGTAACCGGACATCGGACAGGTCGGGGAAATAGCGAATGCTGACCGGCACGCGAACCAGCTCATCAGCCAGTTGGCGCACTCGATCACCCTGTGCCAGAGGGTAACTGAGCCAGATCTCGTCGAAATCGCGATCGAAAATACTGACGGTAGCCAGGCTACGCACCTCGTCACGCACGGCCTTGACGCTATCTCCAATCACCCGGTGAGTGACTCGATAGCCCACGAACGGCATGCTACCGAGGCGAGCCTCTAGTCGCGACACATTGCTTTGCGGCCCGATCAGCACAATGCGCTTGATATTGTGCCCCTGCGCACGCAGCCGTCGTAAATACCCATACAGCGCCGCACGAATCAGCGCGCCGGTACCCAGCACCCCCAGCGACGCCGCCCCCATCCATAGGCGTGAGAAGGTCTGGGTGCTCTGAGTAGCCACCAGCAGCAAGCTGATCAGGACAATGGTCGTTAGCCAGCTAAGCACGTAAACACCCAGCATGGTGTAGAGGCTACGCCCCCGCCATGGCTGGTAAAGCCCGATCAGCTCGCCACAGGCCGGCAACAAGAGGCTACCGGCGATGATCAACAGCGGATATTCGAGACGCTCAGTGTGATCGAGCCCAGGCAGCATGCGCATCAGAGCAAAGGCCACCAGTAGGGCAACGGCGGCATCGAAGCAGCGCATTCCGCGCCTTAGCCAGTCACTATAACTGGAGACCAGACTCATCGCAGGAGGCGCCCTCAGGCATCCTGAACGGGGTGGATGCTGATCAACAGGACCATGATCCGATTGAGCACGCCACTATCGAGCTCTCCCACGGCAGCACTCAGTGCCACATGGTCCAGTGCGTAGCGGCCCAGGGTATCGACGAACTGGATACGCTGGTCGTAGAGGCTTGCCCGGGCATCGAGTACATCGACCAGGTCTCGCAGTCCCAATTGCTCACCTCGTTCGGCGGCGGCAAGGAACAGCTCACTGGACTCAATGGCTTGTTCCAGGGCCTCGAGGCGACGCACACTGCCATTCAGGGAGCGCAAGCGTTGGCGCACTTCCTGAGCCGCCAGATTACGTTCATGATCAACGCCCTCATTGGCGGCCTGAGCCAGCAACTCCCCCTGCCTTACGCTGGCACGAGTGTAGCCCCCCTGATAGAGGGGCATGCTCAACTCGACGCTGGCACGATAATCCTCGCTTTCCCGAAGCTCATCTTCGCTGACCCGATCGCTGTAGCTGAGATTCAGGTTCAGCTCGGGGAAATAGCCACTGCGTCGTACGCGCGTGTTGCTCTGAGCCACCTCACGCTCGGCCAGGGCACGCCGCACATTGAGATTGTCATTGATCCGCTCGAGCCAATCTTGCTCGTCGCCCCACTCGCGCCGAATGGCGACGGCCGCAAGATCACCGACCCGACGATTCTCGAAGGCAGGTCGGCTGCCCGTCAGGCGCTCCAGCTCACTCAGGGCATTGTCCAGCTCATTCTCGGCCTGGACCGCATCGGCGATGGCCTGATCGAGACGCGACTGGGACTCCAACAAACTGATGCGATCTCCCACGCCGAGCTCATAAGCACGGTTTGCCTGACGAAGCTGCAATTCGAGGGCATCCTGCTGTGATTCCAGCAGCCCCAGCCGACGCGAGGCCAGGAAAGCATTGATATAGGCCTCGCTTACCTGCAGGGCCAACTGCTCTTCGGTCAGGGCAAGCTCCCACTCGGCCATGCCGATTTCCGCCTCGGCCCTGGCCAGCCCCCGCCAGCGCTCCAGGCTGAACAGAGGCTGCTGTAGTTGTACCTGCCAGTAGTGCTCGGTGATCTCCCCGGGACGAGTGGCCTCCTTATCGAGGCCGAAATCGTCGGGGCTGGTCTGAAGGTTCGTCGAATCCTGCCACAAGTAGTTGGCGTTGGCCGAAAGCTGCGGCAGCAGGCGGGAGCGCGCCATGGGCCCCTCCTGCTCGGTGGCCTCCAGCTCGTAACGCTTGCGGCTCAGCTGTGAGTCGTGCCGCAGCGCCTGACGGAACAGCTCCGTCAACGAGGGAAGCGACGAGGCCTCGACAGCCACCACTTCATCTTGAAGCGCCCGAAGGTCGGCCATCGCCTCGGCCCCGGCGGGAGCTTCCTCCAATGCCTGGGCCAGTACCGGGCCGCTCAGGCTCGCTGCCAGCATCGCCATGGCCAGCGACTCGCGGTATCGCAATAACCTCATCAATCCTCCCTGATGGCGCGAGCCAGCATATCGCCGATAGGTTTGGCGATGTAACTGGCGAAGGTTCGCTCGCCGGTGCGGATCATTACCTCGGCGGGCATACCGGAGAGCAACTCCATCTGTTCGGTCATCTGCTCACTACCCTCCTCGGTCACTCCGATTCGTGCCCGATAGTAGCGCATACCGGTAGACTCATCTTCGAAACTATCGGCACTGACGTAGATCACCTCACCATCGACTTCATCGGTGAGTCGCTGATTGAAGGCGGAGAAACGAATATTGGCGTGCTGACCGCGATAAATATTGTCGATATCACGGCTGGGAATGCGCGCCTCGACGACGAAGCCATCATTACTTGGCACGATATCCATGACCGGGTCGCCGGGGCGGATCACTGCACCGACGGTATGCACCTGACGTCCCACCACGGTGCCCGACACGGGAGCCATGATCGTCGTGCGCTCGACCTGATCGCTCAGCGAGGTAATGCGCTCCTCGGCTTCGGCGATCTGCGCCTGGGCCTGGCGCAGCTGCTCGCCGACTTCCTGCTGGAACTCCTGGCGACGCACCTCTTTCTGCATCTGGTTCTCGCTGATCCGCGAGCGCAGGCGAGCGATTTCCGACTGGTGGGAGGCGTTTTCTCCTTCATACTGCAGGATCTGCCGCTCCAGCTCACGCAACCGCTGGTTATCGCCAAGCCCTTCGCGATAGAGCGAGCGGAAGTCTTCGGCTTCATCACGCAAGGAGGCAATGCGCGAGCGATTGACGCGCATCCGCGCTTCCAGGCCATCGATCTGCTCGCGCATCTGCACGACCTGCTCATCGAGGGACGTCAGGGTACCGTGCAGCGACTCGCGACGAGCCGTAAAGAGGCTCTGCTGTACCGCCAACACTTCCTGTACTCGCGGCATGTCACTGTTCATCAGATCGTCGGGGAAAGACAAGACCTCGCTACCCTGCTGCTCGGCCAGTAGGCGCACTTCCATGGCCCGATTGATCAGGTACAGGGCCTGCGAGATCTGCAACTGGGCGCGAGCCTGGGTATCGCTAAGCACGATTAGTGGCTGCCCGGCCTCCACATAGTCGCCATCTTCAACCAGGATTTCACGAACCATACCGCCTTCCAGGTGCTGTACAGTACGCTTGAAAGACTCGCTAGAGACACTACCAGGAGCCACCACGGCCACGGCCAGTGTGGCAGTCAACGACCAGGCGACAAAGCCCCCCAAGGCCAGCAACAGGATCAATCCGCCCAGGCGCTTGTACCCCTTGTCGCTCGTCGGCAGCTCGCCGTCCTCAATGCCCTGGGGCTGCGGGGTGATATCGATTTCTTCGCGCGTCTGCGGCACCTTGTCATGCTGCTCTGCCATTACTTCTGCTCCTCGGGATTGCCGGTCCCCGACTCGGGACGCTTGCCGCCAATCGCCGCCAGGCGTGCCGCGGCCCCTTGCGAAACGGCCTTCGGCTTCTTGGCGAACTGTGCCAGTACCTGATCACGGGGACCAAACATGCTGACCTGCCCATCCTTGAGAACCAGCAGCTGATCCATGTTCTTCAACACGCTGGTGCGATGACTGATGACGAAGAGGGTGGCGCCTTCGGTTTTGAGCTGAGCAATGGACTGACTCAGCGCTCGCTCACCGGCCTCGTCCAGATTGGAGTTGGGCTCATCGAGCACCACCAGCACCGGGTCACCGTAGAGGGCACGAGCCAGGCCGACCCGCTGACGCTGACCGCCGGAGAGGGCGCCGCTGGTGGAGGAAATATAGGTATCGTAGCCATTGGGCAGCTCGAGGATCATCTCATGGACCCCGGCCTTCCTGGCCGCACGCACTACCTTCTCGGCATCCACCTCGCCGAAGCGGGCGATGTTCTCGCTGATGGTGCCATCGAACAGCTCGATATCCTGGGGCAGATAGCCGATATAGGGGCCCAGCTCGTCACGATTCCACTGCGTCACATCGGCACCATCGAGTCGAACCGCTCCCACTTGAGTCGGCCAGATGCCCAGCAGAACGCGGGCCAGCGTCGACTTGCCGGCGGCGCTGGGCCCGATAATGCCGATATGCTCCCCCTTGGGCACTTCGAAATTGATGCCACGAATGGTAGATAGGCGCACCCCGGGCGGCGCTGCGGCAATACTCTCGATGTTGATGTTGCCCTCCGGTGCGGGAAGGGACATCCGACGCTGCTCATCGGGAATTTGAGTCAGCAGCTCATTGAGGCGCTCATAGGCTCCCCTGGCACCGACGAAGCCTTTCCAACTGCCGATCATCTGATCGATGGGAGCCAGGGCGCGCCCCATGATGATGGAACCGGCAATCATCATGCCCGCGGTCATTTCACCGGCCAGCACCAGCCAGGCACCCAGCCCCAAAATCATCGACTGGAACAGCAAGCGCAGGACCTTGGAGGCATTGGTTAGGGCACCGGCGCGGTCACTGGCCTGGGACTGCTTGGCCAGGAACTGGTGATGCTTTTCGGCCCAGCGCCCCATGATGCCCGGCAGCATCCCCATGGCGTGAAGCACTTCGGCATTGCGTAGGTTGGAGTTGGCCAGGTCCTGAGCCTTGATCTGCTCACCATTGGCTTCGGCAAGCAACCCCTTGGTGGCACGCTCATTCGTCAATGCAAGAGCCAGCAGAATAATTCCGGCGCAGGTAGCAAAGACCCCGAGCCAAGGGTGGAAGAGGAACAGTACGGCCAGGTAGACCGGCACCCAGGGAGCGTCGAAGAAGGCAAACAGGCCGTTGCCGGTGAGGAACTGCCGTAGATTGGTAAGGTCGCTCAGCGGCTGAGCCGTCTGGCGCCCCTGAGCCATGACGCTGCGACGGAACATGGCACTGTACAGGCGTGCATTGATGCTAGTGTCCAGCCGGTTACCCACGCGAACGAGGATACGCGATCGCACCAGTTCGAGGCCGCCCATGATCATGAACAGGAAGACCACCACCAGGGTCAGCATCAGTAGCGTTTCGCCGCTCTGAGTGGTCAGCACCCGGTCATAGACCTGCAGCATATACATGGGGGGGACAAGCATCAGCAGGTTGACGAACATGCTGAAGAAACCCACCGAGACGAAGGATCCCTTGCAGGCCTTCAAGGCGAGCTGCAGATCCGTTGCATCTTGTTGCTTTGCCATAAGGCTGAACACCGTTGAAAGAGATGACACGGGGGGAGAATTAGGGCACGCAGAATAACAGATAGCGACACTAGCTGGATAGGGAGCCCTACCGAGGGGCACCAAAAAGCCGCGCCCCGTGACGACATGTCACGGGGCGCGTTGGAGCGGCGGGCGTACCCGGCCTATTCGGATAACCAGTTCTCGTAGGTCGGATAAACGAACCTACGGCGAGAGCATCCGACAGGACGCTCCCGACAACGCCTCACCGGTAAACCGGGAACTCGGCGCAGACAGCCTCGACCTTGGCCTTGACCTCGCCTTCGATGGCGGCGGTGTCCTCGCCCTTGGCCATCACGTCGAGGATATCGCAGATCCAGCCGGCCAGTGCCTGGCACTCGGCCTCACCGAAGCCGCGGGTGGTCACCGCCGGGGTGCCGATACGCAGGCCGGAGGTGACGAAGGGGCTCTGGGGATCGCCGGGCACGGCGTTCTTGTTGACGGTGATATGGGCACGGCCCAGGGCGGCGTCCGCGTCCTTGCCGGTCAGGCCCTGCTTGATCAGCGACAGCAGGAAGAGGTGATCCTCGGTGCCGCCGGAGACGATCTCGAAGCCGCGCTCGATGAACACGCCGGCCATGGTCTGGGCGTTCTTGACCACCTGCTGCTGGTAGGTCTTGAAGGACGGATCCATGGCTTCCTTGAAGCAGATCGCCTTGGCGGCGATGACGTGCTCCAGGGGGCCGCCCTGGCCACCCGGGAAGACCGCGGACTGCAGCTTCTTCTCGATCTCCTCGTTGCCTTCGGCGGAGAGGATCAAGCCGCCACGCGGGCCGCGCAGGGTCTTGTGGGTGGTGGTGGTGACCACATGGGCGTGGGGCAGCGGGGTCGGGTAGACGCCGGCGGCCACCAGGCCGGCCACGTGGGCCATGTCGACCAGCAGGTAGGCACCCACCTCGTCGGCGATCTCGCGGAACTTGGCCCAGTCGATGATCTGGGAGTAGGCGGAGAAGCCGGCGATGATCATCTTCGGCTGGTGCTCGCGGGCCAGCTTGGCGACTTCTTCGTAGTCGATGCGGCCGCTCTCGTCGATGCCGTACTGCACGGCGTTGTAGTGCTTGCCGGAGAAGTTGGGCTTGGCGCCATGGGTCAGGTGACCGCCGGCGTCCAGGCTCATGCCCAGCACGGTATCGCCCGGCTTGACCAGGGCCTGGAAGACGGCGCCATTGGCCTGGGAGCCGGAGTGCGGCTGAACGTTGGCGTAGCTGGCCCCGAACAGCTCCTTGGCGTAGTCGATGGCCAGTTGCTCGACGATGTCCACGTACTCGCAGCCGCCGTAGTAGCGCTTGCCGGGATAGCCTTCCGCGTACTTGTTGGTGAGCTGGGAGCCCTGGGCTTCCATCACGCGGGGGCTGGCGTAGTTCTCGGAAGCGATCAGCTCGATATGCGCTTCCTGACGCGCGACTTCCTTCTGCATCGCGTCGAAGAGGGCATCATCGAAACCGGCAATCTGCATGTCACGACTGAACATCGGCGAGGGTCCTCGGTAGGCGGTAAACTCGAAGGCGCCATGATACCCCAGCCTCGACGGCCTTTCACATGAAAGGCCGTCATGGACCACTCGATAATTTCTCACTTTCGCTTTAGCGAAGCTAAACCCAGGTAACAGATACTGGCAACGCGAAACGGCACAGGGTGAACCTGGCTGCTCTCGATCGAGCAGGCGCCTACGGCGCCAATCGTCCGGGAAACCCGGACTCCCACAAGTACAATAGCGATATACCTGTGGGAGCTCGGCTATTGCCGAGCGATTTCACGGCTCAGGTCTCCCCCAGCAGGCCCAGGCTGGCCATGGGCGCCTCGCGGCGCAGCCCCCGCGAGAGGAAGTGGCCGATGGCGCCGATCAGCAGGGCGCCACCGAGGGGCAACGACAACCACAGCAAGGGATGCGGCCGCGGCGGCAGATCGAACCACAGCGCATAGAGCCCCGCGGTGGCCAGCTCCGCCAGCAGGACCCCCATTAGGCCGCTGGCCAGGCCGAGGATAGCGAACTCGGCGCCCTGCACCCGCGAGAGGGTGCGCGTTCCCGCGCCGAAGACCCGCAGCAGGCCGCCCTCGTGGGCACGCACCGGGCGGCTGGCGGTGAGGGCCGCGTAGAGCACGCTGACCCCGGCCAGCAGCACCAGGGCCAGTACCAGCTCCACCGCCCGGGTCACCTGGGCGACCAGCTCGCGCACCTGGGCCAGGATGGCGTCGATATTGAGTAGCGAGACGCCGGGGAAGTCGCGCACCAGGCCACGCAGGGTCTCGCCCTCCCCCGGGTCGAGATAGAAGGCGGTGATATAGCTGTGGCCGAAGCGGTCCAGCGTCCCGGGCGGGAAGATCACGAAGAAGTTGGGGCGGAAGCTGTCCCAGTCCAGGTTGCGCAGGCTGGCCACCCGGCCGCTGACCTCCCGGCCGCCGATGGTAAAGGTCAGGGTATCGCCGAGGCCGAGTCCCAGGCGCTCGGCGAAGCCATCCTCCAGGGAGATCGGCACCGGCTCGCCGCGGACGGGCTCGGCGGAGAACCAGCGCCCGGCCACCAGCCGATTGCCCTCGGGCAGGGTCTCCTGCCAGGTGAGGTTGAGCTCGCGGCGCAGGGCATTGTCGCCGCGGGCCTCGGCCGGCACGGCCTCCCGCGCCGGGGTGCCATCGATGGCGGTGAGGCGCCCCCGCACCATGGGGTAGAGGCTGGTGCGGTCGTCGGCGCGAGCCTCCAGCACCTCGCTAAAGGACTCCCGCTCGGCGGGCTGGATATTGATGGCGAAGTAGTTGGGCATCGCCTCGGGAAGCTGCGCCTGCCAGGTGGTCAACAGGTCGCCACGTACCAGGGCGATCATCGCCATGGCGAAGAAGGTCACCGCGAAGGCCAGCATCTGCCCCAGGCTGGCGTCGCGACGCCGTGCCAGTTGACGCCCGCCCAGGCGCAGCGCCTGGCCCCAGCCGCCCTGCCCCGCCGGCAGCCGACCGACCAGCCAAAGCACCAGGGCCAGCAGCCCACGTCCCAGGCCCCAGAGCAGGCCGAGCATCACCCAGCCCCCCAACAGCAGGCCGCTGGCCAGGCCGATATCCCCGGAGTAAAGCCACAGCAGGGCGCCGAACACCAGGCTGGCGACGATCACCACCAGCCAGGCCGACGGCGGCAGCGGGTCGAGCTCGCGACGCAGCACCTTGAGGGCGCTGACCCGCTTGAGGCGCAGCAGGGTGGGGCCGGCGAAGCCCACCAGCACCGCCACCGCCGTCAAGACGCCGAGCAGCAGCGGCAAGGGGCCCGGCGCCGGCAACGTGAGGGGCAGGAAGGCGCTTAGCAAGCCCAGCAGCAGCGCCTGGCCGGCCAGGCCCAGCAGGGCACCCAGTGCCGCGGCCACCAGGGCCAGCCATAGCAGCTGCAGGGCGAAGAGCCGGGTCAACTGGCGCTGGGTGGCGCCGAAGCAGCGCAGCAAGGCCGCGGTATCCAGGTGACGATCCACATAGCGTCGGGTGGCCATGGCCACCGCCACCCCGGCCAGCAGCACCGCCGCCAGGCCGGCCAGGCTCAGGTAGCGCTCGGCCCGATCCAGGGCATTGCCGAGGCCGGGACGGTCGCGGCGCACGTCGCGCACTTCGACCCCGTCGCGGCGCAACGCCTCGAGCAGCGAATCGAGGCCGTTCAGGGCGTCGGGCGGCCCGGCGGCGAGCAGCTCGTACTCGACGCGCGAGCCGGGCTGCACCAGGCCGGTCGCCGCCAGGTCGTCGAGGTGCATCATCAGCCGCGGATTGAAGTTGCCGAAGCCCGCCGACTGGTCCGGCTCCCGCTCCACCAGGCCGCTGACGGTCAACTCCACCTCGCCGATGCGCACCCGATCGCCCAGCTCCGCCTCGAGCAGCAGGGCCAGGCGCGGTGCCAGCCAGGCCTCACCGGGGGCCGGGCCCCGGGCCTGGGCCTCGCTGCCCGCGCCGCGATCCACCAGCACCTGCCCATAGTGGGGATAGACATCGTCCACCACCTTGAGGCTGGTCACCTGGAAGGCGTCCCCGAGGCTCGCCATGGAGACCAGGTCGACCTGGTCGCTGAGGGTAAGGCCGGCCCCCTCCAGGGTCCGGCGCAGCTCGGGGGAAAACGGCTGCCCCTGCTCCAGCACCAGGTCGCCGCCCAGCAACTGCCCAGCCTGACGGGTCAGGCCGCGATCGAGGCGGTCGAGGAAGAAACCGATCATGGTGGAGGCCGCCACCGCCAGCATCAGCGCCACGAAGAGCGCCCGCACGTCGGCGGCGCGCAGGTCGCGCCACAGCCCCCTGGCGGAGAAGCGCAACGCCTGAATCGCGCCCTGATGCGGCAGGGCCGCCGCCCGGGTCATGCCTCCACCTCGTCCAGGGCGAGGGGCGCCAGGCGCCCATCGGCGAGGCGCAGGGCCCGCTGGCAGCGCCGCGCCAGGGCGTGGTCGTGAGTCACCAGCACCAGGGTGGTGCCCGCCTCGCGGTTGAGCCGGAAGAGTAGCTCGATGATCCGCGCCCCGGTGGTCGGGTCCAGGTTGCCGGTGGGCTCGTCGGCGAAGACCAGCTCGGCGCCGGTGACGAAGGCGCGGGCGATGGCCACCCGCTGCTGCTCGCCGCCGGAGAGCTGCTTGGGCAGGTGATCGAGGCGCTCACCCAGCCCGACCCGTTCCAGCCACTCCCGGGCGCGGGCCTCGCCATCGCGCTGCGGAGACAGCTCCAGCGGCAGCAGGACGTTTTCCAGGGCGGTGAGGGTCGGCAGAAGCTGGAAATTCTGGAACACGAAGCCGACGCGCCCGGCACGCAGCGCCGCCCGGCCGTCCTCGTCCAACGCCGCCAACGACTGGCCGAAGAGCTCCAGCCGACCGCCGCTGGGGGTATCCAGGCCCGCTAGCAGCCCCAGCAGGGTCGACTTGCCGGCGCCGCTCTGGCCGAGAATCGCCACGCTCTCGCCGGGGAACACTTCCAGCGCCAGGTCACTCAGAATGGTCAGTCGGCGCTCGCCGCTATCGACCACCTTGCCGAGGCCGTCGGCGTGTAGAATCGGGGCAAGGGCTTCAGACGAGGAGTGGGACATGATCGAGGGCTTCCCTTTCGCTTGGCATCATTGCCGGTCAGTCTGCCACGGCGGCCGTGGCCGCCGGTACCTGGTGGCGTGGACGCTGAGCCTGCTGTTACTGCTGGCGGGCACGGCCAGCGCGGCATCGCCGCCCCGCCTGCTGGTGGTGGGCGACAGCCTCAGCGCGGCCTATGGTATCGAGGCGCGGCAGGGCTGGGTGGCGCTGCTGGAGCAGCGCCTGGACGGTCGCGCCGAGGTCATCAATGCCAGCATCAGCGGCGAGACCAGCGGCGGCGGCGCGGCGCGGCTGCCCGACTTGCTGGGACAGCACGCCCCCGACATCGTTCTGCTGGAGCTGGGCGGCAACGATGGCCTGCGCGGCCTGCCGCCGGGTCAGCTCGAGACCAACCTGAGGCGCATGATCGAGGCCAGCCGTGCGGCCGAGGCCGAGGTGCTGCTGCTGGGCATCGATATTCCACCCAATTATGGCCAGGCCTATCGGGATGCCTTTACCGGCGTCTATCGGCGCCTCGCCGATGAGCATGACCTGCCCCTGGTGCCCTTCCTGCTCGAGGGTGTGGCGCTGGACCGCGAGCTGATGCAGGCCGATGGCATCCATCCCACCGCCGCCGCGCAACCGAGGATCCTCGACAACGTCTGGCCCGTCCTGGTGCCCCTGTTGGAGACGGAACTGGCCAGGGCATCCGATTAAAGCTTATTCACCGGCAGCCGATATAATGGGGGCAGACGCCCCGTTACTGGACCTCTCCCATGGCCCCGCCGCCGCACTCACAATTACGCTGCTCGCGTCGCGGCCTGCTCGGCGGCGGCCTGGCCCTGTTGGCGGCGCTATTCGTCGGCGGCTGGCCGGGGCCGGTCGAGGGGAGCTTCAATCCCGGCCAGCTACGCCTGGTGATGCGTACCCGCTATGGAGGCCGGGGCAGCGCCATGCTGGAGGAGTGGTTCGCGCTGCTCGAGCGGTTGGCCAGCCAGCCGTTACCGACGCAGCTTCGCGAAACCAACGATTTCTTCAATCGCCGCATTCGCTGGCTGGATGATATCGATATCTGGGGCCAGGAAGATTATTGGGCCACGCCGCTGGAGACCATGGGCAAGGCCCAGGGCGACTGCGAAGACTACTCCATCGCCAAGTACATCACCCTGAAGCGACTCGGCGTGCCGACCCGGCAGCTGCGCATGATCTATGTGAGGGCGCGCATCGGCCGCAGCCAGATCACCCAGGCGCATATGGTGCTGGGGTATTACGAGACACCCGCCAGCGAGCCCCTGATCCTCGACAACCTGGTGCCCTCGATTACCCCCGCCGCCCAGCGGGTCGATCTGGACCCCGTGTTCAGCTTCAATAGCGATGGCTTATGGGCAGGTGGCTCGACACAATCCCGCGCCAACCCAGTACAACGCCTGTCGCGGTGGAGCAGCGTACTGACCCGAATGCAGGAGCAGGGGTTCCTATGATTTCATCCCAGACCATGACACCAACCGCCGTGGATTCGCCGCGGAACCTCGCCAGGGAGTGGCCACCATGTCGCTGATAAAACAACTGTGGATCACCGTGCTGGCGATCCTGCTACTGACCCTGGGCGGCAGCCTGGCGGTCGGGCTAACGGCGCTGCGGGGCTACACCGAGCAGGAGATTCGGGTCAAGAATAGCGACAACGTCAATGCCCTGGCCCTCTCCATGAGCCAGCTGGACAAGGATCCGGTGATCATCGAGCTGCTGATGGCCGCCCAGTTCGATACCGGCCACTACCAACTGATCGAACTGCACGCCCCCGATGGCGAGCTGATCGCCCGGCGCGAGGCCGATGGCCGCATCGAGAGCGTGCCCGGCTGGTTCGTCGACCTGGTACGTTTCGATGTGCCGCCGAGTCAGGCGGTGATCCAGAACGGCTGGCAGCAATACGGCACCCTGACCCTGCAGAGCCACCATAGCTTCGCCTACCACTCCCTGTGGCGTGGCGCCATCCGGCTGGTCGCCTGGTTCGGCCTGGCCGCCCTGGTCGGTTTACTGCTCGCCGGTTGGATCGTGCGGACCATCCGCGGGCCGCTGGAGGCCGTGATCGCCCAGGCTCGGGACATCGGCGCCCGACGCTTTACCACCAGCCCCGAGCCGCGCACGCGCGAGCTGCGTCAGGTGGTTCAGGCCATGAACCGGCTCTCCGGCTCCGTGGGGCAGATGTTGCATAGCGAGAGCGAGAAACTCGACAAGCTGCGCCGCCGGCTACAGCAGGATGAGGCGACCGGCGCCCTGGGCCGCGATGCCTTTATGACCCAGCTGAGCACCCACCTCGAAAGCGATGATGAGCGTGCCAACGGCAGCCTGGCGCTGGTGCGCCTGACCCAGCTCACCGAGATCAATCAGGTCCTGGGCCGGGCACGGACCAATGAGCTGCTCAGGAGCCTGAGCCTGAGCCTCACCAAGATCGCCCAGGCACAGGGCGGGGGGATCGTGGGCCGCCTGAATGGTGGCGATTTTGCCCTGCTGATCCCCGGTGGCGAAGACAACGATTCATTGGCCAAGGCGCTTAGCGCCGAGCTGGAGGCCCTGCGACTCGGCGAGGCCTCGGTGAGCCTGGGCCTGCCCTCGGCCCTCTGCCACTATGCGCCCGGGGATACCCTCAGCACGCTGATGGCCGGCCTGGATGGCGCCCTGGCCGCCGCCGAGACCCAGGGCGACCTGGGTCAGCAGTGGGTCGAGACCCAGCGCAGCGACCTGCTCTATACCAACCATGCCGACTGGCGACACGCCCTGGAGCGGGCCATCGCCCAGGGCCCTCGCCTGGCCAGCTTCCCGGTGGTCGATGCCGCGGGCGACCTGCTGCATCATGAGTGCCCCTCCCGCCTTCACCTCGAGGGCGAGTGGCGAGCGGCGGGCACCTTTATGCCCTGGGTATCGCGCCTGGAACTCTCGACGCCTCTCGACCTGGCGGTGGCCAAGGCCGCCATCGATGTCATCGGTCGTGACCAGGCTCCCCTGGGGATCAACCTCTCCCCCGCCTCGATTCGCGATGCCCACTTCCTGACCCGTCTGCTCGGCCTACTCAAGGCGCATCCCGACCAGGCCCGGTTGCTATGGCTGGAACTGCCGGAATCCGCCGCCCTGCGCGACCTGGAGCGCTTCCGTCTGCTGTGTCGCGAGTTGCAGCCCCTGGGCTGCCGTATCGGCCTGGAACATGTGGGCAGCGAGTTTTCTCGCCTCGGCGAGCTTCAGGATAGCGGCCTCTCCTACCTAAAGTTCGACCGTAGCCTGGTTCAGGGCATCGAGGCGAGTGCGGAACAGCAGACGATCCTGCGCGGCATGGCCACCCTCTGTCATTCCCTGGGCATCCTGGCGATCGCCGAGGGGGTCGCCAGCGACGCCGAGTGGCAAACGGTGCTCGATCTCGGCCTGGATGGCGTTACCGGCCCCGGAGTTCGTCAGCCCGGATAAAGGCGCACACGGCGAGTGCCTCTCCGGTAGCATAACGCCCGCTTCGGCGGGCGATTCTCAGGAATACCCCACGGCTCCGCCTCCCGGGAGGACGATGCTAGATCACATCACCCTCTTCGCCCATCAACCCGACATCATTGATACGACTGCGTAGGCTCTGCCGCGCAATCAGTTTATCCCTGGCGGCATCCGGGAGGTCGGTAAAGCGAATCACCCCCTTGTCCATCAGCAGGTGGATCACGTCTTCCAGCACCCGTACGAAGTCGAGATCCGATCGCGTCATTTCCTCCTGGCGCCCCAAGCCAGCGAGGAATTCCCCTAGCGCCTTGTCACCGTTATCCACACTCTCCAAGCACTCACCATCCTGGATTTTACTGATCTTGATAATGGCGCCATTTTCATCGCGTCTGACATACATGGCAGTCACTCCATCCAAAAAAAACCGCCCGGCATGGCCGGGCGGAAACCTTAGGTAATAGGCGATATCGAGTATATCACTGATCGATATTCAATTGACCACTGGCGATCATCTTGGCGACCAGATCCTCGCCATCGCCGGGCGTCGCCCCGAAGTCGCTAAAGGACTTTCCTTCCAGGCGAATCACCTGATCGGCATTCTCCTTGTCGCCCCCCAGATTGCCCTGAGAATTCAGATAAAGCACGGTATCCGCACCATCCTCTTCGGCCACGACATAACTACCGAGATCCACCGCTGACTCTTCATCCTGTAGCAGGTCGGCTACATCCAGCACATCGTCACCATTGCCGAAGTCCTTGACCACATCGACGGCGGGAGCATTGCTGCCTCCCTCATCGCCGAGCTGCCACTGGAAGACATCGTCGCCCGCACCGCCAATCAGGATGTCGTCATCGGCACCACCGATCAGAGTATCATTTCCTCCTTTCTCAGGATTCTGATCGAACAAACTATCGTAATTATCCTTCACATAATCAATGACCTGTTCATCATCAGGAGCATTGCCACCATTGACTTCCCACTTCAGGTATTCGCGAAGCCCCTGATAGCCCATGCCATCATGTTCACCGGCGGCAAAGGACTCATTGGTATCGCCATTTGTCCAGGCAAGGTGATCAGTACTGATGGCATCGCCGAAGAGAATATCATCGCCATCGCCACCGGTGAGGGTATCGTCACCTAGATCCTCGAGCTCATCGAATTCCGAGCTTCCCTCCAGGGCCGCCGCCAGATCTTCGGCGGTATCAACGATATCGACCTCACCGATAGGGCCAGTGACCTCCTTGGCCCACCATCCCCAACCAAAACTCACCTCACCAGTACCCACGACACCGCTGTTATCGAAGAACTCGAGATAGTCCTTCGAGATCCCAGAACCAATACCGATGCCATTGACGGAGCTTAGCCCGGACAGCTCGGCGAAGGCATCGACAGAAGCCTTGAAGACATCGTAACCAGTAGAGCTTCCAGAGCCCTCGACATCCCCATCATCATCGTAGTAGTACGTCGGATTACCGTCCGTCAGGAAGTAACTCAAATTCTCGAAGTCCGCCGCATTGGGTTGTCCATTTTGCTGGTTGAACCACGCTGCGGCTTCCTGGAAGCCTGCCATATAGTTGGTGCCACCATCGGCCTCGAGGTCATCGATAGCATCGATAAGGCTCTGCACATTGCTGGCATCGAGGTTTTCGATGATGATCGGCCCCCCGGCATGCTTGGCGAAGGGAACCAGTTGCACATTGATCGTACCTTCGTGATCCTTTAGCTGATTAGCCAGGTTGACCAGTGCCTGCTTGGTCAGCTCCATCCGATCCAGGCCCGACGTACCGGAAGAATTCCCCATGCTGCCCGAGGTATCGACGATCAAGGAGATATTGTAGTTGGTCGCCGGATCGATAATGGTTTCCTTTCCACCCCGATCCCCGAGGATGACATCGTCTCCACCGCTGGACTCCAGGTTCTCCCCATCGTTGCTACCGACTTCCAGGGAAGCCGGTGGCTGTACCTCATAGGGGCGATCCGCCTCGGCCTCATAGGCGTTGCCGTATTGGTCCTCCCCCACGACCTTGGCCGTGATATCGCCGGAGCTCAGGCCGGAAACTTTATCCGCTGGTACGTTCACGGACCAGGAGCTGCCATCATCATCGACGGTCGTGGTATAGACCTCGCCCCCAATGACGACCTCGATCACGTCGCCAGCCTTGGCCTCCCCTCCCACGGAACCGGAGATCGGCTGACCTTCTTGAGCCTCATCATTGCCCAGGAAGTCATCGCCACCGAAGACCGGATCGATCGTGATGCTGGCTTCCGGCTCGACAGTCACCACCCCCTTGGCGTCATCGGCGCTTGCACTGTTCCCCGCCGGATCGGTGACCGTCGCTTGCACGCTAACGCTGCTGGCGCTATCGGCCACCGGAACCCAGACGGTAACTCCCGAGGCAATATGCTGCTGATCGAGGACCAGTGTAGTCAGCGTATTACCCGCCCCATCGGTTACCACCAGGGTATCTCCGGGTGAGGTTCCCTCCTCTAGGGTAATCAGGGCCTCCACACTATCGGGCTCACCGGAGGCGATTTCTTCAATGTTATAGACATCATCATCGCCGGCTCCCAGTAGGGCCACACCGACCGCCGGGGCAGT
>NZ_BJUK01000034.1 GCF_007989625.1 Bisbaumannia pacifica
GGGCACGATGGAGGCCACCACGCCCAGGGGCTCGCGCAGCACCAGGCCCAGGCTGTCGTCGCCGGTGGGGGCCACCTCGCCGTAGACCTTGTCGATGGACTCCGCCTGATGGCGAACGGTGCCGATGGCGCCGGCCATATCGCCCAGCGAGCTGGAGACCGGCTTGCCCATGTCCAGGGTATCGAGCAGCGCCAACTCGTCCTTGTGGGCCTCCATCAGCTCGGCGAGGCGCAGCAGCACCCGCTTGCGCTTGGCCGGCGCCAGCCGTGCCCAGTCGCCCCGGGCATGGGCGGCCCGAGCCGCGGCCACGGCCCGCTCGGCATCGGCGGCATCGCAGCTGGCGACATGCGCCAGGGTCTCGCCGGTGGCCGGGTTGAGGGTCGCCAGGGTCGCGCCGTCGACGGCATCGACGAAGGCGTCGTCGATAAAGGCGCGGGTCTCCAGGCGCGGGATCAGGCGCTCGGCCAGGGCCTGCCAGTCGGCACGGCTCTGGGGGCGTTGGCTTACGGTCATGCGGTCTCCTCCGGCTGCGGGGTCCGGGCCAGGCGCGCCGCGGTGGCGTCCAGGGCCAGGCGTGCCTTGCTCACCAGTTCGTCGATTTCGGCGTGGCTGATCACCAGGGGCGGTGACATGATCATGGTATCACCCACCGAACGCATCACCAGGCCGCTGTCGAAGCAGAAGTCGCGACACAGGTTACCGGCGCCCAGGGCCTTGTCGAAGCGCTCGCCGGTGGCCGGATCGATCAGCTCCAGGGCCCCCATCAGCCCCAGGGAGCGAGCCTGGCCCACCAGCGGATGCTCGGCCAGTTCGCTCCAGCGCTTGGCCAGGTAGGGGCCGAGGTCGTCACGGACCCGCTCCACCACGCCCTCGGCCTCCATCAGCTCCAGGTTCTTCAGCGCCACGGCGGCACAGGTGGGGTGACCGGAGTAGGTGAAACCGTGGAAGAACTCGCCGCCCTCCTCGATCAGGGTATTGGCCACCCGCTCCCCCACCAGCACCCCGCCGATGGGCAGGTAACCGGAGGAGAGGCCCTTGGCGATGGGCATCAGGTCGGGCTTGAGGTCATAGTGAACGCTGCCGAACCACTCGCCCAGGCGCCCGAAGCCGCAGATCACCTCGTCGGCGACCAGCAGGATATCGTACTTGGCCAGCACCGCCTTGACCGCCGGCCAGTAGCTCTCCGGGGGCATGATGGCGCCGCCGGCACCCTGCACCGGCTCGGCGATAAAGGCCCCCACGTTCTCCTCGCCAAGCTCGAGGATCTTCGCCTCCAGCGCCGCGGCGCACTCGCGGCCGAAGGCCTCGGGGCTCTGGTCGCGCCCCTCGCCGAACCAGTAGGGCTGGCGAATATGCGCGATGTTCGGCACGCAGGGACCGCCCTGGCCATGCATGGCATCCATGCCACCGAGGCTCATGCCAGCCAGGGTGGAGCCGTGGTAGCCGTTCTCGCGACCGATGATCCACTGCTTCTGGGGCTGGCCTTTCAGGGCCCAGTAGCGGCGCACCATGCGCAGCACGGTGTCGTTGGCCTCGGAGCCGGAGCCGGTGAAGAAGACATGACTGATATGCTCCGGCGCCAGCTGCACCAGCTTCTCGGCCAGCTTCACCGCCGGCGGATGAGTGGTCTTGAAGAAGTTGTTGTAGTAGGGCAACTGGGTCAGCTGGGCGCTGGCCGCCTCCACCAGCTCCTGGCGGCCATAGCCCAGGTTGACGCACCACAGGCCGGCCATGCCGTCGAGGATGCGATTGCCCTCGCTGTCATAGATATAGACGCCCTCGGCGCGCTCGATGATACGGCTACCCTCTTCCCCCAGCGCCTTGAAGTCGGTGAAGGGGTGCAGGTGGTGGGCACGATCCAGGGCCTGATAGTCACGAGTCGTCATGGGTAAGCTCTCCAGGAAGGGCCCTTAGGCCGGCTGAGTGGGGGAAGAGGAGGAAGCGACGCCCCGGTGGGCGGCACAGGCGGCGGCGAAGCCACGGAACAGGGCATCGTGGAGGGCGTGCTCGCGGGGTTGCCACTCCGGGTGCCACTGCACCGCCAGGGCGAAGGCGGCGGCATTGGCGACCGAGACCGCCTCGATCAGGCCATCCGGGGCCCAACCCTCGGCGACCAGTCCTTGGCCCAGGCGGTCGATGCCCTGCTGGTGCAGGGAGTTGACCCGCGAGCGGGTGTCGCCGAGCAGGCGCGCCAGGGCGCCATCGGCGCGCAGCTCCAGGTCGTGCACCGGGGCATACTGGGCAGCCTTGTCGGCGCCGCCGGGCTCGCGGTGATCGAGCATCCCGGGTACCTCCTGCACCGCCTGGTGAAGGCTGCCACCGAAGGCCACGTTGAGCTCCTGGAAGCCACGGCAGATGCCCAGCAGCGGCAGCTCCAGGGCCAGGGCCTCATGAATCCAGGTCAGGGCGGCGGCGTCGCGATGGCGGTCGTCGCGGGTATTCTGGGGGGCGCGCTCGGCGCCGTAACGATGGGGCTCCACGTTGGTGTAGCTGCCGGTGAGCAGCAGCCCATCGACCCGGGAGAGCAGCTCCCGGGCCAACTCGCGATCATCCTCCTGATCGCTCCACACCGGCAGGATCACCGGATTGAGCCCATACTCACGCAGGGCACTCAGGTACTTGTCGGTCACCATCTGGGCGGCGTGCCCCTCCACCTCACGGCGGCAGGCGATCACCCCCACCAGGGGTCGTGTCGTCATGGCTGGCTCCTCGCAGGATCGCTCGGGCGTTGTTATGGTTTACTCAACATACCGCCGTTGATTTATCTTTCCAAGCGCCCTCGCCGAAAAAACCGAATAAATACGAGCAAAATACTGTTTTTATTTAAAAAATATCCATTTTATCCAAAAGTCTAAGGCTCGCAAAAACGTAAAGGATTTGACAACACCCACCCACCAAGAAAGGATAAAGGTCATCAACAACGACCATAAGCCCCATAGGTGAGCGCCATGTCTTCCACCCCCACCGATGACGTCCAGGCCTTTCTCGACCGCCACCCGGAGATCGACAGCTTCGACCTGCTGCTCAGCGACCTCAATGGCGTCATCCGCGGCAAGCGCATCCCCCGGGACAACCTGACCAAGGCCTATGACAGCGGCATCGCCCTGCCCGCCTCGGTCTTCGCCCTGGATATCAACGGCAACACCATCGAAGAGACCGGCCTGGGCCTGGCCACCGGCGACGGCGATCGACTCTGCCGGCCGATTCCCGGCAGCTTGATGCCGGTGCCCTGGCTGCGCGGCGGCCGCCAGGGGCAACTGCTGATGACCATGGTGGAGCCCGACGAGTCGCCCTTCTTCGCCGACCCCCGCCAGGTGCTCTCGCGGGTGCTGGGACGCCTGACCGCCCTGGGCCTGACCCCGGTGGTGGCCCTGGAGCTGGAGTTCTACCTGGTGGATCGCCAGCGGACCGAGGCGGGACTGATCCAGCCGCCGCGCTCCCCGGGCAGCGGCGAGCGGGCCACCCAGAGCCAGCTCTACTCGATGCTGGAACTAGACGAATACGCCGACTTCCTGGAGGAGATCCAGAGCGCCGCCGAGGCCCAGGGCCTGCCCCTGGACACCGCCCTCAAGGAGTGCGCCCCGGGGCAGTTCGAGGTCAACCTGATTCACTGCGCCGATGCCATCCAGGCCTGCGACAGCGCCGTGCTGCTCAAGCGACTGATCAAGGGTGTGGCCCTCAAGCATGGCTTCGAGGCCACCTTCATGGCCAAGCCCTATGGCCAGGAGGCCGGCAACGGCACCCATGTGCATATCAGCCTGCTCGACGCCGAGGGCAACAACGTCTTCAGCGAACCCGGCGACGACGTCCTCGGCAGCCCCCGCCTCACCCAGGCGGTGGCCGGCCTGCTGGAGCGCATGCCCAGCTCCATGGCGCTGTTCGCCCCTAACCTCAACTCCTTCCGCCGCCTGCAGCCGGGGCTCTATGTGCCCATGGCCCCCACCTGGGGCTTCGACAACCGCTCGGTGGCCCTGCGCGTGCCCTCCGGGCCGCGGGCGGCGCGCCGCATCGAGCACCGGGTGGCCGGCGCCGACGTCAATCCCTACCTGCTGCTGGCCACCCTGCTGGCTTCCCTGCATGACGGCCTGACCCGCGAGCTGACCCCGCCACCAGCAATCACCGGCAACGCCTACGAGCAGGTGGAGGACAGCCTGACCAACAGCTGGCAGCAGGCCCTGGACCTGCTGGAGGCCGACGAGGTGCTGGGCGAGGCCCTGGGCCGCGACTTTATCCGCGTCTTCGTGGCCAATCGCCGCGCCGAGCGGGCCCAGGCCATGCAGGCGGTAAGCCAACTGGAGTACGACTGGTATCTCCGCCACGTCTGATCGCTGGCTGAAAAGTGGCTGCGCTCGGCCATGCGGCGTTAAAAATCGGCTCAAAGTACTCATTTACCCCCGTAAACTCGCACGCGAGCCCGGTCCGTCTTATCGCCGATTTTTGCCTTGCCTGACCATCGCTCGCTCACTTTTCCCCTCAGCGACTCTCTCAGCGCATAACACCAAAAAACACGGAATCTCCGGCTCGCGATGCGAGCCGGCGGGCCGGGATTTGCCCATCCCAACGACCACCACAACAACGAGGCAAGCTCACATGGAAACTCCCAAACGACGACTCTGGCTGACCGGCCTGCTGCTCCTGCTGCTGATGGCCGCCGGCCCCCTGCTGGCCGATGAACGCCTGTCGCCCCCCGGCCTGATCCTCCAGGGCGTGGGCTTCGAGATCGAGGTCGGCGCCGACGCCGACCACCGCCTGACCCTGGATGGCCGGTCGCTGCCGCTGGTAGAGGGCGAGGCGGGCCAGTGGCTCGCCGAGGCCACCCTCGGCGAAGAGGCCGGCATCCTGGAGCTCTTCGACGCCCAGGGCCAGCTGCTCGAGCGCCAGACGCTCTCGGCGATTCCCGCCTGGCTCTCCCTGGTGCCGGCGCTGACCGCCATCGGCATCGCCCTGATCTTTCGCCAGGTCATCGTGGCGCTCTTCCTGGGGATCCTGCTGGGGGGCTGGATCTACCACGGCATGAGCGCCGCGGCGCTGTTCACCGCCTTCAACGAGACGGTCAGCGTGCACCTGCTGGAGGCCGCCAGCGACAGCGAACACATGGCGGTGGTGCTCTTCTGCCTGCTGATCGGCGGCATGGTGGGGATCATCTCGCGTAACGGCGGCACCCAGGGCATCGCCATGCGGATCACCCGCTATATCCGCAACCGCCGCCAGGCCCAGACCACCACCGGCCTGCTGGGGCTGGCGATCTTCTTCGACGACTACGCCAATGCGCTGATCGTCGGCAACACCATGCGCAATATCTGCGACAAGCTGCGCATCTCCCGGGCCAAGCTGGCCTATATCGTCGACTGCACCGCGGCGCCGGTCTCCGCGGTGATGCTGGTCACCACCTGGATCGGCTTCCAGGTCGGCCTGATCCAGCAGGCCATGAGCGAGATCGACGGCTGGAGCGAGTCCGCCTACAGCGTCTTTATCAAGTCCCTGCCCTATAACTTCTACCCCTTCCTGGCGGTGGCCTTCGTCTTCCTGCTGGTGTGGAGCCGCCGCGACTTCGGCCCCATGCTCGGCGCCGAGCGCCGCGCCCTGGCCGGCCAGGCCAGCCGCTCCCCGGTGACGCCCCGGGAAGCGGTGGTGGAAGAGGCCGAGATCGAGACCAAGCCGGGCATCGCCCTGCGCGCCCTCAATGCGGTGATTCCCATGCTGGTGCTGGTGGCCTTTACCATCGGCGGCATCATCACCACCGGCGCCGAGGCCCTGGGCCCGGGCGATCACAGCATCTGGGACACCTTCGGCGAGGGCGACGCCTTCTCCGCCATGATGTGGGGCTCGCTGGCCGCCTGTATCACCGCCGTGGTGATGACCCTGGGCCAGCGCCTGATGAGCATGAGCGAGACCACCCACTACTGGTTCGAGGGGGTCAAGTCGATGCTGCTGCCCCTGACCATCCTGATGATGGCCTGGGCCCTGGCCAACGTGAACGATGCCCTGGGCACCAGCGACTTCCTGATCGCCACTCTCGGCGAGGCGCTCTCGCCGCAGTGGCTGCCGGCCGCCATCTTCACCCTGGCCGCCTTCACCGCCTTCGCCACCGGCTCCTCCTGGGGCGTGATGGGGATCATGATGCCACTGACCATTCCCCTGGCCTGGGCGATCCTCGACCTGCACGGCCTGGCGGGCACCGCCGAAGGTATGCCGCTGCTCTACGCCTCGGTGGCCGGGGTCCTGGCCGGCGCGGTCTGGGGCGATCATTGCTCGCCGCTGGCCGAGTCCACCCTGCTGGCGGCCATGGCCAGCGGCTGCGACCTGATCGAGCATGTGCGCACCCAGCTGCCCTATGCCCTGCTGGTGGGCGTGGTGGCGCTGCTGTTCGGTAGCGTGGCGGTGGGTCATGGCCTGAGCTGGTGGCTGGGCCTGGCGATCGGCCTGGGGGTGCTGGCCCTGGCCCTGCGCCTGCTGGGCAAGCGCGCCGAGGATGGCGTCGTCGAGGCGAGCCCCGCCCTCGCCAAGTAACGGCGTCAAACCCGGAAACGCCAAGGGGGCCGCGATGGCGGCCCCCTTTAGATGTAATCCATACACCCACCCTCGTCGGAAAAGCCAGTTTCCTCTCGCCCCTCCTCCGCGCATACCGAAGAACGGCGCCAGCCGCGCGCAAAGCACTGGTGTACGCCGGAGGGTGGATTTTGGCGCCCCGGCCATCATGGCACCCTCCCCCAACTTGCAGTAAGCTGACTACCCCCTTCACAATTTTAAAAATCGATATTTATGGATAAATCAACCCAGGGAATGGGCAACACCGACCTTTATGCGCAATGGGACTTTACCGGAAAAGAATTCCCTCTTCCCAAAGGGGCCGGCTCGGGGTGCATAATGAGAACATCGCTGGCACACGGCGTCACGATCTATTACTCCGAATACAGGGTGATCAAGGACTGCGCACTGGAAATACAATCTTCACAAGATGACCTGGGAAACCTGCTTTGCACTTTAGTATTGCTATCCGGGAAATTGACGATGGAAATGCCGGCGGGAAACACCCACAAACAAGACGCTGACCACTCGCTGATTTTTCGTGTATTCGAAGAAGGAACACGATTTCACCTGCCCGGCAATCAAGTCATCAGACATCTTGGCGTGTCTATCCCCCTAGATAGCCCCTGGCTAATAGAAAACGAGATTCGTACCTTGATCGGCCCCTTCCTTAAAGCAAGGGGAAGAGACCTCATCACTCAGCTCCCCCTCGGAAAAGCCACGAGACAGTGGGCAGCAGACCTGTTCCTACATGCGTCTGAGACACCTTACCCCACGATAGCACTGCATCGGGAAGGCCTGGCTAAATGTTACCTTTCCAGCCTGTTGCGAGACTATTCCGCTTCAAGAAGCCAGACCTCAACGAGTATCGGCGAGCCTTCGGCGTGGGAACTGAAGATATATGAAGCAGCCTGCGAATACATCAGAAAAAGCCTGAACAAGAACCTAAACACCAGAATAATAGCAAACAAGTTTGGCATCAGCCGCAACAGGTTGAACGAATTATTCATTAAACTCCACGGCCATTCTACAAGTGATTACATCAGACACAAAAAACTCACCGAGGCAAAACGCCTTATCGAACATGAAGGCGTACCGATAAAGGTGGCCGCCCATGCCGTTGGATACCACCACGTCAGCAATTTCACGCGTGCTTATCGGCAATATTTCGGTGGAACACCATCCACGAGCCGCCATGGAAACATCAGCGAATCGCCGACCTAATGGAAGGAATACCTCCTTAGTTAGAAATATTTTTTAGCAGGCATAAGCGATGGTTTCACGGATTTTATGCTTGGCGAGACCCGCAGACCTCCCGAAATGATAACCTTTGGGGAAAATGATAAAAGAGCAGTGTGGCCATAGGTGGCTCGACGTGACTACCCTTGTCAACTTCAAAAGGAATAAAAACACCACAAGGGATCGACGAGCCACCATGAACCACACCTACCGTACCGTCTGGAATGCCGCCAGGGGCAACTGGCAGGCCGTGGGAGAAAACGTCCGGAGCACAGAAAAGTGCCCTTCCAGCCGCCGCTCGGCCCGCTCTCTCGGTTGGCCAGTTAGCGGCCTGATACTGATAGCCCTTCCCGCGCTAGGGTCGGAGTTACCCAGCGGCGGGCAAGTCGTCGAGGGGGTCGGGAATTTCGATCGCCAGGACAACGGCCTAACCATTCGGCAAGACAGCCAGAACCTGGCCATCGAGTGGGACGACTTTTCCATCGCGGAACATCACCGAGTGGACTTCGTTCAACCCAACGCTGAGTCGGCCGCGCTTAACCGCGTGACCGGAGACAACATTTCCGAGATCCGCGGCGCCCTCTCCGCCAACGGCCGAGTGTTCCTGATCAACCCCAACGGCATTTCGTTCTCCCCCACCGCCCGAGTGGATGTTGGCGCGCTGGTGGCCTCCACGCTGGATATCTCTACCGAAGACTTCATGGCGGGACGCTATACCTTCGAAGGCGGTAGCGGCAATGCGGTAATCAACCAAGGCAATATCACCGCCACCGGGGGCGGCCATGTGGCGATGATCGCCGCCAAGATCATCAACACCGGCAACATCGATACCCCGCGGGGCAGTACCCTGATGGGCGCGGGTAGCCACGTCACCCTCGATCTCGGGGGACCGGTCAAGATCGAGGTGGCAGAAGCCGCACTAGAGACCCATATCGAACAGGGCGGGGCCATTCGCGCCGACGGTGGGCGGGTCTACCTCACCGCCCGCGCCGCCAATGACCTGGCCAGTAGCGTCATCAACCACACCGGGATTACCGAGGCCCGCACCCTCGCCAATGGCGAGAATGGCGAAATTATGCTGATGGGGGATATGGACTCCGGCAGCGTGCAGGTGGCGGGTACGCTAGATGCCTCCGCACCGGCTGACCTGAACTCCAATGCGGGCGACGGCGGCTTTATTGAAACCTCCGCCGCCCAGGTGCAGGTGGCCGACGGCACGACCGTGACCACCCGCGCTGACAGCGGCGATACCGGCACCTGGCTGATCGACCCCAAGGACTTCACCATCGCTGCCAGTGGCGGTGACATGACCGGCCAGGAGGTCAGTGAGGCACTGGCCACCACCGATGTTGAAATCGAAACCGCCACCATGGGCACGGATGGGGGCAATGGCGACATTCTGGTCAACGACGAGTTGAGCTGGAGCAGCGCCAACACCCTGACCCTGAATGCCGAGCGTAATATCGAAATCAACCGTGAGGTGAGTGTCACCGGTGCCGGGACCCTGGCGCTACTGTATGGGCAGGACAGCCTTGCAGCGGGCAATACCGCCAATTATTACGTCAATGCGCCGGTCAACCTTGCCAGCACGAGCCATTTCAGCACGTTGCAAGGCAGTGATGGCACCCCCATCGACTACACCATCATCACCGACCTGGGAACGGAGGGCTCCAATAGCGGCACGGATCTGCAGGGTATTCTAGGCGGTCTCTCAGGCAACTATGTACTCGGCAGTGATATCGATGCCAGCGCCACGGCGGCTTGGGCAAAGGGCTTTGCGCCACTGGGCAGAGTGACTTATGGCCATACCTTTACCGGTCGGTTCGATGGGTTGGGGCATACCATCAGCGGCTTGGTTTCTGCACCGACCGGTGGGTTCTACGGTGAGGACAACGTCGCGTTGTTTGGTGCAACCAACGGCGCCGTAATTCGCAATATCGGACTGGTGGACGTCAAGATCACCGGAGAAAACCAGGTCGGCGCCTTGGTGGGAGATGGCTACCAGACCACCATCCATAACAGCAACGCCACCGGGCAAATCAGCGGCAACCAGAATGTCGGCGGTTTGGTCGGTTACACCACTCGCGTCGACATTAGCAACAGCTTCGCCACTGCCGATGTCGAGTTAGCCGGTGACTTTGGCGGCGGCCTGATCGGCAACGCCTGGAACAGCGAGGTTCGCAACAGTTATGCCTCAGGCAGCGTAACAGGCGCATCGCAGCTTGGCGGGCTGATAGGCAGATCACAAACCACCACGATTGCAGATACCTACGCCGCCAGTACCGTCACCGGCACAGGTAACGATCAGGGAGGCCTGGTCGGTGAGCTGGAGGGAGGCACGGTTGACCGGAGTTACGCCGCCGGACGGGTAACCGGCGCGGGTAATGGGGGCTTGATTGGCTATGGCTGGAATGGGGAGACCGTACAGGACAGCTTTTACAGCATCGACGGCACAGGGCAAACCTCATCCGCCGGAGGATCTGGCCTGTCTGAGGTCGATATGCAACAATTGGGTGACTTTCTGGCAGCCAACTGGGACATCGACGCCCAGGGCGGTACCGGCAGCACCTGGCGCCTCTACGAGGGCCACACCACCCCGCTGCTGCGCAGCTTCCTCACTCCACTGACGGTGCGGCCGGAGTACGACGGCAGCGGCGCTCACCTGACGAATATCGGCGCCGCCGCAGGCGATGCGCTGAATGATCCGCGGATTTCCGGCAGCCAGACCAACACCGCGCTGACCCTCGCCGGCAGCACCAATAACGGCGAATACCTGGCCAGCCTGGACCTCGATGGCCTCTATTCCGGCCAGCAGGGGGTCGATCTGATTGCCGGTGATCGAACCGTCACCGACAGTAATGTAGCCACCGCCGGCAATATCGCCCTCACCAACGGCGTAAGCTGGGACAACGGTACCCTGCGCATCGACACCAGCGGCAGTATCACCTCCATCGGCGCCATTGACGGCGGCGCGGGCAGTGTCTTTGACCTGGTCGGTGGCCGCTGGCAACAGAACACCAGCAGTCTGCCAGACTTCGCCGTCCACGATTTTCGTATCGATCCAGCGAACGCGACGTTCCGGCGGACCGCCGGTGGCGGTGTAAGCGGGGTTGACCCTATCGTGATAACCGACATCTATGGCCTACAGGGAATCGGATCCCACAGCCTGCTGGGTGATAACTTCGTCCTGGCCAACGATATCGACGCCAGCGGCACCGCCGACTGGCACTCTGGCAAGGGCTTTGATCCCATTGGCGATTCCGCAAACCGCTTCACCGGCAGCCTCAACGGCGGGGGCCATATCATCGATGGCTTGTCCATTCAGCGTCCCACCGAAAGCTACGTTGGGCTGTTTGGAGGCACCGAAGGCGCCACGTTGAGGAACATCGGGTTATCGGATGTCAGTCTGGCGGGAAGTCTCTATGTTGGTGCTCTGGTCGGGCACGCTCGCAACACCCCCATCAACAGCAGCTTTGCGAGTCGTGGTCAGGTAACGGCCGCGCTTTTTGGGGCTGGCGGGCTGGTTGGGTTCGGGGACGATAGCGTTATCCAAAACAGCTACACGGATGTGGCGGTGTTGTCAGAGGGCCAGGGCGTTGCCGGTGGGCTGGTCGGCGCCGGTTCCATGGATATCAGCAACAGCTATGCCCGCGGCGATGTCAGTAGCCCCGGCGCACAGGTGGGGGGGCTGGTGGGCCAGTACAATGGCGGCACCATCACCAACAGTTATGCCACCGGCCAGGTAACCGGCAGTACTCTTGTCGGCGGCGCCGTCGGAAATCTGCAGAATTCGGCGTCGCTCAGCCAGGTGTTCTGGAACCAGGATGCCAACCCCAGCCGCATTGGCGTTGGCAACGATGCGGCGGCAGCCGGCGTAATCGGCAAGCCCCTGGCCGACCTGCAAACCCTTTCCACCTTCACCGACGCCAACTGGGACATCGATGCCCAGGGCGGCACCGGCAGCGTCTGGCGCCTCTACGAAGGTCACACCACCCCGCTGCTGCGCAGCTTTCTCACATCGCTGACGGTGGCCGCCGATGATGCCAGCGCCACCTACAACGGCACCGCCCAGACCGGCCCGGGGAGCTGGAGCGCCAGTGGCTCCCACGACAGCGGCCTGATCCTCGGCACCGCCAGCATCACCGGTGGCGGCCAAGATGCCGGCAGCTATGGGATTGCGCTCGATGGCCTGTACTCCGGCCAACAGGGGTACGACCTGACCTTCAACGACGGCACCCTCACCATCACCCCCCGCCCGGTCACCGTCACCGCGGATGACCTGCGCAAGCGCCAGGGCCAGGCCGACCCTGCCCTCACCTGGCAGGCCGGCTGTGGCGCCGCAACGGCTGACTGCGGCCTGGTCGCCGGCGACAACCTGACCGGCACCCTGAGCCGCGCCCCCGGTGAGGGCACGGGTCACTACGCCATCCGGCAAGGCTCGCTGACCGACGCCGCCAACCCCAACTACGCCATCACCTTTGAAGAGGGCGAATTGCTGATCGCCGCCCTGCCGCCGACTCCGCCACCGGAGCCAGAACCGGAGCCAGAACCAGAACCTGAGCCCGAGCCCGAGCCCGAGCCGGAACCAGAACCAGAACCAGAACCAGAACCAGAACAGGAGCCTGAAACCGGAGGCGCGATAGCCTACCCCGCAGAGGGCAGCATCGCGGTCTTGCAACGGCGCACCAGCGATAAAGCAGGGGCACCGCTGGCGGAGGGAGAGATGGCACCGCAACCCTTCGAGACCCTGCACCTACGTGTGGAAGAAGGCGGTATTCGCCTACCGGTTGGCGTCAATACCACGCCTTCCTCACCCTGACCGCCGCGAATGGATCATTGCCACGGGGAAATGGAAACCATGCAATCGCCATATAAAATTACGACCTTTCGCCCCGAGCCGGGACGGAGACGGCCGACCTACCTGGGCCTGGCGCTACTCGGCGGCCTCCTGACAGGCCCGGAGACCTGGGCCCAGACGCCGCCTGATGCCGGACAGATCCTGCAACAAAGCCAACCGGAAACCATCGCACCACGCTCCCCCTCCGTGATTTTGGAGCTGGGTGGCGACCCTCTGATAGAGGAACAAGCCGGCGGTCAGCGTATCACCTTGTCGGAGGTAAGCTTCGAGGGTAATACCCGCTTCTCCGACGAATTATTGAGAGAGGCCATTCACGGTCTCCTGAACGAGTCTCTCGATCTAGCCGGGCTGCGCCATCTAGCCAACCAAGTGAGCCGCTATTATCGCGAGCGGGGTTACCTCTTCGCCCGCGTCTTCCTCCCGGCCCAGTCCCTGGATGATGGCGTCCTGACTCTGCGGGTTCTCGAGGGACGCTATGGCCAGGTCGAGGCCACCAGCGACGATGCCGAACTGGCCAATGCCGCACGCTCCTACCTGGCGCCGCTGGCCACGGGACGCCTGATCGAGTCGGCCCCACTGGAGCGTCAGTTGCTGCTGCTGGGCGACCTGCCAGGCCTCGCCGTCACGCCGATCATGCGCCCGGGGGCAGAGGTGGGTCAGGGCGACCTGGACGTGCAGGTACGCGACACCGAGCGCCTGGCGGTCGAGCTGGGCGCCGATAACCACGGCAGCCGTTTCTCCGGGGAATATCGCGCTCGCGCCAGGCTTACCGCCCACCGGGTCTTGAGCGTCGGCGACGAGCTGAATCTCTCCGCCCTTTACACCAACGAAGCAACCTGGCTGGGGAATGTGAGCTACTCACGCCCCCTGACCGCCAACGGCCTGCGCGGAGAAGTGGGCTATGCACATACCGATTACATCCTTGGCAGGGGGTTCGAAGGCTATACCGGTGCGGCAGCGGTCTATTCAGCAACGCTGAGCTACCCGCTACTACGCAGCCAGCGAACCAATGTGTCACTAAGCGCGCGTTACCAGTACAAGGACCTGGACGACGACATCGACTTCGCCGGCTACCGCAAGGCCACCGAGAGCCACTCCCTGCCACTCGGCGTGCGCTTCGATGCCCGTGACAGCCTCGGCTTAGGTGGCGTCACCTTCGGCACCCTGAGCGTGACGCCGGGTACGCTAGAACAGTCGCAGACCGGCATGGCCGACAACGACTATGGCTTTACCAAGCTCAACCTGAATATCGCCCGCGTGCAGTCGCTCGGCCATGGCCTCGACCTGTATGGCCGACTGAATGCCCAATGGGCCGATCGCGACGCCCTGGATGGCTCGGAGAGCTTTTATCTAGGTGGCCCCTATGGCGTGCGCGCCTTTCCCAGCGGCGAGGGCTCGGATAGCCGGGGCTGGCTGGCCCAGATGGAGCTGCGCTACCGGGTTAGCGAAGCCTTCACGCCCTACCTGTTCTATGACCTAGGCCATACCCCGGGCGGCGGCCTCGATAGCAGCGACTCGCGCTCCCTGGCCGGCACCGGGATCGGGATGCGCTACCGGTACGCCGACTTTCATCTGGATATCAGCAGTGCCTGGGAAGTCCGCGGTGGCGATGCGTTATCGGACGACCGGCAACGCGACCCGCGCATCTGGGCCACCGCAGCGTACCGGTTTTAAGCACCACGCCCTGGCGTTGCTGGGACGGGCTCAGGTGTCGCGCTCGGCGACCGCCGTGGCCTGCCACTGCACCTGGCCTTCCACCACCGGCAGGCGCTCCGCCTGGGGCGGGTTGTCTAGGCGCTGGGTGCGTACCTCGTCATCCAGGCGGTAGGTGACGTTATAGCCCAGATGCTCCTCATGGGTCTCGGTGACGGTATGGCACTGGCGCTCCGTCACCGCCTGACGCTGATTGGCCTCGACGCGACTCTGCACCTCGCGACCGGCCAGGCCACCGCCCACGGCACCGGCCAGGGTGGCCAGCTTGCGGCCATTGCCGCCACCCACCTGGTTGCCCAGCAGGCCACCGACGACGGCCCCGGCGGCGGTGCCCAGCAGGCGGTTGGGGTCCTGGGTCGGCGCCTGGCGGTAGGTCACCACCTCCTCGCAGACCTCCCGCGGCACCTCGCTACGGCGCACCGCGGGCTCCACCCCCAGCACCTCGGCATAGACCGGGGTCTGGACCGGCGCGGGCGGCTCCGGCTCGCTGGCGAACTGCTGGCCCTGATAGGCCCCCAGGGCCAGACCACCCAGGCCCAGGACCGCCAGGCTGGTTCCGACGATAATGGCTTTACTCATGACGCCTCCTCGATTCACGACGGGTGACGAGGCGCCGGCTCCATGGATCACTCGACGCCGATGAGCCGGCATCCGGCCGCCCCATTCGGCAATCACTACAAGACCCTCCCAGTATAAGGAAATCCTCCCCCTCCCCGGCGCCCCGCTAGCGATTTGTCATGACTTTGCATCGGCTGTCGCCCCTTGGCGACGCGCCGCCGCCCTGCCCCAGAACGACCCCGGCCATCGTCCAGGCGACACTCACCGGCACGCTCGGACGAAGCCGATGCCGCGACTGCACTAGGCTGAAGTCACATGACTTACCCCGAGGAAGGAGATTGATCATGGCGACCCTTCCGACACAGGCGGACGCGGTGATTATCGGCCAGGGAGGTATCGTCGGCGCCTCGGTGGCCCACCATCTACTCGCGCTGGGCTGGACCCACCTGGTGGGCATCGACGCCGCGGCCATCCCCACCGATGCGGGCTCCACCGCCCACGCCTCCGACTTCTGCTACATGACCTCCCACGACCGCCTGAGCTGCTACACCACCACCTACAGTCAGCGCTTCTACGAGGCGCTGGGCCACTATCACAGGGTCGGCGGCCTGGAGATTGCCCGGGTCGGCGACGAGGCACGCCTCGACGAGCTCAAGCGCAAGGTGGCTTCCGGCAAGGCCTTCGGCACCCGCGCCGAGCTGATCGACGCCGACCAGGCGGTGGCACGCTTTCCCCTCCTCGACCGGGCCCGGGTCCTGGGCGCCCTATGGGACCCGGACGCCGGCCTGGTGGTGCCCCGCTCCCAGCGGGTGGCGGGACGGCTGATCGAGGAGGCGGTGGCCGGCGGCGGGCTGCGCACCTTCGCCGATACCCCGGCCCTGGATATCGACGTCCAGGCGGGCCGGGTCTGCGGCGTCGAGACTCCGAAGGGCCGCATTGCCACGCCCCTGGTGATCCTCGCCTGCGGCATCTGGGGCCCCTTGCCCGCCGCCCTGGCCGGGGCGGCCCTGCCGCTGATGCCGGTGGAGCACCCGCTGCTGTTCTTCGGGCCCTTCGACGACTTCGCCGGCAGCGGCAAGGAGATCGGCTATCCACTGCTGCGCGACCAGGGCAACTCCGCCTACCTGCGCGATACCGGCGACCCGCGCTCCACCGAGGGCGGCCAACTGGAGTGGGGCTACTACGAGACCCGCGAGCCACGGCTGGTGCCTCCCCGGGAGATCCTCTCCCGGGACCAGGCACGGCTCTCCCCCTCCATGCGCGACCTGAGCGCCGAGCAGATCGCCGCCCCCTTCGAACGGGCGCTGGAGCTCACCCCGCGGCTCGCCGAGCTGGGCTGGGACGACAAGCACTCCTTCAATGGCCTGCTCTCGGTCACCTCCGACGGCGGCTCCCTGGTGGGCGAGGCCCCGGAGGTGCGCGGCCTATGGTGCTGCGAGGCGGTATGGGTCAAGGATGGCCCCGGCATGGGCAAGATTCTCGCCGACTGGCTGACCCATGGCCGTCCCGAACTCGACCCCTGCGGCATCGATATCGCCCGTTTCTACCCGGTGCAGAAGACCCCGGGCCATGTGCTGGGTCGCTGCCGGGAGATCGCCCGCAAGATCTATGATCCGCCGGTACATCCCCGGGAGCCCTTCGAGAGCGGCCGCGACCTGCGTCGCGGCCCCTTCTGGCCCCGGGAGCGGGAACTCGGTGGTTACTTTATGGAGGCGGCGGGCTGGGAGCGGGCCCACGGCTATGCCGCCAACGAGACACGCCTCGCCGCCCTGCTCGAGCGGGTGCCGGAGCGGCCGGTGGAGTGGGATGGCCGCCACTTCTGGCGAGTCGCCAACGCCGAGCAGCTGGCCATGAGCGAGGGGGTGGGGATGATCAACCTCTCCCACTTCGCCATCTACGATATCTCGGGGCGCGACGCCGAGGCGCTGCTGGAGCGGCTCTCGGTGGCCAAGGTGGGCGGCGACACGGCCATCGGCAAGGGAGTCTATACCCACTTCCTAGATGCCGCCGGTGGAGTGCATTCGGACCTGACCATCGTGCGCCTGGCCGAGCGGGCCTGGCGGGTGATCTGCGGCGGCGATACCGGCCATCGGGACCTGATATGGCTCCGTCGCCAGGCGGAGGCGTTCGGCCTGAGCCGCTGGCACCTGGAGGATCGCAGCGATGGCCTGGCCACCCTGGGGGTCTGGGGCCCTCGGGCCCGTGCGACCCTGCAGGCGCTATGCGATAGCCCGGAGGCGCTGGACGCGCCGCGCTTCCCCTTCGCCGGCGCCCGGGAGATACGCCTCGCCGGCCTGCCGATCTGGGCCTTCCGCATCTCTTACGTGGGCGAGCAGGGTTGGGAGCTCCATGTGCCCTTCAGTTACGGCCTCGCCCTCTGGGATCGGCTCTTCGAGGCGGGGGTGGTACCGGTAGGCATCGAGACCTACGCCAATAGCCGGCGCCTGGAGAAGAGCCTGCGCCTGCAGAACGTCGACCTGCTGACCGACTACAACCTCTATGAGGCGGGCCTGGCCCGCCCCAGGGTCAAGGCCGCCGACTTCCTCGGCAAGGCCGCCTACCTGGAACAGCGGGCGCGCGCCCACCAGCCGGCGACGCTCTGCACCCTGGTGATGGAGGCCGCGACCGACGGCGCCGGGCGGCCGCGCTTCCCGGTGGGCCAGTCGCCGCTGCTCGACCCGGAGAGCGGCGAGGTGCCCATCGACGACCTGGGCCGGCGCAGCTACACCACCAGCATCGCCTACGGGCCCTCGCTGGGGCGCCATATCGCCCTGGCCTATCTGCCCCACGGTTACGCCGAGGAGGGACGCGAGCTGCTGCTGGAGTATTTCGGCGAGCACTACCCGATGCGGGTGGCGGCGGTGGGCTACCGGGCCCTCTATGACCCGGATAGCCGGCGCCCAAGAAGCTAGCCTAGATCCCCAGCTTATCGCGGGTGGAGTAGTACCAGGCGCCCAGCGCCGAGAAGGGCACCCGCAGCAGACGCCCCCCCGGGAAGGGCAGGTGTGGCAGGCCGGCGAAGGCGTCGAAGCGTTCGCTCTCGCCACGCATCGTCTCGGCGATCAGCTTGCCGGCCAGGTGCGAGCAGGTGACGCCATGCCCGGAGTAGCCCTGGGCGAAGTAGACGTTGTCGTTGAGCCGGCCGAACTGGGGCAAGCGGTTGAGGGTCAGCAGGAAGTTACCGCTCCAGGCGTAATCCACCTTGATGTCGGCCAGCTGTGGAAAGGTCTTCAGCAGCTTGGGGCGAATCACCGCTTCGATGCTGGCCAGGTCCTGGCCACCATAGCTGGTTCCCCCACCGTAGAGCAGGCGATTGTCGGCGGTCAGGCGGTAGTAATCGAGCAGGTAGTTGCAGTCCTCCACCGCCATGTCGTTGGGCAGCAGGGCCCGAGCGGTGGCCTCGTCCAAGGGCTCGGTGGTGATGATCTGGGTGCCGCAGGGCATCGACTTGCTCTCCAGTCGCGGCTCCACGCCCTGCATATAGGCGTTGCCCGCCAGCACCACCCGCTGGGCGCGCACCTCGCCGCCGGGGGTGGTGAGTACCACCGGCTCGCCGTGGGTCAGTTGGGTCACCGGGCTCTGCTCGTAAATCACCCCACCCAGGGACTCGAAGGCGGCGGCCTGCCCCAACACCAGGTTGAGCGGGTGGATATGGCCCCCGGAATGGTCGATCAGGGCCCCGGTGTAGCGCGAACTGCCCACCTCCCGCTTGACCGCCTCGCCCTCCAGCAGCTCCAGCTGGTCATGGCCGTAGCGCTGCCAGAGTGCCTGATGCTCGCGCAACCCCTCGAGCTGCTTGGCATTGCAGGCGGCGAAGACATTGCCCTCCTTGAGGTCGCAAGCGATCCCATACTGGGCGATGCGATCCCGGATGATGCGGTTGCCCTCGAAGGCCATGCTACCCAGGGCCCGGGCGGTCTCCTCGCCATACTTGGCTTCGATCACGTCCATGTCGCGGCTATAGCTGTTGACCAGCTGGCCGCCGTTGCGGCCGGAGGCGCCGAAGCCGACGCGCGCCGCCTCCAGCACCACCACCGACTGGCCCTGTTCGGCCAGGTGCAGGGCGGCGGAGATGCCAGTGAAGCCGGCCCCCACCACGCAGACATCGCACTCCACGCGCCCGCTGACCGAGGGGCGCTCAGGGCCGGGGTTGGCAGAGGCGGCATAGTAGGAGGCCACATGCTGGGTAGGCTGGTGGGCGGACATCGGCTCACTCCCTCTAATGTTGATTATTCTTTCCATGCTATCACAAGCCGGTTAGACGGAAAGTAGGAAATATCAAAAAAATGGCCCCTGAGGCGATACCAGGGGCCATCGACGACTCATCCATCGTCAACTATCAGGCAACACTCGAGATCACGCTTCCTGCATCGCCAACTGCACCGCCTGGCGCCGCTTGGCCTCGCTGCGGCGCATCATGTACCAGGCCAGGAAGGTGGCCAGCGACACCGCCAAGATGATCAGGGTGGCCAGGGCATTGATCTTCGGCGAGACGCCGAGGCGTACCGAGGAGAAGACCACCATGGGCAGGGTCGTGGCCCCGGGGCCGGAGACGAAGCTGGCGATCACCAGGTCATCCAGCGATAGGGTGAAGGCCAGCAGCCAGCCGGCGGCCAGTGCCGGGGCGATCACCGGCAGGGTGATCTGGAAGAAGGTCTTCACCGGCGGCGCCCCCAGGTCCATGGCCGCCTCCTCCAGGGAGAGGTCCACCTCGCGCAGCCGCGAAGAGACCACCACCGCCACATAGGCGCTGCAGAAGGTGGTATGGGCGATCCAGATGGTCACCATGCCGCGATCCCCGGGCCAGCCGATCAACTCCGCCATATGCACGAACAGCAGCAGCAGCGACAGCCCCGTGATCACCTCCGGCATCACCAGGGGCGCGGTGATCATGCTGGCCAGCGCCGTCTTGCCGCGAAAGCGCGCGAAACGCACCATCACGAAAGCGGCCAGGGTCCCCAGGCAGACCGCCATGCTGGCGGAGAAGAAGGCGATGCGCAGGCTGGTCCAGACCGCATCGAGGATCTGCTGATCGCGGAACAGCTCGATGTACCAGCGCCCGGAGAAGCCCGCCCAGACCGTGACCAGGCGCGAGGCATTGAAGGAGTAGAAGACCAGGATCAGCATCGGCAGGTAGAGGAACACCAGCCCCAGGATCAACATCACCGTGGTAAAGGATGGCTTTCTCATGGTCACTCCTTGAGTTCACGGGACTGATAGCGATGGAAGAGCGCGATGGGAATCAGCAGCAGTCCCAGCATCACCATGGCCAACGCCGAGGCCACCGGCCAGTCGCGGTTGTTGAAGAACTCCTCCCACAGCACCTTGCCGATCATCAGCGTATCGGGGCCGCCCAGCAGCTCGGGGATCACGTACTCCCCCACCGCCGGGATAAACACCAGCATGGAGCCGGCGATGATGCCGCCCTTGGAGAGCGGCAGGGTCACCCTGAGGAAGGTATTGATGCTGCGCGAGCCCAGGTCCGAGGCGGCCTCCAGCAGGGAGTTGTCGAGCCGGGTCAGGTTGGCGTAGAGCGGCAGCACCATGAACGGCAGGTAGGCGTAGACGATGCCGAGGATCACCGCGAAGTTGGTGTTCATCATGCGGATCGGCGAATCGATCAGCCCCAGCCACAGCAGGGTGTTGTTGATCAGGCCGTTGTTGCTGAGGATGCCCATCCAGGCATAGACCCGGATCAGGAAGGAGGTCCAGGAGGGCAGCATCACCAACAGCAGCAGCACCAGTTGCCAATGGGCCGGGGCCCGGGCCATGGCATAGGCCATGGGGTAGCCGATCAGCAAACAGGCCAGGGTCGAGACGAAGGCGATCTTCAGCGACCCCCAATAGGCCGACACATAGAGGCTGTCGGACATCAGGAAGAGGTAGTTGCCGAAGGTCACCACCAGGCGCAGGGTCTCGGCGCCGAAATCCACCATGGCGCTGTAGGGCGGGATGGCGATGGCCGCTTCGGACAGGCTGATCTTGAGGACGATGCCGAAGGGCAGCAGGAAGAACAGGGTCAGCCACAGCAGGGGCACGGCGATGACCCAGCCACGGCGGGGCTTGAGCCACCGCCGCAGGCGTTGCGACGTCAGGGCAGGCATAGGGGCCTCCGATCGGGAGCGGGAATTCCGGGGATGGCGGATCGACGCGGGCGAGTCGCGCCGGTTAGTCGCGCAGCACCACGGCGCTGCGCTCCTCCCAGTGGATATAGACCGTGTCGCCCCAGCTGGGGCGCTCGCTGCGGCGGGTGGTATTGGCCAGGCTGACCTTGACCAGATGCCCCTGCTCGGTGCGCACGTAGTAGACCGAGAGCCCGCCCAGGTAGGCGATGTCCTCCACCGTACCGGCGGCCCAGTTGAAGTCGCCCGCGGGCCGCTCGCGGCTCAGCAGGGTCTTCTCCGGGCGCACCGCCACCCAGACGCCGCGTTCGTCGGCGGGGGTGCTGATGCCGTGATCGATGCGGATGCGCCGCCCCAGCTCGGGGCTGTCGATGATGCAGTGATCCGCCTCGTCCACCACGATCTCCCCGGCGAACAGGTTCACGGTACCGACGAACTCCGCGACCATGCGGTTGGCCGGGCTCTCGTAGACGTCCATGGGCGAGCCCACCTGGACGATCCAGCCGTCGGACATGATCGCCACCCGGTCGGCCATGGTCATGGCCTCCTCCTGGTCGTGGGTGACCATGATGCAGGTCACCCCGACCCGCTCGAGGATCTCCACCACCTCGAGCTGCATCTCGGTGCGCAGCTTCTTGTCCAGGGCCCCCATGGGCTCGTCGAGCAGCAGCAGGCTGGGGCGCTTGGCCAGGGAGCGAGCCAGGGCCACCCGCTGGCGCTGGCCGCCGGAGAGCTGGTGCGGCTTGCGCTTGGCGTAGCCCTCCATATGCACCAGCTTGAGCATCTCGGCGACCCGCTCGCGGATCTCCGCCCTGGGCAGCTTGTCCTGCTTGAGGCCGAAGGCGATATTCTCGGCCACCGTCATATGCGGGAAGAGCGCATAGGACTGGAACATCATGTTGATGGGGCGCTCGTAGGGGGGCGTGCGGGAGATGTCCTGCCCCTCCAGCAGGATCTGCCCCTCGCTGGGTTTCTCGAAGCCGGCCAGCATACGCAGCAGCGTCGACTTGCCGGAACCGGAGCCCCCCAGCAGGGCGAAGATCTCGCCGCGGCGAATGGTCAGGTTGACGTCATCCACCGCCAGCACCTCGTCGAAGCGCTTGCTGACGCGGCGGATCTCCATCAGCGTCTCTTTCTTGACGCGCGCCCCCCTGCCGGAGGGCGCCGCCGGGTCGCCGGCCGAAGGCGCCGAATGATGGGCATCGCCTCGGGCAGCGGTCAGGGTCATGGGTTGGGTCATAGCGTCACTCTCCAGGACATCCGCGGTGGGAAAGCGGCCGCCCCGCACCGGGGCGGCGCGCCGATCAATTACCGGACTTGACCCGGTTCCAGGTGCGAGTAATGACCCGCTGGGCGGAGAGCGGCTTGGGCTTGGCCACGAACAGCTTCTCCATCACCTCCGCGGTGGGATAGATGGAGGTATCGCCCAGGATCTCCTCAGGCAGGTACTCGTTGGCCGCTCGATTGGGATTGGCGTAGAGCACGTACTCGGTGATGCCGGCGGCGATCTCCGGCTCGAGGATGAAATTGATGAAGGCGTGGGCATTCTCGGGGTTGGGCGCATCGGCGGGAATCGCCATCAGGTCGAACCACAGCGCCGCCCCCTCCTTGGGAATGGTATAGGCGATCTCGACGCCGTTGTCGGCCTCCTCGGCGCGGTCGGCGGCCTGGAACATGTCCCCGGAGAAGCCGGCGGCCACGCAGATATCGCCATTCGCCAGGTCGGAGATATAGCGGGAGGAGTGGAAGTAGGTGATATGCTCGCGCACCGCGGCGATGGTATCGCCGGCCTGGGCGATGTCCTCGGCCTCGGTGCTGTGCGGGTCGAGCCCCAGGTAGGCCATCGCCGCCGGCAGCATCTCGTCCCCGGAATCGAGCATGGAGATGCCGCAACCGCCCTCATGGAGGGCCGCGGTCACCTCGGGATCGAAGATCAGCGCCCAGGAGTCCACCGGCGCGTCTTCGCCGAGAATCTCCTCGACGCGCCCCACGTTGTAGCCGATGCCGTTGGTGCCCCACATATAGGGGATGGAGTAGTGGTTGCCCGGATCAACGTTCTCCAACTGGGCGAGCAGGGTCGGGTCCAGGTTGACGATATTGGGCAGCCGATCATGATCGAGCTCGCCGTAGACCCCGGCGGCCAGCTGGCGCACCAGGTAGTGGTTGGAGGGAATCACCACGTCATAGCCGGAGCGCCCGGAGAGTAGCGCCGCCTCGAGCACCTCGTTGCTGTCGTAGACGTCGTAGACCACCTCGATCCCCGTCTCGGCGGTAAAGCGTTCCAGGGTGTCCTCGCCGATATAGTCGGACCAGTTGTAGACCCGCACCTCGTTGGCCTGAACGGCCGCGGCGGCCAGGGTCAGGGAGGCCGCGGCAACGGCCAGGGACAGCTTGCGTTGGTAGGTCATCTTGGCACCTCGATGTCGTTGTTGTTGGTTCGGGAAAGCCGACATCCCAGCCTAGCCGGAGCGCCCCGCGGCGGTCTCAACGGGACGGCTCCCGGCGCGGCCGGGCCTTACACGCTAAGCAGCAGGAACTCGCGCTCCCAGGAGCTGATTACCCGCTTGAAGTTCTCGTTCTCCACCCGCTTCACCGCCACATAGCCGCGCAGGAACTTGCCGCCCAGGAACTCTTCCAGCTCGGCGCAGTTCTCCATGCGCTCCAGGGCATGCTCCAGGGTGAAGGGCAGGCGCATATTGCGTCGCTCGAAGGCGCGTCCCTGCACCGGGGCGGTGGGGTCGATGCCGCGCATCATGCCGATATAGCCACACAGCAGGCTCGCCGCGATGGCCAGGTAGGCGTTGGCATCGGCGCCGGGCAGGCGATTCTCCACCCGCCGATTGTGCGGCGTGGAATCCGGGACCCGCAGCCCGCAGGTGCGGTTCTCCTCGCCCCACTCCACGTTGACCGGCGCCGAGGTATCGGGCAGGAAGCGGCGGAAGGAGTTGACGTTGGGGGCCATCAGCGGCAGCGCCTCGGGGATATAGCGCTGCAGGCCACCGATATGGTGCAGGAAGAGCTCACTCATGGTGCCGTCGTCGTTGGAGAAGACGCTCTGCCCGGTGGTGGCATCCAGCACGCTCTGGTGGATATGCATGGCGCTGCCCGGTTCGTTGGTCACCGGCTTGGCCATGAAGGTGGCCGCCACGTCATGCTTGAGCGCCGCCTCGCGCATGGTGCGCTTGAACAGGAAGACCTGATCGGCCAGCACCAGGGGGTCGCCGTGACGGAAGTTGATCTCCATCTGGGCGGTGCCTTCCTCGTGGATCAGGGTGTCGATGTCCAGCCCCTGGGCCTCGCACCAGTCGTACATGTCCTCGAACAGCGGGTCGAACTCGTTGGCGGCATCGATGGAGAAGGACTGGCGGCCGGTCTCCTGGCGCCCGCTGCGACCGATGGGCGGCTGCAACGGCAGATCCGGGTCCTCGCAGCGCTTGGTCAGGTAGAACTCCATCTCCGGGGCCACCACCGGCTTCCAGCCCTGGGCGGCATAGAGCGCCAGCACCTTCTTGAGCTGATTGCGGCTGGAGAGCTCGATGGGATTGCCCTGCTTATCGAAGCAGTCGTGGATCACCTGGGCGGTGGGCTCCAGCGCCCAGGGCACCGGGTAGGCGGCGGAGAGGTCCGGCTTGCAGATCATGTCGATATCCGCCGGGTCGAGCAGCGAGTAGTAGATATCGTCTTCCACATAGTCGCCGGTGACGGTCTGCAGCAGCACGCTCTCGGGCAGGCGCATGCCCTTCTCGGCGACGAACTTGGAGACCGGGGCGATCTTGCCCCGGGCGATGCCGGTGATATCGCTGACCAGGCACTCCACCTCGGTGATCTGGCGTTCCTTGAGCCAACTCTCGAGATCTTTCATAACAACCTCGTGTCTCGGGCCGGCGGAGGATTCCGCCGCCCTCGGTTTGGTTATAGACGGTCGCGCAGCTTGTAGAAGGCGGTGGCCAGCACCAGCAGCGGGGTGCGCAGTCGCTCGCCGCCGGGAAAGCGTCGGTGGGGCATGGCGGCGAAGGCATCGAAGCGGCCGCTCTGGCCATCGATGGCCTCGGCCATCAGCTTGCCGGCCAGCCCGGCCAGGGCCATGCCGTGGCCGGAGTAGCCCTGGGCATAGTAGAGGTTGCTGCCCACTCGCCCGAAGTCCGGGGCGCGGTTGAAGGTGATGGCCACGTCGCCACCCCAGCGGTAGTCGATGGGCACCCCAGCCAGCACCGGGAAGAGGCGGGCGATCTTGGCATCCATGCGCGCCTGCAGGCCCCTCGGCTCGCGGCCGTCATAGCTGACCTGGCCGCCATAGATCAGCCGCCGATCGCCGCTGAGGCGATAGTAGTCGAGGACGAAGTTGGCATCCGCCAGGGCATCGTTGCGGGGCAGCACCCGGGCGGCCTGCTCCTCGCTCAGGGGGGCGGTGGCGATCATGTAGTTGGCGGCGCGCATGACACGACCGTCCAGGTGGGGAATCAGCCCGCCGAGGTAGGCATTGCCGGCTACCACCACGAAGTCGGCGGTGACGCTGCCGTGGGCGGTGCGCACCCGGGCCGGGGTGCCCTCCTCCACGTCCAGCACGGCGCTGTGCTCATGCAGGCGCACGCCGGCCCGCTGGGCGGCCCGCGCCAGGCCCAGGGTGTAGTTGAGGGGGTGCAGATGACCGGCCTCGCTCTCGTAGAGGGCGCCGGGATAGGCATCGCTGACCACGTGCTGGCGCAGCGCATCGCCCTCCAGCCAGCTCAGGGCCCGGTAGTCGTAATCCCGGGCGAGGCGATCGCGGAACTCGCAGAGCTCCTTGATATGGCGGCGCTTTACCGCGGCATGCAGATAGCCCCAGCTGAGGTCGCAGGGGATGGCATGGCGCTCCACCAGCTCGGCGGTCAGGCGCACCGCCTCGCGGCTCATCTCCCAGATTTCCCGGGCGACCGGCAGCCCCAGGGCCTTTTCCACGGTGGCGATATCGGTGCCCAGCCCCGGCAGGATCTGGCCGCCGCTGCGCCCGGAGGCGCCGAAGCCGATCTCGTTGGCTTCCAGCAGCACCACCGAATGGCCGCGCTCGGCCAGGTGCAGGGCCGCCGAGCAGCCGGTGATGCCGCCGCCGATCACGCAGACATCGGCACGAGCATCGTGATCCAGGGGCGGGCAAGGGGCGAGTTCCACCGCCACGCTATCGCGATAATAGGAGCGGGGACCGGCATGGAGTGAGGCATCGGTGGTCATGCAGACCTTCCTGGTAGAGGATGGCGTATCGCCATCAGGGTTATTGTTGAAATAGTTGACCACATCACCGGGATGGGTCGCGGCTTACCCTGCCGCTTTCCTGGTTCCTAGTCTGGCACCAGACCCGGGGAAGATGTCAAGTATTTAACAACGACTTTCTTGCCGCCCGCGTTGAAAGCCTACCAAGCGTCAATAAAAAACCAAGTATTACCAAATGATTAGAAAAAATATCGACAAAATACCGAGGATCGCTTAGCGCTAACGCCACCGTCGGGGCGTCAAGTGATTACGATCATCCGAGATGGTGACGGCGGGTCGGTGCCATGGCGAGAACATGGTGAGTATCCAATACCTGATCGGCCCATCAGGCCACCGAGGGCGAGCCGCTGGCGGTTCGGCGACTGGCAGGGGGCCACGGCCTCAGCATAGCCCGGCCCCTGGCCAGGAGGTAGCCAGGGGCACGGACCCTGGAAAGGCGGGTGGCGGAGGGAGTTAACGACCGGCGCAGTGGGGGCAGCCGGGGTCACGGGGCACCCGGAAGCGGCGCCAGTCGCCGCTCAGGCCATCGAAGGTGGAGAGCCCGCGGTGGGGGGTGCCGGCACCGCTCAGCCACTTCACCGCCTCCAGGGCCTGGAAGCTGCCGATCAGCCCCACCAGGGGTGCCACCACGCCGTTCTCGGCGCAGCGCAGCGCCTCGTCGCTCTCGCCATGCTCTCCCGGGGGATAGAGGCAGGCGTAGCAGGGGCTCTCGGGGTCCCGGGGATCGAAGAGCGCTAGTTGGCCGGAGAAGCGGATCGCCGCCCCGGAGATCAACGGCGTGCCCGCCGCCAGGCAGGCACGGTTGATGGCGTAGCGGCTGGAGAAGCGATCGGTGCAGTCCAGCACTAGGTCCGCCGCGGCCACCGCCGCGGTCAGCGCCTCGCCGCTCAGGTGCTCGCCGAGCACCTCGACACGGCAGTCGGGGTTGAGGGCCAGCGCCGCCTCCCGGGCCGATTCCGCCTTGTTGCGCCCCAGGTCCGTCATGCCGTGGGCGATCTGGCGCTGCAGGTTGGAGAGCTCCACCACGTCGGCATCCGCCAGGGTCAGGCGCCCCACCCCGGCGGCGGCGAGATAGAGGGCCGCCGGCGAGCCCAAGCCGCCGGCGCCGATCACCAGGACGTGACCGGCCAGCAGCCGTTCCTGACCGTCGATCTCGATGGATTCCAGCATGATCTGGCGGCTGTAGCGCAGCAGCGCCTGGTCGGTCATCGCCACGGCAGGCTCCTCGTCAGCGGCATGTTCACTTCTCCTCCAGCTGCTCGATATCGGGCACATGCAGGGAGAACTCCTCCTTGACCTCCTCCATCACCACATAGCTCTTCGACTCCTTGACCCCGGGCAGGGTCAGGACGACGTCGCCGAGCAGTTGGCGATAGGCGGACATCTCGGGGATGCGGCACTTGAGGATGTAATCGAACTGGCCGGAGACCAGGTGGCACTCCTGGATCTGCGGCAGCTTGCTGACCGCCCGACGAAACTCGTCGAAGACCGCCGGCGACTGGGTCTCCAGGCTGATCTCGACGAACACCAGCAGGTTGGCCTTGAGCGCCTTGGGATCCAGCACCGCCTTGTAGCCGCGGATGATGCCGGAGCGCTCCAGGCGCTTGACCCGCTCCAGGCAGGGGGTGGTGGAGAGCCCGACCTGGGCGGCCAGGTCCACGTAGGAGATGCGGGCGTTTTCCTGCAGGCAACGCAGGATCTTGAGATCGATACGGTCCAGGGATCGCGTCTTGGCTTTCATTATAATGGGTGTCCGAGCACAAAAAGATGTCATGCCAGCCAACCGGCGTGGGGCACCTATTCATCTTAGCTGATTGAGTTATTGGCAGCGCTTTTTACCAGCAAGCCAGCTCCCACTGGCAAAAAACCCTGAGGTGTAACCTAGTATTACCATAGGTTTGCGCCGGGGCTCCAGTCCGCCCCTCCGCCGGGCCGGGGTCGCGTCGGAGCCGCGTCAGGGGCTCGCCAGGCATCCCAGGCTCAGGCGCTCATGGCCGGCCAGGTCGGCAAGGCTCGCCACCTCGGCATAGCCGGCCTCGCTCAGGGCCCGGCGCACCGCCGCCCCCTGGTCGAAGCCGTGCTCCAGCAGCAGCCAGCCGCCAGGCTCGAGGTGGCGTCGCGCCCCGGCCACCAGGTGGTGCAGGTCGGCCAGGCCCTGGTCATCGGCCACCAGGGCGCTGGCGGGCTCGAAGCGCACGTCGCCCTGCCCCAGGTGGGGGTCGTCGGCGGCGATATAGGGGGGATTGGCGACGATCAGCGCGAAGCGCTCGTCGGCGCTCTCCTCGGCCAAGGCCGCAAACCAGTCGCTCTCGTGGAACTCGGCATTGGTGATGCCGAGCAGTGCGGCATTATGTCGCGCCAGACGCACCGCCTCGGGGGCGAGGTCGAGGCCCAGCACCGCCCAGCCGGGGCGTTCGCTGGCGAAGGCCAGGGCGATGGCGCCGGTGCCGGTGCCCAGGTCGAGCAGCCGCCCCAGAGGCGCCGCGGCCCGGGCCAGGGCCGCCTCCACCAGGGTCTCGGTATCGGGGCGCGGGATCAGGGTCGCCTCGGAGGTGGCCAGGCGCAGCCCCCAGAACTCCCGCTCGCCGGTGAGGTAGGCCACCGGCCGCCCCTGGGCGCGGGCCGCCACCAGGGCCTCGAAGCGGGCCCGCTCGAGGGTCGGCGCCTGCCGGTCGCCCCAGGTGTAGAGCCAGGTTCGCTCCACCCCCAGCACATGGCAGAGCAGCACCTCGGCGTCCAGGCGTGGACTCGGCGAGCCGCTCTCGGCCAGTCGCCGGGCGGCCCGCACCAGCAGGGCATCGAGGGTCATCACGCCTCCTGCTGCAGGGCCGCCAGCTGCTCCGCCTGATGCTCCTGGAGCAGCGGCTCGACCACCTCGTCGAGCTCGCCGGCCATCACCTCCCCCAGCTTGTAGAGGGTCAGGTTGATGCGGTGATCGGTGACCCGCCCCTGGGGGAAGTTATAGGTGCGGATACGCTCGCTGCGATCGCCGCTGCCCACCAGGGAGCGGCGGGTATCGGCCTGCTGCTGACGCTGGCTGTCCTGGGCGCTCTGCTTGAGCCTGGCGGCCAGCAGCGACATGGCCTTGGCCTTGTTCTTGTGCTGGCTGCGCTCCTCCTGGCACTCCACCACCACCCCGGAAGGCAGGTGGGTGATGCGCACCGCCGAGTCGGTGGTGTTGACGTGCTGACCGCCGGCGCCACTGGAACGGTAGGTATCGATGCGCAGGTCGCCGCTATTGATCTCCACGTCGCCGACGGCATCGGCCTCGGGCATCACCGCCACGGTACAGGCGGAGGTATGGATACGCCCCTGGGACTCGGTGGCGGGCACCCGCTGCACCCGGTGCGCGCCGGACTCGAACTTCAGCCGCGCATAGACGCCCTCGCCCTTGACCCGGGAGATTAGCTCCTTGTAGCCGCCCTGTTCGCCATGGCTGGCGCTGATCACCTCGACCTTCCAGCCGTGCTTCTCGGCATAGCGGGAGTACATGCGGAAGAGGTCGCCGGCGAACAGCGCCGCCTCGTCGCCGCCGGTGCCGGCGCGCACTTCCAGGTAGACGCTGCGCCCGTCGTCCGGGTCCCTGGGGATCAGCAAGCGCTTGAGCTCTGCCTCCAGGGCCTCCAGGCGCTCCTGCCCCTCGGCCCGCTCCAGCTCCGCCAGCTCGCGCATCTCGGCGTCGCTGTCGGAGAGCAGCCCCTCGGCGGCGGCGATATCCGCCTCGACCCCCAGGTAGTCGTTCCAGCAGGCCACCAGCGGCTCCAGCTCGGCATACTCCCGGGAGTAATCGCGGAAGCGCGCCTGATCGGCGATCACCTCCGGCTCGGCGAGCAGGGCCGCGAGCTCTTCGAAACGCTCGGTAAAGGAGTCCAGACGCTGACGCAGTGTGGCTTTCATGAAGGGTCCTGTGGTTGCTTCAGGGGTCCTGAGAGAGTAACAGGGTCTCGGCGGCGGCCAGCAGATCCTGGCGTCCCGCCCCGGAGGCCTCACGCAGCTTGAGCGTGGGACCGTGCATCAACTTGTTGGTGAGCTGGCGGGCCAGGCGCGCGATCACCGCCTCGGGGTCCTCGCCCCGCGCCAGTTGCGCCAGGGCCTGGGCCTCGGCGGCCTCGCGCAACGCCTCGCCCTGGCCGCGATAGCGGCGAATCAGGTCGCCGGCGCTGCGCACTCGGCGCTCGTGCAGCCAGGCCCCCACGCCGTGCTCGATCAGGTTCTCCGCGGCGTCGGCGGCCACCTGGCGATGGCGACGATTCTCCGCGATCACCTCGTGGAGATCGTCCACGGTATAGAGGAAGACATCGGCGAGCTCGCCCACCTGGGGCTCGATATCCCGCGGCACGGCGATATCCACCATGAACACCGGGCGATGGCGGCGCTGCCTGAGGGCCCGCTCGACCATGCCCTTGCCGAGGATCGGCAGCGGCGCCGCCGTGGAGGAGATCACCATGTCGGCACGGATCAGCGCATCGGGGATCTCGTCGAGGCCGATCGCCTCGCCATCGACGCCGTCGGCGACCCGCGCCGCCCGCTCGCGGGTGCGGTTGGCCACCACCAGGCGCTTGATGCCGGCCTGGCGCAGGTGGCGGGCCACCAGCTCGATGGTCTCGCCGGCGCCGATCAGCAGGGCCTCGGCCTTGGCGAAATCATCGAAGATATGGCTGGCCAGGCTGACCGCGGCATAGGCCACCGACACCGGGTTCTCGCCGATGCCGGTCTCGGTGCGTACCTGCTTGGCGATGGCGAAGGTGTGCTGGAAGAGGCGCTCCAGCTCGCCGCCCAGGCCGCGATACTCGCGCGCCATCTGGTAGGCGTCCTTGAGCTGGCCGAGGATCTGCGGCTCCCCCAGCACCATGGAGTCGAGCCCCGCCGCCACCCGCATCAGGTGGCGGGCGGCCTCGCCGTCCAGGTAATGGTAGGCGCAGCGGCCGAGATCGGCCGCCTCCAGGCCGTGGAAGCGCCCCAGCCAGTCGAGGATCGCCTGCTCGCCACTGGCCTCGGTCACGCAATAGAGCTCGGTGCGGTTGCAGGTGGAGAGCACCGCCGCCTCGCGCACCTCGGGCAGGGTACGCAGCTCCGCCAGGGCCTGCTCCAGCTGGGCCGGCGTGAAGGCGACCTGCTCGCGCACCTCCACCGCGGCGGTCTTGTGGTTGATTCCGAGTGCCAGAAGGGTCATGCGATCAGCGTCTTCGCTCAGGAGTCCGGGGGCGATGGTGTCGCGCACCACGCGGTGCGCGTCGCCAGAAGATCATTATCGCCGGAGAAGGCCGGCAACCAAAACCGGCGCATTCTACCATAGCCGCAACGCAGCGGCGCCCCCGCGACGGGGACCCACATTGCCCTATTGCCTCCCCCCCCTCAGCCGTTATGCTGAGGCCAGGTTCCACGGAATGAGCTCACCATGCCCCCACGCCTGCTGCCTCCCCTGCTGCTCAGCACCCTGCTCGCCGCCTGCCAGGGGACGCCCTTCACCTCACCCGCCCCTCCGCTGGCGGACCCCCTGGCCAGCGCCCCGCCGGTGACGCGGGGCCTGGACGCCGAGGGCCTGGCCAGCCTGCTTACGGCGGAGCTGGCCGGCCAGCGCGGCGACTACCGGCGCGCCACCGAGGGCTACCTGAGCGCCGCCGAGCGCTACGGCGACCCCGCCCTGGTGGAGCGCGCCGCCCTGGCGGCGCGCTTCAGCGAGGACATGAGCCTGCTGGAGGAGGCCGCCCGCCGCTGGCAAGAGCAGGCCCCCGAGGCACAGGGACCGCTGCGCCTGCTGGCCAGCCTGGCCCTGCAGCGGGGCGACTGGGAAGGCGCCCTGGAGGCACGCCTGGCGTTGAGCGAGCGCGGCGGAGAAGGCGATCTCGCCGGCTTCGCCGAGCTGGCCATCGAGCAGGGCGCCTACCTGCCGCCGCTGCGGGAGCGGCTGCGCGCCTTCCTCGAGACGCTGCCCACTGAGGCGCCGCGACATCATGACGCGGCCCTGGCCACCGCCCTGCTGGAGGCCGCCAGCGGCGAGCGCCTCGCCGCCGAGGCCCGGCTGACCCGCCTCGCCGAGGCGCGTCCCAATGATCCGGCCCTGTGGCTGCTGCGCGCCCAGCTGGCCCTGGAAGCCGAGGACGGCGCCGGCGCGCGGCGCGCGGCGCGGCGCGGCCTGGCATTGGCCCCGGACGACAGCCGCTTCACCCTGGCCCTGGCCCAGGCGGAGCTGCAGCTGGGCCGGGTGGCCGCCGCCGAGGCCCAGACCGACAGCCTGCTGGCCTACCACGGCGAACACCAGGAACTGCGCCTGGCGCTGGCGCGCCTCTACCTCGAGCATGACGCCCCGGCTCCGGCCCGCCGCCTGCTGCTGCCGCTGATCGACGCCGACGACACCCCGGCGCCGGCCTACCTGCTGCTGGGCGGCATCGCCGCCGCCGAGGGCGAGGTGGACAATGCCCTGCTCTACTATCGCCAGGTGCCGCCGGGAGAGGTCTTCCTCGCCGCCCGCCTGCAGGCGGTACGCCTGCTCGACGAGGCAGGACGCTTCGATGAGGCCCGCGACCTGCTCGCCGAGGAGCGTCGCCGCCATCCCGACGAGGCCAGCCGCCTGGCCGTCCTGGAGGTGGAGCTGCTCGACGAGCGCGAGCGGTCCGCCGAGGCGACGGCCCTACTCGACCGCCTGCTGATGCGCCGCCCGGCCGACGCCGAGCTGCGTTACCTGCGCGCCATGCGGGCCTACCAGGCCGGCGAGGTCGCCGCCATGGAATCCGACCTGCGCGAGCTGCTGCGCCGCGACCCGGACAACGCCCTGGCCCTGAACGCCCTGGGCTACACCTATGCGGACGAGAATCGTCGCCTCGACGAGGCCGAGCGCCTGATCACCCGGGCCCACGAGCTGGCCCCCGATAACGCCGCCATCCTCGATAGCCTGGGCTGGCTGCGCTATCGCCAGGGCGCCCCCGAGGCCGCCCTGCCCCACCTGGAGCGCGCCTACGCGCTGATGCCGGACCAGGAAGTGGCCGCCCACCTGATCGAGGTACTCTGGGCCCTGGGGCGCCACGACGAGGCCCGGGCCCGCCTCGCCGAGGCCCTGGAACGCTTCGCGACGCGCCCCTTGATCGACGACCTGCTGCAACGCCAACCCTCTCTGCTTGACCGGGACACCCCATGACGCGACTGCTCGCCCCCCTGCTGATGCTGGCCCTGCTGGCCGGCTGCGCCACCCGCCCCCCCGTCGCCGAGCCCCCCGCCGAACGCGGTCCCTGGCGCGACCAGGCCGCGGCCATCGAGGCCCTGAACGCCTGGGAGCTGATCGCCCGGGTCGGGCTGCGCACCCCGGACGAGGCCACCAGCGCCAACCTCGACTGGCGCCAGACCGCCTATCACTATCGCCTGCTGCTCAGCGGCCCCTTCGGCAGCGGCCGCAGCACCCTGGAAGGCCGTAGCGGTCGGGTCTCCCTGACCACCCCCGAGGGGCGTTTCGAGGCCGAGAGCCCCGAGGCCCTGCTCGAGGAGCAGCTCGGCTGGAGCCTGCCGGTCTCGGCCCTGGACCACTGGATCCGCGGCCTGCCCGCCGCCGGCGGCCATGAGCTGGAGCGCGATGCCCGGGGCTACCCGCGGCGCCTGCGCCAGGCTGGCTGGGAGATCGACTACCGCGACTGGACCTGGGCCGACGGCCTGTGGCTGCCACGGCGCCTGGTGATGACCCATGACCGCCTCCGGGTCACCCTGGTGATCAACGAGTGGCGACCGGAGGCCTCCCGGTGACCACGACGCTGCGCCTGCCGGCCCCGGCCAAGCTCAATCGCCTGCTGCATATCACCGGCCGCCGCGCCGATGGCTATCACGAGCTGCAGACCCTCTTCCAGTTCCTCGACCACGGCGACACCCTGAGCCTCTCGCCCCGCGATGACGGCGAGCTGCGCCTGACCCCGGCCCTGCCCGGCGTCGCCGCCGCGGACAACCTGATCCTGCGCGCCGCCCGGCTGCTCCGGGAGGAGAGCGGCTGTACCCGGGGCGCCGATATCCATCTGCAGAAGCGCCTGCCGATGGGCGGCGGCCTGGGCGGCGGCAGCTCGGATGCCGCCACCACCCTGCTGGGCCTCAACGAACTCTGGGGGCTGGGCCTCTCCCGGGAGCGGCTCGCCGCCCTGGGGCTGCGCCTCGGCGCCGACGTGCCGGTCTTCGTCCACGGGCATGCCGCCTGGGCGGAGGGCATCGGCGAGCGGCTCACCCCGGTCGAGCTCGACACCCCCTGGTTCGTGGTCATTCACCCCGGCGTTTCGGTGGCCACCCCAGCGGTCTTCAATGCCCCCGGTTTGACACGTCATACCCCCCCCATTACCATGGCGCGCGCCCTGCGGGAGGGGCCAGCGTGCTGGCACAACGACTGTGAAGCCACGGTTCGTGAGCTCTATCCACCGGTCGCCGAGGCCCTGGACTGGCTCGCCCGATTCGCCCCCACGCGACTCACCGGCACCGGCGCCTGCCTCTTCGCCTGGTTGACGAACGAGGCGGATGCGGATAGCATTCTGCGCCGACTTGGCCGCCACGACTGGCAGGGCTTCAAGGCGCGGGGATGCAACCGATCGCCCCTCCATGCGGTGTTGGAAGAGCGAGCGACATCGGCGTCCTGACCCGAGTCGGCCAGGCGCCGAGATCGGCAAGATTGCTGGGGTATAGCCAAGCGGTAAGGCAGCGGTTTTTGGTATCGCCATGCGCAGGTTCGAATCCTGCTACCCCAGCCACTTCCCGCCCGACAGCTTCTCATCCCTGACGAGATCCCCAGACTCCCAAAGGTGCCGCGCGTGTCTAAATTGATGGTTTTCACCGGGAACGCCAATCCCGAACTCGCCCGTAAGATTGCCGAGGGCCTGGATAACCGGCTCGGCCATGCCACGGTCGGCCAGTTCAGCGATGGCGAAATCGCGGTCGAGATCAATGAGAACGTGCGCGGCAAGGACATCTTCGTCCTGCAGTCCACCTGCGCCCCCACCAACGACAACCTGATGGAACTGATCCTGATGGTGGACGCGCTGCGCCGCGCCTCCGCCCACCGGATCACCGCCGTGGTGCCCTACTTCGGCTACGCCCGTCAGGATCGCCGGGTGCGCTCCGCCCGCGTCCCCATCTCCGCCAAGGTGGTGGCCGACATGATGGTCAAGGCCGGCGTCGACCGGGTGATGACCATGGACCTGCACGCGGATCAGATTCAGGGCTTCTTCGACGTGCCGGTGGACAACGTCTACGGCTCGCCGATCCTGCTCGACGATATCGAGCGCCAGAATTACGACGACCTGGTGGTGGTCTCCCCCGACGTGGGCGGCGTGGTCCGCGCCCGTGCCATCGCCAAGCAGCTCAACGCCGACCTGGCCATCATCGACAAGCGTCGCCCCCAGGCCAACCAGGCCCAGGTGATGCACATCATCGGCGATATCCAGGACCGCACCTGCGTGGTGGTGGACGACATGATCGATACCGCCGGCACCCTGTGCAAGGCCGGCGAGGCCCTCAAGGATCACGGCGCCCGCCGCGTGGTGGCCTATGCCACCCACCCGATCCTCTCCGGTCCCGCCGTCGACAACATCACCGGCTCGGTGCTCGACGAGGTGGTGGTCACCGACACCATCCCCCTCTCCGAGACCGCCCGCCGCAGCGGCAAGATTCGCCAGCTGAGCGTGGCCGGGCTGATCGCCGAGGCGATCCGTCGGGTCAGCAACGAAGAATCCGTCAGCGCCATGTTCCACTGAGACAGGGCGCTCGGTAACCGCCCGGCGCCGCCGGGCTCCTGGGAAGCGTTATCGCCTGGTCGCGGGGATAACGCTTTCTCGATCCAACCCATGAGGTTTTCCAATGTCCGAATTCACTTTGACTGCCAGCGTTCGTAACGACCTGGGGAAAGGTGCGAGCCGCCGCCTGCGTCGTGCGAACCTCGAGGTGCCCGCCATCATCTACGGTGGTGAGAAGGCGCCCCAACCGATCTCCGTCGAGAAGTCCGCCTTCTACAAGGCCATCGAGGACGAGGCCTTCTTCGCCTCCGTGATCACCCTCGACGTGGCCGGCCAGAAGGAGACCGTGGTGGTGCGTGACCTGCAGCGTCACCCCTTCAAGCCGCTGGTCACCCACGCCGACTTCCTGCGTGTCGATGCCACTCACGCCATCACCATCAAGGTGCCGCTGCACGTGATCGGTGAAGAGCAGAGCAAGGCCATCAAGGAGCAGGGCGGCGAGCTGCACGTCCTGGCCAACGAAGTGGAAGTGAGCTGCCTGCCCAAGGACCTGCCCGACTTCCTGGAAATCGACATCACCGAGACCGAGATCGGCCAGATCCTGCACCTCTCCGACCTCAAGCTGCCGGCCGGCGTGACCCTGGTCGAACTGAGCCACGGTGCCGACCACGACCAGGCCCTGGTCAGCCTGACCAAGCCCAAGGTGCGTGGCGGTGACGAGGCCGAAGGCGAAGAAGGTGGCGAAGAGAGCGCCGAATAAGTCGCTTCTCGGGAGGCGTCCTCGCCTCCCTTCGCCCGTTCGATCAAGCGCCCCACGGGGCGCTTGATTGCTTTGTGGAGATGCCATCATGCCCCAGATCAAGGCGATCATCGGACTCGGCAACCCCGGCCCCGACTACGAGGCGACCCGGCATAATGCCGGCGCCTGGCTGGTCCAGGCCCTGGCCAGGCGCGGGCTCAGCGAGCTGCGCCCCGAGAAGAAGTTCCTGGGCCGCTATGCCAAGGTGCGCCTGGACGGTCACGAGGTCCACCTGCTCGAGCCCACCACCTTTATGAATCGCAGCGGCGCCGCCGTGGCGGCGCTATGCAATTTCTACAAGCTGGCCCCGAACGAGCTGCTGGTGGCCCACGACGAACTGGATATCGCCCCCGGCACCGCCCGCTACAAGAGCGGCGGCGGCCACGGCGGCCATAACGGCCTGCGCGATATCATCAGCGCCCTGGGTAACGACAAGGCCTTCCACCGGCTGCGCATCGGCATCGGCCACCCGGGCAACGCCAAGCAGGTGGTCAACTATGTGCTGGGCCGTCCCGGCAAGGCGGAGCTTGCCGCCATCGAGGCCGCCCTGGACGAAATCCAGGCCACCCTCCCCGACGCCCTGGCCGGCGACTGGGCCCGGGCCATGAATCGGCTGCATGGCTTTACGGCGCAAAGCGCCTAGCAGACCAAGGAAGAAGCCTGGCCCCAGCGCATCCGGGGGGTTGGCCTTCTTCCTGTTTCGGCGGCGTAGCCGCGCTCTTGCCCCTGAATCGCTTATCTCTGCCGGCTTGGTCGAGTAGAATAGCGGCCAATCGCCTATCACGAACACCTTCCAGGAAGATCCCATGGGTTTTAACTGCGGTATCGTCGGCCTGCCCAATGTGGGCAAGTCCACCCTCTTCAATGCGCTGACCAAGTCCGGCATCGACGCCGAGAACTTCCCCTTCTGCACCATCGAACCCAATGTCGGTATCGTGCCGATGCCCGATCCGCGCCTCGACAAGCTGGCCGAGATCGTCAAGCCCCAGAAGGTGCTGCCCACCACCATGGAGTTCGTGGATATCGCCGGCCTGGTGGCGGGCGCCTCCAAGGGCGAGGGCCTGGGCAACCAGTTCCTGGCCAATATCCGCGAGACCCAGGCCATCGCCCATGTGGTGCGCTGCTTCGATAACGACAACGTGATCCATGTCGCCAACCAGGTGGATCCCCGCGCCGATATCGAGACCATCAACCTGGAGCTGGCCCTGGCCGACCTGGACACCGTGGAGCGGGCCATCCAGCGCCTGGTGCGGGTCGCCAAGGGCGGCGACAAGGAGGCGATCGCCACCAAGGCGATCCTCGAGCGCATCCAGCCGCACCTGGCCGAGGGCCAGCCGCTGAGAAGCTTCGGCCTCGATGATGACGAGAAGAAGGCACTCAAGAGCTTCGGCTTCCTGACGCTGAAGCCCACCATGTATATCGCCAACGTCAACGAGGACGGCTTCGAGGCCAACCCCTACCTGGAGGTAGTCCAGGAGATCGCCGCCGAGGAAGGCGCCGTGGTGGTCCCGGTATGCAACCAGATCGAGGCGGAGATCGCCGAGCTGGACGACGAGGAACGCGCCATGTTCCTCGACGAGATGGGCATGGAGGAGCCGGGGCTCGATCGGGTGATCCGCGCCGGCTACGAGCTGCTCGGCCTGCAGACCTACTTCACCGCCGGGGTCAAGGAAGTGCGCGCCTGGACCGTCAAGGTCGGCGCCACCGCCCCCGAGGCCGCCGGGGTGATCCACACCGACTTCCAGAAGGGCTTTATCCGCGCCGAGGTGATCGGCTACGACGACTATGTCGCCCTGGGCGGCGAGCAGGGCGCCAAGGATGCCGGCAAGTGGCGCCTGGAGGGCAAGGAGTATGTCGTCAAGGACGGCGATGTGATCCACTTCCGCTTTAACGTCTAGAATACAAGCCGTTAGCTCTCTCGCTGTCGAGGCCCGAGGCTATCCTGGGGGCAAG
>NZ_BJUK01000035.1 GCF_007989625.1 Bisbaumannia pacifica
ACGCAGGTTGGCCACCGGGTTACCGGAAGGCAGGAAACGCACCTCCGGGTCCTGTCCCAGATTGCCGATCAGGATGACCTTGTTGACACCACGGGCCATAGTTGACTCCTCGCTTGCGGGGCGCCCACGGGCACCCACCTCGGTTCGGGTAGGCTCCACCCCGGAGGGTGGAGTCGCTTACTCTTCTCGTTTCCCGGCCACTCGGGCCAGGGCCTCGCTGTCGAGCCGCTGGCGGTCCACCTTGAGATAGGCAACCCGCTCCTCCGGCACGACCAGTACGTCCTCGACGCCGGCCACTTCGGCCAGGCGCTCCATCAATGAATCCAGGGCGTCCTGGGGCTCGTCGCCCAGGGCCACCACCTCGCTGGAGAGGTGCGGTGGCGGCGCCATGCCGGCGATCACCCCCAGCCATAGCAGGCCAATCAGGGCCGCGCCATAGAAGACCGCCTCCAGCCCGCCCCACTGCACCAGGGCCCCGCCCAGGACGCCACCCAGGAAGGCCCCCAGGAACTGCCCGGTGGAGTAGACCCCCATGGCGGTGCCCTTGGCGCCGGCGGGCGCCAGCTTGCTGAGCATCGACGGCAGGGTCGCCTCGAGCAGGTTGAAGGCCACGAAGAAGCCCAATAGCCAGCCCAGCAGGCCCCAACGCCCCTCCCCTGCCAGGCCCAGCCCCAGACTGCATAGCCCCAGCCCGGCCACCGCCAGCAGGAACATCGTCTTCATGCGGCGACGCTTCTCGGCGATGATCACCAGCGGCACCATGCCGACGAAGGCCAGCCCCATGATGCCAAGATAGACCCACCCATGATGCTCGACCGCCAGGCCCGCGTCGAGCAGGCGCAGGGGGATCGCCACGAACAGTGCCATCAGCAGCAGGTGCAGGGCGAAGATGGAGAAGTCCAGGCGCAGCAGGTCGGCACGGCCCAGCACGCTACGCAGTTGGGCGCGGTCCAGCCCCACGTCGCGATGGCGGCGCTGAGGGGCCCGAGGCACCAGGCCCCAGAGCACCACCAGCCCCACGAGCGACAAGGCGGCGGTGACCCAGAAGATCGCCCCCAGGCCGAAGGCCGCGGCCAGCCAGGGGCCCAGTACCATGGCCACGGCGAAGGCCACGCCGATGGAGAGGCCGATGCTGGCCATGGCGGCGGTGCGCACCTCCTCCCGGGTCTGGTCGGCCAGCAGTGCCATGATGGCGGCGGCCACGGCGCCGCTGCCCTGCAGGCAGCGCCCCAGGATCACCAGGGCGATGCTCTCGGCGCTAGCCGCCACCAGGCTGCCGGCCAGGAACAACAGCATGCCGAAGGCGATCACCGGCTTGCGGCCCAGGCGATCGGAGAGCAGCCCGAAGGGAATCTGCAGGATGGCCTGGGTCAGGCCATAGCCGCCCAGGGCCAGGCCGATCAGCAGCGGCGTGGCCCCCTCCAGCTCGCCGGCATAGAGGGCCAGCACCGGCAGCACCATGAACAGGCCCAGCATGCGGGTGGCGTAGAGGCCGGAGAGGCCGACGATGGCACGGCGCTCGGTGGCGCGTAACAGGCGAGAGACCATGCGAATAGCGAATTCCAGGAAGCGGTAGCGACGGCAGGGCCGCCGTCGTGGAGGGCCATATTCTAGCGGCTCGCCCCCACCGGGGGAAAGCGCGAGGCCATACCCATCACACGGAAATAGCCAGGAGCGCTAACCGTCGATGCCGGCCCGGCGCAGGGCGGCTTTGCCGGGGCTTCGGGCCAGGCCGTATAATCGAGGTTTTGCACGCACCGCGAGGTGGTAATGGACAGGATCCTGGTGAGGGGCGCACGCACCCATAACCTCAAGCATATCGACGTCGACCTGCCCCGCGACAAGCTGATCGTGGTGACCGGCCTCTCCGGCTCCGGCAAGTCGTCGCTGGCCTTCGATACCCTCTACGCCGAGGGACAGCGCCGCTACGTGGAGTCCCTCTCCACCTATGCCCGGCAGTTCCTGTCGATGATGGAGAAGCCCGACGTCGACCATATCGAGGGGCTCTCCCCGGCGATCTCCATCGAACAGAAGTCCACCTCCCACAACCCGCGCTCCACCGTGGGCACCATCACCGAGATTTACGACTACCTGCGCCTGCTGTTCGCCCGCGCCGGCACCCCACGCTGCCCGGAGCATGGCGAGGCCCTGGAGGCCCAGACCATCTCGCAGATGGTCGATCAGGTGCTGGCCCTGCCCGAGGGCAGCAAGCTGATGCTGCTGGCCCCGGTGGTCTCCGGCCGCAAGGGCGAACACCTGCAGCTGCTGGCCGAACTGCGTGCCCAGGGCTTCGTGCGCGCCATGATCGACGGCCAGGTGCTGGAGCTGGACGACCTGGCGCCCCTGGACAAGAACAAGAAGCACGATATCAGCGTGGTGGTGGACCGTATCAAGGTGCGCGAGGGGCTAGCCCAGCGCCTCGCGGAATCCTTCGAGACCGCCCTCAACCTGGCCGACGGCGTGGCCATGGTGCACTTCATGGAGGGCGAGCGGGAGGATATCGCCTTCTCGGCGCGCTTCGCCTGTCCGGTGTGCGGCTACTCGATCTCCGAGCTCGAGCCGCGCATGTTCTCCTTCAACAACCCGGCCGGCGCCTGCTCGAGCTGCGATGGCCTCGGCGTGCAGCAGGTCTTCGACCCGGAGAAGCTGATCAGCCACCCGGAGTTGTCGCTCGCCGAGGGGGTGATCAAGGGCTGGGATCGCCGCAGCGTCTACTACTTCAACCAGCTCCAGGCGGTGGCCAACCACTACCGCTTCGAGCTGGAGACCCCCTGGCAGGAGCTGGCCCGCCACGAGCGCGAGGTCATCCTCCACGGCAGCGGTCATGATCCCATCGCCTTCGATTACGTCGGCGACCGCGGCCGCCGGGTGACTCGCGAGCATCCCTTCGAAGGGGTCCTGCCCAATATGCAGCGCCGCTACCGGGAGACCGAGTCGAACTCGGTGCGCGAAGAGCTGGCCCGCTATATCGCCGTCCAGCCCTGCCCGAGCTGCCACGGCTCGCGGCTGCGCAAGGAGGCCCGTCACGTCTATATCGACGAGCGCACCCTGCCGGAGATGGTGCGCCTGCCCATCGGCGAGGCCTGGGACTACTTCCGCCAGCTGACCCTGGAGGGACGCCGCGGCGAGATCGCCGTGAAGATCGTCAACGAGATCCACGCCCGCTTGGAGTTCCTGGTCAATGTGGGGCTCGACTACCTGACCCTGGAGCGCAGCGCCGAGACCCTCTCCGGCGGCGAGGCCCAGCGCATCCGCCTGGCCAGCCAGATCGGCGCCGGCCTGGTGGGCGTCATGTATATCCTCGACGAGCCCTCCATCGGCCTGCACCAGCGCGACAACGACCGCCTGCTCAAGACCCTGGAGCACCTGCGCGACCTGGGCAACACCGTGATCGTGGTGGAGCACGACGAGGATGCCATCCGCGCCGCCGACCATGTGCTGGATATCGGCCCCGGCGCTGGCGTCCACGGCGGGCGCATCGTTGCCCAGGGCACCCCGCACGAGGTGACCGCCAACCCCGACTCCCTGACCGGTCAGTACCTGGCCGGCACCCGGCGTATCGAGGTGCCGCCTTACCGGATTCCCGGCAACCCGCAGAAGGTGCTGCGCCTCACCGGCGCCACCGGCAACAACCTCCAGGAGGTCACCCTGGAGCTGCCCCTGGGGCTACTCATCTGCGTCACCGGGGTCTCCGGCTCCGGCAAGTCGACGCTGATCAACTCGACGCTGATGCCCATCGCCGCCCGGGAGCTCAATCACGCCACCACCCTGACCCCGGCGCCCTACGCCGGCATCGAGGGGCTCGATCAGCTCGACAAGGTGATCGATATCGACCAGAGCCCCATCGGCCGCACCCCGCGCTCCAACCCGGCCACCTATACCGGCATCTTCACGCCGATCCGCGAGCTCTTCGCCGGCACCCAGGAGGCCCGCTCCCGGGGCTACAAGCCGGGGCGCTTCAGCTTCAACGTCAAGGGCGGACGCTGCGAGGCGTGCCAGGGCGAGGGCATGATCAAGGTGGAGATGCACTTCCTGCCGGACATCTATGTGCCCTGCGACGTCTGCAAGGGCAAGCGCTACAACCGCGAGACCCTGGAGGTGCAGTACAAGGGCAAGTGCATCGACGAGGTGCTGGGCATGACCGTGGAGGAGGCCCTGGAATTCTTCTCGCCGGTGCCGGCCATCGCCCGCCGCCTGCAGACCCTGATGGACGTGGGGCTGTCCTATATCCGCCTGGGGCAGAGCGCCACCACCCTCTCCGGCGGCGAGGCCCAGCGGGTCAAGCTGGCCCGAGAGCTGGCCAAGCGCGACACCGGCAAGACCCTGTATATCCTCGACGAACCCACCACCGGGCTGCACTTCGAGGATATCCGCCAGTTGCTGACGGTGCTCCACCGGCTGCGCGACCACGGCAATACCATCGTGGTGATCGAGCACAACCTCGACGTGATCAAGACCGCCGACTGGCTGGTGGACCTGGGCCCCGAGGGCGGCTCCGGCGGCGGGCGTATCATCGCCGAGGGCACCCCGGAACGGGTCGCCGAGATGGAAGCCTCGCATACCGGGCGCTTCCTCAAGCCGCTGCTGGAGCGCGCCAAGGCCCAGAAAACCCAGCCGAAAGCCACAGCCTAACGGCAAGCCGGAAGCCGCCAAACTGATACCACCCCCGAGGCCAAGCCTCGCGGGTGGTATTGTCTTTCAGCGCCAAGCCCAAGATTTGAAGCCAAAAAAAAACCGGCCCCCGAAGGAAGCCGGTTTTTCTGTCATTGCCGGGCCGGGGCCCACCGGGGATCACTCCTCGGCGGCTTCCTCGACCTCCTCGACGACCGGACGGTCGACGAGTTCGACGATGGCCATGGGGGCGTTGTCGCCGGTGCGGAAACCGCACTTGAGGACACGGACATAACCGCCCGGACGCTCGACGTAACGCGGACCCAGCTCGTTGAAGAGCTTGCCGACCGCTTCCTTGGAGCGGGTGCGGCTGAAGGCCAGACGACGATTGGCAACGCTATCCTGCTTGGCCAGGGTGATCAGCGGCTCGATATGACGACGCAGTTCCTTGGCCTTGGGCAGGGTTGTCTTGATCACTTCGTGCTCGACCAGCGAAACGCACATGTTCTTGAACATGGCCTTGCGGTGCGAGCTCGTACGATTCAGGTGGCGACCACTCTTACGATGACGCATGGTTGTGATTCCTTACCAAACTGGGACTCGAGTCGACACTCACGCGGAGGCCTTGTCGTCCTTCAGACTGGCCGGCGGCCAGTTTTCCAGGCGCATGCCCAGGGACAGACCGCGTGCCGCCAACACGTCCTTGATCTCATTCAGGGACTTCTTGCCGAGATTCGGCGTCTTCAGCAGCTCCACTTCGGTACGCTGAATCAGATCACCGATGTAGTAGATGTTCTCGGCCTTCAGGCAGTTGGCACTGCGGACGGTCAACTCGAGATCGTCTACGGGGCGCAGCAGGATGGGATCGATCTGATCCTCTTCCTCTACCACTTCCTGTTCCTTATCGGCTTCCAGGTCGACGAACGCACTCAGCTGCTCTTGCAGGATGGTGGCGCTGCGACGGATCGCCTCTTCCGGATCCAGGGTGCCATCGGTTTCCAGATCGATGATCAGCTTATCGAGGTCGGTGCGCTGTTCGACACGCGCGGCCTCGACGGCATAGGAAACACGACGCACGGGGCTGAAGGTCGCATCCAGCTGCAGGCGACCGATGGCGCGTGACTCATCATCCGCACTCTCGCGAGCATCCGCCGGCTCGTAACCGCGTCCGCGGGCGACCTTGAGCTGCATTTTCAGCTCGGCGCCTTCGTTGACGTGGGCGATGACGTGCTCGGGATTGACGATCTCGACATCGTGATCGACGGCGATATCACCCGCGGTGATGACGGCCGGGCCCTGCTTGTTCAGCGAGAGCACCGCCTCATCGCGGCTATGCATCTTGATCGCCACGTCCTTCAGGTTGAGGAGGATCTCGATCACATCTTCCTGGACCCCTTCGATCGCGCTGTATTCATGCTCGACACCGGCGATCTCGGCTTCCACCACGGCACAGCCGGGCATGGACGAGAGCAGGATACGACGCAGCGCATTCCCCAGGGTATGGCCGAAGCCGCGCTCGAAGGGCTCGAGCACGATCTTCGCACGATGCGCGCTGATCTCTTCGACCTTGATATCGCGAGGACGGAGAAACTCTGTCACTGAACGCTGCATAAGAACACCTTTCAGGCTGCCAAACGGATACTCGAATTCGTTGACCGGGCGCCGTCAGGCACCCGGCGATGCGGCTTACTTCGAGTACAGCTCGACGATCAGGTTTTCGTTGATGTCGGCAGACAAGTCGCCGCGTTCAGGCAGAGCCTTGAAAGTGCCTTCCATCTTCTTGGAGTCGACGTCGATCCAGGCGATGTCACCGCGGTTGGCGGCGATGGACAGCGCACTCTGAATGCGCGCCTGGTTCTTGGCCTTCTCACGAACGGACACCACGTCACCGGGCTTGACCTGGTAGGAGGCCACGTTGACGGTACGGCCGTTCACGGCGATGGCCTTGTGGCTGACCAGCTGGCGCGATTCGGCGCGAGTGGAGCCAAAGCCCATGCGGTAGACGACGTTGTCCAGTCGGGATTCCAGCAGCTGCAGCAGCACTTCACCGGTCGCGCCCTTGCGGCGGGCGGCTTCCTTGTAGTAGCTGCGGAACTGCTTTTCGAGTACGCCGTACATGCGACGCACTTTCTGCTTCTCGCGAAGCTGCAAGCCGTAGTCGGAAAGACGCTGACGGCGCTGGCCATGCACACCCGGGATCTGCTCGGATTTGCATTTCTTCTCGAAGGGAGTGACACCGCTCTTCAGAAAGAGGTCGGTACCTTCACGACGAGACAGTTTGCACTTCGGTCCAATATAACGAGCCATGAGTCTGTCTCCTTAAACGCGGCGTTTCTTCGGCGGACGGCAGCCATTGTGGGGAATGGGCGTCACGTCGGTGATGCTCTGCACGCGGAAACCGGCGGCATTCAGTGCGCGCACGGCGGACTCACGGCCCGGACCGGGGCCTTTGACCAGCACGTCGACGTTCTTTACACCATACTCGGCTGCAGCGGTCGCTGCACGTTCGCTTGCCACTTGAGCAGCGAACGGGGTGCTCTTGCGAGAACCACGAAAACCCGAACCACCGGCAGTTGCCCAGGAGAGAGCATTGCCCTGGCGGTCTGTGATCGTCACGATCGTGTTGTTAAAAGAGGCATGGATGTGGGCAACCGCATCCACCACCTGCTTTTTCACCTTTTTACGGTTACTACGCGGGTTAGCCATGTTGATGTTTCTTCCTGTCTAAACGCCAGAACGTGCGTAATTATTTGCGAATCGGCTTACGCGGGCCCTTACGGGTACGCGCGTTAGTCTTGGTACGCTGACCACGCAGCGGAAGACTACGACGATGACGCAGACCACGATAGCAACCCAGGTCCATGAGACGCTTGATGTTCAGCGTCACATCACGACGAAGGTCACCTTCAACGGTGTACTTGCCGACTTCAGCACGCAGGGTGTCCAGCTCGTCGCTGGAGAGCTCCTGAATCTTGGTAGTCGGCGCGATGCCGGTCGCGGCACAGATGTCCTGTGCACGAGTGCGGCCAATCCCGAAGATATAGGTCAGCGAGATCGCCGCATGCTTGTTGTCCGGGATATTGACGCCTGCAATACGGGCCATCAGCTTTCTCCGAAATTTGAGCGGCTTGCTCGATTGGGTCTACTACAAAAGGCGCAATAGCATACCCCTTTACCCTCGAGAGGGCAAGGGGTATGCCGGCACCCGGTGAGTCGCAGCCGTCAGGGCTCAGCCCTGACGCTGCTTGTGCCGCGGCTCGCTGCAGATGACACGCACGGCGCCATTGCGACGAATGATCTTGCAGTTACGGCACATTTTCTTTACGGAAGCTCGAACTTTCATCGTTCTCTCCAATTCACGTACGGCGCGCCTTAGCGCATGATGCCGCCGCTACCGTAGCCTTTCAGGTTGGACTTCTTCATCACCGACTCGTACTGGTGCGACATGAGGTGTGACTGCACCTGAGCCATGAAGTCCATGATGACCACTACCACGATCAACAGCGAGGTACCGCCGAAGAAGAACGGCACGTTCCACGCCACGATCAGGAACTGGGGCATCAGGGAAACCGCAGTGATGTAGATGGCACCGAAGAAGGTCAGACGGGTCATGACCTTATCGATATAGCGAGCGGTCTGCTCGCCGGGCCGAATCCCCGGCAGGAAGGCTCCCGACTTCTTGAGGTTGTCGGCGACGTCCTTGGGGTTGAAGACCAGCGCTGTGTAGAAGAAGCAGAAGAATACCACCGCCGCGGCGAAAAGCAAGATGTACAGCGGCTGACCGGGCCCCAGGGCCAGGGAAGCCGACTGCAACCAGTCGAGCCCTTCCCCCGCGCTGACCCACTGCCCCAGCGACGCCGGGAACAACAGGATGCTGGAGGCGAAGATCGCCGGAATCACGCCGGCCATGTTCACCTTCAGGGGGAGGTAGCTGCTCTGGCCGGCGTACATCTTGTTGCCGACCTGGCGCCGCGGGTAGTTCACGGTGATGCGACGCTGACCGCGCTCGATAAACACCACGAAGGCCACGGTGGCCACGCCCAGCACCGTCAGGGCCAGCAGCGGCAGGACATTCCAGGCGCCTTCGTTACGGGCCAGCTCGAAGGCCTGCCCCACGGCGCCGGGCAGGCCCGCGACGATACCGGCGAAGATCAGCAGCGAGATGCCGTTGCCGATCCCCTTCTCGGTAATCTGCTCACCCAGCCACATCATGAACACCGCCCCGGCCACGAAGGTGGTCACGGCGGTGAAATAGAAGCTGAAGTCGGCAGTATAGGCGATGCCCTGCCCCGCCAGGCCGACGGACATGCCGACGGCCTGGACAAAGGCCAGCACCAGGGTGCCGTAGCGGGTGTACTGGCTGATCTTGCGGCGGCCGGCCTCGCCCTCCTTCTTGAGCTGCTCAAGATGGGGCGAGACCGCGGTCAGCAGCTGCATGATAATCGACGCCGAGATATAGGGCATGATGCCCAGGGCGAAGATGCTCATGCGCTCCAGGGCGCCACCCGAGAACATGTTGAACATGCCCAGGATGGTGCCCTGCTGCTCCCTGAACAAGGCAGCAAGCTGGTCAGGATTGATACCGGGCACGGGGATGTGGGCACCGATCCGGTACACCACGATGGCGAGGAGCACGAAGCGCAGACGCGCCCACAGTTCACTCAGACCGCTGCCCATCGCCGGCATGTTTCCTGACTTAGCCATTTAGTCCTCTACCTTGCCACCGGCGGCTTCGATCGCGGCACGGGCACCCTTGGTGACCTTGAGGCCGCGAACGGTGACCGCCTTGTTCAGTTCGCCGGAGAGGATCACCTTCGCGAATTGCGTGGCGTCCTTGAGCACGTTGGCCTGCTTCAGGGTCTCCAGAGTGACTTCCTCACCCGCGACCTTGGCCAGTTCGAAGAGGCGAACCTCTTCGGAGACCAGGGACTTCATGGAGGTGAAGCCAAACTTCGGCAGACGCCGCTGCAGCGGCATCTGACCGCCCTCGAAGCCGGGCTTGACGCTGCCGCCGCTACGAGACTTCTGGCCCTTGTGGCCGCGGCCACCGGTCTTGCCCAGACCGGAGCCGATGCCACGACCAACACGCTTTTCGGCGTGCTTGGAGCCCGGAGCCGGGCTCAGGCTATTGAGTTTCATGGATTACTCTCCCTCAACACGCACAAGGTAGTTAACCTTGTGGATCATGCCGCGAACGGCAGGGGTGTCTTCCAGTTCGACCGAGTGACCGATACGGCGCAGCCCGAGGCCCTTCATGGTGGCCTTGTGCTTGGGCAGGATGCCGATGGTGCTACGGACCTGGGTAACCTTGAGTGTCGCTGCCATGGTGTCTTACCCCGTGATCGCTTCGACAGACAGACCGCGCTTGGCGGCGATGTCTTCCGGCGACTGCATGGAGGCGAGACCCTTGACGGTCGCACGCACCACGTTCACCGGGTTAGTGGAGCCGTAGCACTTGGCCAGGACGTCATGGACGCCGGCCAGCTCGAGCACGGAGCGCATGGCGCCACCGGCGATGATACCGGTACCCTCGGAGGCCGGCTGCATGAACACCTTGGAGGCGCCATGACGAGCCTTGACCGGGTACTGCAGGGTATGACCAGCCAGGGTCACCTTGACCATGTTGCGGCGCGCCTGGTCCATGGCCTTCTGGATCGCGACCGGCACTTCACGCGCCTTGCCACGACCGAAGCCCACACGACCATTGCCATCGCCCACGACGGTCAGGGCGGTGAAACCGAAGATACGGCCACCCTTGACCACCTTGGCGACACGGTTGACCTGCACGAGCTTTTCCTGCAGATCGCCGTTTTGCTGTTCGTTCTTCGCCATCGTAAAAACCCTTTAGAAATCCAGGCCGCCTTCACGAGCGGCGTCGGCCAGAGCCTTGACGCGACCGTGATACTGGAAGCCAGCACGATCGAAGGCCACCTGGGTGATGCCTGCTTCCTTCGCGCGCTCGGCAATCAGCGCGCCGACCTTGGCGGCGGCGTCGGCATTACCGGTCGCACCCTCACGCAGGGACTTGTCCAGCGTAGAAGCGCTGGCCAGCACCTTACCACCATCCGGCGAGATGATCTGCGCGTAGATGTGGCGCGGAGTACGGTTGACGCACAGGCGATACACGCCCAGCTCGCGAATCTTGGCGCGAGCGCGGCGGGCACGACGGAGACGAGATTCTTTCTTCGCGTTCATAACCCTGCCTTACTTCTTCTTGGCTTCTTTGCGGCGGACCTGCTCGTCGCCGTACCGGATACCCTTGCCCTTATAGGGCTCGGGCGGACGGAAGGCGCGGATTTCCGCGGCAACCTGGCCGAGCTTCTGCTTGTCCGCGCTCTTCAGCACGACGGTGGTGTTCTTCGGCGTTTCCGCCGTCACACCTTCAGGCAGCGTGTAATCGACCGGGTGGGAGAAGCCCAGTGTCAGGTTAAGCGTCTGGCCCTTGGCCTGAGCCCGGTAACCGACGCCATTGATCTCGAGGGTCTTGGTGAAGCCCTCGGACACACCGGTAACCAGGTTCTGGACCAGTGCGCGGGTAGTACCGACCATTGCCCAGCTCTTGGCGGACTCGCTCGGCGCGAAGGTCACCTGGCCCTCTTCCTGGCCGATCACCACATCGGGGTGCACGGTCATGGAGAGGGTGCCCTGGCCACCCTTGACGCTCAGCTGGTCACCGTCGAGCTTGAACTCGACGCCAGCGGGCAATTTAACCGGATATTTGGCTACGCGTGACATTCCAAACTCCTAGAATACGGTGCAGAGGACTTCGCCACCGATACCAGCCTGACGCGCGGCACGGTCGGTCATCACACCCTTGGAGGTGGAAACGATCGCCACGCCCAGGCCGTCGGCGACCTTCGGCAGCTCGTCCTTGCCCTTGTACTGACGCAGGGACGGCTTGGACACCCGCTGGATGTGCTCGATGACCGGCTTGCCCTCGAAGTACTTGAGGGTGATGGTCAGCTCGGGCTTGGCACCTTCGGCGACGGCGAAGTCAGAGACATAACCCTCGTCCTTCAATACGCGGGCCAGCTCTACCTTGAGCTTGGAGGACGGCATGGTGACCGTCTCCTTGGTGGCCATCTGCGCATTGCGGATACGGGTGAACATATCCGCCAGCGTATCTTGCATGCTCATTACGTTGCGCTCCTGATGTTTCTACGTGGCTTACCAGCTGGACTTCTTGAGCCCAGGGACATCGCCACGCATGGCGGCTTCACGCAGCTTGTTACGGCCGAGGCCGAACTTGTTGTAGTAGCCGTGCGGACGGCCGGTGACGCGGCAGCGGTTACGCTGACGCACCGGGCTGGAGTCACGCGGCAGCTGCTGCAACTTCAGCGTGGCGTCGAAGCGCTCTTCATCGGAAGCGTTGACGTCGTTAATGATGGCCTTGAGAGCCGCGCGCTTCTCGGCGTACTTAGCAACGAGCTTGGTACGCTTGAGTTCGCGCTCAATCATGCTTTTCTTTGCCATGATCCCACCCTTATTTCTTGAACGGGAAGTTCAGCGCGCTGAGCAGCGCACGGCCTTCTTCATCGGTGTTGGCAGTGGTGGTGATGGTCACATCCAGGCCACGGACTTGATCGATCTTATCATACTCGATCTCCGGGAAGATGATCTGCTCACGCACCCCCATGGAGTAGTTGCCACGACCGTCGAAGGACTTCGGGTTGAGACCACGGAAGTCACGAACGCGGGGGATCGCGATGTTCACCAGGCGATCCAGGAAGTCCCACATGCGCTCACTACGCAGCGTGACCTTGATCCCGATCGGCCAGCCCTCACGCACCTTGAAGCCCGCGATGGACTTGCGCGCCTTAGTAATCACCGGCTTCTGACCGGAGAGTTTCTCCATGTCGCCGATGGCGTTTTCGATCAGCTTTTTATCGCTGGTCGCATCGCCGATGCCCATGTTCAGGGTCACTTTGGTGACTCGGGGCACCTGCATCACGTTGGCGTAGCTGAACTGCTCTTTGAGTTGAGCCACCACCTCGTTCTGATAACGTTCTTTCAAGTTCGCCATTTTGCTACCCGACTCGCGTTAGGCGTCGATCTGCGTCTGCGTCGACTTGTAGATACGTACCTTGGAACCGTCTTCCTTAACCTGGAAGCCGACGCGATCTGCCTTACCGGTCTCCTGGTTGAAGATGGCTACGTTGGACGCGTGAATCGGCGCCTCGCGCTCGACGATACCGCCCTGATTGCCAGCCATGGGATTCGGCTTGGTGTGACGCTTGATCATGTTCACACCGGACACCACGAAGCGGTTTTCGAGAACCCGCTTGACGGTGCCGCGCTTGCCCTTGTCCTTGCCAGCGATGACGATCACTTCATCGTCACGTTTGATCTTTTGCATGTCCGCCTCGCTCCTTACAGCACTTCGGGCGCCAGGGAAATGATCTTCATGAACTTCTCGGTACGAAGCTCACGAGTCACCGGCCCGAAGATACGAGTACCAATCGGCTGCTCGTTGGTGTTGTTCAACAGAACCGCCGCATTGCCGTCGAAGCGGATCAGCGAGCCGTCGGAACGGCGAACACCACTACGGGTGCGAACCACCACCGCCTTCAGCACCTGGCCCTTCTTGACCTTGCCACGCGGGATGGCTTCTTTCACCGTGACTTTGATGACGTCACCGACACGGGCATAGCGGCGATGTGAGCCACCCAGCACCTTGATGCACTGCACCCGGCGCGCCCCGCTGTTGTCGGCGACATCCAGCATTGTCTGAGTCTGAATCATCGGTTTTCTCCAAACCTAATCTGACTGCACTGGTTACGAAGTCGCTTGCCGAGCCTTAGCCCTTGGCCTGCTCGACCACTTCAACCAGCGTCCAGGCCTTTTTCTTGGACAGCGGACGGCTTTCCTGAATGGATACCGTATCCCCAGCCTTGGCCTGGTTCGCCTCATCATGGGCGTGCAGTTTGGTGGAGCGCTTCATGTACTTGCCATAGATCGGATGACGCTCACGGCGCTCGATCATGACGACGATGGACTTGTCCATCTTGTCGCTCACCACCTTGCCGGTGAGCGTACGGGCTTTCTTTTCTTCGGCCATCTCAATCACCTGCCTTCTCGTTGAGCACAGTCTTCACGCGGGCGATATCCCGACGGACCTGCTTGAGCAGATGAGTCTGGCTCAGTTGGCCGGTGGCCTTCTGCATGCGCAGGTTGAACTGCTCGCGGAGGAGATCGAGGAGCTGTGCGTTCAGCTCTTCGACTGACTTTTCACGAATTTCCTGGGCGTTCATCACATCACCGTCCGTTTCACAAAGGTGGTGGAGACCGGGAACTTCTGAGCGGCCAGGCGGAAGGCCTCACGAGCCAGCTCTTCAGAAACACCTTCAATCTCGTACAGGATCCGACCCGGCTGGATCTGGGCGACCCAGTACTCCACGGAGCCCTTACCCTTACCCATACGGACTTCGAGGGGCTTCTTGGAGATCGGCTTGTCCGGGAACACGCGGATCCAGATCTTGCCACCACGCTTCACGTGACGAGTGATGGCACGACGACCGGCTTCGATCTGACGCGCGGTCACGCGACCACGGCCGGTGGCTTTGAGGCCATACTCGCCGAAGCTGACCTTGCTACCGCGATGCGCCAGGCCACGGTTGCGGCCCTTCTGCATCTTGCGGAATTTCATGCGCTTAGGTTGTAACATCGACTCGCTCTCCCCTTACCTGGAACCTTTCTTCTTGGAGGGCGCGGCCTGCGGCTGTTTGGCCTTGGCGCGAACCTCTTCGATGCCCCCGAGGATTTCACCCTTGAAGACCCAGACCTTGACACCGATGATGCCGTAGGTGGTCTGCGCTTCGAAGGTGGCGTAGTCGATGTCCGCACGCAGGGTGTGCAGCGGAACCCGACCCTCGCGGTACCACTCGGTACGAGCGATCTCGGCGCCACCCAGGCGACCGGACAGCTGCACCTTGATACCACCGGCGCCGAGGCGCATGGCGTTCTGCACGGCGCGCTTCATGGCGCGACGGAACATCACGCGACGCTCCAGCTGGCCGGCGATGTTCTGGGCCACCAGCATGGCGTCCAGTTCCGGCTTGCGAACTTCCTCGATGTTGACGTGCACGGGCACGCCCATCATCGCGGTGACCTCGCGGCGCAGACGATCGACGTCTTCGCCCTTCTTACCAATCACGATGCCCGGACGGGCGGTGTGAATGGTGATACGAGCGTTGTTCGCGGGACGCTCGATGGTGATGCGGCTCACGGAGGCGTTCTTGAGACGCTCCTCCAGGAAGCTACGCACCTCGAGATCGTTATTCAGTTTATCGGCGTAGGCACCGCGCTCGGCGTACCAGACAGAGGTATGGTCTTTGACGATACCCAGCCGAATGCCTGTTGGATTGACTTTTTGACCCATCTGGTCGACTCCTACTTCTCGGCTACCTTGACGGTGATGTGGCAAGTGCGCTTCAAGATACGGTCCGCACGGCCCTTGGCCCGCGGCTTGATACGCTTGAGCGTCATGCCCTCATCGACACAGATGGTCGAGACACGCAGCTCGTCGATGTCCATGCCGTTGTTTTCTTCCGCATTCGCGATGGCGGACTGCAGCACCTTTTTGACCAGCTTGGCGGCCTTCTTCGGTGAGAAGGTCAGCAGGTCGAGTGCTTCGGCGACAGGCTTACCGCGCACCTGGTCAGCCACCAAACGGGCCTTCTGGGCGGATAAACGAGCGCCACGCAGCTTAGCAGTGACTTCCATCTCTCAATCCTCTCTGGCTTACCGTTTGGCTTTCTTGTCCGCCGCATGACCGCGATAAGTGCGGGTTGCAGCGAATTCGCCCAGCTTGTGGCCAACCATTTCCTCGGAGATGTGAACCGGGACGTGTTGGCGTCCGTTATGGACGGCAATGGTGAGCCCAACCATGTTCGGCAGGATCATGGAGCGACGCGACCAGGTCTTGATCGGTTTGCGGTCACTCTTCTCCACTGCAGCCTCAACCTTCTTCAGCAGATGAAGGTCAATAAAAGGACCTTTCTTCAGTGAACGTGGCACAGCCGTTACCCCTTAATGTCTGTTACTTGGCCTTGCGGCGACGAACGATCAGTGCGTCGGTGCGCTTGTTCTTGCGAGTCTTGTGACCCTTGGTGGGCACACCCCAGGGAGTGACCGGATGACGGCCACCGCTGGTGCGGCCTTCACCACCACCGTGGGGGTGATCCACCGGGTTCATGGCGACACCGCGAACCGTCGGACGCACGCCACGCCAGCGCTTGGCACCGGCCTTGCCCAGTTGACGCAGGCTATGCTCGGAGTTGCTCACCTCGCCCAGGGTGGCGCGGCACTCGGCCAGCACCTTGCGCATCTCGCCGGAGCGCAGACGCAGGGTGGCGTAGTTGCCTTCGCGAGCCACCAGCTGAGCGCTGGTACCGGCGCTGCGAGCGATCTGCGCACCCTTGCCCGGCTTCAGCTCGATGCAGTGCACCGTGGAGCCGAGCGGGATGTTGCGCAGCGGCAGGGCGTTGCCCTTCTTGATCGCCGCATTGACCCCAGACTCGAGGGTATCGCCGGCCTTCACGCCCTTGGGCGCGATGATGTAGCGACGCTCGCCGTCCAGGTACTTGAGCAGTGCGATATGAGCACTGCGGTTCGGATCGTATTCCAGGCGCTCGACGACGGCGGGAACGCCATCCTTGGTGCGCTTGAAATCGATCAGACGATAGTGCTGACGATGACCACCACCCACGTGACGGGTGGTGATGCGACCGTTGTTGTTGCGGCCACCGCTGCGAGACTTCTTCTCGAGCAGCGGGGCATAACCACGACCCTTGTGCAGCTCGTCGTTCACGACCTTGATCAGGTGACGACGACCGGCGGAGGTGGGTTTAGTCTTGACTACTGCCATGATCCGTGCTCCTGCCCTTATTCGGTGCCAGAGAAGTCTTCGAGCGTCTCGCCCGCGGCCAGGGTCACGTACGCCTTGCGGTAACCCTTACGCTGGCCGACGCCATGAGCGGTGCGCTTGGTCTTGCCCTTGACGTTCAGGACCTGCACACGGTCGACCTTCTTGCCGAACAGGGCCTGCACGGCCTTCTTGATTTCCGGCTTGGTCGCGTCGTCCGCCACCTTGAACACGTATTGGTTGCGTTCGGCAGCGAAGGCGGCTTTCTCGGTCATGTGCGGACCGAGCAGAACCTTGAATACACGCTCCTGGTTCATGCCAGCTTCTCCTCGAATTTGCGCAGGGCGGAAACGGTAGCCAGCACCTTATCGAAGGCGACCAGGCTCACCGGGTCGGCGGCAGCCACGTCCACCACATCCACGTTGGGGATGTTGCGGGCGGCCAGGTACAGGTTCTCGTCGACCTCTTCGGTGACGATCAGCACCTTCTCCAGCCCCAGCTCGCCGAGCTTGGCGACCAGCTGCTTGGTCTTGGGCGCGTCGACGGCAAACTCTTCGACGGCCACCAGGCGCTCCTGACGGACCAGCTCGGAGAGGATGGAGCGCATGGCCGCGCGGTACATCTTGCGGTTGACCTTCTGGGTGTAGTCCTGGGGACGCGCCGCGAAGGTCACGCCACCACTACGCCACAGCGGAGAACGGATGGTACCGGCACGGGCACGACCGGTGCCCTTCTGACGCCACGGCTTCTTGCCGCCGCCACGCACGTCGGAGCGGTTCTTCTGGGCGCGAGTGCCCTGACGACCACCGGCCAGATAGGCGGTGACCACCTGGTGAACCAGCGCTTCGTTGAATTCTTTGCCAAAGGTGACGTCGGACACTTCGACGGTGCCGGCGCCGGCAGCAAGATTCAGATTCATCGGTGTTATCCCCTTCAGCCAGCTTTCACGGCACTGCGCACGATGACGTCACTACCGGTGGCACCGGGCACGGCGCCCTTGACCAGCAGCAGGTTACGTTCGGCGTCGACACGGACGACTTCCAGGCTCTGCACGGTAGAGCGCGCGTTGCCCATCTGGCCGGCCATCTTCTTGCCCTTGAAGACGCGACCCGGGGTCTGGCACATGCCGATGGAACCCGGTGCACGGTGGGAAAGAGAGTTGCCGTGGCTGTTGTCCTGGGTGCGGAAGTTCCAGCGCTTGACGGCGCCCTGGAAGCCCTTACCCTTGGAGGTGCCGGTCACGTCGATCTTCTGACCAGCTTCGAAGAGGGATACGGTGAGTTCGCCGCCCACTTCCGGAGCCTCATCGCCTTCGGCGAGGCGGAACTCCATCAGGGTACGGCCGGCCTCGACACCCGCCTTAGCGAATTGACCCGCCTGGGCTTTGGTGAGGTGCTTGGCCTTGCGGGAGCCGGTAGTCACCTGAACCGCGGCGTAGCCGTCGACATCGACGGACTTGACGCGAGTCACGCGGTTAGGCTCAACCTCGATCACGGTTACTGGCACGGAAGCGCCATCTTCGGTAAAGACGCGGGTCATACCGGCCTTCTTACCGAGCAAACCGATAGTCATGTTCAGTCTCCTAATAGTGTACGGGGCTATCACCCGCTATGGCTGCCCTTTCCAGAGCATTCCACTAGCACATTGTGTGACGCCATCCCGGCGTGGCGGCTGCTGCCTAAACGAATTCGCTAGGCGCTGGGCCGCAGTGACTAGTGAGGTCTTAGTCGAGTTTGATCTGCACGTCCACGCCGGCGGCGAGGTCGAGCTTCATCAGTGCGTCGACGGTCTTTTCAGTGGGTTCGACGATGTCGAGCACACGCTTGTGAGTGCGAATCTCGTACTGGTCGCGCGCGTCCTTGTTGACGTGCGGCGAGATCAGCACGGTATAGCGCTCACGGTTGGTCGGCAGCGGGATCGGACCGCGCACCTGAGCACCAGTACGCTTGGCGGTCTCAACGATCTCCGCCGTGGACTGGTCGATCAGGCGATGGTCGAACGCCTTCAACCGAATGCGAATCTTCTGGTTCTGCATTAGCCCTAAACTCCAATGGAAGTCGACGGCAGTTGCCGCCTACCTACGCATTCAAAGGATGCGCATTATAGGCATGGCCGCCACCAGAGTCAAACACTGGAAGCGGCATGCGCAGAAAGGGGGCTCCTGGAGGAGCCCCCTTCGATCATCGAGCGATCAAGCTTACTCGACGATCTTGGCCACGACGCCGGCGCCGACGGTACGACCGCCTTCGCGGATGGCGAAGCGCAGGCCGTCTTCCATGGCGATCGGGGCGATCAGGGTGACAACCATCTTGACGTTGTCGCCCGGCATGACCATTTCGACGCCTTCCGGCAGTTCACAGGTACCGGTCACGTCGGTGGTACGGAAGTAGAACTGCGGACGGTAGCCCTTGAAGAACGGAGTGTGACGACCACCCTCGTCCTTGGACAGCACATACACTTCCGCCTCGAACTTGGTGTGCGGAGTGATGGAGCCCGGCTTGGCCAGAACCTGACCACGCTCGACGTCGTCACGCTTGGTGCCGCGCAGCAGGGCGCCGACGTTCTCACCGGCACGACCTTCGTCGAGCAGCTTGCGGAACATCTCGACACCGGTAACGGTGGTCTTGGTGGTGTCCTTGATACCGACGATCTCGATCTCTTCGCCGGCCTTGACGATGCCGCGCTCGATACGACCGGTCACCACGGTACCGCGACCGGAGATGGAGAACACGTCCTCGATCGGCATCAGGAACGGCTGGTCGATGGCACGCTCCGGCTCCGGGATGTAGTCATCCAGGGCCTTGATCAGGTTGGCAACGGCGGTGGTACCCATGCCGTTGTCGTCCTTGCCTTCCAGGGCCATCAGCGCGGAGCCGATGATGATCGGGGTGTCGTCGCCCGGGAAGTCGTACTCGTTGAGGAGCTCACGCACTTCCATTTCGACCAGCTCGAGCAGCTCTTCGTCGTCGACCATGTCGGCCTTGTTCAGGAACACGACGATGTACGGCACGCCGACCTGACGAGACAGCAGGATGTGCTCGCGAGTCTGCGGCATGGGACCGTCGGCGGCGGAACAGACCAGGATAGCGCCGTCCATCTGGGCAGCACCGGTGATCATGTTCTTGACGTAGTCGGCGTGCCCCGGGCAGTCGACGTGAGCGTAGTGACGCTCTTCGGACTGGTACTCGACGTGAGCGGTAGAGATGGTGATACCGCGCTCACGCTCTTCCGGAGCGTTGTCGATGGAGTCGAAGGCACGAGCGTCGCCACCGAACACCTCGGCGGACACGCGGGTCAGGGCCGCGGTCAGGGTGGTCTTGCCGTGGTCAACGTGACCGATGGTGCCGACGTTTACGTGCGGTTTGGAACGTTCGAATTTTTCCTTAGCCACTGCTATAACCTCTTTCGTTAGCTAACGGTTAACTTTTCTGGTTGATGACGGCTTCTACGACGCTGGAGGGCGCCTCGTCGTACTTCGCAAACTCCATGGAGTAGCTTGCACGGCCCTGGGTTTGAGAACGCAGGTCGGTCGCATAACCGAACATCTCGCCCAGCGGCACCATTGCGCGGATGATCTTACCGGAGGAAGAGTCATCCATGCCCTGCACCAGACCGCGACGACGGTTCAGGTCGCCCATGACGTCACCCATGAAATCCTCGGGGGTCACGACTTCGACCTTCATCATCGGCTCTAGCAGCACGGCCTTGGCCTTCTTGGCCCCTTCCTTGATCGCCATGGAGGCGGCGACCTTGAACGCGGTCTCGTTGGAGTCCACGTCATGGTAGGAACCATCGAACAGCGTGACCTTGACGTCGATCATCGGGTAGCCCGCGATGACACCGTTCTGCAGCTGCTCATAGGCCCCTTTCTCGACGGCCGGTACGTATTCCTTGGGTACCACACCGCCGACGATCTCGGAGGCGAACTTGAAGTGCATTTCTTCGTCGTCGCCCTTGTCCGCTTCGGTGAGCGGCTCGATGCGCAGCACCACGTGACCGAACTGACCGCGACCACCGGACTGACGCACGAACTTGCCTTCCTGCTCGACGCTGGCACGGATGGTCTCGCGGTAGGCCACCTGCGGCTTACCGATATTGGCTTCCACCTTGAACTCGCGACGCATGCGGTCGACGAGGATGTCCAGGTGCAGCTCACCCATACCGGAGATAATGGTCTGACCGGTCTCTTCGTCGGTCTTGACGCGGAAGGAGGGGTCTTCCTGGGCCAGCTTGCCCAGCGCCACGCCCATCTTCTCCTGGTCGGCCTTGGACTTCGGCTCCACGGCCACGGAGATCACCGGCTCCGGGAATTCCATGCGCTCGAGAACGATCTTGTTGTTCAGGTCGCACAGGGTATCACCGGTGGTGACGTCTTTGAGACCGATACAGGCGGCGATATCGCCGGCCAGTACCTCTTTGATCTCTTCGCGGGAGTTGGCGTGCATCTGCACGATACGGCCGACCCGCTCTTTCTTCTGCTTGACCGAGTTGAACACGCTGTCGCCGGAGTTCAGGACCCCGGAGTAGACGCGGATAAAGGTCAGGGTGCCGACGAAGGGATCGGTGGCGATCTTGAAGGCCAGCGCCGAGAAGGGGGCGCTGTCGTCCGCCTCACGGGTGGCGATGGTGCCGTCCTTGTCGTCCAGCTCACCCTCGATGGCCTTGACCTCGGTGGGAGACGGCATGTACTCGACCACGGCGTCCAGCACCGCCTGCACGCCCTTGTTCTTGAAGGCGGAGCCGCAGGTGACCAGGATGATCTCGTTGTCGAGGGTACGACGACGCAGGCCGGCCTTGATCTCTTCCTTGGTCAGCTCACCGCCTTCCAGGTACTTGTCCATCAGCTCTTCGGAGGCCTCGGCGGCCGCCTCGACCATCTGCTCGCGATACTCCTCGGCCTTGGCCTGGAGCTCGGCGGGAATGTCGACGAGGTCATAGGTCGTACCCATGTCGTCTTCGTTCCACAGGATGGCCTTCATCTCGATCAGGTCGATGACGCCCTTGAACTCGTCCTCGGTGCCCCAGTTGATCTGGATCGGCACGGCATTGGCGCCCAGGCGATCCTTGAGCTGGTCGACGACCATGAAGAAGTCGGCGCCGGCGCGGTCCATCTTGTTGACGAACACCATGCGCGGCACTTCGTACTTGTCGGCCTGACGCCAGACGGTCTCGGTCTGCGGTTGTACGCCGGAGGAGGCGCACAGCACCACGACGGCACCGTCGAGAACCCGCAGGGAACGCTCCACCTCGATGGTGAAGTCGACGTGCCCCGGGGTGTCGATGATGTTGATGCGGTGCTCATCGAACTGGTGGTTCATGCCCTTCCAGAAGGTAGTCACAGCCGCGGAGGTGATGGTGATACCCCGCTCCTGCTCCTGCTCCATCCAGTCGGTAGTAGAGGCACCGTCGTGGGTCTCGCCCAGCTTGTGGTTGACCCCGGTGTAGAACAACACCCGCTCGGTGGTGGTGGTCTTGCCGGCGTCGACGTGGGCACAGATCCCGATATTGCGATAGCGATTGAGTGGTGTCTTGCGTGCCACGGTGAAATTCCCCGTTGGTTGGAGGCGCCCGACGGACGAGCGCCTCGTGTGTAGAAGCGCGCCTTAGAAACGGTAGTGGGAGAAGGCCTTGTTGGCTTCTGCCATGCGGTGCACGTCTTCACGCTTCTTCACCGCGGAACCCTTGCCTTCGGCGGCATCCAGCATCTCACCAGCCAGACGCTGCACCATGGTCTTTTCGCCACGGTTACGGGCCGCATCCACCAGCCAACGCATGGCCAGGGCCTGACGACGGGAAGGACGCACCTCCACCGGCACCTGATAGGTCGCACCACCGACGCGGCGCGACTTCACTTCGACCATCGGCTGGATGGTTTCCAGCGCCTTGTCGAAGATCTCCAGCGGCTCTTCTTTACTACGCTCGGCAACCGTGTCCAACGCACCATAGACGATGCGCTCAGCTGTGGACTTCTTGCCGCTGATCATCAGGTGGTTCATGAACTTCGCCAGACGCTCACTTCCGAATTTCGGATCCGGCAGGATTTCGCGCTTAGCGGCAACTCTTCTTCTAGGCATGATAAGCCCTCGTTAAGGGGTCCTTCAGGTAAACCCGAGACTGGCACCGAGGGTGACGCTCGACCTTACTCTTATCAGACCAATGCAATTCGGGTGAAAACGTCGACCGGCCTTAGGCCTTGGGACGCTTGGCGCCGTACTTGGAACGGCCCTGCTTACGGTTCTGCACGCCGGAGGTGTCCAGGGCGCCGCGAACGGTGTGATAACGCACACCCGGCAAATCCTTGACACGGCCGCCACGAATCAGGACCACGGAGTGCTCCTGCAGGTTGTGGCCTTCACCGCCGATGTAAGAAGTGACCTCGTAGCCGTTGGTCAGGCGCACACGGCAGACCTTACGCAGGGCCGAGTTCGGCTTCTTCGGGGTGGTGGTGTAGACGCGGGTGCAGACGCCGCGCTTCTGCGGGCAGGCCTGCAGCGCCGGCACGTCGCTCTTGGCGACAGGGCGCTTGCGCGGCTTGCGCACGAGCTGATTGATCGTTGCCATAGTCTGTAGCTGACTCCAATGGTTGCCTTGCCTTCCAATAGTGGCACGGGCGCACCCACCCCACTATTAAAGGCTGCGAATTCTACTGCTTCCCGGCGAGGCCAGTCAAGGCCGCCACCCCGCGAAGAGTGGCGGCCCCGCGACCTCAGATCTCGTCGTCGTCGGCGTCGAGGGCGGTGAGCTGGGCGCCCAGCTCCTGCTCGACGTCGAAGGCCGACGGGTGGAGCATGCGCTCGGCGTCTTCACGCTTGCGCTTGCGTTCCGCATGGTGGGTGAGGCCGGTACCGGCCGGGATCAGTCGACCCACCACCACGTTCTCTTTCAGGCCGCGCAGGTAATCGCGCTTGCCGGTCACGGCCGCCTCGGTCAGCACCCGCGTAGTCTCCTGGAAGGAGGCCGCGGAGATGAACGACTCGGTGGCCAGGCTGGCCTTGGTGATACCCAGCAGCAGGCGCTCGTACTTGGCCGGGAACTTGTCGTCCTGGGCCAGGCGAGCGTTCTCCTCCAGCACCCGTACCAGTTCCACCTGGTCGCCGGTGATAAAGCTGGAGTCGCCGGCATCGGTGATCTCTACCTTGCGCAGCATCTGACGCACGATGACTTCGATGTGCTTGTCGTTGATGCCCACGCCCTGCAGGCGGTAGACCTCCTGGACCTCGGCGGTGATGTACTTGGCCAGCTCCGCCACGCCCAGCAGACGCAGGATATCGTGGGGGTTGCTGGGACCGTCGGAGATCACCTCGCCCTTCTCCACGGTCTCGCCTTCGAAGACCGCGATCTGACGCCACTTGGGAATCAGCATCTCGAAGGGATCGCCGCCACCCTCGGGGGTGATGGTCAGGCGCCGCTTGCCCTTGGTCTCCTTTCCGAAGGTCACCACGCCGCTGATCTCGGCGAGGATCGACGGCTCCTTCGGCTTACGCGCCTCGAAGAGGTCGGCGACCCGCGGCAGACCCCCGGTGATGTCCTTGTTGCCGGACGCCTCGACCGGAATACGCGCGACCACCTCGCCCACGCCGATGGTGGCACCGTTCTCGGTGTTGACGATGGCGTTACCGGGCAGCAGGTACTGCACCGGGGTATTGGAGCCCGGCAGGCAGACGTGCTCGCCACCGGCCCCGGTGAGCATGATCATCGGGCGCTTGTCGCGACCGGCCTGCGGACGCGCCGCGGACTCGATCACCTCGATGGAGGAGAGGCCGGTCATCTCGTCCACCGTACGGTGGATGGTGATGCCCTCTTCCATGTCGATGTACTGGGCCTGACCCTCGGCCTCGGCGACGATGGGGTGGGTGTGCGGATCCCACTTGGCCACGGCCTGACCGGCGTCGACGGCATCGCCGTCCTTGACGGAGAGCTCGGCGCCGTAGGGCAGCTTGTAGTACTCGCGCTCACGACCGTGCTCGTCGGCCACCGCCAGGGCACTGGAGCGGGACACCACCACCAGCTTGCCGTCGCTGCGTTCCACCGACTTGATGTTGTGCAGGCGCACTCGGCCGCCATGCTTGACCTGGACGCTATCCACCGCGGAGGCCCGGGAGGCCGCACCACCGATGTGGAAGGTCCGCATGGTCAGCTGGGTACCCGGCTCACCGATCGACTGGGCGGCGATGACACCCACCGCCTCGCCGATATTGGCCTGATGGCCACGCGCCAGGTCGCGACCGTAACAGGCGGAGCAGACGCCGTGGGCCGTCTCGCAGGAGATGGAGCTGCGCACCACGATCTCGTCGACGCCCATGGTGTCGAGCTGCTCGCACCATTTCTCGTCGAGCAGGGTGCCGCGCGGAATCAGCACCTCGTCGCTGACCGGGTCGACCACGTCCTGGGCCACCACCCGGCCCAGCACCCGCTGCGCCAGGGAGACGATGATATCGCCACCCTCGATGATCGGGTGCAGGGTCAGGCCTTCCTCGGTGCCACAGTCGGACTCGGTGATCACCAGATCCTGGGCGACGTCGACCAGGCGCCGGGTCAGGTAACCGGAGTTGGCGGTCTTGAGGGCCGTATCCGCCAGACCCTTACGGGCACCGTGGGTGGAGATGAAGTACTGGAGTACGTTCAGGCCCTCACGGAAGTTGGCGACGATCGGCGTCTCGATGATCGAGCCGTCCGGCTTGGCCATCAGGCCACGCATCCCCGCCAGCTGACGGATCTGGGCGGCACTACCCCGGGCCCCGGAGTCGGCCATGATAAAGACGCTGTTGAAGGAGTCCTGCTCGACCTCGTTACCCTCGCGGTCGATCACGGTCTCCTTGGAGATGCCCGCCATCATCGCCTTGGCCACCTTGTCGTTGGCCTTGGACCAGATGTCGATCACCTTGTTGTACTTCTCGCCGGCGGTGACGAGGCCCGAGGAGAACTGGTCCTCGATCTCCTTCACCTCTTCCTCGGCGGCATCCACGATGGCCTTCTTGGCCTCGGGGATAACGAAGTCGTTGACGCCGATGGAGGCCCCGGACCAGGTGGCCATGCGGAAGCCGGTGTACATCAGCTGGTCGGCGAAGATCACCGCGTCCTTGAGACCGGCGCGACGATAGACCTCGTTGAGCAGCTTGGAGATCGCCTTCTTCTTCATCGGCTGATCGACCAGCTCGAAGGGCACGCCCTTGGGCAGGATACGGAACAGCAGCGCCCGACCCACGGTGGTGTCGAAGATCGACTGCTTCTCGATCAGCTCGCCACCCTCTTCCTCGGCCAGATGCTCGGTCAGGCGCACCTTGACCTTGGCGTGCAGGGCGACCTTCTCGGCGCCGAAGGCACGCTCGACCTCGGCCAGGTTGGCGAAGGCCATGCCCTCGCCCTTGGCGTTGATCTTCTCGCGGGTCATGTAATACAGACCCAGCACCACGTCCTGGGACGGCACGATGATCGGCTCGCCGTTGGCCGGCGACAGCACGTTGTTGGTGGCCATCATCAGCGCGCGGGCTTCGAGCTGCGCTTCCAGGGTCAGCGGCACGTGCACGGCCATCTGGTCGCCGTCGAAGTCGGCGTTGTAGGCGGCACACACCAGCGGGTGCAGCTGGATCGCCTTACCCTCGATCAGCAGCGGCTCGAAGGCCTGGATGCCCAGGCGGTGCAGGGTCGGCGCGCGGTTGAGCAGCACCGGGTGCTCGCGGATGACGTCGGCGAGGATATCCCACACCTCGGGCAGCTCGCGCTCGACCATCTTCTTGGCGGCCTTGATGGTCGAGGCGTAACCCTGGGACTGCAGCTTGGAGTAGATGAACGGCTTGAACAGCTCCAGCGCCATCTTCTTCGGCAGGCCGCACTGGTGCAGGCGCAGGGTCGGGCCCACGGTGATCACCGAGCGGCCGGAGTAGTCGACGCGCTTGCCCAGCAGGTTCTGACGGAAGCGACCCTGCTTGCCCTTGATCATATCGGCCAGGGACTTCAGCGGGCGCTTGTTGGAGCCGGTGATGGCGCGGCCGCGGCGACCGTTGTCGAGCAGCGCATCCACCGACTCCTGCAGCATGCGCTTCTCGTTGCGCACGATGATGTCCGGCGCATTGAGATCGAGCAGCCGCTTGAGGCGGTTGTTGCGGTTGATCACCCGACGATAGAGATCGTTGAGGTCGGACGTCGCGAAGCGACCGCCGTCCAGGGGTACCAGCGGACGCAGGTCCGGCGGCAGCACCGGCAGCACTTCCATGACCATCCAGGCCGGATCATTGCCCGACTTGTGGAAGGCCTCCAGCAGCTTGAGGCGCTTGGAGAGCTTCTTGATCTTGGTCTCGGAATTGGTCTGCGGGATCTCCTCGCGCAGGCGATTGATCTCTTCTTCCAGATCGATATCGGTCAGCAGGGCCTGGACGGCCTCGGCACCCATGCGGGCGTCGAAGTCGTCACCGAACTCCTCGAGGGCCTCGAAGTACTGCTCGTCGTTGAGCAGCTGGCCACGCTCGAGGGTGGTCATGCCCGGATCGATGACCACGAAGCTTTCGAAGTAGAGCACCCGCTCGATATCGCGCAGGGTCATGTCCAGGAACATGCCGATACGCGACGGCAGGGACTTGAGGAACCAGATATGCGCGACCGGACTGGCCAGCTCGATATGGCCCATGCGCTCGCGGCGCACGGCGGCCTTGGTGACCTCGACGCCGCACTTCTCGCAGATGATGCCGCGATGCTTCATGCGCTTGTACTTGCCGCACAGGCACTCGTAATCCTTCACCGGGCCGAAGATCTTGGCGCAGAACAGGCCATCCCGCTCCGGCTTGAAGGTACGATAGTTGATGGTCTCCGGCTTCTTGACCTCGCCGAAGGACCAGGAGCGGATCATGTCCGGGGACGCGAGCGTGATCTTGATCGCGTCGAACTCGTCGGACTGTGACTGCGATTTGAGGACTTTCACCAAATCTTTCATGGGTCGGCTCCGTTGCGGAGTTGTCATGGGCGGGGGCCGAAGCCCCCGCGGACCGTCATTCTGTGAAGCGCTTGACTAGCGGCGTGGCCGCCTAGCTCTCCAGCTCGATATCGATACCCAGGGAGCGGATCTCCTTCACCAGCACGTTGAAGGATTCCGGCATGCCCGCCTGCATGGTGTGGTCGCCGTCCACGATGTTCTTGTACATCTTGGTACGACCTTCCACGTCGTCGGACTTGACCGTGAGCATCTCCTGGAGGGTGTAGGCGGCGCCGTAGGCTTCCAGGGCCCAGACCTCCATCTCACCGAAGCGCTGACCACCGAACTGCGCCTTGCCGCCCAGCGGCTGCTGGGTGACCAGGGAGTAGGAGCCGGTGGAACGCGCGTGCATCTTGTCATCCACCAGGTGGTTGAGCTTGAGCATGTACATGTAACCGACGGTCACCGGACGGTCGAAGGCGTCGCCGGTACGGCCATCATAGAGGGTCATCTGACCGGAATCCGGCAGGTCCGCCAGCGTCAGCAGGTGCTTGATCTCGGTCTCCTCGGCACCATCGAACACCGGCGAGGCCATGGGCACGCCCGCCTTGAGGTTCTTGGCCAGGGCGATGACCTCCTCGTCGGACAGCGACTCGATGTCCTCGACCCGGGTGCTAGAGGCAGTGTTGTAGACCTGCCCCAGGAAATCACGGATCTCGGCCACCTGCTGGTCGCGGGCGTCGCGCAGCATGTGCTCGATCTTCACCCCGAGGCCACGGGCGGCCATGCCCAGGTGGGTCTCGAGGATCTGACCGACGTTCATCCGCGACGGTACGCCCAGCGGGTTGAGGACCACGTCCACCGACTCGCCGTTGGCGTCGAAGGGCATGTCCTCGATCGGCATGATCGCCGAGATCACACCCTTGTTACCGTGACGACCGGCCATCTTGTCGCCCGGCTGGATGCGACGCTTCACCGCCAGGTAGACCTTGACGATCTTCAGCACGCCCGGCGCCAGATCATCGCCCTGGGTGAGCTTGCGCTTCTTGTCCTCGAAACGCTCGTCCATCTCCTTGCGACGATTCTCCAGCTGCTCGTCGGCCTGGGCCAGCAGCTCGTTGAGGGCCTCGTCCTGCAGGCGCAGCTTGAACCACTGCTGACGCGGCAGCTCCTCGAGGTACTCCTCGGAGAGCACGTCGTCCTTCTTCAGTTTGGGCCCACCATTGACGGCTTGGCCAGTCAGGGTGCGCTTGAGGCGCTCGAAGGTGGCATCCTCGGCGATGCGGTAGGTCTCCTGGAGATCCTTGCGCACCTCATCGAGCTGCATCTGCTCGATGGACAGGGCCCGGGAGTCCTTCTCCACGCCGTCGCGGGTGAACACCTGGACGTCGATGACGGTGCCCTTCATGCCGGTGGGGGCACGCAGGGAGGTGTCCTTCACGTCGGAGGCCTTCTCGCCGAAGATCGCCCGCAGCAGCTTCTCTTCCGGGGTCAGCTGGGTCTCGCCCTTGGGGGTGACCTTACCGACCAGGATATCGCCCGGGCCCACCTCGGCGCCGATATAGACGACACCCGCCTCGTCCAGCTTGGCCAGCGCCGACTCACCCACATTGGGGATATCGGAGGTGATCTCCTCGGCACCCAGCTTGGTGTCGCGGGAGACGCAGGTCAGCTCCTGGATATGGATGGTGGTGAAGCGATCTTCCTGCACCACGCGCTCCGAGACCAGGATGGAGTCCTCGAAGTTGTAGCCGTTCCAGGGCATGAAGGCGATACGCATGTTCTGACCCAGGGCCAGGTCGCCCATGTCCACGGAGGGACCGTCGGCGAGGATATCGCCACGCGCCACCTGGTCACCGGGGCGCACGATGGGGCGCTGGTTCATGCAGGTGTTCTGGTTGGAACGCACGTACTTGGTGAGGTTGTAGATATCGACGCCGGCCTCGCCGCCGATGATCTCGTCCTCGTTGATGCGCACCACGATGCGCTTGGCATCGACGGAGTCGATCACCCCGCCGCGCCGCGCCACGGCACAGACGCCGGAGTCGCGGGCCACGAAGCGCTCCATGCCGGTACCCACCAGGGGCTTGTCGGCACGCAGGGTCGGCACCGCCTGGCGCTGCATGTTCGCCCCCATCAGGGCGCGGTTGGCGTCATCGTGCTCGAGGAACGGGATCAGCGCCGCGGCCACGGAGACCACCTGGCGCGGCGAGACGTCCATCAGGGTCACCTGCTCGGGACGCATGAAGGTGGTCTCGCCCTTGTGGCGGACCTGTACCAGGTCATCGACCAGCTTGCCGTTCTCGTCGACGGTGGCGGAGGCCTGGGCGATAACGAAGTCGCCCTCCTCGATAGCGGAGAGATGCACCACGTCGTCGGTCACCTGAGCGCCCACCACCTTGCGATACGGCGTCTCGAGGAAGCCGTAGCTGTTGGTGTGGCTGTAGGTGGCCAGGGAGTTGATCAGGCCGATGTTCGGCCCTTCCGGGGTCTCGATCGGGCACAGGCGGCCGTAGTGGGTGGCGTGAACGTCACGCACCTCGAAGCCGGCTCGCTCGCGGGTCAGGCCGCCCGGGCCAAGCGCGGAGACGCGGCGCTTGTGGGTGACCTCGGAGAGTGGGTTGTTCTGATCCATGAACTGGGAGAGCTGGCTGGAACCGAAGAACTCCTTGACCGCCGCGGCGACGGGCTTGGCGTTGATCAGGTCCTGGGGCATCAGGCCCTCGCTCTCGGCCATGGAGAGACGCTCCTTGACCGCGCGCTCGACCCGCACCAGGCCCACCCGGAACTGGTTCTCGGCCATCTCGCCCACGCAACGGATACGCCGGTTGCCCAGGTGGTCGATGTCGTCCACCTCACCGAAGCCGTTACGGATATTGATCAGCTCTTTCAGCACATCGAGGATGTCGTCACGGCCCAGCACGCCAGCGCCGGTATCGCTGTCACGACGCAGGCGGCGGTTGAACTTCATGCGCCCGACCCCGGAGAGGTCGTAACGATCCTCGGTGAAGAAGAGGTTGTGGAACAGGGTCTCGGCGGCCTCCTTGGTGGGCGGCTCGCCGGGACGCATCATGCGGTAGATCTCGACCAGGGCCTCGAGCTGGGTCCGGGTGGTATCCAGCTTGATGGTGTCGGAGATAAAGGACCCGCAGTCGAGATCGTTGGTGTAGAGGGTCTCGAGGCGGGTGATACCGGCCTGGCCCAGCTTCTCGAGCAGGTCCGGGGTAATCTCGGTGTTGCACTCGCAGATCAGCTCGCCGGTATTGGGGTCGACCTGATCCTTGGCCAGGGTCTTGCCGAAGAGGTAGTCCATCGGCACGTCGAGGCGCTCGAGACCGGCCTTCTCCATCTGACGGATATGCTTCTGGGTGATGCGGCGCCCTTCCTCGACGATCAGGCTGCCATCGGCATCCTTGATGTCGAAGGTAGCGGTCTCACCGCGCAGGCGCGACGGCACCAGCTCCACGGAGAAGCCGGACTTCTCGATATGGAAGGTACTGGTATCGAAGAAGGTATCGAGGATCTCCTCGGTGCTCATGCCCAGGGCGCGCAGCAGCACCGACGCCGGCAGCTTGCGGCGACGGTCGATACGCACATAGACGTTGTCCTTGGGATCGAACTCGAAGTCGAGCCAGGAGCCGCGGTAGGGAATCACCCGTGCCGAGTAGAGCAGCTTGCCGGAGGAGTGGCTCTTGCCCTTGTCATGGTCGAAGAAGACACCCGGCGAGCGGTGCAGCTGGGAAACGATGACCCGCTCGGTACCATTGACGACGAAGGTACCGTTCTCGGTCATCAGGGGGATCTCCCCCATGTAGACTTCCTGCTCCTTGATGTCCTTGATGGCCTTGTTCGCCGACTCCTTGTCGTAGATGATCAGGCGAACCTTGACCCGCAGCGGCGCCGAGTAGGTGACGCCACGCAGCTGACACTCCTTGACGTCGAAGGCCGGCGTACCGAAACGGTAGCTGACGTACTCGAGGGCGGCGTTGCCGGAGAAGCTCTCGATCGGGAAGACGGACTTGAAGGCGGCATGCAGGCCGACTTCCATCCGCTCTTCTGGCGAACGGTCCTGCTGGAGGAAGTCGTAGTAGGAATCAAGCTGGATGGCCAGCAGGTAGGGCACATCCATCACTTGGGGCAGTTTGCCGAAATCCTTGCGGATGCGTTTTTTCTCAGTGTATGAGTAAGCCATCTGTATTCCCCAGCTTGTTCACCATGGGTGACCGATGCGAATCGGCGCCACCCGACGGTAGCGGCTCCGTCAGGCGCTGACGGCAAGCCCCCGGAGGAGGGCTCGCCGTCGGAATTCGGCTAGCGGCGGCGGCAGAGCAGCGGCCGGCTAGTGACAACAGAAAAAGGCCGGCAGCGGGTGACCCGCCACCAGCCGTGGAAGCTTACGCAGCGCGTGAAGCCATGGAAATCAAGGGATTACTTGAGTTCCACGGAAGCGCCGGCTTCTTCCAGCTTGGTCTTGGCCGCTTCGGCGTCTTCCTTGGACATGGCTTCCTTGATGGTCGCCGGTGCGCCGTCGACGGCACCCTTGGCTTCCTTCAGGCCCAGGCCAGTGATTTCGCGAACGACCTTGATCACGTTGACCTTCTTCTCGCCGGCAGAGGTCAGCACCAGGTCGAATTCGGTCTGCTCTTCGGCGGCGGCGGCTTCGCCACCGGCCGGACCAGCCACGACGGCAGCAGCGGCGGAGACGCCGAACTTCTCTTCCATCGCTTCGATCAGCTCGACGACTTCCATCACGGACATGTCGGCGACGGCGTTGATGATGTCTTCTTTGGTCAGTGCCATTGTCAAATTCCTAGACTTTGCGGGAATCCCGTACCCCAGGGGGTCCGAGGACTCGAGGGTTCAGTATAAGTCGCGTATCGGCCGAAAGAGGCGCCCTTAGGCGGCTGCTTCCTGCTTCTGGTCGCGCAGTGCAGCCAGGGTGCGGACCAGTTTGCCGGCGGAAGCTTCCTTCATCACCGACATCAGCTTGGCGATCGCTTCATCGTACGTCGGCAGGGTCGCCAGACGGTCGATATCGGCAGCCGGGATCAGCTCGCCTTCGTAGGCCAGCGCCTTGACTTCGAAGTTCTTCTCCTCTTTGGCGAACTCCTTGAACAGACGGGCGGCGGCGCCCGGGTGCTCGGTGGAGAAAGCCAGCAGGGTCGGACCCACGAAGCTGTCGTTCAGGCACTCCCAGGGAGTACCGTCCAGGGCGCGACGTGCCAGGGTGTTGCGCACAACACGGATCTGCACGCCATTCTCGCGGGCCTGCTTGCGCAGGTCGGTCATCTTACTGACCGCGACGCCACGAGAATCGGCAACGACGACGGAGAGAGCATCCTTGGCGGCTTCACTGACCTCGGCAACAATTGCCTTCTTGCCTTCGAGAGCTAGTGCCACTGTGTTCACTCCTTCGTGCCGGGAATCTGCGATGCGGGCATCGCATCCCGGGGGTTACCATCTCCCCCGCGCCTGTTGGCGCGGGGGTCTTGGGCGATGGTGCACACCAGCGGACTGGCGGCCACACCATCTGCGCAGGCATCCCTAGGGGAAGATTAAGCCGCCCACCGGAGTGGACGGCGCCTGCGGTCTTTGACGGTGCCCCGCCCGGCATGAATCCGTGCACGGGGACCGCAAAGTTCTTGCCTGTCGGCGATCACACCAGCGCGGCGTGATCGACGGTGATGCCCGGGCCCATGGTGGTGGACAGGGTCATCTTCTTGAAATACACACCCTTGGAAGTGCTCGGCTTGAGCTTCTTCAGGTCGGCGACCAGCGCTTCCAGGTTGCCCTTGATGGCGGCCGCATCGAAGTCAACCTTGCCCAGGGTGGTGTGGATGATACCGTTCTTGTCGGTACGGAAACGCACCTGACCGGCCTTGGCGTTCTTGACGGCGGTGGCCACGTCCGGGGTCACGGTGCCGACCTTGGGGTTCGGCATCAGGCCGCGTGGACCGAGGATCTGGCCCAGCTGACCGACGACGCGCATGGCATCCGGCGAGGCGATGACCACGTCGAAGTCGAGCTGGCCTTTCTTGACCTGCTCGGCCAGGTCGTCCATGCCGACGATATCGGCACCGGCTTCCTTGGCGGCATCGGCGTTGGCACCCTGGGTAAAGACGGCAACGCGCACGTCCTTGCCGGTACCATTGGGCATAACGGTGGCGCCACGCACGACCTGGTCGGATTTACGCGGATCGACGCCGAGGTTGATGGCGACGTCCAGGGACTCCTTGAACTTGACGGTGGACAGCTCGGCGAGCAGGGCCACGGCCTCTTCCAGGGAGTAGACCTTGGTGGAGTCGACCTTCTCGTTGATCAGCTGAGCGCGCTTGGACAATTTAGCCATGATCAGAGACCCTCCACGTTCAGGCCCATGCTGCGGGCGCTACCGGCGATGGTACGCACAGCGGCGTCGAGATCGGCAGCCGTCAGATCCGGCTCCTTGGTCTTGGCGATCTCTTCGAGCTGCTCACGGGTCACGGTGCCGACCTTCTTCTTGTTCGGCTCACCGGAGCCGGACTTGATGCCAGCGGCCTTCTTCAGCAGGATCGCCGCGGGCGGCGTCTTGGTGACGAAGGTGAAGCTGCGGTCGGAATAGACGGTGATCACCACGGGAGTGGGCAGACCCGGCTCGATTTCCTGGGTCGCGGCGTTGAACGCCTTACAGAACTCCATGATGTTCACGCCGTGCTGACCCAGGGCCGGGCCGACGGGGGGACTCGGGTTGGCCTTACCAGCTGCGACCTGCAGCTTGATGTAAGCCTGTACTTTCTTGGCCATGATGGACTCCAGTTGGGTGGTAGCGCCTTGCGGCTCCCCGGTTAGCGAGCCGCCTAGCGGCTCGAGATACGACTAAATACGACTGAGGCCGAGCGTTACTCTTTCTCGACCTGGGAAAATTCCAGCTCGACAGGCGTGGCGCGCCCGAAGATCAGCACGCTGACCTGGAGGCGACTCTTGTCGTAGTTGACCTCTTCGACCACGCCATTGAAGTCGGCGAAGGGGCCATCGATGACGCGCACCGACTGCCCCGGCTCGAACATGGTCTTGGGACGCGGTTTGTCGGTACCGTCTTGGACGCGACGCAGGATGGCGTCTGCTTCCTTCTGAGTGATCGGCGCCGGCTTCTCCTTGGTGCCACCGATAAAGCCCATGACTCGCGGCGTCTCGTTGACCAGGTGCCATGTCGCGTCATTCATCTCCATCTCGACCAGCACATAGCCGGGATAGAACTTGCGCTCGCTCTTGCGGCGCTTGCCGTCACGCATCTCGACGACTTCTTCGGTGGGCACGAGGATCTCGCCAAACCCTTCCTCCATGCCATACATCTTCACGCGCTCCTTCAGGGAGCGCATGACATGCTTCTCGAAGCCGGAGTAGGCGTGAACGACATACCAACGCTTGGACATGGAAACTCCTAACCGATGACGCCGGACATTGCCCAGCCAAGAAGGGTATCGATCAGCCACAGCATCAGACCCACCACCAGCACGGCCACCAGCACGATGGCGGTGGTCTGCACGGTTTCGGGGCGGGTCGGCCAGACGACGCGCTGAATCTCTTTCTTCGCATTCTTGGCCAGCTCGGCGAGGTCACGACCCTTGGTGGTCGTCAGGGCGAGTGCGGCGGCACCCACGCCAAGCACCACCACGCCCAGGACACGGTAGAGCAGGGCCTGATCGGCAAAGTAGGAATTACCAACGACGGCAACGACCAACAGCGCGACGACAGCCGCCCACTTGAGCCCGTCGTGGCGCGACTCCTGCACCTCGGCGTTATGTTTCATCAAAACGTGACTCCTCAGGGTGCAGCGATCGTAACGTGAAATTTGTCTTGAGGTAAGCCAGCCTGGGGAAGACTGGCAGGCCAGGAGGGAATCGAACCCCCAACCTGCGGTTTTGGAGACCGCTGCTCTGCCAATTGAGCTACTGGCCTGTATCAACTTCCTGCACCATCACAACCCTTTGCGGGCCACTCAGGGCACAGCGGGCGCCATAGTAGCGGAAAAGCCTCCGCCTGACAACCCCATTCGCACGATGCCGAAAAAGCCTTCGACACAAAGAGAAAATGCGAGCCTCTCGACTCGCCTTTTCAAAGTGGAGCTCATGGACGGATTTGAACCGTCGACCTCACCCTTACCAAGGGTGTGCTCTACCCCTGAGCTACATGAGCCTAAACCTTGCCTGGAGCGGGCAGCGGGGATCGAACCCGCATCATCAGCTTGGAAGGCTGAGGTTCTACCATTGAACTATGCCCGCCTACCCACTCTTGCTATCGCCCCGCCTTGACGAGGCGACCCAAACTGGTGGAGGGGGAAGGATTCGAACCTTCGAAGCTTTCGCGGCAGATTTACAGTCTGCTCCCTTTGGCCACTCGGGAACCCCTCCAGCTGGCGAAGCATTTTACCTGCCTCAGCAACGGTGTCAAGCCTTATCTTTCAGTGGCTTGGCATCATCCATCAGCACTCGGCGAGGGGGATGTGTTGCCCTGGAACGCGGCGCATTGTGTCAAAGCAGGGTGGAGAATGCAAGCCCCGCCCGAATTTTTTCCAAGGCCGCCGGCGCCGGCACCCGGGGCGCCCCCGACAGACGCCCCGCCCGCTCGGCCGCGGTCAGTGGAAAGCAGGCCTCCAGTCCGCCATAGACCATATCGGGCCAGACCGCATGGGGCACCCGCAGCCCCCGGGAGACCACCCGCGCGTCCCCGCCGGTCAGCAGCAAGGGCAGGGCCACCCCCTCCCGATCACAGACCTCGGCATAGATGCGATTGACGGCGCTTACCGCGGCCATATAGATACCGTGATTGACCGCCTCCACGGTATTCTTGCCCGGGGCCAGCAGCTCGTCCGCCTCGCTGTCCGGATCGATGGCCACGTTACGCGTCCCCAGCTTGAGGCTCTCCTTCATCAGCCTCAGCCCAGGCAGAATATATCCCCCCAGGTGACAGCCGCCCGGCAGCACGAAGTCCACGGTAATGGCACTACCGCAATCCACCACGCAGCACCCCCCCGCCAGATGGTAACCCGCCAGGGTGCCCAGCCAGCGATCGACGCCCAGGCGCCACGGCTCCTCGTAACCGTTGGTGACCCCCAGGGCCTCGGCGGTCGAGCGCGCCACATGGACCGAGACCACGCGACGCCGCAGCAGCGCCACCGTCTCCTCCAGTACCGCCTTACGCGCCACGCTCGAGATGCGTACCGACCGCACTACGTCCAGGTCGGGAATATCCGACCCGGGACGCCACTCCTCCCGGGTCCAGAGGGCACCCCGCGAGCGGATCTCGCTGCTCAGGGTATCCTTGAGGCGCCACTTGGACAGGGTATTACCGATATCCAGATCGAGAATCATGGGCGACCACGCACGCTGATCTCGCCCCCGGCCAGCCACCGCGACTCATCGCCGCAGCGCACCTGCAGATGGCCGGCCTCGTCGACCCCTCGGGCGACTCCCCGGTAACTCTGATTACCCTGGACCACCTCCACCTCCCGATCGGCATGGGCGTGACGCGCATTCCAGGCGGCCTGCCAGGCCACGAAGCCACGTGCCTCGAAGCCCTGCATCAGCTCCAGGAGGCCGCCAATCAACGCCGCCGCCAGAGCATTGCGGGAGACCCCCGGCACCTGATCCGCCACCGCGCCCACCGGCTGATCGACGGCCTCACGCATGGCCGGGGGCAGGAAGACATTGAGGCCGATACCGATCACCACCTCGCAGGGGCCCTCCAAGTCCCCCTGCACCTCCAAGAGGATGCCGGCAAGCTTCTGGTGCCCCTCGTCGGTGACCAGCAGCACATCATTGGGCCACTTCAGGGCGACTCGGACGCCTTCATGCTCCAGCACCTCCGCGAGCACCACCCCCACGGCCAGGCTCAACCCCTCCAGGGCGGCCACGCCGTTCTCGAAGCGCCACCCCAGGGAGAGCAGCAAGCCGCGCCCCCAGGGGCTCACCCAGTGCCGCCCGCGCCGCCCACGACCGGCCGACTGGCTCTCGGCCAGGCACACCTCGCCGTGACCGGCCCCCTGAGCAAAGCGTTCGCGCAGGAAGGCGTTCGTGGAATCGAGCGCCTCCTCGACGAACAGCCGGTTCAGGGCGGGACGACTCTGCGAGTCGAGCCGCGAGACGATTCCGGCGCCTTCGAGCAGCTCGACCGGCTCCCCTAGCCGGTAGCCCAGCCCCTTGACCGCCTCCAGTGGAATGCCCAGGGCCTCCAGCTTCTTCAGCTGCTTCCAGACCGCCGTGCGCGACACCCCGAGACGCTCCCCCAACTGCTCGCCGGAATGGAAGTCCCCATCGCTCATCAGGCGAATCAGGTCACCAATGGTCATCTTAAGGCCCCTGCGGCAAAAGGCTCATTCTAGCGGAAGGCATCCGACCCCGTGAATCATGCCGACCAAAGTGGCAGCTCCTGTAGTCCTGCTCCCTGCCCCATTCCGCTTATCACCCCTCCCGATACCTCGAGACCGAGGGTGCCGGATACGAAAAAACCCCGACCATCTGATGATCGGGGTTTTCTCTGCATAAGTGCCTGACGATGGTCGCACCTGGCTCCGGGACTCTCGCATGGGGGTGAGACCGCCCGGCCCTTCGTGGCACCGCCACGAGGGCGGTCGAACGCCCCGAGCCGGCGAGGGGCCGGACCGCGACGCTG
>NZ_BJUK01000036.1 GCF_007989625.1 Bisbaumannia pacifica
TGGGTTCACAGCGTCTTCGCGAAGCCGCCTGCCCCAGGAAAGCCCCGGGCTGAATAGCCTGCCCGAGGTCGTGGGTTACCATCAGTCCAGATCGTAACCCAGGCTCTTGAGCGCCCGGCTGTCGTCGGACCAGCCGCGCTTCACCTTGACCCAGAGGTTGAGCATGATCTTGGCGTCGAAGGCCCGCTCCATCTCCAGGCGCGCCTCGCGGCCGATCTGCTTGATGCGCTCGCCCTTGTCGCCGATCAGGATCTTCTTCTGGCCGGGGCGCTCCACCAGGATCAGGGCGCTGATATGGATCACCTTGCCGGTGTCGCGGAACTCCTCAATCTCCACCGTCATCTGGTAAGGCAGCTCGTCGCCCAGTTGGCGCATGATCTTCTCGCGCACCAGCTCGGCGGCCAGGAAACGCTGACTCTTGTCGGTGACCTGATCTTCCGGGTAGAAGTGAATGCTCTCCGGCAGGTGCTTGGCCACCTCCGCCTCCAGCTCCGGCACATTGGTGCCGTGCTTGGCGGAGATCGGCAGGATGGCGGCGAAGTCGCGCTTGGCCCCCACCTTGGCCAGCCAGGGCAGCAGGCTGGCCTTGTCCTCCAGCCAGTCCACCTTGTTGACCGCCAGGATCACCGGCGCCTTGACCTGGGCCAGCTTGTCCAGCACCACCTGGTCCTCATCGCTCCAGCGGGTGCGGTCGATGATAAAGACCACGCAGTCCACGTCGCGCAGGGCCTGGGTGGCGGCCTGGTTCATGAAGCGGTTGATCGCCTTGTTGCGATCCTTCGCCATGATATGCATCCCCGGGGTATCCACGTAGATGAACTGGGCCTCTCCCTCGGTCTTGATCCCCATCACCTGATGACGGGTGGTCTGGGGTCGCCGGGAGGTGATCGACACCTTCTGGCCGAGGATGCGGTTCATCAGCGTCGACTTGCCCACATTGGGGCGACCGACGATGGCCACGAATCCACAGGTCTGGGTCATGACCGGGCTCCCTTGGGTTCGAGTTGGGCGAGGGCCTGTTCGGCGGCCTGCTGCTCGGCATAGCGACGGCTGGAGCCGACGCCGACGGTGGGGGCATCCAGCATCTCTACCTGGCACTCGATGGTAAAGGTCTGGGCATGCGCCTCGCCCTCCACCGACAGCACCTCGTAGCGGGGCAGCGGCGACTGGCGGGACTGCAGGAACTCCTGCAGGCGGGTCTTGGGATCCTTCTGGGTATCCTGCAGGTCGATGGCCTCCAGGCGGGTGCCGTACCAGGCCAGCACCCGGGCCTTGGCCACGTCCATGCCGGCATCCAGGAAGATGGCACCGATCACCGCCTCCACGGCATCGGCGAGGATGGAGTCGCGGCGGTGGCCGCCGCTCTTCATTTCTCCGGAGCCGAGCCGCAGGCAGGGGCCCAGGTCGAACTCGCGAGCCAGCTCGGCCAGGGTCTGGCCCTTGACCAGCCGCGCCCGCAGCCGCGACAGCTGGCCCTCGCGGGCCTCGGGGAAGCGCCGGAAGAGCGCCTCGGCGATCACGAAGTTGACGATGGAGTCGCCGAGAAACTCGAGCCGCTCGTTGTTCTTGCCGCCATAGCTACGATGCGTCATGGCCAGTTCTAGCAGTGCGATATCGCCGAACTGGTGGCCGATGCGGCGGCTGAAGTCATTCAGGGGGTTGCTCACGAAACTCCTGCTCTATTGCTCATGGGATGGCGCACGGTCATAGCGCGCGCCATCGGGGGCGGTGCCCCGTGATTACTGAATCCGCCGCACGCTGGTAAAGCTGGGCAACCCGCCGTCCCAGTGCATCCACACCGCGAAGGCGCGGCCGACGATGTTCTCTTCCGGCACGAAGCCCCAGTAGCGACTGTCATTGGAGTGGTCGCGATTGTCGCCGAGGGTGAAGTAATGCCCCTCGGGCACCACCAGCTCACGCACCTGGGGACCCGGGTCCTGAGGATTATTGTAGATAAGGTGGGCGACCTCGCCTAAGCGCTCTTCGAGCAGGCGCTCGCGGGGCGCCTCGGCGGGGCCCTCCTCCAGCAGCGCCTTGGCCACCGCCTGGCCATTGACGTAGAGCTGCTTGCCCTCGTAGCGAATGCGATCGCCGGGCAGCCCCACCACCCGCTTGATAAAGTTGACCGAAGGCTCCTCGGGGAAGCGGAACACCATGACGTCACCCCGCTCGGGCTCGCCCAGGTCGACGATCTCGGTATGCACCACCGGTAGGCGCAGCCCGTAGGCGAACTTGTTGACCAGGATGAAATCGCCCACCTCCAGGGTCGGGCGCATGGAACCGGAGGGAATCTGGAAGGGCTCCACCAGGAAGCTGCGCACCACCAGCACCACCAGCAGGACCGGGAAGAAGGAACGCGCGTAGTCGACGGGCCAGGGCTCCTTGAGCAGCTTGCCACGGGTCGCCTCGTCGACCTCCCCCTGCGCCTCGGCACTCACCGCCGCCAGGCGTGCCAGCCGAGCGGGCCGCCACCAGAGTCGGTCGGCCAGCCAGATCACCCCGGTGGCGGCCACCGCCACCACCAGCAATAGCGAAAAATCCATTTAACGTTTCCTAGTCATTGACCTTGAGCACCGCCAGGAAGGCGTCCTGGGGAATCTCCACCCGGCCCACCTGCTTCATGCGCTTCTTGCCCGCCTTCTGCTTCTCGAGCAGCTTCTTCTTGCGGCTCACGTCGCCGCCGTAGCACTTGGCGGTGACGTTCTTGCGCAGCGCCTTGACGGTGGAGCGCGCCACCACCTGACCGCCGATGGCGGCCTGGATCGCCACGTCGAACATCTGCCGCGGGATCAGCTCCTTCATCTTCTCGACCAGGATGCGTCCCCGGGAGTGGGCGTGATCGCGGTGGATGATCACCGCCAGGGCATCCACCCGGTCGCCGTTGATCAGCACGTCCAGGCGCACCAGCTTGGCCGCCTCGAAGCGCTCGAAGTTGTATTCCAGGGAGGCGTAGCCCTTGGAGATCGACTTGAGGCGATCGAAGAAGTCCATCACCACCTCGGACATCGGCAGCTCATAGGTGAGCTGGATCTGGCTGCCGAGGAACTGCATGTCGAGCTGGGTACCGCGGCGGTTCTCGCACTCGGCGATCACGTTGCCGACGAATTCCTGGGGCACCAGGATGCTGGCCCGCACGATGGGCTCGCGCATCTCCTCCACGTCGGCCATGTCCGGCAGCTTGGAGGGGTTGGAGACGTAGCGCACCTCGCCATTCTTCATGGCCAGCTCATAGACCACGGTGGGAGCGGTGGTCAACAGGTCCAGGTCATACTCGCGCTCGAGGCGCTCCTGGATGATCTCCATGTGCAGGGTGCCGAGGAAGCCGACCCGGAAGCCGAAGCCCAGGGCATCGGAATTCTCCGGCTCGTACTCGAGGGAGGCATCGTTGAGGGCCAGCTTCTCGAGGGCGTCGCGGAAGTCCTCGTAGTCGTCGGCGCTGACCGGGAACATCCCCGCATAGACCTGCGGCTTGACCTTCTGGAAGCCAGGCAGGCGCTCCACGTCCGGGGTCTTGGCGTGGGTGATGGTATCCCCCACCGGGGCGCCGTGGATGTCCTTGATGCCGGCGACGATAAAGCCTACCTCGCCGGCGCGCAGCACGCCGGTCTCCTTGCGCAGCGGCGTGAAGATGCCCACCTCGTTGGCCTGCCAGTCGCGGCCGGTGGACTTGATGCGGATCTTCTCGCCCTTCTTGAGGGTGCCGTCGAAGATCCGCACCAGGGAGACCACGCCCAGGTAGTTGTCGAACCAGGAGTCGATGATCAAGGCCTGCAACTGACCGTCGGGGTTGCCCCGGGGTGGCGGGATATCGCGCACCAGGCGCTCCAGCAGCGCCTCCATGCCCAGGCCGCTCTTGGCGGAAACCTGACAGGCATCGGTGGCATCGAGACCGATGATCTCCTCGATCTCCTGGGCGACCTTGTCCGGGTCGGCCTGGGGCAGGTCCATCTTGTTGAGCACCGGCAGCACCTCGAGGCCCTGCTCCACGGCGGTGTAGCAGTTGGCCACCGACTGGGCCTCGACGCCCTGGGCGGCGTCCACCACCAGCAGGGCCCCCTCGCAGGCATACAAGGAGCGCGACACCTCGTAGGAGAAATCCACGTGACCCGGGGTATCGATGAAGTTGAGCTGATAGGTGTTGCCATCCTCGGCCTGGTAATCGAGGGTCACCGACTGGGCCTTGATGGTAATGCCCCGCTCCCGCTCGATGTCCATGGAGTCGAGGACCTGCTCCTTGAGCTCCCGGTCGCTCAGGCCGCCACACAGCTGAATCAGCCGATCCGACAGGGTGGACTTGCCATGGTCGATATGAGCGATGATGGAAAAATTGCGTATGTGGCTGATTTCTTTACGGTTTTCGTTGCTGGACATTCAATATAACCCGGTTCATGTACACGCCCCTGTACAGCCTTGGTGAGTTACCCTGATCGGCGTGACTAGTAGTTTGCAGGCATTGTACCGGCAAGCTGAATCGGGTGCCACGAAAGCCCCTCATGCAAAAGACCGCCCTGCCGGGCGGCCTGCTGATCCTCGATCCCTCCCTGGGTGACACCCTGCCCTCCTTGGCGGCGAGTCGCATCCCGCGGCACGCATGGCGGCGTCACACCATCAACCTAGCCAAGGCCATAGGCAGGCGCTGTAGGCGATTGCCGATGCTGAATGGGGCTCATTGACGCAAGAAGGCCGAATCCACGGGCGCCTCTCGAACTTCCCGCGCGGCTGAGATACCTTGACGGCATAGCCAATACATGGAAGACAGGGAAGAACGCATGAAAAAGCTAGCCGCCATTCTCGCAACAGCCGCTCTGTCAGGATGCGCCTCGTTTTCAAATCAGCCTGACACTACTCGCTCGACCAATACCCCCAACATGCCGAGCTACAGCTATCGACATCAAGCCATAATAGCCCAAGGCTTTCCTCTCGAATACTTGGAAAAGCCGGCAGGCATGAATATAAATTACAACTATGACAATGAGCTTCCAGTTGATGGCGGCGGTAGCGTCTATGAGACTGGCTTTGTCTGGGTTTCCTCTCAGGGAAATACTGCAGTCATGACCAGTATATTCAGAAGGGCAAATCAGGCAACGCTTATTCCTAACTTCTCAAGCATGGAAAGCACGCAGGTTGGCGGAATGAACATCCTGCACATCACCGACACTGGTCGGTATTTTGATCTGGTCTTTTGGAAACCATCCCTGCGCACGGGCTTCCCACAGTGTGCAATTGGAACTGCAATAAGCATCGTTTCATCTGACCGGCAACGAGAATTAGGTGGAGAGTATGTTGAGGGTGTTCCGTGCGGGGAGTTGAGCAGTATCACGCATGAGGAAAGAGAGGAACACCTAGATCGAGCTTTTATGGCCTTCGGACTGAGCAGGGGATAGATAAGCCAGGCCCTCGCATCTCCCACCGCGCCCGGCTACGCTGGGCGCATGGATACCGAAACCGTTCTCGGCCTGGCTTTCACCCTCCCCTTGCTGGGCTTATTGGTCATGATCGGCATGCCGAAGGAGTGGCAGAACGTGCAGGGCTGGCTGATCGTCAGCTACCTGGGGATTCCCGGGTTGCTGGTCGTCATCGCCCTGCTCGTCAACGTCCCTGTCCTGCTGTTCGGCCTGCTGTTCCTCTTGGGCCTGGCCGCCGCCGGCAAGTGATCAGCCGGCCCTGGCCTCCAGAACCCGCTCGCCCAGGGCGCGCTGGATCTGGTTTTTCACCGCGTTCAGCCGATCAATACGCTGCCGCTTCACCTCGCCGTCGAGGCTCGAGCGGCGGATGATATCGATCTGCTGATTGATCGAGCGCAGGCGGCGCTGCGCCCGGTTCAGCGGCAGGCGCAGGGCCAGCATCTCCCGATTGGTGCGTGCCACCTCCGCGGCATCGGCCAGATTCCCCATCTCACGCAGCTCCTTCACGTCGGCATGGGCCCTCCCGGCCTCGCGCAACCCTTCATAGAAGACGGTGCCATAGCGGGTGTAGCGGTCCTCATCGCCCAGGTTGCGGTAGAAGCGCCGGATCGGCTGGAACTCATACCAGCGCCGGGCCGGACTCTCCACACCAGTGGCCGCCCGCCAGGCCACGTCGCCACTGCTGGCCACCCAGGTCCCCACCTGGCCGAGGTAGCCACCGATCAGGTGGTCCACTTGGACGGGGCTCAGTGCCAGCGGGTTCTTGTCCGGATCGCCGATAGCACCCACGGTGCTGTTCAGGGCCCCGCTGATCCACTCCGCGACCTTGGAGGTGCCCGACCGGCGGCGCAGTTCCGGCGACAGCCGATCCATCCCCATGCTCTCGATGGGCCGGCCGGTGAAGGCATCGTAGTTGGCGTAGATGTCCAGGGCCGGCTGCATCATCTGCGGTACCGGGCTGAACGAGAAGGTGTCCGTCATCATGTGCATCAGCCGCTCTCGGAACACCCGGCCGGTGGCCTGGTCGTCGGTGAACTGCTCGGTGATGCGCTCGGCCAGGGTGGCCATGGCCCCGACCTCGAAGGGCTTGGGAATGAAGAAGGCCTGATCGCCGGCGCGGAAGAACCAGTAGGTGTCCTTCTGCCAGTCCTCGAGCTTCTGGTACTCCTCGTCATCCTGGTTGTGCAGGTAGAGGGCCACGGTAGCCAGCGTCAGGGCGCCGGTCACCGTCCAGAAGCGGGCCGCCGCCTGCTTGGCCGTCACTCCTGCCTTGCCATAACCGAAGGCCTCGGCCACCACACTGGCCCCGGGCTTCACGCCACTGCGATAGATCTTGTCGAGGCCCTGAATCCTGGCGTTGAGGAAGGGCACGATGTCGATCAGCACCCGTACCGCCGGCCAGGCCCCGTGGGCGCTGAAGTCGATCAGGTCGCGGGCCTCGAAAGCGGCACGCAGCTCGCCGCCCTCCCGGTTCTGGGCATAGATCGCCGCCCGGTTGAGGTTCTCCGCCGTGTTGTTGACGTCGTTCCACCAGGACCAGCCCTTGCGCAGCAGGTTGGGCACCATCATGGGGCCATCGACCAGCTTGGCATCGCGCATCCCGCGGGTAAGCTGGGCACGCAGCTCGTCGGGGTTGTTGCCGTAGAGGTGACCGAAGTTGAAGCTGGCCCCGCTGGCCAACATCTGGGCGCGGATCCGCTGGTCCCGGTAGGCGCCGGCCCCGTCGATCACGTTCTTGAAGGCGTTCTTGGACACCTCGTTGGTGGCCGTGGCCTGCAGCGAGTCGCGGATCAGGTTGGCCACCATAAACTGCGGCGTGGTGGTGGTCAGGTTGGTGAACACGCGCTTGAAGCCGCGCATCACCTTCATAGCGGTGCTGTTCATTCCCGGGTGGGCCAAGGCGGTGAGCGCCTGGAACACCAGCGGATCGTCGATCTCGTAGAAGACCTTCTTGCCACCCTCCATGACGAAGGTGCTCTTGCTGGTATCGCGGCCACTCTCCGGCACCTTCTCGGCCATGCCGAGCTGCTTGGCGTTCTCCACCGCCTGCACCGCGGCCTGGTTCTTCAGGCTGGCATCCAGCAGGTGGTGGAAGTTCATCATGGTGTTCTGCAGCAGGTCGTTGAGGTTCTGCGTGCCACCCTTGAGCTTCTTGTAAGCCTGCTGACGGGACAGGCCTGCCGTGCCAAGCTGGCCCGACGGCGCACCCTTCTCCTCGCTCAGGCGGTAGAACGGCACATAGAAGTCGTCGCGCCACATCTCGCGCTGTTCCTTGGAGATGATGCCGCTCTGCTCGGCCACCGCCAGCACGTCGTCGCGGTAGGCCTGGAACTCCTCGAAGACCTCCCGATAAACCGCCTCGCGGCTGCGGCCATCGGCCAGGTTGCCGCGGTTCCAGCTCTTCATGGCGTCGATATCGGCGTCCTTGAAGAGGTTTTCGCGCCCCTCGGCACGCAGCTTGTCGGCGCGGTTACCAGCGATCCAGCCCATGAAGCGCTCGATCTCGGCGGCACTGCCCAGGCGGCCCAGCACCTCGCCCAAGCCCTTGCTGTCGCCGTCCTGCAGGGTGATGACTTTCTCCTTGGGGTCGAGGCGGATGCGGCCATTGTGCAGCAAGGCATGCAGGGCACCGTTGGCGGCGTTGCTCATGCGGGCCAGCACCCAGCTTGAACGGGTGATGTTCTCGCCCAGGGCGGACTCGCCATAGAGCTGCTCGTCCAGCTCCTTGAGCGCGGCCACACGATCCACCATGCCCTGGCGGATTTTCAGGGCAGCAACACTGGCTTTCTCCTTGAAGTAAGCCATGGCGTTGCCATCACGAACAGCAGCAACCGCCTCGCTGATAGCGCTTCGCACTGGTGTGCGGGCGCCGATCTTGCTGGCAGCGGCCCGGTCGGCGTCGGTGAAGTCGTCGAACTGGCTCTCGAAGGCCACGCGTGGCTTGCCGCGCAGGGCGAAGCGGATCTCCGGGTTGCCAATATCCTCAGGGGTGAGTACGCTTGAATCAGGGCCTTGAGGGACTCCCTCCACCGGCAATTGTAGCCGTAAGGACTGGAGCCACTCGGGGCCTGATTCAAGGCCTCGAGATGGCGTTCCCCCACCCGGCAATTGGAGCCGGGATGACTGGAACCACTCGGGGCCTTGTTTTGTGTCGAAGTACCTCAACCGTCCCTGCTCAATCTGGCGTGACAAGAACCGTTGCGCTCCGTCCTTGCCATAGGTGCTTGCAATCCAGTTAACCCGGATATGCCGTTGACGCTTGTCCAGATGAAGAGGCACCAGGATCTGACGCCCCTTCGAATCACTGGCCTTCACGACCACCAAAAGTGAATCCGCCTTTGTGGCCGAATCCAGCACCATTACCGGATCATGGAGCAGCTCGGGCAACTGCTCGATCACGCTCATTGGCACGACGTGCTTATCCCGGGTCGCCTTCTCCACAACCGACCGAGCGATAGACATGGGAAGGTCTGGCGCCCCGATCTCAGCCAGCACTGGCGATGTCCGACCAAGCGAGATGGGCGGAACTAGGGCATTGCGATTCTCCAGCGCCCTCTTCAGATTTTTCCGATAGGCCTCGGCTTCCTGCTGGATCGGGGTAAACAGCTTGTTCTCGCCCTTCCGCTTGCTGTAGCGGGTCACCACCGACTCGGCCTGCTCGGCGTCACGCATGGCCTTTTCGCGGCGCAGCCACTCCCGGCTCTGCTCGCCCAGGGCCAGCACATCGGTATAGGTCCAGCCGATGGACGGGAAGACACGGCGCAGCAGGTCGCGGATCTTCGCCACGGCGCGGTGCCAGGCCTTGGGCCGATAGCCCTTCTCCAGCAGATGCGCCACCAGCTCCTCGCCGATGGTGATGCGATCCTCGCGGTTGGCCGGATCGAGGAAGGGGTAGTCGCGGCGCACCTCGGCCAGGATGTCGCGACCCGTGGGGTGGTTGGGCAGGCTACGGTAGAGGCTGAGCATCACCCGGTCGAGCTGGTGCCCCTGGTCTCCCAGCACACCGCGGATGCCCTTGTGGCCGACGGCCTCGTGGATAGCGGCGCGCACCCCGTCCTCCACGCTCTCGACGTTGTCGGCGACCACATAGAGATCGCCGTCGATATACATGCCGCGCACGTCGCGAGGGTCCACGCTCTGCAGCACCATGCCAATCAGGGCCTGGGGCGGCAGCTCCAGGGCCGACTGAATGACCTTGGCGTCAGATAGCTCGGGGGTGTCGCCAATGGCCTCGATGATGGCCTCCCGGCTTACCGGCCGGGCATCGCTGCGCCCGATGGCGTAGCGCTGGTCGGTGGGCAGATCGCTGAGACGCCGGGCCTCCCTGGCGGCACCATTGGGGCCGGCCATCTGGCTGATGGCCTGATCGCGGCCGTCGATGACCTCGTAGAGGCCGTCATGCACCTTGGCGATGCGATAGTCGCCGACCTCCTGGTAACTGCGCACCTGGCGCTCTTCGCCGGAATAGCCGGTGTAGCTCAAGGGCTTGTTGCGGCGCTTGGGCTTCGGCGCGCTGTCGTCAGGACTTTCGGCGGCATCCCGTGCATTTTCTGCCGGGGCTTCCGGGGCGGGCTCGGCCTCTGCCCCCGGCTGCGCCCCCATCAGGTCCTGCTGCCCGCCGGCCATTGCCACGTCAGCGGCACGGTCACTGCCAGCCAGGCGGAAGTCGTCGGCCTCGGTGTCGGCCTGGGCGCGCTGCGCCTCCTGGCGGTGCCGCTCGGCCTCGACCTGCTCCGCCTGCTGCTGCTCGCGTTCCTGGGCGGCCAGCTCCTGCTCGTCGTAGGTAGCGAGCAGAGGCCCGTCCCCTACTGCTTCGGATTGTCGGCCTTCTTGCCGCCCTTCAGCCCCTGGGGCAGCTTCAGCTTGTCGCCCTTGGGCAGGCTCTCGCTGGCCTCGCTCAGCGCCTGGCCGAACATCTCCTTCAGGCTGTCGTTGTTCTGCACGCTGATCTTGATCTTCTCGTTGGAACGCGGCATCGAATACATCCCGGTTGGTGGTGGTGTCCTCGAACAGGGCGCCGTTGTGCTCGCTCTCGGCGCGGCGGCGCACTGCCTGGCCAATGTAGCGCATCCCTTCGGCCAGGGCTCGGCGGCTGCGCAGGTTGTTGTGGAAGGTCACGGCCAGCAGCGCCGTGGCCTCAGGTACCGGCTGGGTGAAGGCGTCATTCTGACGTGTCAGCTCGCGCACGCTGATACCATCCTGGCGGGCCCGGCGCACCAAGCGGACGGCGTCGTTAATGGTGCCGATGGCATCCCGGGCCTCCTGGCTGCCGGTTTCCCGGGCCAGGGCCAGATCCGGCGCCGCTTCCTGCAGGGCGGCGGTGAGGTTGCGCATCAGCTCGCCCTGCTCGGTGGTCAGCGCTACCAGGTCGCTATCGGCGTAGGCCTTGGCAAAGACGGCGCGCTGCATGCGGGCGCCGAGCTCCGGGCTGGCCTGACCATCGCGGGTGGTATAGCGAGCCGCCTCGTTGTTGCCCAGGCGCCGCACGAAGCCGCGCTGGAATCCACGGTTGCTGGCTGCCAGAGGGTCGCCGGACTGATCCGGGGCCCAGGCCTGCAGGTCCTCGGCGGTGAGGCTGTCGGCATCGGCCAGGGCCTGCTCGTAGGCGGTCATGCCGGCCACATTGGCCTCGTTGGCGCGGCGCGCGAAGTCGGCGCGGTCGATATTGGTCACCCGCTCGCGCACCAGGACCGGCTGGGTCATCTCGTCCACGGCGGCGGGGTCGATGCCCTGGGCAGCGGCCTCTCGGCGCACGAAGTCGCGGTAGGCCTGAGCCTGGGGGCCGCCCTGCTGGTAGGCGGTAGCGATGGCCATGGTGCGGCCATTGCCGGATTCCACCACGCCATCCGCGCCGATGATCGGCGCGCCCGTGCCCGCGTCCCGGCTGGACCCCAGCCGCTCGGGGTTGAGCCGGGCGGCGATATTGCGCACCTGGACCTGGCTATTGGCCCCGGTACGGTCCCGAGGTTGCAACTCCTGGGGAAACGCCGGATTGACCCGGCCATCGGGCGTGTTGGAGGTGGTCAGCTCGAGCAGGTCCATGACTCGAAAGCGCGCGCGCACCGGCGTGTTATCGGGCAGGTAGGCGGTTTCGCCGCGGCCCCGGGTGCGGGCCAGGCGAGCAACCTCCTCGGCCTGCTGTTGCTGGCGGGTCCGGGCGGCCCGGGAATCCTGGCCTGAGCCGGTATCGGTGAAGCGGGCCCGGGGGAAGGGCTGATCTAGGCCGGTGTTGGCATTGCCGGCCACCGGCCCCTCGCCGTAGACGATGCCTTGGTCGGGGATCTGCGGGCGCTGCTGGCTGGCCTGCTCGCGCATCCGGGCCTCGGCCTCACGCTGGCCGGCCAGGCCCTCATCGCGGCGCACATGGCGGGCCTGGGGGTCGTACTGGGTGGTGTCGGCGGTCGGGCCACCGGCAAAGATGGTGTCGGGGTCGCCCGGGGGCAGTTGTGCCTGGCGGCCGCCCCGGCCGATCAGGCCGGCCACGCCCTGTTCATCCACGAGCTCGCCCTCGGGGCGGGCCGGGCGCTCGGCAGTGCCCTCGCGCTCCAGGGCAGCGCGCAGGTTGCGGGAAATGACATCAGCGCGCTCGGTGAGGCGACGGGCCTGCTCGACGTTGCCCTCCTCAAAGGCACGCTCGGCGCGATCAAGGATGGTGGAGATGTTGCGTAGCCGAGTCTGGCCCTGGTAGCTCGAGCCCCGGGCCAGGTTCTGCAGGTCGTCGAGCTCGCCCATGGCCAGTTGCAGGCGGTTGCCCACCTCGGCGCTGACCGATGGATCTACCGGCTCACGCTCGGGCTGGCTGGCCTGCTCCGCCGCCTGAGCGGCCTGGGCCTGGTCGAGGCTATCGCCGCCCTGGGCCGCGGCCTGCTCCCGGGCCGCTTCGATCTGGTCTACCTGGCGACGGGCCTGGCCGCGCTCACCGAGGCCGGCCGGGGCGCCCATGATGCCGCCCATCAGGCCACCGGCCGCGGCCTCGTCGATCATCGCCTTGACGTCCACCTCACCGAGATTGGCCAAGAGCGAGTCGCCGTTGTTCTCCACCCAGTAGTTGGCGTGCTGGCTGATCAGCCCCTGCAGACCCTCGGTACTGGCCTCGGCGATCAGGTTGGTCAGTGAGCCGCGACCGGCGGCACCCCGGGCGGTACGCCCCGCCTGGCGGCGCAGGTCATCGAGCACCCGGTCGCTGATCTCGCTGGCCGCGCGGTCGGCCAACTCGCCCTTGCCAGCACTGCGCAGGAGGCGAACCGGCGTGACCGCATCCAGGGCGCCGGCCAGTGTGCCGTGGGCCAGCGACACATCGAGATCCTCGGTCTCGCCCATGAGGGCGCCGGTCTCCATGCCGGCCGAGGCACCAAAAGCGCCCAGCGCCTGCCCTGCCCGCTTGGCCCCCTCCTTCGCTGCGGCGCCGGCCAGGGTGCGAGCGGTGACGCCCGCGGCCACCCCGCCCACACCGCCGCCGGCAATAGAGGTAGCCATCATCGGCAGCAGGTTGCCGGCGGTATAGCTGGCCCAGTTCCAGGCATCCCCGGCGCTACGAATATCGGTGAAGCCATAGCCGAGATCGTTCTCGGCGGCCTCATCCATGTTGCGCTGGTAGATATCGCGACCGGCATTGAGGATGCCCTCAGACTCCAGCGCCTCGCCGGCTGCCATTACCAGACCGCCACCCATGGCCTGGAGCTGGTCGATGCCGGCGGCAAAGCCCCCGGTAAAGCCTGGGGTGGCATCGCGGGCGGCGGGCTCGCCACCGCCGACATAGGCCTCGAACTCCTCATCGCTGAAGTACTGGAATTCGGGTGAGGTGCGGATCAGCGACTTGATCTCATTATCGCTGGTCTCGCGCAGGGAAGGATTGCGGCGGCGAATTTCGTCAATTAGGGCCATCTGGCGTTGTCTCCCGACAAGGCGTTGTGATCACCCGGGCGGCGTGGCGAGGTTCGGCCAGGCCGCCCCGGGCGTGTTACTGCTCCAGGTTCAGTGGTACGCCGGCGTCTTGCAGGCGCAGCAGGCGCTCGGCGATCCAGCGCTTACGGTCGGCGGAGAGGTTGGGGTTCTGGTCAAGCGACAGCAGTTCCTCGGCCACCTGCTGGGCCTCGGTCATTGTCTCGTCGCTGACGCTGCCGCCCTGGCCGCGCGCGCGATTGATGTCGGCCATCATGCCCCCGGGGGATGCGCCGCCCGCCATCTCGCGCTCGATGCGGTCGATCACGGCGTCGGCGCGCTCGCTGGCCTGAGTAGCGGCGCGGCGGGCCTCATTGGCCTCCTGGGTGTTGCGGCGCTCCTCCATCTCCTGGCTGAGCAATCCGCGTACCGTGGGCTGGCCGCCATTCTGTGACCCTCCGCGGGGCGCTTGGCCCTGCTCGCCGCCTGGCTGGGCCCCGCCTTCCCCGGCCAGGAGGCGCTCCAGCGGCGTCAGGCTGCCGCCGCCACCCAGCAGGGCGTCGTATTGCCCCTGGAGCCGGCCCATTTCGGCTTTCTCCTCGGTGGTCAGCTCGCGCATCTCATCGCTGGCCCGCTCGCGGATGGTCTCGATTTGGCCAGCGATACCATCCAGGCGATAGCGATCACGCTCGGAGAGCTCGCCACCGCCCATCTGGGCGCCTTCCGGCAGGTTGGCCGGGCGGTACTCGTTGCGGCTCGGGCTGTACTGGACCATCCCGTCGCCGGTACGCACCATCTGCCAATCGTTGCGCCCTTCTTCGCGGCGAGCCCCGATCTGCATTGAGGTACGGCGATTCGCTCCGCGCTCGCGCATTTCGGCCAACTCACGCTGCTGGGAGCGATCGAGGCCGCCCTGCTCGGCCCGGAAGTCACGGTCTTGCTGATTCTGCCCGGCGGTGAACTGCTGCTGGTCGTTCTGGCGAGCCATTGACAGATCGTGGTCGAGGCGGCGGAGCGCCTCATCTCGGCGCTGTTGGATCCGGCTCTGAGCGTTCTGCTGCATGGCCCTGCCGCCACCCATCATGGCGCCGGCCAAGGCGCTGGCGAGTAATCCAGCCATCACATGCCTCCTTGTGGTTGTTGTGGTTGTTGCGGCTGCTGGGGTGCTGAGCCTGACGGCTGAGCGCCGCTCAGTTGCTTAGCCTGGCGCAGTGCGCCGATCAGCTCGGCATAGCGCTGCCGCTGCTCGGGAGGCATGTCGCCTCCGGCAGCCTGGCCGAACTGACCCATCGCCAGCATGAAGGCGGCCTCGATGGCATCGCCGTTGCCCTGCTCGGGCAGCACGCCCAGGCGCACGGCAATCTCGCCCACGGCCTGGGCCGCGACCATGCCGGCCTGAACCAGTACGCCAGGCGCCACCGTCTTGCCTTGATCGGTCAGCGCCTGCCAGGCGGTCAGCATCAGTTGGGCTAACACGCGCCCAATGGCCCGCTCCGGGGCGTCACGGCCCTGCTCGAGGATCTGGCGCACCTGGGGCAGCATCTGCTCATAGAGCGGCCCCAGCATGGCCTCGACCAAGCTGTCACGCTGCTGGGCGCCCTGCTCGGGGTCCATGTCCACGCGGGGATCACCGCTCGGGCCGGGCTGGCCTGGCGCGGGTTGCTGAGGGGCTTGGCCCTGGGGTGCTGGTTGTTGCGAGGGGCGGCCCGGCTGGGCCTGAGGAGAGGGCTGGCCTGGCGCCATGCCCTGCTGAAGGAGTCCTGCCATGGTGTGTCGCCTCCCGGCGAGTTATCCAAAGAACGATTGCGCGTAACTGGCGTAGCCGTCGAAATCGATGGGGCCGCTGGGGGCCGCCGTCTGGGTCATAGTAGCAGGCGGCTCTGAGGTTGTCGGCGACTGGGCAGCGCCTACGCCGTCACCCGTGCCGGCGCCCGGGGCCGATCCGCCGAGAGCGCCACCCAGGGCGGCGGATCGACCCAGGTGACTGCCGCCGATAGCGCCGCCAAGCGTGCCGGCCAGGGCCCCGTGAACGCCACCCAGGGCCCCGCCGAAGCTCCCCCCTAGCGCCGCCAGCCCCCGGCCACCCAGCAGTCCGCCCACGCCTGCCAGAGACTGGCGGCCCAGGCTATGGCTGAAGCTGGTATCGAGGTTGGTGTCGAATTCCGCGTTGTGGGCCTCGGCGGCCTGTTGGGCCGCCCTGGCTCGCCCTACGGTATCTACGGCCATGCCGAGGGCGGGGCTCACTGTGCTGGCGGCCAGCGAAAGGCCCCGCTCGATCAGCCCAGGCCTGGCCTGCATCTGAATGTTGCGATCGGCCCGGGCCTCCACCTCATCTTCGCCCATGGGTGCGGCATCCAGGCGGCCCATAAAGCTGCGCTCCGCCTCCATGGCCGCCACGTCGCCGCTGACCACCCCCGGGGTATCGATCTGGCCATAGAGCCCCAGCGCCTGGCGCCCGGTCCGCGTTGCGACGTCTGCCCGGGTGGTCAATGACGGTGATGCCATCGTCCCCGTGTTGATGCCCGCGCCGATCTCGCTATCGGATGGCGCCGAGTGATTGCGAGCGCCCGGGATGCTGGTATGAGTGCCGGGCGGGCCAATGCCGCCATTGCCACGACCCACGCCAGCATCCAGGCCAGCCCCCTGCCCCGGCGCCACGCCGCCGGTATCCACCGCACCGCCGAAGCCACCACCATAGCCGCCGCGGTCGTTATCACGGCCGCCTCGCCCGGCCGATCCTCCGCCGTAGCCGCCGCCGGTTGCCGAGTCTGCCCAGCCCATCAGCCATCCTCCTGATCGCCGGTGATCATGCCGCTGGTCAGCAGCCCCTTGCCGGCGATACGGTTCAGGTGACTGCTATAACCATTGATCTGCCCAGGGGTCGCCATTTCGTCTCGCCGGCGCCGGTCGTACATCTCGCGCTCGAAGGCCTGCTGACTCTTGGCTTGTTCCCCCTGCAGATACGCTTGCCCGACGCCCATAGCCACACCGCCGATCAGGTTCGCAGCCTCGGGATTATCGCCGATCCAGTTGAAGGCCTCGGTGGCGAAGTTGGTCACGCCATCCCAGAAACCCGCGTCAGAGCCCACGTCTACCGCCGCCTGTACAGCGCCGCTATCCAGCACCGAGTCGATGCCACTCATCAGGTCCATATCGCTCTCCTAGCCTGCATATTCCGCGCTGTTGCGCAGCGATTGCTCGATGTCCTGCAGCGTCATCTGGCCGTTGTTCAGCCTCTCCAGGTACCACGCCAGGCCGGCCTGGTCGGCATCACGCCCCAGAATGTTGCGGTATAGACTGCGCACCTGCGCCTGACTGCCTCCCTGGGATGAATCATCCTGGAGCGCCGGGAACAGTCCGGTATCCTTGAGATACCCCGATAGGCTCTCGTAGAGCCCACCCTGAAACTCGATGTCGGTATCACGCATCTCGATGATCTGTTGAATCATCGATTCCTTGTCGGCGGCAGCAATATTCGGGTTCTGCTGGATGCGATTAATGGAGTCCATGGCCTGGGCCACGATGTCAGTGATGTTGTTGGCCATGACGCCCCAGGCGTTGGCCGTTGAGCTGGCCTGCAGCCGGTCCATATCGAAGCCGAAGCCCTGCTCATTCAGGCCCAGCTGGTTCTGATAGTCCTGCTGCATGCGCTCCATGTCGAAGCCATGCCCCTGGGCATTCAGGCCTCGCTGCTGTTGATACTGAGCATCTTGCTGAGCGACGGGGAGCGCCCGATCAATCATGGCGCCCTGTGCGGCACCGGCGGCCATGCTGCTATTGAGCAGTCCGCGCTGATTGGCGAGCTGCTGGCCCTGGGTTGCGGCGCGTTGCATCAGCGGCGAGTTGCTGCCGAGTAGCTGATTCAGGTGATCCGCTGTCGATGTCGCTCTCGCTCGAGAGCCGATCAGCCCTGTCCCAGGCGAGGCGCCACTGGCGCTTCCACCGCCCTGATTCAGCTTGGAAAGGTAATCTTCGACAGTCCCGGGGCCTTCATAGTGGAAGCCGCTCTGGGATGAGGAGGACGGCGATTGGCTTGAGGCAGACGATCCGGAGGACGACCCAGAAGACGACTGGCCGCCGCCGGTCGTGCCGAATCGGGTGTTGTATACGTCCTGAAGCTTGCCGCGGACCTGCCCGAGCGACATGTCTCCAGACTGGATGCTGTCGGCGTACCACTGGGCAGCCGAGCGATCAACCGCGCGGCCCTTATAGATCTCGTCGTAGAGCTTGTTGACGGCTTGGAGTGACATGCTTGGCTCCTGTCGCTTCACAGCGATAGCGGGTTATATGGTCAGCCGATCACCGGAGATGGCATCGACCTCTTCGAGAGACTGCGCGTCACGAACCGCTCCGACCAGCCGCTGCCGACGGCCAGTGAGCACCTGCGCCTGGCGGAACTGCTCGGCATTGGCCTCTACCGCCTGGCAGAGCTCTAGCATGGTTTCGGTGCCCCCACCCTCATTGCGGCCGGCGAGAATCTGCTCGAGTACCGGTGTGGCGGGCGGGGTCCCTTGCTCGCCAGCGGCGTGCCACTCCAGGTAGGCGCGGGCCTCGGCGTCCTGGTGCGCCCATGAGAGAGGCTCGGGCTCTGGATAGTCACGCACTAGAGGGGCCACGGCCGAGGTATACGCGGCGTTGATTCGCTCGATTGCAGACTCCCTCGCGTCCTCAAGCTGCAGTGCGAGTTCATCGGGGGTGAAGTCGCGCACCTGCCAAGTCTGGCGCCACACCCCATCCTCACCTCGCTCGGGCGGGCCCTCGGTGACCACATCGCCGTCGGGGCGAGCGGTTGCGTGGAGTACCGCATAGCCCAAAGGTGCTAACTGGCTATCGGAGGGGGTGCGAGGCAGGCTGACGCTGGGGTTTGCCTTGCGAATCTGCGTCAGTGTTGCGGCGGTTCCGCTACCGGTTTCGACGTACATTACAAGCCCCCTTTGTTATGCCGCCAGCCACGGCTGATAAATACCAAGAGACACGACATCCTGGTCGTTTGACGCTGCAAAGTAGTGCTTAAAATTGCCATCACTGTCATATACCCTGACAAGCCCCTCGAATGAACTACCATTTCCGCCGGTGGCGACATATACATCACCACTCTTTCCCACCTTCGCCTGAGTAAGCGGGGTGATTGAGCTAGTTTTTTGCCAGACCAAGCCGAGGCTTGGTGTAAGCTTAGCAATATTTCCACTCTGGGAGGTGACAATAACGTCTCCATCGGGAGACATGGATAGCCCCCAACACGATGAGCCTAAACTGTAGGAATGTTCTTGTAGCAAGGTGGTTTTGTTATGAGCTAGAACTCCGCTCGATGTTGTTGAATATACAAACTCTTCCCCACAGACTATCCGCATATAACGGTTCGCAGTCGCTCCTCGGTACTCTTTGGAAATAATAGCGCCCGTTGACGAGTCGAGCTTAAAAATATAAGCCCCCAAAACGTAAACGTGGCTTCCGCCAGGGGAAAGGGACAAATCAAACACATAATCGTTATATGTATCAAGGAGCGGCTCTCGGCTCCATAGTGTGATGCCGTCGCTAACACGAACCTTCCTGACGTACTGTTTTGCTCTATTTGAGCCGCGGTGTGTCAGGTAAATAGCATCCCCCGATGGGTCACAATCCAAGCCAGTAATGCTGGTCTCAATGAGCGCTTGATATACAACCTCCCCGGCACCCCCTCCCGGGGGGTAGGTTACTACCGTGCTCCCTCCAGTGCCGGCGCCCGAGCTTGCGGAATCGTTGCCATCAAAGGAGGCGAAGACTCTACCCGACTCGCTCACCGCAATAGCCCGGACCCCCCTATCTGTGTATGGCCTAATGCTCCAATTTTCTTGCTGCGAAGACGGGTCTAAACTGCGCAACCGGCCATCCGACTCAGCGGTGCCGGTGAATAGCAAGTCGTCACCGAGAGGCACTCCGGCGCCCAGCATCATCTCCAGCATCAGAGATCCTCCCCGCCACTGACGAAGCCCCGCCAGTCGATGCCATCCCATAGCAGCGTTACCGCGGTCCAGGACGTGCGCAGCTCGGGAGCGGTGCCCTCCGACCAGGCAATCCCTGCCGGCCACGTCACGGCACCAGCGCTGCCGACTAGCCGCACGACGATAACCATCGCCCGGTTAGCGCCCGGGGCATTTGCAAATGCCAACGTCCGGTTGACGCTGGCGTCGATGCGGAATACCTGCTGCTGGGCGAGATCAAGCGTGTCGGTGCCGACGGCGCTGGCGAGGTCATACCTGCCGGCAGAGAACGCCGCGGCGGTGAGCGGGTGGCCCGCCATGTCGATAGGGCCGGTGGCACTGCCGGTCAGCACGGTTTTCGAGGTCCAGTCGCCGCTGACACCGGGCTCGCTCGCGGCCACGTCTGGCAAGTCGTTCAGCAGCTCCCAATACTCGCCGCTATGCTTGACGGATGCGGGCTTGGCGAGTGCGCCGGTCAGCGAGGACCACAGCCCCTTGAAGCTCGCCGCCGCTCGGGCTGACGCCTCGGACTCCGCCGCGCCTTCCTCGCTTGCAGCGGCGTTGCCTGCCGCCTCAATCGCAGCCACTTTGGCGGCCTCGATTTCGGCCACACTGATTGCCAGTTCGATGTTGCCGGCGGTGAGGTCGCTGGCGATGGTGGCGCTGGTGTGCGCCTTCAGCACGACATAGAGGTTTTTGCTCGCCGGATCGCGGAAAACTTCATTCAGCGCATAATCCGTAGCGGTCGCCCAGTCTCCCCGCCAGCCGAACCCGGCCATTAGCACCAGATTGCCCTCGGCATCGAAGCCCACCGCCCGATTCCGGCGCTGCAGGGCCGTGGCATCCAGCTCCTGGGGGCCCTCCCCCGCTGGCAGCTTGAGGCTACGGTCGGTATCGATGGCCACCTGCTGAAATCCGGCGGTCACCTCGTCGAACTTCTGATCGACGGCACCGGCCTCGACGGTCGTGCCGGGCTGGAAACGCTGCCCTTCATCGGCGTTGGAGTAGTAACGATCAGCCACGGCGAGGCCTCCGATGGTCGAAGTGAATGTCGTAGCCGAGGATCTCGTGGGGCGAGCTGCTCGACTTCGAGTAGATGGCGAAGTTGATGGCGGTGCCGGTTCCGGCGACGTTCATCGGCTCCTGGCCGAGCGAGGGCACCGACCAACTGAGGTTGTTCCAGGTCGCCACGTCCCAGAGTCCGCCACCCAGGAGGAACTGGATAAACTCGCGGCGCGGGATGCCGGTCTCGGTGCGGCCGTAGTCGAAGTCGGGCAGGATGGAGATATTGGCGTCGGAGCCGGAGCGCACGTCCCAGAACACACGGCGGAAGCGCTTGCGCATGCTGGGGCTGCGCAGGTTGTTGTAGGCCAGGGTCAGGAAGGCCTCGATGTCAGTGCCACCAAAGGTCGTGGCGCCGTTGTCGAGGCGGTAGATCATGCCGGCGTTGGAGCCGAACAGCAGCATCTCGTTACCGTCGTCGAGCTCGCCCGAGTAGGCCACGGCCACCTGGTGGGGGAAGCGCACGGTGGTGATACCGGCCGGGCTCATGTAGATCCCGGTGCCGTTGTCGAACCACACGCGGTACTGGGCGCGCTGCTTGCTGATCGCCGATGCAACCACGCGGGTGAACAGCTGATTCTGGAGAAAAAGCGGCTCGACCGGGTGGCCGGGCTGCATCGGCCGAAAATCGCCGTAGGCGTTGGTAGCCTCCAGGCTGGCGATGCCACGCTCGGCGATGAAGTACGGTTGCATCAGGGACTGGGCCGAATACGGCCGGCCACCGGAGTTGGGCACCGTGGTCTTGAGCTGCCAATCCTCGGCGTTGGTGCCGTAAAGGGTCTGAATGCTGTCTCGGCACACCACATGCAGCACGCCACCAGGCCCCAGCAGCAGGCCGGTGAGTGTTTGCCCCACACCGATTTCCCCGGCCCCGCCGGTGGCGGCGTCCCAGTTCTCGGGATCGCCAATCCCCGAGTGCTGAAGGCTGCCGGGCTCGAACCCGAGGAACAGGTGGTTCTTGAACAGGGCGATGAAGCAGGCCCCGGACGGCGCGTCGGCCAGCACGGTGTAGTTCAGCTCAAGGTCGGGCACCGACAGCCGCCGCGGGTAGTTGCCGCTGCCGATGGTGAGGGTGATGTAGGCCACGTCATTGGGCGCGATGCCGGTCAGGTCGATGTCCAGCGTGGTGTTGGTGCTGCCGTCGCCCAGCACATCCGCCACGGTCAACAGCGTCGTGCCGTCGCGGCCGATCACCGTGACGCCGGTGATGTCGCGACTGCCGGTATCGGTCACGGTGATGGTGTCGCCGGAAGCGGCGTAGGTGGCGCCATCGGGCAACTCGCCAACGAGGGCGCCGGACAGCTCCACCACCGAGACATAGTCGCCGGCCTCGTCCGCCGGCAGCTGCACGCCAAAGGGCTTGCCCTGGCCCACGCCGAAAAGTGTGCGCCCGCCCTCGGTGCCGGTGACGTTGCCCTCGGCCCACTCGTGGCGCCCTGGGTGCGCCTCAGCGAGGAAGCGCCAGGCGCTGTCATCCAGTTGGAAAAGCGCCGCCCAGCGCTGAGGGTCGCCGCCCTCCTCCGCCGACGCTCGCGGCGCCTGCTCGCGAATGGCGAGAATCCGGTCGCTTAGTGACGCCACGCCCAGGATCGGCCCCTCGCCCGGGACTTCGGGCCCCTCCGCGGCATAGCCCTCGATGCGACGATATCCGCCAGTCACGGGACACTCGTAGTTGACCGCATACAGGCAGGCGCCAGGGTCGAGCTGGGTGGGTGGGGTGACCAGGTTGATGCCGCCAGTTAGAGGAGTGTAGGCGGATCGACTCATGCCAACGGCCCTCCAAATGACATCTCGGGCAGCTGCGTGACTTCCATGGTGCTGATCACGCCCCGGTAGTTCATGCGCGCTTGCTGAACCACCTCGGGGGCGTTCTCGTAGAGGCCGTACTGCAGCATCGCTCGATAGACAATGGCCATGTGGTAGCGCTCGGGAAGGCGAGGCACGTCGCCACCCTCCTCCAGCACCTGTGGCGAGCGCCAGTATTCGAAGGTGATCTCGCTAGACGACTCGGGAAAGGCATTGAGGCGTAGCGTACTGTCCGGCGCGATGCTGACGTACTGCACCGAACCTTTAGGGTCACGGAAGCGATCACGAAACTCGCCCCATGACAGGGCGTGCAGCGACTTGTCGCCCAGTCGCAGGGTGGGCTCGTCCCAGTCCTCGAAGTCCTCGGGAAGCGGATACTGGTCAAATGCGGGCTCAACCGCGACGCTTCCCTGGGCCCAGGCGAAACGCCAGCGGCGCCGTTCCACCTGGATCTCTCGCCACGCCTCACGCACCCAGCCAATCAGCCGGGCATACTCACCAGACTGGCCGCCGATACTGGCCGGGCCGTTGCCGGCTGCACCCACCTCCTGGCGCAGCCGCTGACACAGCTCGAGGAAGGTCATGGTTTACTCCTCGACGCTGAGCACCGTATAGGGGTAGGACGGCACCTGCACCCACTCCTCGGTCTCGGTGTCGAGGCGGCTCTCTGTGGCGTTCCTGAGGGACTGGAACAGGCCCTCGCCGATGGTCACCTGTTCACCTCGCTTGATGCGCACGGTCCGACCGTTGCAGCCGAGGAATACGGGCTGCTTGTCCTTGCCGTCCTTGTGGATCTCGATGGTGTAGCGCTTCTCGCCCTTGCGCACAGCGATGCCGCCATCGCTGAGCTTGGGCTTGGCCGGAGAGGGGCTGTCTTCTCCCAGGGCCTCGCGCAGCTTGTCGCGGATTGTTTCCTCGGCGGGGTTGCCCTTGAGGGTCACGCCGAGAATGTTGGCCTGCTCCTTGAGCTGTTCTTTGCTCAGGCTGTTGAGGTCGAGGTTGTCACTCATGGTGGGGTCTCCTGCGGTCCTCACGGACGGCATTGGTCACAAAGCAGCGAGGCGACCCGCAGGCCGCCTCGCTCGGTTACTGGCCCACGCCAGCGTTAGGGTCAGGCCAGGTCGGTGGCTGCCACTTCGAGGCGCACCATCCATGCCTCATTGGCACGGAAGCCCTTCCAGTAGGTCTTCCAGCCGACCCAGCCGATCTGGCCCAGCTTGTCGTTGGAGTCGATCTGGCCAGGCTGGCGGATCTTCATCTCCACCGCTTCCTTGCCCTTCAGCGCGATATGCCCGTAGGCATCTTTGCCGAAGTAGACGACCGGGTAGACGTCGGCGTTAGCGCCGCTGGTGGAGACCATGCCGTTCTCGACGCCGCCGGCATCCTCGAAGGGCTCGAGCACCGGGGTGAGGATGTAGCGCACGTCCTCGACCTTGCCGATCTCATAGGGCAGCGCCTTCATGGAGCCGTACTTCTCGGTGGGCACGAAGCCCGGCAGGTCGCGAATGTCGCCTTCCAGGTGGGTGTGCGCCACGGCGATGTAGGCGGCGTCGATGGCCTCGGTGCCGTACTTCACGCTGGAGCTCACCATGCTGGTGACCTTCTTGGCTCGCTCGACCTTGAGCGCCCGGGTCACGGCGCGCTGCTTGGCCAGGCTGATCGGCGTGTTGACCGAGCTGCGGGCCGAGCCGTTCGCGTAGAACACGTTGGTTCCGCCGCGAAGAATGCCCCACATCAGCGACTCGATGGTCTCAGCCGCCTGCTCACCGGTCATGGTGGTGGCGTCCTTGAGCACCGGATCTTCGGCTAGGTCCTGCACCTTATCGCTGAGCTCCACCACGTCGCCGTACTGATCAAGGGTGACGGACACGTCCTCGTACTGCATGGCTTTGGAGGTCGGTGCCGACCCCTCAGTCAGCGGTGTGGTCGCCAGTGCCAGCGGCACCGGGCGGCGAAACTTCACCGACTCGGACTTGTTCTTCGGTACCGGCTTGGACATGCCGAACTTGGCCAGGCAGGTGATCGGCTCGGCGTGCTTGAGGTGTTCGGCCATCGCCCAGAATTCGGTGCGCTGGGAAAGGCCGGAGTAGTTGGTCGTAGCCATGGTGTTGGTCCTTGAGTGTCAGAAGGGAAAGGCGTCTCGCTGCCCTTTCGCTTGCTCACACGGAGGAGCCACACAAGTCCCCCGCGTCCCGGTGGGAGGCAGGGTCTTCGGGGTCGTCCGCTTGCTTGCGGCGGGCTGGTTCTCGCCTATAGGATTCGGCGGCCGAACGGCGGCCTAGCCCTTTTCGGCGAAGTAGTCGAACAGCGCATCCTCGTCGTCGTCGGGGATCTCGCTGCGTCGGCGTCCGCCCCGGTTGGGGACGGTTCGAGCGGCCTGCAGCTGTCGCTGACGACGTTGCTGGAGACCTTGGTTGGCCTGGGGCGCGGCCTGGCCCTGGCTCAGCTTGAAGCTCTGCAGCAGGAAGGCGGCGTCGGCGGCCTCCTCGCTGTTGGTAAACTGCTGAACGGCGACCGGCTGCTCGCGCAGCCAGGCATGAAAGTTGGGAGTCTGGATCACCTCGCGCCAATCGGGGTGCTGAGCCTCCAGCGCCTGCTCTTGGGCAAGACGGGTCTGCTGCTCGGCCTGTGCCTGGATCGGGCTAAGCTGGCTTTCGATCTGCTGGAGACGGCTCTCGTAGTGCGTCTTCAGCGTGGAGAGCTGCTGCTCCATGGCCTGCGCAGCCTCAGGGAAGTCCTCCTTGAAGGCCTGCCAGGCTTCATCGCTCATACCGGAGCCTTCCGGATTGTCGCCGGCCTCTCCTTCCTTGGTCGTGGACAGGCCGCCGCGCTGCTGGAGCTTCCGGTTCTCCTCCTCCAGCTGTTGGATCTTGCGCTGCAGGGCGCTCTGCCGCCCCAGGTCGGACTGGTAGCGGTGCTGCCACTGCTGTGCTTCCTGTTCGAGGCGTGCCAGGCGCTGCTCGGCGGTCTCTTGCTGAGGCGCGCCGTCTTCGCCAATATCATCACCACCCACCCCATCCTCTTCGCCGTTGTCGGCAGCGGTATAACGGCCATGCTCATCACGCGCCTGGCCGGCATCGCCAGTGTCCTCGCCATCCGTCTCGCGCGGAGGCTGTGGGCCAGCGCCCTCCTCTCCGGCAAACTCGTTGAACAGGGCGTCAGCCTCCTGATCGTCGGCGTCCAGATGCTCGGGGGCGGCGTTGTCGTTACGGTCCATGGGTTGCTCCAGCGGCCCTCACGGGCGGCCATCGGTGGGTTACAGGTAGGTGTCAGCGACGACGTGCGGGGCGTCATCGGGTGCTGCCAGGTCGCGCAGTCGCTCCAGTTGCCGGATACGCCCGCGCTGCTGTTCGGCATGGTGGTCGGCGATCAGCGACTCCACGGCATCGGCGCGCTCGGCCTCGATCCACGCCTGTATGGTGCGCCAGGTGTCGCTGTGGCGGTCGATCTCAGCCATAGGCGTCGTACCCCATGTTCATGTTGCGCTGGCGGGCCAGGCGGTCGTTCTGCTGTTCGGTCAGTTGGGCGGCGGCCTTGTCGCGCTCGGTCTGCAGTTTGGCGGCAGTCTTCTGCATCTCGGCTTCGAGCTTGCTGCTCTCCAGCTGCAGCTTCGTCTCGAGTTCGCGCATGGTGATGCCCTCCTTGAGGGCCAGTTCGGCCATGCGCGCCTCTTGTTGGCTCTGCAGCTCGGCGGCCTTGTACTGCTGTTCCCACTGCTGCTGCTGGGCCTTGAGCTGCATCTCCTGCTGCGCCTGCTGAGCGCCCAACTCGGCCTGCTGCTGCTTGAGTTGCAGTTCGGCCATCTTCAGCTGCGTCTCGGGGTCGCCCTGCTGCTGACGGGCCTCCTTCTGCTGCTGAATCTCGCCATCGGACAGGGTGATGTTCTCGTAGGGCACCTCAAGCGCTTTGGCGATCTCGCGGTCGATGCCAGACCAGTCGCGGCGCATGGCCAGCTCCGGATTGCCGGCCGAGATATTGGCGTATACCAACAGGTTCTCCTGCTGCTTCTCGCGCACCAGCAGCGCACCGGAGCCTCGGGCATCCACGGTGTAATCGCCCTTGACCGCCGGGTCCTCGCCGTACTGCATGTTCCAATCGTAGAAGCGGGTGATGGTGGGCCGGGTGATGTCGTCGTCCCAGTTCTTCACTGCACGCCGCAGCACGATGTTGGCCGAGTTCATCAGCATGGCCATGCCGCTCGAGGTCTTGGTGACGTGGCTGGCCTGCTCGCCCTGGGCGATCAACGGCAGGTTGGTCTCCTCGTCGGCCAGTTGGCGAGCCATGTTGAAAATGGCGGCCAGCTCCGCCTGGTGGTTCGGAATGGTGAAACTTGCGAAGGCCTCGCGCACATCACGCTGCTTGTCCTTGAGGAAGTAGAGCTTCTTCTTGCCCGGCTGGCTCGACCAGGTGCCGTCAGCGGGCTGGATGATCTCGCGATTGGCGACGATGATGTCGCTTGTACTCGCGCCGGCGTTGTCCATCATCATGCGCCAGGCGGCATTGATGACACGCTGCGGCTGCCGCATCAGGTAGGGGATGCCGAAGCCGAAGATAGCGCTCTCGTCCTTCTCCCAGCAGAACACGCTGTAGGGGCGCTCCTCGGTGTCCATGGGGTTTAGCACCACCTTGAGCACGAAGTTGCCGGAGAAGAACACCACCGCTTCGATCTCATCGTCGATCTCATCGATCTCGGCCTCATCCAGGCTGTCGCCGGCCTCCTCCATGGCATCGATCAGCTCGCTCTTGCTGACCGGGCCATGGTACTCCCACACCTCGTACTTGGTGTCGCTGCTGATCGAGTCCACCCCGGTAATAGCGCGGATGTCGTTGGTGTGGTCCTTGGCGATCTGGGTGTTGTCCTTGCCGCCCTTGACCACCTCGCGGATCTGCGTGGGCAGGGTGCCAGGTAGGCGAGCAAATTCGCGCAACTGCCGCTTGGTCCACAGGTGACGCTCGAAGAGGAACTCGCACTCATCGATGGTGCGCGCGCTCATGTCAGGGAAGAAATCCCAGGGATCGACGCGCTCGGCCGACGGCTCCAGCGCCTCCTCGATGGTCAGAACTGAGGTGCCGTCTTCCATCGTGTCCCAGCGCTTCTTGGTGCGCCCCACGATCACCGGCCCCTTGATCACACCGGTGCCGATCAGCGCCGCGTCGTGGATCACGTCGCGGCATTTGATCTGGTAGCGCCCCTCCTTGAGCTGATCATCGATCTCGGCCTGCATCGCCTCGGCTTTCTTCTTCGCCTCGCGCTTGATCGCCTCGGCCTGCTGGTAGGCGTCTAACGCCTCCCCATTGGGGCCGGCCATCTGCTCGCCAGGCTCGATGCCATCCAGCTCCGGCACCGGAGTGGGACGAATGCCCCAGTTGCGGTCGTCGGTAGGGAACAGCATGTCCTGTAGCCGCGCCTCAGCGGCATTGGTCTTGTTACGGGTGATGTTGACGTAGACGCGGGAGCCCTCGGCCTTGTCGAGGTTGGCCGAGGTCTGCAGGTCATACTCGCCATGGTACTGGCGGATGTCCTCCAGCCAGCGGGTCTCCAGGCTGGCACGCTGCTGCACCTGCTCGTGGGCCAGGCGCGATAGGCGGCGACCGAACACCTGCAGGCGCTCGGCGGCCAATTCTTGGTCGTCTTGATCGGTCGGATGCATCGGCGCCTCACGGCGTGGAATGGGATCAATAGCCAGTCACCGGGTCGGCGACAACGGCATCGAGCACGGCGTCGTCACGGCGGCGTACCGGCTCAGCGAAGGTCAGGGCCAGGGCATCACCGGCATCAGGGGAGCGCAGGCCACGCTTGCGCATATCCTCCTTGCTCTCGAGTATCCGGCGCTGGTTGCTGTCGTAGCGGTAGCGAGGCCCGCACACGTCGGCATGCAAAACATCGCTGTCAGGGATCATCACTGGCATGGTCTCGTCAGCCAGCCAATCGCGCATCTCCCACCACATCTCGGCACGCTTGTTGCGGAAGCGTTCAGGATCACCGGCTGCGCCACCGAAGTTCACCGCTTTGATGATGTCGCCGTGCCCTAACTCCTCGAGCCGATCCACCACCCCCGCACCAATGCCGCCCACGTCGATGGCCACCTGGGCGGGCTTCTCGCGCTTGATGATCGACGCGACGATGCCGGCAATCTCCATGGTGCTGCGCTTGCGGTGGGTCTCCAGACTATAGGCGGCGCGGTTTCGACGACGGATGATGGCCGTGCCATCGTCACCGAAGCGTGCAGGATCCACGCCGATCTTCAACGGGCCGGTTCCCAGGCACTTGTACTTGCGGGCTGCCACTACCGCGTCAGGCTGGATCAGGGTGTCGCCGCCAGAGACCTGGAATGCCTCTTGGGCGGTCATCGGGTATTCCTGCTTGAAGGCGCTGGTCCCGTCGATGCCATCGGCGGAGAGCTCAGCAATCTTGAAGCGCCGGAACTGCAACTGTTCGTCGTCCAGGCCATAGACCCGGGCCAGCCGCTCTTCCTCGCTGGTGTGGCTGAAGCCCTCCGGCACCGGCTTGCGATACTCCGGCTGCCAGTACCAGGGCACGAAGATCGCCAGGTACTCGCTGTCGCCAGCCTCTGCCGCCTGCCACTGCTGGTGGAAGTAGTTGCCGATGCCGTTGGCGGTGGACTCGAGGATGACCTCGGTGTCCGGCGCGTCGGGTATCGCCTGCATGACACCCTTGGCGTGCTCCGAGGCATGCGGCCAGAAGGCCACCTCGGAACCATGGAAGTACTGGATCGTGGTCCCGCGGCCTACGGACTTGTTGCCGGCAGTGCCGACTTTGTAGCCGCTATCCAGACGATCAAACACTAGCTCCTTGGCATTGCTCGCCCCGGTGGAGGGCTTGATCAGCAGCGGGCAGTGCTCGTGATAGCGCTCAGCCATCTCGAACAGTGCTGCCGTTGACTCGGCCTCGTGGGTCAGGATGAAGGCTCTCACCCCCTTGCGATGACTCACCAGCCAGTAGAAGCGCCCCTCAGTGTAGGTCGAGGCGCCCTGCTGCCGGCCCTTGAGGATCAGAACCCTCACCTTCCCGGTCTGGCGCTTCTGCTCCTCTATGCAGGCATGGATATGCTGCTGGGCCTTGTTGAGCTGGAACGACTCGACTTTTCCTGACTTGGAGCGGATCTTCAGGCACCGCGGTGCGTAGTGCTCGAAGTCGTCTCGCAACCGGCGGCGGATCTCAAGCTCACGCGGGGTCACTCGAGGGCCTCCAGAGCCTCCTCGTGGCTGATGGCCAGGCCACCGGAAAGCTCGCGTTGCTCCTTGAATGCCTGAACATCGACGTGCTTACCGAGCAGCTCTAGGTTCTTCACCTTATCCGGCCACTTGATCTTCTTCAGCAGGCCCGTCATCTCTCGCTCGTCGCCGCTCCCTTCCCACAGCTCCTGAACGTCGAGCCCGGAGAGCGTCAGACGCCAGGCTCGGGGCCACTGCTTCACCGGCAGGATGCTGCCGTCATCGGCGAGGATGTCGGCCACGTCCATCTGGTCGATCTCCACCAGGCGCTGCAGCACATAGGCGGCGTCGATCTTGGTGGCCTCGGAGCGCTCGGCCTTGCCGGCCGCGATGGCATCACGAACTGACGGTTTCTGTAGCAGCTGATACGCCGTCTCACTGGCTCGTTTCTCGCTGTAACCGGCGCGGATGGCGGCCTGGGTGGCATTGAGGTCAACGAGGTATTCCTCGACGAAGCGTTCCTGCTTGGGGGTCAGTTTGCGTGCCATAGTCATACTGCGCGGCCCTCACGGGCGGCGCCTCCATTTGTTCAGAGCGTGATGGTCTCATCCACTCTTGAGATGCTGCCGCGGGGATCCATCAGCAGCAGGTAGCAGGCTGCGATCGGAACACCGTTTTCGTCTCGCAAGTGGCAGGACAGATACGACTCATCTCCCCGCCTGCCTACTGGCCCGACGATTCGAGCGCTCTTCACCTGGAGGTCAGGGAAGTGGCACTCAGCGATGAAGGATGTCGCATCAGCGAACATGCCTTCGCCAACATCTGTGATTGCGAGCAATGCTTCCATGGGCACTCCATTGAATAGGGCCCAGGCGTCTCACGACGTGCCGGGCGGGGGCGGGCGGCGCCTCACGGCGTGGCCCTATCCCATAGGGGATTCGGTCAGGCCTTAGCCTGGTGGTGTTCGGTAGTTGTGGGGTCGGCCAACAGCTCCCAATCGTCGCGGAAGGTGAACGACAGGGTGTAGTCCATGTCCTCGGAGCCGCGCATGTCGATGACCTCGCCCTTACGGGTGTGCATCAGCACTGTCTTGCGCTCGTCGTCCCAGGTCCAGTAGCCGCCCCACTCGGGCAGCGTCACGGCATAGCCACGCTTCATGTAGGCAAATGCGGCTTGGAAGTGCATGGCTCAGGCCTCCCCGCGGTGCAGCTGCTCGCGCAACAGGTAGCCCTCCAGCATCCAGATCTTCTCCCGGGCGTTTCTCCGGGCGATCTCCCGGCCCAGCTCAGGGTCGAAGTTCTCGGGGCTGGCACAGGCGCTCTCGCCGGTCACGGTAAAGCCGTTCTCCAGGCGCAGCAGGCAGACAGTTACGGTGGTGCCCGGGAAGACGTGATAGTCCTCGCCGATGATCTTGGCGTCCAGGGCATCCGGCGTGACGCGCGGCGCGTTCAGCCCCTTGGCCTGGATCTGCTGCTCGACTTGCTGGTCATCGTTCATGATGCTCACCTTTTCATTCACCCAGGCCGCCACCAGGGGCGCCCAGTGACCCAGGGCAGGCTGTCGAAATGCCCCAGAATGACCCAGGGCGGGAAATGGTTGGCGGTCGGTGTCCCAGTTGGTCACCAGGGGCTGGCCCGAGGCGAATCCGTGGCGGCCGGCGGCGCCCCATCCGTGAAGATCCCGGAACGGGTTGGCCACGCTGACGAACCGCCCCCAGGCTCGGCCCAGGCTGACAATCCAGTCATCGCGGTTGTGCAGGCAAAGCACCGGGAGATGCTCGGGCCATTCGGTGTCTCGGCGCAGGGCCGGCTGGATGCAGACCACGGCCGATACTGGCGCCCCGCGCTGGACAAGATGCCAGGCGATCAGGCAGCCGTTGCTATGAGCTACCAACACGTCGCCGGCCGCGATCAGCGGCAGCAACTCGTCCACGGTGTTCTCGTTCACCCAGCGCAGCCGGAATAGGAACGTCCAGCCGTAGTCGTGACGCCGCGGCCTGGGCATCCACGGCGCCAAGCGCCCCACCGAGCCCCGGCCACCGTCGCTGACGTTGAATCCGTGGATCAGGTGGGTGGCCATGCTCTACTCCTGAAATCGCTCCTGGTCCTCAATCGCCTGCTCGATATCAATCACCGCACCATCGGGCAGCTCGGCGAGGCGCCGAGCGATCTCATCGGCAATCGCCTGGTCAGCGTCAGTACAGAGTCCGCTGGGTGGATACCCCGGAACCTGAGAGCGGATAACCGCCAGCAGTACGGCGCGACGCTCGGGGCTGGCTTCGGCGCAGTAGTTGGACTGGCGATCCTTGATGGCCTTGTATGAGCCGTCCAACGGAGTGTCGATGGAGGCACAGGCGGACAGGCCCAGCAGGGCGGCGCCGGCCAGGGCAGTGCGGATGGGCTTCATGGAATTACCTCTGCGGAATGAGCCGGCATGACCGGCTGGGGATCAAGATCAGCTACTGCCGCTCTGCAGCAGATCGGCCAGCACCTTGCCGACGGTGGAGGCCGCGGCGCCGAGAATGAGCATCCCGACGGCAGCCAAGGCCGACCAGCGGCCCATAAGGGCCCGGTGCTGCTGCTTGCCAGTCTTGTCGGCAACGGCCACCAACAGCTCCAGCTCGCGGAGACGGTCGCTGTGGTCATCGACCCGTGCCTCGAGCTTGCCCATCTCGGTGGCGTGGGTGTTCTGCCGCTCCTCCATCCGCGTGAGGCGGTCGAGGATCTGGGCGTTTAGTTGGCGCAGATCGCCGAGCGATGTCTCGATGCGGTCGAGCTGCGATCCATGCTCTCGAACTTCCGTCATGGTCACGCCGCCCCCTCGCCAGGCGGCGCCTTGGCGACACGGTCGTACCAGTCGCGGTCATCGGTGGCGAGCTTGCCACCAGCCTCGACGTAGGCCCGCGCCAGGGTCTCGATACTGTGCTCGTGTTGACCGTACCCAGCGCCCGGCAGGCTGGCCCATATGTTCCGGCAGCGCTCGATGGCCAGCGAGAACCGGCCGCCCTGGATCGCCGGAAGCGCCCGCTGCTCGCGGAGCTGCTGGATGGCGTAGCGATCCTGGGAGACAGGGCCAAAGTCAGGCAGGCCGAGCTGGTCGCGGTAATGCGCCCAGTAGCGGGACAGGATCTGGTAGCGACCTGCCGCCGTGGACCACAGCCCAGGGGCATACTCGATGGCGTCCTGGCGCCGCGGCAGCGGGTGATCGGCGTAGCTGGCGAAGCGCTCGACATCGCCGGGCAGCGAGCCCACCAGCACGTCGTAGCCGTCGTCGCTCTCGGCGAGCATCTCGGGGCCGATCTCAGCACGGGCGAGCGTATCGAGGAATGCGCAGACGTTCTCGCCGCCGGCTTGGTCAGGAGTGATACGGGGCATAGGGTCTCCGGCGCCTCACGGCGTGAGAAAACAGGAAGGCCCCACCGGGAACCGGCAGGGCCCAGAAATGCGAAAGGCCCGCCGTGTGGCGAGCCTTAAAAAGTTGGCGGCTGTTAAGTGCGCAGCACGCCCAGCCTAGGTACAGAGTACCCCTCAACCCGACACTAATCAAGCTGCTGCCGGAACTATCTCATCGGCCAGCCACTGGCGGAGCCTATTCCGCGCCCGACGAGCCGCCACCTCCAGGGCCTCTACCGACTCAAACGGCGCCACGCCCTCGGCCATGCAGATCTGACGCAACAGCAGCGCCTGGCGCTCCACCAACTGACGGGCGGTCACCATCCACACGCTCTCGCCTGCCTTGTCCGGCCGGATGCGTGCCGCCTGCAATAGCATGGCCGCCGCCTGACGCCGCGGCAGTTTGCGCAGCAGCATCGCGCATGCCCGGTGCCACTCGCTGTCGGGTGAGTAACGCATCGACGCCAGCAGCATCTGATCGTGGCCGCCACCGCCACCCGGCATCTCGCCGGCCAGGGCTGCGATCGACACGGCCGGCCACCCTGGGCTGATATGCCGGTGATCCAGCTGCAGCTCCAGCATGGTATCGATGATCCGCGTCAATGCCGCCTGCCTGGCACCCTCGCTGCCAGGCGCCGCCGCCACGACACTCCACGGATTGCCCGCCTTCAACCAGTAATCGTAATCCCGCATCCTGTCGCCCCGTCTGTTGCCCGTGTTGCGTTGAATTCGTTGGCTCGCTGCCTATCCGTTGCCTATCCGTTGCCCCTACCCGTACTGCATCAGCCCCTCGCCATCCTCATCATCAGATCCACTGAGCGCATGACCTCCTGCGGGCTCGGCCGGCCGGTAGGCCTCTTGGGAACCAAGCCCACCAGCCGACCGTCATCGTCATGCACCTCCTCCAGGCCCTCGCGCAGCTCGGCGGCCTGGGGCGACTCTCGCTCGCCAGCGCGATAGTGGCGGACCCTCTCGCAGAACCCCATCTCGTACAGGTCAGGCGGACCGCAGAGTTCGAGCACCTCGGCCCACTTCATCCACTTCCCCGAGGTGGAATAGTCCATCACGCCCCCTCGATCTCAATGATCTCCACCCAGGTTCCCGTCTCCGCCTTCCGGTCGATCTCCGGCGGCTCGAGAATCACTCGGCGCACATACTCCCCGCGGTCGTCCGGCAGGATGCCGGCGGCAACCAGGCCGTCCTCGAGGTGCTTCACGTTGAGCGAGTAATTGCTGGTGTCCCGGCGGCGCACGCCCTTCCCCAGGCGTGGCCGGAATACCAGATCGACCCGACCGCCTACCGGGCGGAGCCCCTCTTCCCTGACAGCATTGCGCACCAGCAGGTGGCAGGCATCCACCTCACGCTTTCTCCTGGCCCAGTGCTGGCGGGTACCGACATTAGTGCTGGCGGCCAGGTAGGGAACGAAGAGCCGCATCACTTCCCCCTCACGTCGATCAGGCCCCGGCGGGCCAGTTGGTCGATGGTCAGCACAATGGCCCGGTCCAGGCGCGCCCGGCGCTCCTCCCGGCTCAGGATGCGGCCGTTGTCGATCTCGCCGTGGCAGTCCGGGCAGATCGCCGCGGTCAGGCAGTCGCTGGCCTTCTGCCCCCGGCCACGGTCCTGGTTCGAGTGGGCGGCCTGGATGCCGTAGGCACCGCACAGCACGCAGGTCTCGATTTCGTGCACCGCGGACAGCCAAGCCCGGGAACGGTATGGGCCACTCGGCAGATAGCTCTCGTTCGGTAACATCAAGCGGCCTCCTTGTACTGGGCCGGGTCCATGCCCTTGAGGTTCGGATCGGTCAGACGGAAGCCCAGGGACGTGAAGTGCTGCCAGCAGGCGTCCAGGTACTCGGTTTTCTGGGCTGCGGTCATCAGCCGGGTCACCTGGGAGTCGATGGGCTCCTGCATTAGCTCGAGCTTCTCGGCGTAATCCCGTGGGCGGATCAGGCGGTCATAGACCTCGCGGAACGCCTCGCTGTCCCGACGCAGGATCGGCACTCCGAAGTGCAGCTTGCAGAAACCGCGGTACTCCTCGGCGGTCATGTCGCCCTGGGCGGCGGCTTCGGCACACCACTTGCGCTGGAGCTTGTTCTGCTCCCAACTCCGGCGCTTCTCCCGCTTGCGGACGATGATCTCCACCTCCCCCCAGCGACCGATGGCCTCGGTCACCACCCCGGCGAGCTTGGCCACGGTGGCCATGGCCTCCTGCAGGGTGCCGGCCCGGCTGACGTACTGCTTTGGCTTGCTCATGCCGCATCACCCCCACCGCCCCAGGCGGTCACCAACCGGTATTCGTGGGGCCGGGCCCTACCAGGGCCTGATACCTCGCGGCTGACGATGGTCTGGCCGTAGCCGCGCAGCTGGCGAATGCGCGCCGAGATGGCGGCGTGGCTGTCCATGCGCTCGAACCGGGCGAGGATGGCCTCGCCGATCTCGTGCAGCTGCAGCCAGTAGTCCGCGTCACGCAACACCAAGTAGACCCGGCCCAGCTGCGACTCGGGATTGTCTAGGCGCCGATCCCGGCGGCGCAGTTCGGTGACGGTGCCCATCATGCGGCCCTCCCTGTGAGCCAGTTGACGAAACGATCCCAGGCGCCGGGACTGGCTCGGCGCAGGACATGGTCCAAGGTCAGGCCATGCGGCTGACCATCGATCTCGACCAGCACCTCTCCGGTCGAGCTGAAATAACGAATCGGCACGATGCCCTGGCGGCGGAGCGCCTCGAGCTGCTGCGGGGTGAACATCTGGGCGGCTGGAATGCTCATGGTGATGCCCTCCTAGACGGCGAAACGTTCAGGCTCAGCGGCCGGGGCCGCCTGGGGCGGAAATTCGCGGTGATAGGCCGAGATGTTCTCGGCGGTCGCCGGCAGCAGCCGCGAACGACTCAGGTCGCACACCACGTTGACGGTGCCCACCTCGCCATCGCGCTGCTTGGCCACGATCAGCTCAGCCACACCGGGATAGGCACAATCCGGGTTGTGCTTCGCCTCGCGGTAGATGAACAGGATCATGTCGGCGTTGTGTTCGAGGGATGCTGACTCGCGTAGGTCAGACATCACCGGGCGCTTGTCGCCGCGCTTGGTGTTCTCGCGGTTGATCTGGGCCAGCAGGATCACCGGGCAGGACAGCTCTTTGGCAAGGATCTTCGCGGACTTCGACACCTCGGCCATCTGCTGCTCGCGGGGGATGGACTTGTCGTCCGGCTGGACGATGCCGGCGTGGTCGATGATCACGCAGCCCAGCTCGCCGTAATGCTCCTTCCAGCGCTTGGCGGCGGCGCGCATCTGCGTCGGCGTCAGCCCTGGGCGGTCATCGATCACCAGCCCCGCTTCCTTGGCTACCTTCACGCCAGCCGTGATCTGCTGCCAGCCTTCGCTGTCCATGTGGCGCTGCGGGTTCTTGAGAGCATCCAGCTTGATCCCGGTATGCGAGCCCATGACGCGGTTCAGCACCTGCTCCTTGCGCATCTCGAGCTGGAACATCACTGCCGGCTTGTTCTGGCGCAGGCACACGCTATCGAGGATATGGGCGGCCACCACGGTCTTGCCCATGCCTGACTCCCCACCCAGGACAATCAGGTCCTCGGGGTGCATGCCGCTGGTCTTGGCGTCCAACTCGGGAATGTTGAACAACACGCCCATCGGGTCGATCTGGCCGTTGAATCGGGCATCCAGCTCGTCTACCCAGCTCAGCAGCCAGTCCCCGACCGGCTTGACCTTGCCGGCCCGTTGGCCCATGACGCCGGCCAGCTTGGCTTGAGCCTGGTCGATCACTTCGGCCAGCTCACTATTCGGCACCTTGAGCCGCTCGCCCAGCTCGTCGAGAGAGATCTGCAGTCGGCGACGCAGCGCCTTGTCGTGCACCGCCTCGGCGTAATGCTTGGCGTGCTGAGGGTTCGGCGTGTTGCGGGTCAACTCGACCAGGCCCTGCAGGCCGCCGTACTCGCCCTGGTAGTCGATAACCAGCTCGTGGAGCGACACCACGTCCACGCCATCGCCCATCGCCAGCTGCTGGATGGCCGACCACATGGCGCGATGGTGAGTCAGGTAGAAATCCTCGGCGGCGACAATGGCCGACGCGACATCGACTTGGCTCGGGTCCAGCAGACATGCGCCGATCAGGCTGGCTTCCGCTTCCTGGCTGTAGATCATGCGACCTCTCCCTTGAAAATCTTGACCGTCTCCTGCTGCTTGACCGCCCAGGACAGCCGGCACCAGCGGGCAGCGTCCTCGCGCTGGATGCGATCCACGGCCGCCAGGCGGCGGAACACTTCGCGGTAGAACGCCACGCCCTCGGGCTCCTCGGTAAACACCGGCTTGCCGGTGCTGGCCCGGGGCTTGGTCTTGAAGTTCTGCCAGGCGTTGGCCAGGGCCTGGAATCCGTGGCTCTCGGGCGTCCAGTCCTCGGGGCTGACCTTCTCGATGTGCGCCGGCATCTCGGCATTCCAGGCCTCAATGATGGCGGCGTGCGGGCAGCGCTCGGGCAGCTCGTCTTCCCAGCGCTGCTGGTTCAGGTAGGTCGTCGGGTGCATGGCATCGAACCCCAGTTCGCCAGTGCCGAGCCGGGCGGTGATGTTGTCGGCCAACATCTGGGCGAACGCGGCGGGATCCTGGTGCTTGCGAGCATGCTTCGCGAAAGCCGCCTCGGCCTTCTTGCGGTTCTTCTTGGGCAGGCCGGCGTTGTAGAAAATCTCGAAGGCAGCGCGGTGCGATTGCACATTTCCCAACCCGTTAGGGTTGGGTATGTCTTTCCTGTCTTTCTTTGCTAGGGCATCTTGCCCTGACTGAGCTAGGGCATCTTGCCCTGACTCAGGGCATCTTTCGGGAGGGGTTTTCTTGCGGGTCTCAGCGGACATCCACTCGCCGTGATGCTTGTTCAGGGACACTGGGGAGCGGCTGCCTCCATGGCGGATAACGACCCGGCGACGGATCAGCTCGTTGAGCACCTTGGAGCAGTCGGACTCGTGCAAGCCGGTGCCGCCGGCGATGAACGTGGACGACATACGCTTAGCCTTGACGTTCCAGCCGTAGGTCTGGCGGATGACGAAGTGCACCACACGGAACTCCCGCGCAGTGAAATCGGCTTGGCATAGGGCGTCTAGGAGCTCGCTGGCGATCCTTGTGAATCCATCTTCCAATTGAGGACCCCTTGGCGCCTCACGGCGCGTTGGTTCGGGCTCATGTCCTGGCAGATAGGCAACATTGCTCATGTTGCGGTCGGGGGCGGTCTGCATTACGCTTACTCCTGTGCTGTCTGCATATCGAAGCCCGGCGAGCTCCCCAGCTAGCGCCGGGCTTCTTTCGTTCGGGGCCTGGCCTATCAGGGCCTAGCGAG
>NZ_BJUK01000037.1 GCF_007989625.1 Bisbaumannia pacifica
CCCCGCCAATGGCGGGGCCGCTTGCGTTTCGGGGCAACGGATCAGGCGGCGTAGCGCGCCACGTCCAGGCCCAGGGGGTCGATGCCGGGACGACGCCCACCCATCAGGTCGGCGAGCAGCTGGCCGGAGCCGCAGCTCATGGTCCAGCCCAGGGTGCCGTGGCCGGTGTTGAGCCACAGGTTGTCGTACTTGGTGCCGCCGATAATCGGCGTGGAGTCCGGGGTCATGGGACGCAGGCCGGTCCAGAACTCCGCCCGCGCCATGTCGCCGCCCTCGGGGAAAACATCCTTCACCACCATGCTGATGGTGGCGCGGCGCTTCTCCAGCAGGCTCAGATCGTAGGAGGCCAGCTCGGCGGTGCCGCCGACGCGGATGCGGTCATCGAAGCGCGAGATCGCCACCTTAAAGGTCTCGTCCATCACCGTGGACTGGGGAGCACCGCCATCATCCACCACCGGGATGGTCAGGCTATAGCCCTTGACCGGGTAGATGGGCAGGCGGATATCCAGGTCCTTGACCAGCATCGGCGAGAAGCTGCCCAGGCAGACCACATAGGCGTCGGCGGTGAGCTCGCCGGCGCTGGTCACCACGCTCTCCACCCGGCCGGCGCTGCGCTTGATGCGCTCGATGGTCACGCCGAAGCGGAACTCGACACCCAACTGGTCACGGCAGTAGTCGGCCAGGCGGTTGGTGAAGAGGTGGCAGTCGCCGGTCTGGTCATCGGGTAGGTGCAGGCCGCCGACGAACTTGCCGGGCACCCGGTTGAGGGCCGGCTCCACCGCCTTGACCTGTTCGGCGTCGAGCAGGTCGTGACGCACGCCGCACTGCTCGAGCACCTTCATGTCCTTGGCCACGGCTTCCACCTGGTAATCGTGGCGGAACAGCTGCAGCAGGCCGCGCTGGCGATCCTCGTAGCGGATGCCGGTGTCGGCACGCAGGGTATCGATACAGTGGCGGCTGTATTCCGCCACCCGCACCATGCGCTCCTTGTTCACCGCATAGCGGTCGGCGGTGCAGTTGTTGAACATCTGCATCATGAAGCGCGCCATGGCCGGATCCATCTTGGGCTGGATCTTCAGCGGGGCATGCTCCTGAAACATCCACTTCACCGCCTTCTGGGGAATCCCCGGCGCCGCCCAGGGGGAGGAGAAGCCGAAGGAGACCTGACCGGCGTTGCCATAGCTGGTCTCCATGGCCGGCGCCTCCTGGCGGTCGACCACCGTGACCTCATGCCCCTGACGGGCCAGATAGTATGCGCTGGTAACACCTACGACGCCGCTGCCGAGAATCAGGACCTTCATCGCCTACCCCTCTTGTCATGCCATTGTTCGGGTTGGCCGGCGGCTGCCGGCGCAATGGATGCAGTATAGGTCTGCGATGACAGCAAAATATTCCAAATATTAAGCTTTAATCATCATTTTAAAACAAAGTTATTCATATGATTGGACTTATCAAGTAATAGAACGGTGTTTTTAAATGGTTTTCACTAGCCTATCCATCCTGACCCGCAGCAGCCGCCGACTCCACTGCCAGGCCAGGGCCCCGGCCAGCAGGTTGCCCAGCGCCGCGCCCGCCGCCAGGCCCACCAGGTCCCCCAACCGCGCCCCCAGCCACAGGCAGGGCAGATAGCAGAGGAAGAGCCGCGCCGCCGACATCAGCATGGAGCGCAGCGGCCAGCCCAGGGCGTTGCCCGCCGAGACCATCAGCATGCACAGCCCCAGCAGCGCATAGCTGGGCAACAGGAAGCGAATCAGCAGGGCCAGGTCCTGCTGCACCTCGGGATTGCCGGAGAGCCCCGCTGCCACCCAGGGCGCCAGCAACGCCAGCACACCGCCCAGGGCCAGCTGCCAGCCCACCACGACGCGCACCGCCAGGCGCAGCAGGCGGTCGACCTGGGCCCAGTCGCCGGCACCGTAGCAACGCCCCAGCCAGGGCGGCAGCGACATGGTCAGCGCCAGCACCACCACCAACGAGAGGGTCTCCAGGCGACTGGCCAGGCCCCAGGCGGCCACGCTCGCCTCGCCCAGGGTGGCCACCACGGCGATCGCCAGCATGGCCGCCAGGGGCGGCATCAGCTGTCCGACCATGGCCGGCCCGGCGATACCCAGGAAGGGGCGTGCCGAGCGCCGTGCCTCGTCGAGGAGCCCCTCCAGGGCGAGCCAGGCCCGACCCGCCAGGCGCCGCCCAACGATGATCAGCCCCAGGGCGAAGGCCAGGACCGTGGCCCAGGCGGCGCCGGGCAGGCCCCAGCCCTCCCAGGGCCCCAGGCCGAAGATCAGCAGCGGGTCCAGCACCAAGTTGGCCAGGCTGGTCAGCACCATCAGCTTGCCCGGTAGGCGGGTATCGCCATGGGCACGGAAGAGGCTATAGCCGAAATAGAGCAGGGCCCCCAGCCAGGCGGCCAGCAGTTGGGGCGCCCAGTAGGCGCGAATCAGCGCCCGGGTCGCCGAATCGGCCCCCAGCAGGGTGAAGATCGGCGCCTGGATCAGCCACAGCAACAGCGCCAGGCCACCCAGCACCGCGGCCCCCAGCAGCAGCACCAGGCTACCCAGGCGGCGGGCCCGCTGCGCCTCGCCGGCCCCCAGGGCTCGGGAGATCAGGGCGGCGATGGCGATCCCCAGGCCCACCTGGATGCCGATGATCAGAAAACTGAGGGGAAAGGTGTAGGCCTGGGCCGCCAGGGGGGCGGTGCCCAGGCGGGCGATAAAGGCGCTGTCGGTGAGCTGAAAGCCCAGCAGGGCCAGTACCCCGAGGGTCATCGGCCAGGTCTGGCGCCAGAGCTGGCGGGCCAGGCTCGGCGAAGCGGTGGTGGATACGGACACGTCGGCTCCGGAATGAAACGTTAGCCGGCTAGTGTAACGCCTCTCCTCCTGCGGCGGCAGGTCGCCTCAGTTGGTCAGGCCATCGCCGTCGAGCACCAGGGCCCCCAACAGGCGACGGGTATCCTCGGCGGCCATCGGCTTGAAGCAGTAGTAGCCCTGCACCAGATCACAGCCCAGGTCCCTAACCAGCTCCAGTTGCTCCTCGTTCTCGACCCCTTCGGCCACCACCTCCAGGCCCAGTTGATGACCGATAAACACCGCCGCCGCCATGATCGCCCGATCACTGGGCTGATCCGGGGCATCGTGAACGAAGCTGCGATCCACCTTGAGGGAGGTCACCGGGAAGAGCTTGAGGTAGCTCAGCGAGGAGTAGCCGGTACCGAAGTCATCGATGGCGATCTTCATGCCACGATGATAGAGACGCCGCAGGTTGTCGAGGAGGCCGGTATTGGCCTTGATCAGCACGTTCTCGGTGAGCTCGATCCCGATATCCTCGGGCTCCAGGCCATGCCGCTCGAGGGCCGCCTCGAGGCGGGTGAAGAGTTCGGGATGCGCCACCTGGCGCCCGGACAGGTTGATATCGATACGGTAGTCGCTGAGGCCCTCGGCCTTCCATTCCGCGCGCTGACGACACGCCTCCTCGATCACCCAGTCGCCGATACGCTCGATCAACTGAGAGCGCTCCGCTACTGGGATGAACTCCGCCGGCGAGACCACGCCCCCCTCCCGGGGAAACCAGCGCAGCAGCGCCTCGACCTGCTCGACCCGGCCGCTTACCGCCGAGACCTGGGGTTGATAGAAGAGTTGCAGCTCGCCCAGGCGCAGCGCCTGCTGCAGCCGCTCGACCATCTGATGCTCGTGAACCAGCTCGTCCTGAAGCTTCTGATTGAAGAACCAGTAATGCTGGGTGGTGGAGAGCTTGGCGCGATTCTTGGCCACGTCGGCGTTATGGATTAGCTCCAGGGCCGTGGTGCCGTTATCGGGGAAGAGGCTGATCCCTAGGCTGGCGGTGATATGCACCTCCCGCTCCCCCACCTGGAAAGGCAGCAGGAAGGCGTGCAATACCTTGTCGACCAGGCGCATGGCGTCGTTGTCATCGCGTAGCTGTCCGAAGGCCATCACGAACTCGTCGCTGCCGAAACGCGACAGCAGATCGGAGCTACGCTGACAGTTGCGCAGCCGACGGGCGACCTGACGCAGCAGCATATCGCCCTGGGCATAGCCCTGGGCATCGTTGATCTCGGCGAAGCCATCCAGATCGATAAACAGCACCGCCAGGTTATGGGCCTGACGGCGACACCCCTCCAACTGGGCCTCCAGCTCGGTCTCGAAGGCACGCCGATTGGGCAACAGGGTCAGGGTATCGAAACGGGTGACGAACTCCAGGTCGCGATGGGCCTGCTTCTGTACCGAGAGATCCACGTCGACGCAGAACATCAACGGATCCTCGGTCTGTTCACCGAGCATCACATGGTGGGAGAAGACCGCCACCGGGGCACCGGACTTATGGCGCAGCTCCAGCTCCGAGGCGGGAATCTCGCGGCCCTGCTCCACCCAGTCATGGTGGGCCTGAATCACCCCCTCGCGCATCATCTCGGGGATGATCAGATCCTCCAGCAGTTGCCCCTGGGCCTCCTCCGGAAGGTAGCCATAGAGCTGGGAGCTGGCGGCGTTCCAGTAGATCACGCGCCGATTACGGTCATACCCCTGCACCGCCACCTTGGGCAGGCTCTCCAGCAGGGCGCGAAAGCGCTGCTCGCTCTCGCTATGGCGACGCTGCACGTCCACCAGTTGCCGCGAGACCTCACCGAAGCGGCGGCGCTTCCGTCGACGATACAACAGGAGGGCCGCGCCCAGGGCGCCACAAGCGGCCAGCCCGCTGGGGATCGCTGCCGGCCAGACATAACTGGCCAGCACCGTGAACCCCAGCAGAATCCCGACCAACAGCAGGGTGTCGAGGGATCGCCTGCCGCTCGGGGTAGCGCGGGAAGGACGGGACTTTGCCGGCACGTGTCTTATCCATTCTCGGTCATTGAAAGGCGCCATCTTAACGCATGCGTCGGGGGACGACAGTTTCCTTCCACTTACCCTAGCAGGCCAGGGCATCCCTGCCCGTCGTGCCGCCAACGCAACCTCGCCCACCAAGATACACTCTTTGACATTTCTTACGCTCTATTAACACGCTTGATCTGTTGCCACGGCAATGGTTCGCGTTGTCCCGTCGCCATTCCGGCGATGTTCCCACCCAGAGGATAGACCCATGAAACAGGAAAGTCTTAAGCACGGCTACGATCTCTCGACCCTGATCACCCAGGCTCCGGCCCCCTACTGGGATCCCGAGGTCGCTCATACCCTGACCCGCCAAGACTGGTGCGTCACCGATATCTCGTCGCGTCTCGACCTGGATGCCTGGGGCGGCTTCCTCGCGACCCTGCCCCGCGACCCCTACGTCAATCGCCGCTGGAAGCGCATGGCCTGGCTTTCTGTGGCCGACGACGGAGCGGTGGAGGTGATGGGAGACTGTCCCATGGCCCAGGGGGGGCGCTTCAATGATGCCGAGAGCATGGCCGACAAGCTGCGTTACTACCCGAGCCTGGAGGAGGAGTTCCTGGAGCGCGCCGATGTGCACGACTTCGTGCGTCACTGGGCGCGGCTGTGGGGGATCGGCCCCAAGGAGCCGATCCTGATGCAGATCACCGGCGTACGCGGCAAGGGTACCCATGACCCCCTCCAGGGCCAGGGCATCCATGCCGACGGTTGCCGCTTCCTGAGCATCCTGGTGATCAACCGCGACAATGTCGCCGGCGGCACCAGTCGCGCCTATGCCGACAAGGCGGGCAACCGGGTATTGATGGAGCACACCCTGACGCCGGGGGAGGTCCTTCACCTGCGCGACGATCGGCTCTTCCATAGCGCCGATGCCCTGCACCAGGTGACTCCAGAAGCCCCGTTCGAGCGCTTTATCGTGATCATCAACAGTCGCTTCGTGGATCCCTTCCAGAACAAGATGCTCAAGCGCTACTTCCCGGATGCGGTGCTCGATCCCCACTAAGTCATCGCCATAAAAAACGCCGGCTCCTCGCGGAGCCGGCGTTCTCGTGAGAGCCCGGAGATTACTGGCGAATGCCCTCGAAGGTGACGTAGAGCTCGAGCTCGTGCATCGCCTCGGGGAAGGCACTCATGTCGATGCCGTAATCGCCGAGGGTCAGGGTGGTGCTGCCCTCGAAACCGGCCCGGTAGTTACCCCAGGGATCGTCGCCCTCCCCCAGCAGGGTCACCGGCATCTCGATGGCCTGGGTCTCGCCCTTGAGGGTCAGCTCGCCGCTCAGCACGCCCTCGCCCTCGCCACTGGGTTCGAAGCCGGTGGAGACGAAGGTCGCGGTGGGGAAGCCGTCGGCGCCGAGGAAGTCGTCGCTGAGGATGTGACGATCGCGCTCGGCATGGTTGGTGTTGAGGCTGTCGACCTGCACCTCCATCTCGACGCTGGAGGCCTCCGGGTTCTCCGGGTCGTAGCTGAAGCCGCCTTCGAAGGTCTCGAAGCTACCCAGGATATAGGAGAATCCCAGGTGACTGATCTTGAACTGCACGAAGGCGTGCTGGCCCTCGGTGTCGATCACATAGTCGGCGGCCTGGGCCTGGCTCAGCGGGACCAGGGCGGCGGCGGCCAGGGTGGCCAGGGCGGTCTTCTTCAGCATAAATCACTCCTTGTGGTTCGGCGTCGATTCCCGGGGATACCCCGGGGACCGGATGACGAAGGGGTCAGTGGGAACGTGCCACCAGCATGCGACGGAGCACGTCGTGGCGGTCGAGGTAGTGGTGCTTGAGGGCGGCCAGGGCATGCAGGCCGGCCAGGCTCATCAGCGCCACGGCGCTATACCAGTGCACCGAGCCGGCGATGGACGCCTGATCGGGCAGGCCGCTGATCAGCGCCGGTACCTCGAACCAGCCGAAGACGTCGATGCCGCGGCCCTTGGCGGTGGAGATCAGGTAGCCACTGACCATCACCGCGAGCATCAGGCCGTAGAGGCCGATATGCCCGAGATGGGCGCCGAGGCGCTCGAGACGCTTGCCGGGCACCCGGGGCGCCGGCTGCACCAACCGCCACACCAGCCGCGCCAGGGTCAGCCCCAGCACCAGCATGCCCAGGGAACGATGCCACCAGGGCGCCAGGTTGTACCAGGCGTCGTAGTAGCCGAGATCGACCATCCACCAGCCCAGCACGAAGAGCCCGATGATCGCCACGGCACTGATCCAGTGCAGGGCGATGGTGATCCAGCCCCAGCCGCTGCGGTGATTGCGCCACATCCTCGCCGTCCTCTTGAAACACGATAAGGCGTAGCTTAATCACTGCATGGAAGGGATGCATCCCCGGTGAAGTAAAGGGATTATTTCCCAATAAGAAATAGTGACCGAGGAACTTTCGCGAGCCCCCAAAACGACACTCGCCCCACTAGGCGGGGCGAGCGTCGCTTCAGGGCATGCTAACAGGGCTTACAGGGCATCCAGGCCTCGGGCCAGGTCCGCCTTGATATCTTCCAGCGACTCCAGCCCCACGGCGATGCGGATCAGCCCCTGGCTGATGCCGGCCGCGTCCCGCTGAGCATCGCTCAGGCGCCCATGGGTGGTGGTGGCGGGATGGGTGATGGTGGTCTTGACGTCGCCCAGGTTGCCGGTGATGGAGAGCAGCCGGGTGGCATCGATCACCGACCAGGCGCCCTCGCGCCCGCCCTTGACCTCGACCCCCAGGACGGCGCCATAGCCCTGCTGCTGGCGGCTCGCCAGGGCATGCTGGGGATGGCTCTCCAGGCCGCTGTAATAGACTCGCGTCACCGCCGGGTGGGCCTCCAGCCACTGCGCCAGGGCCAGGGCCTGGTCGCAATGGGCGCGCATGCGCAGCCCCAGGGTCTCCAGCCCCTTGGTGAAGATCCAGGCGTTGAAGGGGCTCATGCAGGGGCCACAGGTACGCACCACCCCGAACAGCTCCTCCAGCTCCTGATGGCGCCCTACCACGGCGCCGCCGATGGCGCGCCCCTGGCCATCCAGGTACTTGGTGGCGGAGTGGATCACCAGGTCGGCGCCGAGCGCCAGGGGCTTCTGCAGCGCCGGGGTCAGGAAGCAGTTATCGATGGCCAGCCAAGCCCCGTGGCGATGGGCGATCTCGGCGAGGGCGGCGATATCCACCAGCTCGGAGAGCGGGTTGGACGGCGTCTCGGCGAACAGCAGCTTGGTGGCCGGGGTGATGGCGGCCTCCCAGGCGTCCAGGTCGGCCAGCTCCACATAGCGGGTGGTGATGCCGAACTTGCCCAGGTACTTGTCGAAGAGGCTGACGGTGGAGCCGAACAGCGAGCGCGACGCCACGATCTCGTCGCCTGCCTTGAGCAGCGCCAGGGCGGTGGAGAGGATCGCCGCCATGCCGGAGGCGGTGGCCACGCAGCGCTCGCCCCCCTCCAGGGCCGCCAGGCGCTCCTCGAAGGTACGCACCGTGGGATTGGTGAAGCGGGAGTAGACGTTGCCCGGCTCCTCGCCGCCGAACTTGCGCGCCGCCTCGGCGGCGCTGCCATAGACGAAGCTGGAGGTAGGGAAGATTGGCTCCCCATGCTCCTGCTCCGCGGTACGCCGGTGGCCGGCGCGGATCGCCAGGGTATCCAGCGACCAATCCGATGTCTGATCCATGGGAGCCCCTTAATCGTCGAGATCGTCGTCCTGGTTATGCATCCCCACCAGGGCATGATCGCCGGCGCTCTGCTGCTTGGCGCTGTCGTTGCGCGAGGCCTCCAGGGCCGCCAGGTAGGCGTCGTCGATATCGCCGGTCACGTAGTTGCCGTCGAACACCGAGCAGTCGAATTCCTGCATCGCCGGATTGACCTCGCGACAGGCACTCTTCAGGTCCTCGAGGTCCTGATAGAAGATGCGGTCGGCGCCGATCAGCTCGCCCACTTCGGCCTCGCTGCGCCCATGGGCGATCAGCTCGTTGGCCGCCGGCATATCGATGCCGTAGACATTGGGGTAGCGCACCGGCGGCGCGGCGGAGGCGAAGTAGACCTTGTTGGCACCGGCTTCCCGGGCCATCTGGATGATCTGCTTGCAGGTGGTGCCGCGCACGATGGAGTCGTCCACCAGCAAGACGTTCTTGCCGCGGAACTCGATATCGATGGCGTTGAGCTTCTGGCGCACCGACTTCTTGCGCTGGGTCTGTCCCGGCATGATAAAGGTGCGGCCGATATAGCGGTTCTTCATGAAGCCTTCGCGAAAGGTGACCCCCAGGTGCTGGGCCAGCTCCAGGGCCGAGGTGCGCGAGGTATCGGGGATCGGGATGACCACGTCGATATCGTGCTCCGGCCAGTCGCGCAGGATGCGATCGCCCAGCTTGCGACCCATCTGCATGCGGGTGCCGTACACATAGGCACCGTCGAGGATGGAGTCGGGGCGCGCCAGATAGACGTGCTCGAAGATGCAGGGGGCCAGCGTCGGGGCGTCGGCGCACTGCTGGGTGTGAATCTGGCCGGCCATGTCGACGAAAATCGCCTCGCCCGGCGCCAGGTCGCGATGCAGCTCGAAGCCGCCCACGTCGAGGGCCACCGACTCGGAGGCGATCATCACCTCCTGACGCCCCCCGTCGTCCTGGCGAGCCCCGTAGACCACCGGGCGGATGCCATGCGGGTCGCGGAAGGCCACCATGCCGAAGCCGTTGATGATGGCCACCGCGGCGTAGCCGCCCTTGCAGCGGCGATGCACGCGACGTACCGCGTCGAAGACGTCCTCCGGCGACAGGTAGAGGCCCTGCTTGCCCAGCTCGTGGGCGAAGACATTGAGCAACACCTCGGAGTCGGAGCTGGTATTGATATGGCGCAGGTCGGTGGAGAAGAGCTCCTGCTTGAGCTGGTCGGAATTGGTCAGGTTGCCGTTATGGGCCAGGGTGATGCCGTAGGGGGAGTTCACGTAGAACGGCTGCGACTCCGCCTCGCTGGAGGAACCGGCGGTGGGATAGCGCACATGGCCGATGCCCAGGTTGCCCTTGAGGCGCGCCATATGGCGGGTATGGAAGACGTCCCGCACCAGGCCGTTGCTCTTGCGCAGCAGGAAGCGGCCCTCATGCCAGGTCATCATACCGGCGGCATCCTGCCCTCGGTGCTGGAGGACCGTCAGGGCATCATAGAGCCCCTGATTGACTGCCTGATTGGCCATAAGGCCCACGATACCGCACATTCCGCCTTACCTCGCTTGCATTGACTCGCTTGCATTGACCCGCTGCGGCCGGCGCCGCGGCGGTAAATTCTTGCCGCCGCCCTCAGGGGGGCTCGGTCGGCTCCGTCGCCCCGCCGCGCATGTCCGGCAGGGAGAGTTCGCGCCACTGCTCCAGACGCTCCGGTTCGTTGAACTCCCAGGCCTCGAACTGGGTGACCGCCCAGTCGCGCAGGGCCTCGAAGGAGGGCCGCAGCTCGGCCTGCTGCCAGGCCTCGAGCTGGGCCAGGGGCGTCAGGGAGATCAGAATGGTCACCAGCACCAGGATGGCGCCCCCCTTCAGGGTGCCGAAGGCCGCCCCCATGACCCGATTGAAGAAGCCCATGCCGACCCACTCGACGGCGGCATGCAGCAGGCGGATCACGATGCCACTGGCGATCACCACCCCGAGGATCACCAGGATAAAAGCCAACACCAGGCGACCATCGGCGCTGTCGATCAGCCCGCTCAACAGCCCCGCCACCGGCTCGGCCAGGAAACGCGCCGCCAGCAAGGCCAGGATCCAGGCCCCCAGGCCCAGGGCCTCGCGGACCAGGCCGCGCATGAAACCGGTGAGCATGGTCACGGCCAGCACCGCCAGGAAGGCCCAGTCGAGCCAGGTCAGCGCCATGGTGTCACTCCCCCGCCCGGACCGACAGGCCCTGGAAACTGCGGCATCGGCTCATCATGTCACTCCCCTGCCCGGACCGGCAGGCCCTGGAAACTGCGGCATCGGCTCATCATGTCACTCCCTTACCCGGATCAGCAGGCCCTGAATATTGGCCCGATCCTTGAGCTCACCGCGGGCCCGCTCCCCCGCCTCGGAGCTCTCGAAGGGCCCCACGTAGACGGTGGTCAGGCCGTTGTCCCGGGGGCGACGATAGGCGCGAAAGCCCTGTTCGCTGAGCTGGCGCTCCAGGCGCTCGGCGTTGGCCGGCTCGCCGAAGCTGCCCGCCTGCACCGCCCAGTCCCCCGCCACCGCCGGGCGAGCGTCGCCGCCGCTCTGGGCGGCCCGGGCCAGCTCGGCGATGGGATCCGATGCCGGCTCGCGGGCCTCGGGCTCGGGAGCCGGCTGAGGTTCAGGCTCGACCGGCGCCTCGACTTCCGGCGCCTGGCGAACCACCTCGGGCTCGGATGCGGCAGGCGCCGGCGCCTCGGGCAACGCCGTCAAACCGCCCGGTGAACTCGGCCCATCGCTGCCACCCTCGGCCTCGACTTCCCCGAGACTCGCCGGCGGCGTCGGCTCCTCCACCGGGGTGCGATCCACCTCGATGGGCTGCTCGATGGTCAGCACCGGTTGCGGGCGCTCCTCCCGAGGGGCGGGCTCATCGAACAACATGGGTACGAAGATCACCCCCAGGGCGATCAGGATCACGGCGCCGCTCAGGCGCTCACGCATTCCATACTTCATCGGGACCTCCCCGATCCTGGTTCCTTGTGCTGGCCCGGCCGGCCAGCGCCTCGACCACGGTAACGATCATGACTGCCAGCCGGCCAGGACGTCGGCCACGGTAAAGAAGGAGCCGCAGACCAGCACCTCGTCGGCCTCGTCCAGGCGCGCAGCCAGCCAGTCGGCGGCGAGCCGGGGCGAGTCGAGCTCGGCGACCACCTCGCCGCCGGCGCCGCGCACCACCTCGGCCAGGGCGGCGGCCGTGCGGGCCCGCTCCCCCTCCAGAGTGGCACACACCCAGCCATCGATCACCGGCGCCAGGGCCCTTACCACCCCTTCGGCATCCTTGTCGCCGAGCATGCCCAGCAGCGCATAGCGCCTGGCCCTCGGGGCCAGGGTGCGCTCGGCGAGGCGCGCAGCCAGATACGCCGCGGCATGGGGGTTGTGCCCCACGTCCAGGCACCACTGGCCTCGCCACTGCATGCGCCCGGCCAGAGTCACCCCGGCCAGCGCACGACGACAGGCCACGGCGTCGAGGGTCACCCCCGCCAACGCCAGGGCCTGAAGCGCCGTGGCGGCGTTGTCCAGGGGCAGGCCCGGGTCGGGCAGCGCCGCCAGATGCAGGGCGGCGCCCGCGGCGTCGCGACCCCGCCAGGCCCAGCCCTCCGCGCTGAGCTCGCGACGATAGTCCTCGCCCAGGGTATGGCGTACCGCCCCCAGCCCATCGGCCACCTCGACGACGCTGGCCGGCAGGTCGGTGCTACCCAGTACCGCCGGACGCCCCGCGCGCAGGATGCCGGCCTTCTCGCGGCCGATGCCCTCCAGGTCATCGCCCAGGAAGGCGGCGTGATCCTGGGCCACGGTGGTGACCACCGCCACGTCCGGGTCGATCACGTTGACCGCGTCCAGGCGTCCGCCGAGTCCCACCTCGAGGATGGCAAGCTCGGGGCGGCGCCGGGCGATGGCCCAGAGCGCCGCCAGGGTGCCCGCCTCGAAATAGGTCAGGCTCACCGCCTCGCCGTCGAGACGCGCCGCCTCCACCGCCGCGAAGCCGGCGATCAGGGTGGCGTCGTCGGCCTCCTCGCCATCGAAGCGCAGCCGCTCGTTATAGCGCAGCAGGTGCGGCGAGGTGTAGCTGGCGGTACTCAGCCCATGGGCGCGTCCCAGGGCCTCCAGCATGGCCACGGTGGAGCCCTTGCCATTGGTGCCGGCGACGGTGATTACCCGTTCGGCGATGGGGCCGGTGTCGAGGCCCAGCCGGCGGGCGACCCGGGCCACTCGCTCCAGCCCCAGGTCGATGCTGACCGGGTGCTGGCGCTCCAGGCGCTCGAGCCAGGCATCGAGGGTCGAGGGCATATCGCTCATCGCTTAGCGAGCATCCTTGGCGTCGTCATCGGAGCCCTCGGCCGCGGGCTCGGCGACCAGCGGGGCCGCCTCGACGGCGGGAGCCGCCTCGGCCTGCGCCAGCGACGGCTGGGCGGTCAGCTTGCGCAGCACGCCGCCCAGGCGGGTGCGCATCTCGCTGCGGTGGACGATCATGTCCACCGCGCCATGCTCGAGCAGGAACTCGCTGCGCTGGAAGCCTTCCGGCAGTTTCTCGCGCACCGTCTGTTCGATGACCCGCGGGCCGGCGAAGCCGATCAGCGCATTGGGCTCGGCCACGTTGAGATCGCCGAGCATGGCCAGCGACGCCGAGACGCCACCATAGACCGGGTCGGTGAGCACCGAGATATAAGGCACCCCGGCCTGCTTGAGCTTCTCCAGGGCCGCCGAGGTCTTGGCCATTTGCATCAGCGAGAAGAGCGCTTCCTGCATGCGCGCCCCGCCGGAGGCGGAGAAGCAGACCAGCGGGATGCCCGCTTCCAGGGCCACACTGGCGGCGCGCACGAACTTCTCGCCCACCACGGCGCCCATGGAGCCCCCCATAAAGGTGAACTCGAAGGCCACCGCCACCACCGGCAGGCCATCCAGGCTGCCGCGCATGGCCACCAGGGCGTCCTTCTCACCGGTGCCCTTCTGGGCCGCGGCCAGGCGGTCCTTGTACTTCTTGGAGTCACGGAACTTGAGGCGATCCGTCGGCTCCAGGTCGGCACTGATCTCCTCGCGGCCCTCCTTGTCGAGGAACCACTGCAGCCGCTTGCGGGCGGTCAAGCGCAGGTGGTGATCACACTTGGGACAGACGTTGTGATGCTTCTCGAGCTCGGGGAGGTAGAGTACCGCCTCGCACTTGGGGCACTTGCGCCACAGGCCATCGGGAACGCTCGCACGGCGATCCTTGCGCTGAATGCGCCCCATGGACGGCACGATCTTGTCAAGCCAGCTCATAACAGAAGAGTTCCATCATAGGCGGCCCGGCAATCGCCGGGCCTGCAGTGAGTCAATACGAGTGCCACGGCGACTCAGGCATCCAGGGCCTGACGCATCTCGCCGAGCACCGTCTTCAATACCGGGGCGATGCCCTCCGGGGCCTCGGCCCCTTCGGCGATCCGGCTGACCAGGGCGCTGCCGACGATCACACCGTCGGAGACCCCGCCCACCGCGGCCGCCGAGGCGCCATCGCGGATGCCGAAGCCGACGCACAGCGGCAGCTCGGTCAGGCCACGCAACGGCGCCAGGTGGCTGGCCACGTCGCCGGCATCCACATTGGCCGACCCCGTCACCCCCTTGAGGGAGACATAGTAGAGATAGCCCTCGCCATGGGCGCATATTGTAGCGGCCCGAGCCTCGGAGGTGGTAGGGGCGACCAGGAAGATCATCGCCAGGCCGCGGGCCTTGAGAATCGGCCCCAGCTCTTCGGCCTCTTCCGGCGGCATGTCGACGATCAGCACGCCGTCGACGCCGGCCTCCGCCGCGGCATCGGCGAAGGCCTGGTAGCCCAGGCGCTCGATGGGGTTGAGGTACCCCATCAACACCACCGGCGTGGCGGCATCCTGGCGACGGAATTCGGCGACCATCTCGAACAGGTGGCTCAGCCGCACGCCCTTGGCCAGGGCGCGCTCACAGGCCTTCTGGATCACCGGGCCATCGGCCATGGGGTCGGAGAAGGGCACGCCGAGCTCGATGACGTCGGCCCCCGCCTCCACCAGGGCATGCATGAACCCCACGGTGTGCTCGGGCCCCGGATCCCCGGCGGTCAGGTAGGGAATCAGGGCCTTGCGGCCCTGCGCCTTGAGGTCGGCGAAACGTTGGTCGATACGATTCATCGGGGCGTCCTTAGAGTACGATGCCGTCGAGCTTGGCGACGGTCATGATGTCCTTGTCACCGCGGCCGGAGAGGTTGACCACGATATGCTGATCGGGGCGCATCGTCGGCGCCAGCACCTTGGCATGGGCCAGGGCATGGGCGGATTCCAGCGCGGGCATGATGCCCTCGACCCGGGTCAGCTCGCGGAACGCCTCGAGCACGGCGTCGTCGTTGGCGGTCACGTACTCGACCCGGCCCACGTCCTTCCACAGGGCGTGCTCGGGGCCGACCCCCGGGTAGTCCAGGCCGGCGGAGATGGAGTGGGTGTCGCTGACCTGCCCCGCCTCGTCGGACATCAGGTAGGTGCGGTTGCCATGCAGCACGCCGCGCGGCGCATTGGAGGCCAGGGGCGCGGCGTGGCGACCGGTCTCGACGCCGTCGCCGCCCGCCTCGACCCCATACATCTTGACCTCGTCGTCCTCGACGAAGGGATAGAAGAGCCCCATGGCGTTGGAGCCGCCGCCGACGCAGGCCACCAGGGCATCCGGCAGGCGGCCGATCTGCTCCTGGGACTGGCGGCGCGCCTCGCGGCCCACCACGGCGTTGAAGTCGCGCACCAGCATCGGATAGGGGTGCGGGCCGGCCACGGTGCCGATGATGTAGAAGGTGTTGTCGACGTTAGTAACCCAGTCGCGCAGCGCCTCGTTCATGGCGTCCTTGAGGGTGCGGGTGCCGGACTCCACCGGAATCACCCTGGCCCCCAGCAGCTGCATGCGATAGACGTTGAGCTTCTGGCGCTCGACGTCCTCGGCGCCCATGTAGACCTCGCATTCGAGGCCCAGGCGCGCCGCCACCGTGGCGGTGGCCACGCCGTGCTGGCCGGCGCCGGTCTCGGCGATGACCCGCGGCTTACCGCTCTTCTTGGCCAGCAGGGCCTGGCCGATGGTGTTGTTCACCTTGTGAGCACCGGTGTGATTGAGGTCTTCCCGCTTGAGCCAGATCTGCGCGCCACCCAGTTCCCGTGACCATCGCTCGGCGTGATAGAGCGGCGAGGGACGACCCACGTAATGGGCCAGGTCACGGTCGAATTCGGCCTGGAAGTCGGGATCGTCGCGAAGGCTCGCGTAGATGCTCTCCAACTCCTCCAGGGCGAAGCTCAACGTTTCCGATACGAACCGGCCGCCATAGGGGCCGTAATGGCCGCGGGCATCGGGCAGTCGGGTCAGGTCGCTGAACTTGGTCACGAAAGACACCTCACAGGGTCGCTTGGGCTTGGATGGGATGGCTCAGGAGTACCTGGCGCAGGAAGGCTGCGATCTTGGCGGGGTCCTTGACCCCGGGGGCGTGCTCCACCCCGCCGGAGACATCGACGGCGAAGGGCTGCACCGCGGCGATCGCCTGGCCGACATTGTCGGCGCTCAAGCCTCCCGCGAGAATAACAGGTTTTGCCAGGCTTGCGGGGATCCGCGACCAGTCGAAGGTCTCCCCGGTACCCCCCGGCACGCCGGGCTTGTAGGCGTCCAGCAGCAGGGCCCGGGCGCCGGTGTAGTCCGCCGCGGCGGCGTGCAGATCGAGGCCCTCGCGCATGCGCAGCGCCTTGATCCAGGGCCGTGGCAGGCTCGCGCAGAATTCGGGAGACTCCTGGCCGTGGAGCTGCAGCAGGTCCAGGTGCTCGGCGCAGCGGCCGATCAGCGCGGGGTCCTGGTCGACGAAGAGCCCCACCCGGGTGACGAAGGCCGGCACTCGGGCGCTCAAGGCGGCCAGGCGCTCGGGGTCGATGCCGCGCTTGCTGCCCGGCCACATCACGAAGCCCAGGGCATCGGCGCCGGCGGCCACGGCGGCGTCGACGTCCGCCTCGCGGGTCAGCCCGCAGATCTTGACCCGGGTACGTTGCAGCATGGGCTTACTCCTCGGTGGCGATGAGGGAGACGAGCGGGCGACCGCGGCGGTACTCGACCATGGGGCAGTCCGGCAGGGGGCGCTCGCCGGTCCACTCGCCAAGGAAGGCCAGCAGATTGGGCCCCAGCGGCTCGGCGGGCAGCCCATAGGCCTCGTCATAGAGGGAGTCGACGAAGTGCAGGCCACAGGCCGGCGCGGTCACGGCGCCCTGGGCGCGATCCTTCAGGGTCAGCAACTCGGCCAGGTAGGTCTCGGTCTGTTCGCCACGCCCCACCGCCACCAGGGCGCCGGCGATATTGCGAATCATATGATGCAGGAAGGCGTTGCCCTGGACGTCGATCACCACCAGGGGACCATGGCGATGCACCTCGATAAAGTGCAGGTGCCGCCAGGGGCTCTTCGACTGGCAACCGGCGGCGCGGAAGCTCGAGAAGTCGTGCTCGCCCACCAGCACCTGGGCGGCGCGGTGCATCGCCTCGGCGTCCAGGGGGTCGCGACACCAGGTGACATTGGCACGCTCCAGCACCGGACGACTGGGCTGATTGAGGATCACGTAGCGGTAGCGCCGCGCCAGGGCCTTGAAGCGAGCATGGAAGTCGTCGGGGACCGGGTGCACCCAGCGCACGGCGATATCCCGCGGCAGGTTGGCATTGGCGCCGAACACCCAGGCCTTCTGGGAGCGGGCCGCCGGCGGGTCGAAATGCAGCACCTGGCGAGTGGCATGCACCCCGCTGTCGGTGCGACCGCTGCACAGCACCTTGACCGGGGCCGCGGCGACCTTGGACAGGGCATCCTCCAGGGAGGCCTGCACCGAGGCGGCATGCTTGAGGCGCTGCCAACCGCAGTAGGCGCTGCCATCGTATTCCACGCCCAGGGCCAGGCGTCCGGTCAGGGGGCGGGTCTCGTCTAGGGGCTCGAACAGGGGCATCGGCTCATCAGAGGTTGTGCTGGGCGATCAGGGCCCGCGCCTGCTCCCGTCGTTGGTCATCGCCGTCGGCCACGACGCGGGCCAGCAGCTCGGCGGCCCGTTCGCGCTCGCCCGTCTCGAGCAAGGCCTGGGCCTCGGCCAGGAGCCGCTGCGCTGCCGGGGCAGCGGCGGAGGCCTTATTATCCAGATCCGAGGCCGGGAAGGCCAGCTCCTCCACCTCCCAATCGTGGGGAATCTCGCCGTTGGCCGGCTCGTCGCCGGGCGTAAACTCCACCTCGGGCTGCCGGGGCGTCTCGCCCCGCGGCTCGGCGGGTTCGACCCGCGGCGGGCGATAGTCGATGATGCGCTCCGGCGACTCGCTCCGGGGCGCCTCGGCCTCCGCGGCGCTCGGCTCGCCTTGGTGCTCCCGGGGGGACTCGATGCGCCGTCCCGACGACTCGGCCTGAGCCGCCTCGCCATCGGGCTCGACGGATGCGCCTTCCGGTTCGCCCCCTTCCGTGCCGATACGCGCCTGCAGGCGGGCCAGTTCGGGCGCCAGGGCGGGATCGCCGTGGGCCTCGAGCCGCTCGCCTTCGCGGCGCGCCGCCGCCCAGTCATGCTGCTCCACCAGTACCGTCATCAGCTTCAAGCGCAGGTCGTCGCGCTCGGGGTCGCGGGCCAGGCTCGCCTCGAGAAGCTCCCGCGCCTGGTCATAGCGACCGTAGGCGATAAAGATATCCGCCTCGCTGATCGCCTGGGCCTCGGGAATGGCGCGACGCTCGGTCTGAACCGGGCCGGGCACGGCCCGCGCGGGATCGCCCTCCGGCACCGGGCTCGCCGCATAGCGCTCGGCGAAACTCTGCCCCTCGTCCTCCTCGCGACGTCGGCGCAGCAGCGCCCAGAGCGCCAGCAGCAGTGCCAGGGCGGCACCGCCCAGGGCCAGGGTATGATTCCGGGCCCCGGCCCAGAGCGCACCCCACCAGGGACGATCCTGAGCCGGGGCGCCCTCGGCAGGCGTCGCGCTATCGGGCGGCACGACGCCACCGAGCCCGGCCCCATCGGCCCCGCCGCCGGCGACCAGGGTCGCCAGCTGCTCGCGCAGGGCGGCCATCTCGTCGCGCAGGGCGGTAATCTCGCCACGCAGCTCATCCCGCTCCTCGCGTAGCTCGGCCAAGGCCACCGCGGGACGGGGCTCGCCCTCCCCCGCCGCGGATGACTGAGCCAGCAGCGGCTCGCCACTCTGCGTCGGTGCGACCTCGACCACGCTCTCCTCTTCGGCCAGCCCATCCGTCGCGGCCAGGGCCGCCGCCTTGGCGTCCTCGGCGACGGACGCTCCGAAGGCCGGCTCGCCGGCGCCCTCCTGGTCGGCCTGGCCCGCCGACTGCTCCGCGGCCAGCTCGGCATCGCTCAGCAGCACCAGGCGCGGCGCGGCCTGCTCGTCGCCGGCGCTTGACGCCACGGCCTCGCCTTCCGCCTCGCGAGCGGCGGGCGCTGCCGACTCGGCGGGGGACGCCGGAGTCTCGCCACCCGATGCCTCGGAGCCGGGTTCGGCCTCGGCTTGCGCCGCGGCCTCATCACTCTCGGGAGACGCTGCCTCTCGAGGGGCCAGGGCCTCGTCAAGCGCCGGCATGGCCACCGGCGCCGGCGCCCCGCCGCCGCGATTGGCCCAGGCCCGATGATGGGCCTGCACCAGCCGCTCCGCCTCGGCCGGAGAGATCGCCACCAGGGCCTCGCGGCGCGGCACGCTCAGGGTGAAGCCGGCGCGCATCTGGTTGATATTGCCGTTGGGGAAGACCTCGGGGTTGGCCGCCACCAGGGCCAGCATCATCTGCTGCATGCCGACGTCGCGATCCGGACGCAGCCGGCTGGCCACCGCCCAGAGGGTGTCCCCGGAGCGCACGAAGGCGGGATCGCCCTGGGCCTGGGCCGCCGGGGAAGGGGCGGCCGGCGAGGCAGCGAGCGGAGGTACCGCGGCGGGCGCCGGGGTCGCGGGCGTGGCCGGCACCCGGGGCGCGGCGGGCTCGACCAGGGGACGATAGCCCGGGGGATCCAGCAACAGGGTGATCTGGCGCAGCTGCTGGCCGCCCGGCCATGCCAGATCGATCAGTAGGTCCAAGTAGGGCTCATTGATCGGCCGTCGCGAGTCGAGCACCAAGACCAGGCGTTCGCCGCGGCGCTCGACCCGGAAGTCGAGATCACCGAGCGGCGCGCTGCGAGGCAGGCCGGCCCGAGCATAGGTCTGGGCGTCGGCGAGGCGCGCCTGGAAGCCCGCCGGGTCGAGGCCCCGGGTGTCATAGAGGGGAATGGTGGCCTCCAGCGGCGCCCCCAGATGGGAGTGCACTTCCAGGGCCCCGACCCCCAGGGCCAGGGCCTGGGGGGTGGCCAGGGAGAGGCCGAGCAGCACGACACCCTTGAGCTTGCGTTTCATGGCGACCCACCTATGGCTGAAGCGTCACTATCGGTCAGTGTAACACCTCTGATACAGGCCTCCTTGGCGCCCTCCCATTGCGTTTCAACGCCTACTGTACAAGGGAGCCATGATGCAAAACGCCTCCCGAAGGAGGCGTTTGTGGCATTGCCAGGCGATGCTTAGCGCTGTTCGCGCAGGATCTTGAGCATCCGCTTGAGGGGCTCGGCGGCGCCCCACAGCAGCTGGTCGCCGACGCTGAAGGCGGACAGGTACTCACCGCCCATGGCCAGCTTGCGCAGGCGCCCCACCGGGACGGTGAGGGTGCCGGTGGCCGCCGCCGGGGTCAGGTCGGCGATGGTCGCCTCCTTGTCGTTGGGCACTACTTTGACCCAGTCGTTGTGCTTGGCGATGCGCTCCTCGATCTCGTCCAGGGGCACGTCCTGCTTCAGCTTGATGGTGAAGGCCTGGCTATGGGAGCGCATGGCGCCGATACGCACGCAGAGGCCATCGATGGGAATCGGGTTGTTGTCGAGGCCGAGGATCTTGTTGGTCTCGACGCTGCCCTTCCACTCTTCGCGACTCTGGCCGTTATCGAGCTTGGTATCGATCCACGGCAAGAGGCTACCGGCCAGGGGCGCGGTGAAGTTCTCGGTGGGGAAGTCGCCGCCGCGCATGGCCGCGGTGACCTTGCGGTCGATATCCAGGATGGCGCTGGCCGGATCGCTCAGCTCGGAGGCCACGCTGTCGCGCAGGGCGCCCATCTGGTTGAGCAGCTCGCGCATATGCTTGGCGCCGGACCCGGAGGCGGCCTGATAGGTCATGGAGGTCATCCACTCGACCATATCGGCCTCGAAGAGCCCGCCCAGGCCCATCAGCATCAGCGACACGGTGCAGTTGCCGCCGACGAAGGTCTTGGCGCCACGGGCCAGTTGGGCATCGATCACATGGCGGTTGACCGGATCGAGGACGATGGTCGCCTCGTCGGCCATGCGCAGGGTGCTGGCGGCGTCGATCCAGTAGCCTTTCCAGCCGGCCTGACGCAGGTCCTGATAGACCGCCTTGGTGTAGTCGCCACCCTGACAGGTGATGACCACGTCCAGGGCCTTGAGGGCCTCCTGGTCGAAGGCATCCTTGAGGGGGGGCACTTCCACGCCGACGTCCGGCCCCGGCTGCCCGACCTGGGAGGTGGTGAAGAAGATCGGCTCGATGCCCTTGAAGTCTCCGTCTTCCACCATGCGCTGCATCAGCACGGAACCGACCATGCCACGCCAACCGACAAAACCGACTTTCAACATGTGAATGTCCTCCTGAAAATAAGTGTGCCTCCCCGCTCGGAGGAGGTAGCGCCCGCGGGTGCCACGGGCGCGGAAATACCGAGGGCGCTCTAGAAGCTCGGAGCGACTCTGGGGGCAGGACTGCACAAAGACGCTGTGAACCCTTCCCTGGGCGCTCGACTTTTTCGTCCATGAAAAAGACGCTTTGCTTCACCCTACCCCCAGCGCTCCTCGACTTGCCAATCGCTAGGGGCGGTGCCTTAGAGCGCCTCGAAGGCGGCCAGTACGGCGTCGCCCATCTCGGTGGTGGAAACCTGGCGGGTGCCCGGGTAGGCGATATCGGCGGTGCGCAGGCCCTGGTCGAGCACCTGCCCCACGGCGGTCTCGATGCGCTCGGCCAGGGCGGTCTCCCCCAGAGAGTAGCGCAGCATCATCGCCACCGAGAGGATGGTGGCCAGCGGATTGGCGATGTTCTGGCCGGCGATGTCCGGGGCGCTGCCGTGGCACGGCTCGTACATGCCCTGGCCGCTCTCGTTGAGGGACGCCGAGGGCAGCATGCCGATGGAGCCGGTGAGCATGGCGGCGGCGTCCGAGAGGATATCGCCGAACATGTTGCCGGTGACGATGACATCGAACTGCTTGGGCGCGCGCACCAGCTGCATGGCGGCGTTATCCACGTACATGTGCGAGAGCTCCACGTCCGGGTACTCCGGCGCCAGGCGCTCCAGGATCTCGCGCCACAGGATGGTCACCTCGAGCACGTTGGCCTTGTCGACGCTGCACAGCTTCTTGCCGCGCTTCTGGGCCATCTCGAAGGCCAGGCGACCGATGCGCTCGATCTCCGACTCCGAGTAGACGTAGGTGTTGAAGCCGACCCGCTCGCCGTCGCGCTCCTCGATGCCCCGGGGCTGACCGAAGTAGATGCCGCCGGTGAGCTCGCGGACGATCAGGATATCCAAGCCGGAGACCACCTCGGGCTTGAGGGTCGAGGCCTCGGCCAGCTGCGGGTAGAGCAGCGCCGGGCGCAGGTTGCCGAACAGCCCGAGGTTCTTGCGCAGGCCCAGCAGACCCTTCTCGGGACGCTTGGCGAGGTCCTCCAGGGTGTCCCACTGGGGACCACCCACGGCGCCCAACAGGATGGCGTCGGCGGCCTTGGCCTTGTCGAGGGTCGCGGCGGGCAGCGGCTCGCCGTGGGCGTCGTAGCCGGCGCCCCCCACCAGGCCCTCCTCCAGGGTCACGTCCAGGCCCTTGGCCTGGCAGGCCTTAAGGACCTTGACCGCCTCGCGGGTGATTTCCGGACCGATACCGTCGCCCGGCAGAACGAGAATCTTGCGGCTCATCAGGTGTCTCTTCCCTTGAATCGATGAATACGGGGCTCAGCCGGCCTGGCGGAACAGCCAGGGACGGTCGGCGCGATGCTTCTTCTCGAAGGCGCGGATGGCGTCCTCGTCCTGCAGGGTGATGCCGATATCGTCGAGCCCCTCGAGCAGGCAGTGCTTGCGGAAGGCGTCCACCGCGAACTCGAGGATCTCGCCGCTCGGCGTGGTGATGCGCTGCTGCTCCAGGTCCACGTCGAGGCGATAGCCCTCGTTGGTTTCGACCTCGCGGAACAGCCGGTCGACGGCCTCCTCCGGCAGGGTGATCAGCAGGATGCCGTTCTTGAAGGCGTTGTTGTAGAAGATATCGGCGAAGCTCGGCGCGATCACCACCCGGAAGCCGAAGTCGGCCAGGGCCCAGGGGGCGTGCTCCCGGGAGCTGCCGCAACCGAAGTTACGCCTAGCCAGCAGCACGCTAGCACCCTGGTAGCGCGTCTGGTTGAGCACGAAGTCGGGGTTGAGGGGACGCTGCGAGCAGTCCTGACCCGGCTGGCCCTCGTCCAGGTAACGCAGCTCGTCGAAGAGGTTGACGCCGAAGCCGCTACGCTGAATCGACTTGAGGAACTGCTTGGGAATGATCAGATCGGTGTCCACGTTGGCCCGATCGAGGGGCGCCACCAGCCCCTGCTGACGTTCGAATTTCTGCATGACTCAGGCCTCCTGGGCGGCGCGGTTCGATTCGAGGGTACGCACATCGACGAAGTGACCGGCGATGGCGGCGGCGGCGGCCATCGCCGGGCTCACCAGGTGGGTACGCCCGCCGTAGCCCTGGCGACCCTCGAAGTTGCGGTTCGAGGTGGAGGCACAGTGCTCGCCGGCGCCCAGCTTGTCGGCGTTCATGGCCAGGCACATGGAGCAGCCCGGCTCGCGCCATTCGAAGCCCGCCTCGACGAAGATCTTGTCGAGGCCCTCGGCCTCGGCCTGGCGCTTCACCAGGCCGGAGCCCGGCACCACCATGGCCAGTTGGACGGAGTCGGCGACCTTCTTGCCCTTGGCCACCTTGGCCGCCTCGCGCAGGTCCTCGATCCGCGAGTTGGTGCAGGAGCCGATAAACACCTTGTCGAGCTTGATATCGGTGATCTTCTGCTTGGCGGCCAGGCCCATGTACTCCAGGGCGCGCTGGTAGCCGCTCTTCAGGGTGGCGTCCGCCTGGGCCTCGGGGTCGGGCACCTCGCCGGAGATGCCGGTGACCATCTCCGGGCTGGTGCCCCAGGTCACCTGGGGCTCGATGGCGGCGGCATCCAGCTCCACCACCTTGTCGAAGGCCGCATCCTCGTCGGAGACCAGGCCACGCCAGTCGGCCACGGCGGCCTCCCACTGGGCGGCGCTGGGCGCGTAGGGGCGATCCTTGAGGTAGTCGATGGTGGTGTCATCCACCGCGATCAGGCCGACCCGAGCCCCCGCCTCGATGGCCATGTTGCAGACCGTCATGCGGCCTTCCATGGAGAGGCCGCGAATGGCGCTGCCGGCGAACTCGATGGCGTAGCCGGTGCCGCCGGCGGTGCCGATCTCACCGATCACCGCCAGCACGATGTCCTTGGCGGTGACGCCGAGGCCGAGCTCGCCCTCGACCCGCACCAGCATGTTCTTCATCTTCTGGGCCAGCAGGCACTGGGTGGCCAGCACATGCTCCACCTCGGAGGTGCCGATGCCGTGGGCCAGGGCCGCGAAGGCGCCATGGGTGGCGGTATGGGAGTCGCCGCACACCACGGTCATGCCCGGCAGGGTAGCGCCCTGCTCCGGGCCCACCACATGGACGATGCCCTGGCGGGCGTCGTTGATCTTGAACTCCTCGATGCCGAAGGCTTCGCAGTTGTCGTCCAGGGTCTGCACCTGGATCAGCGACACCGGGTCCTGGATGCCGGCATTGCCCCGGGCCCGCTCCACCACGGTGGTGGGGACGTTATGGTCCGGGGTGGCCAGGTTGGCGTCCAGGCGCCAGGGCTTACGGCCCGCCAGGCGCAGGCCCTCGAAGGCCTGGGGCGAGGTCACCTCGTGGAGCAGGTGGCGATCGATATAGATCAGGGCGGTGCCGTCGTCACGTTCCTTTACCAGGTGCTGTGACCACAACTTGTCGTAGAGCGTCTGGCCTGCCATGGGGGTCTCCTCCAGGGGCGGGCTCGTTGCCCGCGCTTCTCTGATGGCTCGAGACTAGGGGGTGGCATCCATAAAATCAATTCATGTTCTTTATCCTTTGGATTCCAACATGGAATACAATGAATTGTTGCACAAGGGGCGCTGGGGAAGGCCAAAGCAAAGCGTCTTTTTTATGGGTGAGGAGCACGGCTCCGAACGGGTAAGCCATGGATGGCTTACCCCGGCCCTGGAAGCGGAGCAGGATAGCGTAGCTTCACAGGAAAAAGTCGAGCGCCCAGGGAAGGGTTCACAGCGTCTTTGCGATGGCCTTACCCAGAGTAGCCCCGCCCCTCAAGAAAGCACTTATCCACGCTCTACACCGTTCGGAGCCTTGCAATGGATACCCAGAGCCTTCAGGCCTTTCTCGCCGTGGCCGACCACGGCTCCTTCTCCCTGGCCGGCGAACACCTGCACCTCACCCAGCCGGCGGTCAGCAAGCGCATCGCCGGCCTCGAGGACCAGGTCGGCGCGCGGCTCTTCGATCGCATCGGCCGGCGAGTCAGCCTCACCGAGGCGGGCCGCCTGCTGCTGCCCCGGGCCCGCCAGATCCTGGTGATGGTGGACGACAGCCGCCGCGCCATCGGCAACCTCAGCGGCGACGTGGGCGGTAGCCTGACCATGGCCACCAGCCACCATATCGGCCTGCACCGCCTGCCGCCGATCCTCAAGGCCTATACCCAGGCCCACCCGGAGGTGCGCCTGGACATGCGCTTCCTCGACTCGGAGCAGGCCTACCAGGACGTGCTCGACGGCGAACTGGAGCTGGCGGTGGTGACCCTGGCGCCCTCCCCCGCCCCCGACCTCACCGTGGTGCCGGTCTGGGTCGACCAGCTGCGCTTCGTCTGCGGCCGCGACCACCCTCTGGCCGGTCGCCAACGCCTGGCGCTATCGGCCCTCTCCACCTTCGATGCGGTGCTGCCGGGGCATCTGACCTTCACCCGGGGTATCGTCGTCGACACCTTCGCCCGGGAGGGGCTCAAGGTGCAGGTGGCACTCTCCACCAACTACCTGGAGACCCTCAAGATGATGGTCGCCATCGGCCTGGGCTGGAGCGTGCTGCCGGAGAGCCTGATCGACGACGAGATCGAGGTGCTGCCCATCGACCACCGGCCCATCCAGCGCCCCCTGGGCTACCTGATGCACAAGAGCCGCACCCTCTCCAATGCCGCCCGCTCCATGCTGACGATGCTGGAGGCGGCGCGCAGCCCCGAGGCCAGGCGCTGGCAATAGGCCGCTAGGATGCTAATCTTTGCGCCGACGCCGGCCTCGCCGCCGGCGGGCCGCCCCGAGCCAGTCGTTGCTTGCCAGGCCAACCACCCCTAACCAAGAGAGCCTCCGTGTCCCAACCGGCTACACCGCCCCCGCTCCACCAGCCCCGCCCCACCCCGCGCCGGGTCGTCGCCGGCCTGCTGTTGCTGCTGGGCCTGATCGCCCAGATCCTTCATTTCACGCCACTGCCCCTGCCGTCCCCCTGGGTCAGTTACCTGTTCTGGGCGGCGACGGCACTGCTGTGGAGAGACATTCCCCGGCGTAACCGCCTTCAGGCTGGCGCCCTGGCCCTGCTCGGGGGCGGTTTGCTGCTGCTCAGCCAGCTCCGCCACGGGGCGGCCATCGACTGGGCCCGCAGCCTGGAGGGCAACGTCTATGTGGTGGCCATGCTGGTGGGGGTGAGTTTTCTGGGCCTGCTCGGCACCCGCCCGCCGGCGGCGCCCCGGCGGCGGGTCACCGGTCGGCGCGGCATCGCCCAGACCTGGCTCAGCGTGCATCTGCTCGGCGCCATCCTCAACCTCTCCACGGTCTTTATGGTCGGGGACCGGCTGCGTGCCCGGGGCGAACTGACCACACCGCAGCTGTTGACCCTCAATCGCGGCCTCTCCAGCGCCGCCCTCTGGTCGCCCTTCTTCGCCTCCATGGGGGTGGCGCTCACCGTGGCGCCGCAGATGAGCTACGGCTGGATCCTCGCCTTCGGCCTGCCCCTGGCGCTCGCCTCGGGCCTCTTCACCTGCCTGGAGCTGGGGCGGCGCTTCGACCTCTCCCAGACCCCGGGCCACGCCCTGACCCCCACCAACCTGCTGATGCCTGGCGCCATGGCGGCCCTGGTGCTGGTCTTCCACTATGGGCTGACGCCGGGACTCTCCATCGTCAGCCTGATCACCTTCCTGCTGCCGGCGGTGGCCCTGGCCAGTAACCTGCCCAGGGGCCCCCGCTGGACGACTCGCCGCGTCCTGGATCATGCCCGCCTGCGGCTGCCGGCGATGCGCGGGGAGATCTCGCTGTTCCTGTGTGCCGGCCTCTTCACCCAGGGACTCTCCGCTTGGGTGAGTGCCGCCAGCGGCGGGGAGTGGGTGCTCTTCGCGCACTTCGGGGCCAAGGAGGCGGCCCTCAGTTACCTGGCGATCATCGCCAGCGCCATCGCCGGGTTGCACCCGATCATCGGGGTCTCGACCCTGGCCTCGCTGATCGACCCGGAGGGCAGCCGCCTGACCCTGCTCGGTTTCGTGGCCCTGGCGGCCTGGGGGGTGGGAACCGCCGTGGGGCCCCTGTCGGGGATCAACCTCTCCCTGCAGGGGCGCTACGGCAGCAGCGGCTACACCATGATGCGCCATAACCTCGGCTATGCGGCGCTGATGTCGCTGCTGGTGGTGGCGGTGATCTTCGCGCTGGACCGGCTGCTCTAGCCGCCCCTGCTACGCTTCCGAGGCACGGGCGAAGTAGCGGTGCCCGCACTGGTGGCAGGCCTCGATACGGGTCACGCCTTCCAGCTCCACGGGGGCGCCGCAGTGCACGCAGGCCATGCGCCCGGGGGCGGCGATCTCGCCCTCGCAGTAGTCGGCCCGGGCCGCCTCCAGGTCGTCGCTGAGCCGCTCACGCTCGATCACCGAACGGTCGGCGATGGAAAAGAGCGCATCGGTGACCTTGCGCGACAGCACCGAGAGGTCGATGCCCAGCCAACTGGCCACGCCTTGCCCCCCCGCCGCCAGGTAGCGGCGCATCTCGCGCAGGTCGCGCTCGACCCAGGCGCGCAGCAGGGAGAGCTCGTCCTTGGTGAACTCCTCGAGCTCCGCCTCGAACTCCACCGCCTCGTCCAGCTCCTGCTGCAGGGCCTCCCAGGAGAGCTCGTCGGCGCCATGCTGCAAGCGCGCCAACATGCGCTCATAGCCTTCCCGCAGCCGATGCTCCCGCTCTTTGTGCTCGCTCATGGTGCGCTCCTTGGTTCCACCGGCCTGGCGCCGGGCCAGGCCCTTACCTGACAGGACCTTACTAAGGTATGCTTGTGCCCCATTCGATGGTGCCAAGCCGCCGTTTCGACAGTTGTAACATAGTCTACCCACGGCGGCGCCCGGATCGCGCCAACGCTTACGCCATCCCCCTCCACAAGGTGACAGACCGAACCGATGGACGCACAGTACAACCCCCATGAGATCGAACGCGATGCCCAGCAGTTCTGGGTGAAGAACGAGTGCTTCAAGGCCGTCGAAGACGCCAATCGCGAGAAGTTCTACTGCTTGTCGATGTTCCCCTACCCCAGCGGCAAGCTACACATGGGTCATGTGCGCAACTACACCATCGGCGACGTGGTCTCCCGCTACCAGCGCATGCAGGGCAAGAACGTGCTGCAGCCCATGGGCTGGGACGCCTTCGGCATGCCGGCGGAAAATGCCGCCATCAAGAACCAGGTACCGCCGGCCAAGTGGACCTACGAGAACATCGACTACATGCGCAACCAGCTCCAGGCCCTGGGCTTCGCCTACGACTGGAGCCGCGAGTTCGCCACCTGCGACAGCGACTATTACCGCTGGGAGCAGTGGTTCTTCACCAAGCTGGTGGAGAAGGGGCTGGTCTACAAGAAGATGTCCACCGTCAACTGGGACCCGGTGGACCAGACCGTGCTGGCCAACGAGCAGGTGATCGAGGGCCGTGGCTGGCGCTCCGGCGCCCTGGTGGAGCGCAAGGAGATCCCGCTGTGGTTCCTCAAGATCACCGACTATGCCGAGGAACTGCTGGCCGATCTCGATAAGGTCGAGTGGCCCGAGCAGGTCAAGACCATGCAGCGCAACTGGATCGGCAAGTCCCGGGGCGTGGAGCTGAGCTTCGACATCAAGGCCGCCGATGGCACCCCCGCCGAGCCGCTATCGGTCTATACCACCCGCCCCGACACCCTGCTGGGGGTCACCTATGTGGCGGTGGCCGCGGGGCACCCCCTGGCCCGTGACGCCGCCGAGGGCAACCCCGAGCTCGCCGCCTTCTGCGAGGAGTGCGCTCGGGGCGGCACCTCCGAGGCGGAGCTGGCCACCAAGGAGAAGAGGGGCATGGCCACCGGCCAGGTGGCGATCCACCCGCTGACCGGCCGCGAGGTGCCCGTCTACGTGGCCAACTTCGTGCTGATGGAGTTCGGCACCGGCGCGGTGATGGCGGTGCCCGGCCATGACCAGCGCGACTGGGAGTTCGCCACCAAGTACGGCCTGCCCATCGAGGCGGTGATCGGCGACGAGAACGGCCAGGCCCCCGACCTCTCCGAAGGCGCCTACGTGGAATACGGCCGCCTGATCCACTCCGGCGAGTTCGACGGCCTCGACTTCGAGGCGGCCTTCGATGCCATCGCCGCCAAGCTCGCCGAGAAGGGCGTCGGCGAGGTCAAGACCAACTTCCGCCTGCGCGACTGGGGCGTGGCCCGCCAGCGCTACTGGGGCGCGCCGATTCCGGTCAAGTACGGCCCCGAGGGCCAGACCGTGCCGCTCTCCGACGACGAGCTGCCGGTGGCCCTGCCCCAGGAAGTCACCGTGGACGCCTCCGGCTCGCCGCTCAAGAAGATGCCGGCATTCTCCGACCTGGGCGATGGCTGGGTGCGCGAGACCGATACCTTCGACACCTTCATGGAGTCCTCCTGGTACTACGCGCGCTTCTGCTGCGCCGACAACCCGGACGCCATGCTCGACGAGCGCGCTAACTACTGGCTGCCGGTGGACCTCTATATCGGCGGCATCGAGCACGCCATCCTGCACCTGCTCTATGCGCGCTTCTTCCACAAGCTGATGCGCGACTTCGGCCTGGTCGACTCCGACGAGCCCTTCCAGCGCCTGCTGACCCAGGGCATGGTGATCGCCGAGACCTTCTACCGGGAAGAAGCCAACGGCGCCAAGACCTGGTTCAACCCCGCCGACGTGGAGGTCAAGCGCGACGACAAGGGCCGCCCGGTGAGCGCGCTGCTGATCGACGACGGCCAGCCGGTGGCGATGGGCGGCATCGAGAAGATGTCCAAGTCGAAGAACAACGGCGTCGACCCCCAGTCGATGATCGAACGCTTCGGCGCCGACACCGTGCGCCTGTTCATGATGTTCGCCGCCCCGCCGGAGCAGTCCCTCGAGTGGTCCGACTCCGGGGTCGAGGGCGCCAACCGCTTCCTCAAGCGCCTGTGGCGCCTGGTCGGCGAGCACCTGGCCGCCGGCGAGCCGGCGCCGCTGGACACCGCCAGCCTCAACGATGCCCAGCGCGACCTGCGCCGCAAGACTCACGAGACCATCAAGAAGGCCAGCGACGACATCGGTCGCCGCACCACCTTCAATACCGCCATCGCCGCGGTGATGGAGCTGGCCAACGCCTTGGGTAAGTTCGACGACACCACGCCCCAGGGCCTGGCCGTGGCCCGGGAAGCGGTGGAGGCCTGCGTGCTGCTGCTGGCCCCCATCACCCCGCACATCGGCCATGCCCTCTGGGCCGAGCTGGGCCACGACGGGCCGGCCATCGACGCCGCCTGGCCGCGCCTCGACGAGTCCGCCCTGGCCCGCGACAGCATCGAACTGGTGGTGCAGGTCAACGGTAAGCTGCGGGCACGCATCGAGGTCGCCCCGGATGCCGACAAGTCGTCGGTGGAGGCCGAGGCCCTGGGCGCCGAGAACGTCCAGCGTCACCTGGAGGGCAAGACGATCCGCAAGGTGATCGTGGTGCCCGGCAAGCTGGTCAATATCGTGGTGGGCTAGGCCCACCCCTGCCATGGGCCAAGGAGAGCCAAGATGCAACGGCGTCACTTTCTACGCCTGACCCTGGCCGGTGTCGCCGGCCTCGGCCTGAGCGGCTGCGGCTTTCGGCTACGCGGCCTGCAAGCCGGCGGCGGCCCCGAGGCCCTGCACCTGGCCGCCGCCAATGACGACCTGGCCCAGGCGGTGCGCGAGCGCCTGGACCAGGCCGGCACCCGCCTGGACGAGTCGGCGGCGCTGCGCCTCAACCTGGGGGCCGAGCACCTGCGCGAGCGCCCCCTGGGCATCGCGGAGAGCGGCAATCGCGAGATCGAGCTGATCCTCGAGGTGCCCTTCTCGGTGCAGCGGGTCGCGGACGGCGCCTACCTGCTTCCCCGGGAGACCCTCGGGGTCCGCCGGCGCCTGCATATCAACGAGGCCAACCTGCTGGCCGCCGACGACCAACGCCGCGAGGCCGAGGCCCAGCTGCGCCGGGAGGCCGCGTCTCGCCTGCTGGAACGCCTGCGCCCCCTGGCCGGGCAGGAATAGGCAGCGCCGCCATGAAGGTCTTTCCCGACAAGCTGCCCGAGGCGCTGAGCCGCTCGCTGCCGCCGGTGGTGATCGTCGCCGGCGAGGAGCCCCTGCTGCATCAGGAGGCCTGCGATGCCGTGCGCGCCGCCGCCCGCGCCCGGGGCGTGGAGGAGCGGGAGGTGCTGCATGTGGAGCAGGGCTTCCAGTGGAGCCAGCTACTGGAGGCCAGCGCCAGCCTGTCGCTGTTCGCCTCCGCCAAGCTGATCGAGCTGCGCCTGGGCGGTGCCAAGCTGGGTCAGGAGGGCGCCAAGGCCCTCAAGGCCTATGCCGAGGGCCTCGAGGGTAGCGACAATATCCTGCTGCTGAGCATGGGCAAGCTCGACTTCCGCGAGCAGAAGAGCGCCTGGTTCAAGGCCCTCGACAAGCTCGGCCTGTTCGTCCCGGTGTGGCCGGTGGATCACCAGCGCCTGGGGTTCTGGCTGCGCGACCGGGCCGCCCGCCATGGCCTGAGCCTGGACATGGAGGCCGCCCGCCTGCTCGGCGAGCGCACCGAGGGCAACCTCTTGGCCGCCGATCAGGAGCTGCAGAAGCTGGCCCTGCTGACGCCCCCCGGGGCGCGCCTCGATGCCGCGGCCATCGCCGGCGGTGTCGAGGAGAGCGCCCGCTACGATATCTTCACCCTGAGCGACGCCTGCCTACGCGGCGAGCGGGAGCGCGCCTCGCGGATCCTCGCCGGGCTGCGCGGCGAGGGGATAGAGGCGACCCTGGTGCTCTGGGTGCTGACCCGGGAGCTGCGCACCCTGCTCTCCCTCTATCAGCACCTCGACCAGGGGCAGAGCTTCGAGCACGCCTGCAAGGCCCAGAAGCCACCGATCTTCGACAAGCGCCGCCCCGCCTATCAGCAGGCCCTGAACCGCCTGCCCACCAAGCGCCTGCACAAGCTGCTGCTGTTCGCCCAGCGCCTCGACCTGGCCATCAAGGGCGCAAGCCCGGTGCCGCTGTGGGACGGCCTCCACGACCTGGCGCTTACCCTGGCCGGGGGCCGCGGCCCGCTGGCCGAGTCCCCCTACGCCTACAAGGTGGGCTGACCCCTCGCCCTGCCCCAGTGCCCTCGGCCAGTCCACCGTGATCGTCCTGCCCCGCCGCCGGGCGGGGATGCCTGGCGAGCAAACAGCGGGTAGACTAGTTGTATAGACATTCGCCTGCGGCGCAAGGACACCGACCCCATGGGTAGCTCCCCCCCGCTCTACCTGCAGATCCAGCAGCATCTGCTGGAGAAGATTCACGCCGGCGACTGGCCGGCCCACCACCAGATTCCTCCGGAGGAGCAGCTGGCCCGAGACTTCGGCGTCAGCCGCATGACCGCCAACAAGGCGATCCGCGACCTGGTACAGAAGGGTTACCTGACCCGCCAGCCGGGGCTCGGCACCTTCGTCACCGATCGCAAGGCGGAGTCGCCGCTGCTCGACGTGCACAATATCGCCGAGGAGGTGCGCGGCCGGGGCCACGCCTACCGCAACGAGGTGCTGACCCGGGAGGCCATCGAAGCGGACGACGAGGTGGCCCTGCGCCTGGGCATGCGCCTGGGCAGCCGGGTCTTCCATACCCTGCTGGTGCACTACGAGGACGAGGTCCCCATCCAGCTGGAGAATCGCTACGTCAATCCGCGCTGGGTGCCCGACTACCTGGCCAGCGACTTCGACCGCCAGACCCCCAACGAGGTGCTGGTGGCGGCCTGCCCGATCACCGATATCGAGCATATCGTCGAGGCGGTGCTGGTGGATGCCCGGACCGCCGACTGGCTGGCCATCGATACCGCCACCCCCTGCCTGAGCATGGTGCGCCGCACCTGGTCCGGCGATCAGCTGATTAGCTATGCGCGACTGATTCACCCCGGCGATCGCTACAAGCTGCGCTCCACGGTCAGCAGCCGCCGCGACTAGGCGGGCGCCGGCAACGAAAACGCCTCCCGGGCCAAACCCGGGAGGCGTTTTTCGTGGCGCGGTCGGCGCGGGGGCTAGACGCCGGCCAGTGCCTGCACCAGGTAGCCGGTGGGGATCGCCAGGGTCAGGCTCAAGGCCACGCGGATAAACCAGATCACCAGCATGCGCCCCACCGAGAGCGGGATGCTGGTGGAGAGAATGCAGGGGATCGAGGCGGAGAAGAACAGCACCGCCGACACCGAGACCACCCCGGCGGCGAAGCGCGCCACGAACTCCGCCTCCGCCATCAGCAGCGCCGGCAGGAACATCTCGGCCAGCCCCGAGGCGGCCGCCTGGGCCAGGGCCGGTGCATCGGCCAGTCCCCAGACCGCCACGAAGGGATAGAAGAGCCAGCCCAGCCAGGCGAACAGCGGGGTGTACTTGGCCACCAACAGGCCGGCCAGGCCCACCGACATGATCGACGGCAGGATGCTGATGGCCATCACCAGCCCCTCCTTGAAGTTGAGCGCCACGCTGCGATGCAGCCCCGGGGCCCGCTCGGCCACCGCCAGGCCGGTCCGCCAGGCGGTGGTCAGGCGCTTGCCGGGCACGGACGTCGGCTCGCCATCACGCTTGTCGTCGCTCATGCCGGCGAGCGGCGGCAGGCGCACGGTGATGGCGGTGACGACGAAGGTGATCAGTAGCGTCAGCCAGAAGTAGAGGTTCCACACCCCCATCAGGTCCAGGGTGCGGGCAACGATGATCATAAAGGTCGCCGAGACGGTGGAGAAGCCGGTGGCAATGATCGCCGCCTCTCGGGCCGAGTACTGCCCCGCCTGATAGACGCGGTTGGTGATCAGCAAGCCGATGGAGTAGCTGCCCACGAAGGAGGCCACCGCATCGATGGCGCTGCGCCCCGGGGTACGCCAGATGGGGCGCATCACCGGCTGCACCAGCACCCCGATCAGCTCCAGCAGCCCATAGCTGATCAGCAACGCCAGGAAGATGGCGCCGATCGGCACGATCAGCCCCACCGGGATCACCAGCTTGTCGAACAAGAAGGGCAGCATGTCTGGCTCGTGGAGGAAGGCCGGGCCCCAGCCGGTCAGCGCCATCAGTGCCGCGGCCACCCCGGCGATCTTCAGCACGGTAAAGATGCGCTCGGTGAGGTTGCGTCGCCAGTAGCCCCTGATCAGCGGGTAGGCGGCCCCGGCGACGATCAGCGCCAGGGCATAGAAGCCGCTGAAGTCTCCCAGCAGGCTCCGCGCCCCGCCGACCATATGGTCGAGCAGGATGGTACTGCGCCCGCCGAGCTCGATGGGCACGAAGAAGATCAGGATACCCAGCAGGCTGGGCACGAAGAGTTTCAGGACGGTGGCGGCGCCGCCGCGTCGCACGGGAGCCGGGGAGGATGCCTTGGGGGAGTCCATAAGATCGCCTCGCTTGTGATTGTTGGCCCGGGGCCCTGGGTAGCGCACCTCGGGCAGAAGGAGTGGGAGCGGCGTCCGTGTCTTGTATATACATTACAATAGACAAACCCTGGGCCGAATGCTTATCAAAATGTCTTAAACTTTGGTCTAAATAGCGACTTGCCTGGCCGAAAGCCACCGGTGGCAATAAACATAAATCATTGATTTTTAATATTTAATTGACAGGATTGACGATCAAAACCTCGCCCGAGCGGCGAGCCGTACCGGGGGTGACTTGACGCCCTTTTCGGGCTAGGCTAATTGTATATACATAACCAGCCCAGTGAGGAGGCAGCCATGCCATCCCAAGCCAGTCGCCGCCTGTGGCGCGATATCACCCTCTTCGATGGCCTGCAGACCCAGCCCTCCCCCATGGGGGTGATCGTGGCCGGCGAGCGCATCGAGCGGGTGGCGCCGATGAGCGAACTCGATGCCGCGACCCTCGCCGGCTGCGAGACGATGGCCAGCGGCGGCGTCATGACCCCCGGCCTGGTGGACTGCCATACCCACCTGGTCTTCGGCGGCTCCCGGGCCGACGAGTTCGAGCAGCGCCTGGAAGGCGTCAGCTACGCGGAGATCGCCCGCCGCGGCGGCGGCATCCTCAGCACCGTCACCGCCACCCGCGAGGCCAGCGAGGAGGCGCTCTTCGCCGCCGCCCGGCCGCGACTCGAGGCACTAATGGCCGAGGGCGCCACCACGGTGGAGATCAAGTCCGGCTATGGCCTGACGGTCGCCGACGAACTGAAGATGCTGCGGGTCGCCCGGCGCCTGGGCGAGGCCCTGCCGGTGCGGGTGGTCACCACCCTGCTCGGCGCCCATGCCCTCCCCCCAGAGTTCCAGGACGACAGCGATGGCTATATTCGCCTGGTCTGCGAAGAGATGATTCCGGCGGCCGCCGCCGAAGGCCTGGCGGATGCGGTGGATGTGTTCTGCGAGAGCATCGCCTTCTCGGTGGCCCAGTGCGAGCGGGTCTTCGCGGCCGCCGAGGCCCACGGCCTGCCCATCAAGGCCCACGCCGAGCAGCTCTCCAACCTGGGGGGCAGCGCCATGGCGGCGCGTCATGGGGCGCTCTCCGCCGACCATATCGAGTACCTGGATGAGGCCGGCGTGGCCGCCCTGAAGCAGGCCGGCAGCGTCGCCGTGCTGCTGCCCGGCGCCTTCCACACCCTGCGCGAGACCAAGCTGCCGCCCATCGAGGCGCTGCGTAACGCCGGCGTGCCCATGGCCGTGGCCACCGACGCCAACCCGGGCAGCTCGCCGATCTTCGATCCGACCCTGATGCTCAACTTCGCCTGCACCCTGTTCCGCCTGACGCCCCAGGAGGCCTTGGCCGGCATGACCGCCCATGGCGCCCGGGCCCTGGGACTCGCCGAACACGGCCTCGGGCGTATCGAGGCCGGCGCCCCGGCCGATCTCTGCCTGTGGCGCGTCGAGACCCCGGCGGCCCTGGCCTATGCGGTGCAACCCGGCCGCCTGCAGCAGCGGGTCGTTAACGGCGCGGTGACCCATGGCTGATCACCACGTCGCGTTGACTGCCCCCGGGGTAGCCCCATTCACCAGGAGCGAGACATGAATTCCAGCTATCTCGATACCATCGATATGTCCCCCTGGGCCGGCCGCGAGGATCCCGAGGCGGATAGCCTGCGCTGGCACCAGGTGATCGAACCGCTCAAGCCTAGCGCCGCCCCGGGCGTGGCCCTGGTGGGCTTCGCCTGTGACGCCGGGGTGGCCCGCAATCGGGGGCGCATCGGCGCCGCCAAGGGCCCCCGGGCCCTGCGCCAGGCGCTGGCGCCGCTGGCCTGGCACCGCCAGGCCCCCGCCCATGATGCCGGCGATATCGCCTGCCATGGCGATGACGACATGGAGGCCGCCCAGGCGCGCCTGGCCGAGCGGGTCGCCGAGCTGATGGGCCAGGGCCACCTGCCCATCGTGCTGGGCGGCGGCCACGAGGTGGCCTTCGGCAGCTGGTCGGGCCTGGCCCGTCACCTGGAAGACGGCGATGGCCCGGTGCCAACGGTCGGCATCATCAACTTCGATGCCCACTTCGACCTGCGCGACCCGGCCCAGGTGCGCTCCTCCGGCACCCCCTTCGCCCAGATCGCCGACGCCTGCGAGGCCCGCGGCTGGCCCTTCCGCTACGCCTGCCTGGGCGTCAGCCGGGCCGCCAACACCCGGGCGCTGTTCAGCCGCGCCGCCGAGCTCGACGTGCTGGTCCGCGAGGACCACGAGATCACCCCGGCCCGCCTGGAAAGGCTCGGCGATGAGCTGGATGCCTTTATCGGCCAATGCGACCTGGTCTACCTGACCCTCGATATCGACGTGTTGCCGGCCTGCGAGGCCCCCGGCGTCAGCGCCCCCGCCGCCCACGGCGTGCCGCTGGCCCTGCTCGAACCGCTGCTCACCCGGGTCCGCGACAGCGGCAAGCTGGCGCTGGTCGACCTGGCCGAGCTCAACCCCGACGTCGATATCGACCAGCGCACCGCCCGGGCGGCGGCGCGGCTGATTCACCATCTGACGCTTAACGGCTAAGCCACATCATCACGACACCCATCACCGAACGACGCAATAACGAGGCGACTCCCATGACCCAACGCGACCCCCGTCACGACCCGTCCCGCCAGATCGGCGCCCCCACCGGTACCGAGCTCAGCTGCAAGAGCTGGCTCACCGAGGCGCCGCTGCGCATGCTGATGAACAACCTCCACCCGGACGTG
>NZ_BJUK01000038.1 GCF_007989625.1 Bisbaumannia pacifica
GTCGAGGCTCGCTCCGCCGAGCCGATCTTCACACCAACCGATGCTTGCCATCGAACAAGGATGCTTCCATGGCCAATCGTGCCTCCTCTCTTACCCTGGTCGCCCTCGGTGGCGCTGCCCTCGGCCTGCTGGCCGGTTGCAGCGCCAACACCAGCGATGACGCCCCCGTCGTCCACGCCATCGAACTGGGCGAGCAGTTCCGCGGCGAGATCACCTCCTCCAGCGAGCTCAACGGCAAGGATGGCAGCCGCTATGCGCGCCATACCCTGAGCCTGGATGCCGACAGCCTGGTGGAGTTCGAGCTGAGTGGCGCCCTGAACGGCAGCCTGGCGCTCTATGATGACGAGACCCAACTGCTGGCCGCCAGCATCGCCGATGCCTATGGCCAACCCGGCAACGCCCTGCGCCGGCGCATCGACGAGACCGGCGACTACCTGGTGGTGGTCAGCGGCGTCGACGCCAGCAGCTTCGGCCCCTACGACCTCAACAGCCGCGAGATCGAGCTGAGCGACAGCAGCAGCGAGCTGACGGTTTCCCAGCCCCTGGACGGCTGGCTGCAGGATGGTCCCTCGACCTACCCGCTGACCATCGAGGAGACCGGCCTCTACCGCATCGAGATGCACTCCGACGACTTCGACACCTACCTGGAGCTCTCCGGCGGTCCCAACCGCGTGCGCCTCGAGGATGACGATGGCGCCGGCAATCTCGACTCGCGCATCAGCGGCTTCCTGGAGCCCGGCGACTATACCGTCACCGCACGCAGTGCCTTCGGCGACGGCAGCGGCCTCTACCAGCTGAGCGTCGAGCCCCAGCAGTTGCCCCATGACGGCGAACTGCGCAACGGTGGCGAAGTCACCGTGGGCGAGACCTTCAACGGCTGGCTCTCCGGACAGCGCCGCGAGTACAGCCTGGTGGTGGACGAGGCGGCCCTGGTCACCATCGATATGCGCTCGCAGGACTTCGACAGCTACCTGGAGCTCTCCGGACCCGGCGTCTCCACCAGCAACGATGACGGCGGCAGTGGTCTCGACTCGCAGATTCGTCAGCGCCTGCAGCCGGGCAACTACACCATCGTCGCGCGCAGCTTCAGCAGCAGTGCCAGCGGGCTCTTCGAGCTGTCGGTGGTCTCCCGGGAGATCGGTGACCTGCCCAGCGGCGGCGAGCTGACCCTGAACGAGTCCCTGGAAGCCTGGCTGGAGCCCGGCGCCCAGGACTACTACGCCTTCGAGATCACCCAGGCCGGCCGCTATCGCCTGGACATGATGTCCAGCGACCTGGACACCTACCTGGAACTGGAAGGCAATGGCATCTTCGAGAGCAATGACGACGGCGGCAACGGGCTCGACTCGCGCATCCAGGCCTACCTGGAGCCCGGCGAGTACCGCGCCATCGCTCGCTCCTACGGCAACACCAGCAGCGGCACCTATACCCTGCGGCTGATCGCCGAATAAGACGCGGGGCAAGGCACCGCATCCAGACGGTGCAGCAGAGGGGGCGGCCTTAGGTCGCCCCCTCGTCGTTGTGGGGGGAGGCATCGCCCCGTCTCCCCACCAGGTCGTTCACCGCCGTCTGGCCGCGGCGGGTCAGCACATCCAGGCGCTCGATCTGTTCGCCCAGCGCGGGCAGGGCCTGGCGGCGATAGTCCGCCAGGTCGTCGATGGCCGCCATCACCTCGCCGAAGGCCTCCTCCAGGGCCTGCATATCGAGCATCGCTGAGGCGGCGCGGGTCTGGATATCCACGCCCTGGGCGCGCAGCGTCTTGGCGGTGCGCGAGATCATCTCGCTGGTGGTGGCATTGAGCCCCTCCACCCGGTCCAGCACCATGCGCTGATTGGCCAGCGCCAGGGCCACGGTGACCGCCACCCCCAGGGCCGCCACCGTGACGTTGACGGCCCGCTCCACGCCGCGCATCAGCTCCCGGTTGTTGCGGATGATCACCTCCAGGGCGAGGATGCCCTGCTGACAGACCGCCACCTGCTGCTGCAGGTCGAGCAGGCGCTGGCGCAGCGGGAAGCACAGCTCCTGCTCGATAAAGCCCCGCTCGGCCTCCTCGAGGTCGCGCTCGGCGAGGCTCGCCTCGAGGCGCGCCGCGATGGCCCGGCCCAGGGCGACCTGGTGATGGAGCTCGGCCAGGGTCTGCTCCAGGGCCTCCTGGTCGTCGCCCAGGGTCAGGTTGTCGCGATAGAGGACGTCCCGCCCCGCCTGGAGCTCGTCGATGATGCCGTCGATGGCCTCCTGGGCGTTCTCGAAACGCCGGAAGTAGCGTTGCAGCCGGCTGCTCACCCCGGGGAGCCGCTCGACCAGCCAGTCGAGGCGCCGCGGCTCGAGGTGATGGGCCTGGGGATCGAGCTCGTGCATGCGTTCGCGCAGCCCCGTCAGGGCCTGGGCCACCGGCCCGCCATCCTCGCTGTGGCGCGCCAGCTTGCGCAGCGGCGTCTTGAGCATCTCGCTCTGATGGGCGGCGCGGCGTTGCGTCGCCAGCCCCAGCTCGTCCACGGCGTGGCGCTGACGCTCCCGGGCCCCGCTGCCCAGCACCGTCTCGACCCAGGCCACGGCCTCCGCCTCCAGGGCGTCCGGATCCGGCGCCTCGGGCCGCTCCAGCCGCGCGGCGAGTTCCTGCGGATTGGGCAGCGACAAGGGTCGCCGTTCCGACTCGGTCATGACACGCCTCCTCGGCCGCCGTTGGCTGCCCTCAGCATAGCTCGCCCGTCGCCGGGCTCACGAATCCTTACGCGCGTAGCGCTCGGCCCGTTCGGCGAAGCGCTTCAGCGCCTCGAGGGCATCGTCTTGCCCGAGGCGACGCGGCGCCTCGGCCTGGAGCCGCGCCAGGCTGACGCAGGTATCGTCGAACAGCGTCAGGATCGCCTCTAGCCGGGCCCGTACCCGGCGCAGGTCGCGCTCGGTCTCCTCCACCAGCGCCAGGCGCCGCTCCAGGGCCAGGCACTCCTCGACGCCGAGCCGCGGCTCGCGACGCTCCAGGCGACGGCGCACGAAGTCGGCATCCACCCCGGCGACGCCCTCCAGCAGGGTGGCCATGGCCTCGAGCTGCCCCAGCGCCTCCCGCCCCACCTCGCTGACCAGGCCATGAGCCCGTCCATAGGTGACCTCGTCGCGGCGAAAGCTGCCTTCCAGCAGCGCCAGCACCCGCCGATAACGGCTATAGAAGCGATCGACCTGGAGCGCCAGGTCGCTGCGCTCCTTCGCCTCCAGGGCCGCCTTGGCGCGGCATAGCGCCCGGACCAGGTCGTCCGCCCCGGCGGGCGGCGCCTCGCTATCCAGATGGTGCAGGTCCGCCTCATGGGCCTCGCGGGCCTCGCGCTCGCGGCGCCGCGTCAGCTCGGCATCCAGTCGCGCCTGCAGCCGGGCGCGCCGCCTCCTCCCCCACCAGGCCCGTAGGCGGCGCTCCACGGGAAGCGCCGCACCGATGGCAACGAGCCCCGCCAGCCAGCCCCACAGGCTGGGGGAGAAACCGCCCCACAGCGAGGTGAGCCACAGCAGCAGGCTGACGAAAGGCAAGATGAGGGCATAGCGCAGCACCGCCTGGAGGCGGCTGGGCTCGGCGCCGGGCAGCGCCAGGGGCGGTGCCAGCAGCCCAACCACCAACCAGGGCCAGCAGGTCAGGAAGAGGCCATAGGCGAAGCCCTGCAGAAATCCCAGCATGGTCGGTTCCGTGCGTCGACGGGCGGCGGAGCGCCACCCCATGCCGACAAGCCTAGCCGCCCTTGCCGCATCGGCATTGCATCGGCATTTAACGCTGCGCCTTGCCGCGCGCCGCCTCCTCCAGGGCGCGCAGTGCCTCGCGCAGCTCGGTGAACAGGTCCTGGGTATGGTGCGCCACCTCGCCGATCTCCTTGGCGGAACCGGAGGCCCGTTCGGCCAGGGAGCGCACCTCCTGGGCCACCACCGAGAAGCCGCGTCCCGCCTCGCCGGCCCGGGCCGCCTCGATGGAGGCGTTCAGCGACAGCAGGTTGGTGTTCATAGCGATCTCTTCGATGGACTCGGCGAAGCGGGTGATCTGCTCGCTGGCCTCGGCGAACTCCGCCATGCGCGCCACCATGGCCTCGCGGTGGGCCACGTCCTCGGTGACATCGCGCAGGAAGGCGGTAAAGACGACGCTGTCGTCGAGATGGATTCGCGCCAGGGAGAGCGCCGCCCAGGTGGTGCTGCCGTCCTTGCGCACCACCTCCACCTCGCGGGTCTTGCCCACCAGGCGATCCTCGTGGGTGTCCCGGTTGCGCTGCACATAGCCGTCGTGGTGATCGCGGATGGCGTGGGGCACCAGCATCTTGACGTTCTCGCCGATCACCTCCTGGCGCGCATAGCCCCAGAGGCGCTCCGCGGCGGCATTGAAGAAGGTCACGCAGTTGTGCTCGTCGATGGTGACCACCGCATTGAGGGCCTGCTCGAGGGTGCTCTCCATCAGGGTGCGCAGCTTGCGCTGCTCGGTGATGTCGCGCACGAAGGCGGTATAACACTGGCGCCCCTCCACCACGAAACGCGACAGCGCCAGGTTGACCCAACGTGGCTCGCCATCGCTGCGGAACAGCTGCACGTCGCGGCTGGTGCCGACGATGCGATCCGTCCCGCTGCGCCGGTGACGGTCGACGAAGCCATCGTGTTGATGGCGGATCTCCGCCGGTACCAGACGGTTGACGTTCTGGCCCAGTACCTCGCCGCGCTCATAGCCCCAGAGGCGCTCGGCGGCGGCATTGAAGAAGGTGACCCGGTTCGCCTCATCGATGCTGATCACCGCATCCAGGCACTGCTCCAGGGCTTCCCGGGGCCCCTGGGCCTGCTGCCGGGCCTCGGTGATATCGCGCAGTTGTGCCAGGTAACCCTGTCCCTCGGGCAGCGGCAGCCGCGATAGGGCGATGCTGACCCAGCGCATGGAGCCGTCGGCGCGCATCAGCTGCACCTCCCGGTGACGGCCCACCTGGGCATCGTGGCCGGTCTCGCGGTTGGCACGAATATGGTCGCGATGCTCCTCCTTCAGGAGCTCGGGAATCAAGCCATCCACCGGCTGGCCGATCACCTGCTCCCGGGACAAGCCCCAGAGGGCCTCGGCGGCGGCATTGAAGCGCAGCACGCGATCCTCGGTATCGATCATCACCATGGCATCCAGGCCGGCCTCCAGGGCCGTTTCGGCCAGCCCCTGGGTGACGGCGGAAGGTTCGGAGGGGGAGATGGCGGTGGAGGGCCGAGGATGGCTATGGCGTCGCCCGGGGCGCATCAGTTTTTTATAATCTAGTAGCATGCGAATGGCTCCCTGCATTCTGACGCGTGCCGACTCGACCCCCGCACGCGCTGCTTTTATCGTTTGTCTCTACATCAGCAGCATCTACCGATGCCTCTGCCACTGTAGGCAATCGGCGCCAGGCGTAGCGTTTATATAGAGTCAAAGCCCTCGGTTGGCGAAGTGAATGCCATGGTATGCTGGGCTCAGTATCCTTGCCGGCCCCCGACCCATGTCCCTGACCGACCTGCTCGCCCAGCCCGCCAGCCTCGATTGGCATCGTCGCCTCGCCCAACTGATTCGCGAGGCTCCGACCCCCCAGTTCCCCCTGAGCCTGTCGACTCAGCTGCAGGAGCTGAGCGGCTTCGACACCATCCTGATCAATACCTACCAGGGGCGCCTCAAGCCGCTGCTGATCCACGACGACTACCCGGCCCACAAACGCCAACAGGGCATCGACCGCTACCTCAGCGAGGCCTACCTGCTCGACCCCTTCTTCGCCGCCGTGGACGGCGGCCTCGACCAGGGCGCCCATCGCCTCAAGGAGCTGGCCCCGGACCGCTTCGAGGCCAGCGACTACTACCACCACTACTACCGGGCCCTGGGCCTGGCCGACGAGGTGGGGCTCTTCGCCCGGGTCGCGGAGGACGTGGTGATCGTCGCCTCCCTGGGCTTTCGCGCCGAGGGCGGCAAGCTGACCCGGCGCACCCTGCAGGCGCTGCGCCATCTCGCGCCCCTGGTGGAGGTACTGCTGGTGGAGTACTGGAAGTGGCAGGGCGGGCAGTTCCAGGCCGACCTGGACGCCCAGGCCCCGGTGGAGGCGGCCTTCGCCAGCTTCGGCGCCGGGGTGCTCACCGCCCGGGAGCAGGAGATCGTGCGCCTGCTGCTGGCCGGCCACTCCACCAAGTCGGCGGCCCGCGAGCTCGACATCAGCGACGGCACCGTCAAGGTGCACCGCAAGCACCTCTACCAGCGCCTGGGGGTCTCCAGCCAGTCGCAACTGTTCCGGCTGTTCCTCGACCACGTGGCCCTGGTCTCCCGCCAGCAGAACGGCTGATGCTGCGACTGTCGACAATAGCGAAAAGGATGACTGCATAGAAACGACACTCGGCGTACCCTAAACGCCGTCCCCAGGCCGACAGCCAGCACCCGCGGCCAGAGGCCGCCTCCAGGACGCCCGCCCACAGCAATCGCCACCACAAGTGGCCAAGGAGCAAGTGATGAGCAAGACCGTTGCGGTTATCAAGGGAGATGGCATCGGCCCCGAGATCATGGATGCCACCCTCAGGGTCCTGGAGGCCTTGGAGTGCGGGCTGGAGTACGAAGAGATCGAAGCGGGCCTGGGCGCCCTGGAGAAGCACGGCACCCTGATTCCCCAGGCGTCGCTGGATGCCATCGCCAAGCATGGCGTGGCCCTGAAGGGCCCCCTGACCACCCCGGTGGGCAAGGGCTTCTCCTCCATCAACGTGCAGCTGCGTCGCCATTTCGACCTCTACGCCAATGTGCGCCCGGCGATCAGCTTCCCCGGCACCCGCTCGCGCTACGAGGACATCGACCTGATCACGGTGCGCGAAAACACCGAGGGCGCCTACCTGGCCGAGGGCCAGAGCCTCAGCGAGGATGGCGAGACCGCCCTGGCGACCATCAAGGTAACCCGCTCGGGCTCCGAGCGCATCGTGCGCTACGCCTTCGAGCTGGCCCGCAGCAAGGGCCGCAAGAAGGTCACCGCGGTGCACAAGGCGAATATCATCAAGAGCAGCTCCGGGCTCTTCCTCGAGGTGGCCCGGGAGGTGGCCAAGGACTACCCCGAGATCGAATTCCAGGAGATGATCGTCGATAACGCCTGCATGCAGCTGGTGATGAATCCCCACCAGTTCGATGTGGTCGTTACCACCAACCTGTTCGGCGATATCCTCTCCGACCTCTGCGCCGGCCTGGTGGGCGGCCTAGGCCTGGCGCCGGGGGCCAATATCGGCAAGGAGGCGGCCATCTTCGAGGCGGTGCATGGCTCGGCCCCGGATATCGCCGGCCAGAAGCTGGCCAACCCCTGTGCCCTGCTGCTGGCCGCGGCGGACATGCTCGACCACCTGGGCATGATCGACAAGGGCACCAAGATCCGCACCGCCATCCGCGCCGTGCTGGAGCGCGACCGCGCTCGGGTGACCCCGGACATGGGCGGCAGCGGCACCACCGACACCTTCGCCGACGCCCTGGTGGAATACTGCCAGGCCGGCTAAGGCGTAGGCACACCCCGTGGCCTCAGGGTAGCACCCCGTTCAGCGTCATCAGCCGGCCACAGCGGCGGCGGGCATAACCGGCGGTAGCGAGCCGCGCCGTCATGGCGGCCTGCCTCAGGGCAGCACCTCGTCCAGCGTCATCAGCCGGCCACAGCGGCGGCGGGCATAACCGGCGGTAGCAAGCCGCGCCGTCATGGCGGCCTGCCTCAGGGCAGCACCTCGTCCAACGTCATCAGCTGGCCACAGCGGCGGGGGGCATAACCGGGCAGCGCCGCCACGGCGGCCTGGAACTCCGCGCTTCGCAATCGCTCCCGTAGCGTGGCGAAGCGCGGCGCCTCCACGTCGCGCTGGTGGCAGACCCACAGGTAATCCTCGGTGGCCAGGGGCACGAAATCGAGGCCGAAACGCCGCGCCGCGGCCTCTACCCCGAAACCCACCTCCGCCATGCCGGCGGCCACATAGGCGGCCACCGCCGAGTGGGTATACTCCTCCACCTCGTAGCCACGAATCCGTGAGGGCGACACCCCCGCCTCGGCCAGCAGGCCATCGAACAGTGCCCGGGTGCCCGAGGCCGCCTGGCGATTGATAAAGCGCGCCCCGCCTGCGGCGAGGTCGACCAGGCCAGCGATCCCCCGCGGATTGCCCGGCGCCACCATCAGCCCCTGGCGACGGGCGATAAAACCGATCACCCGATGGCTACGCGGCTTGAGCAGGTCGCGATACTCCCGGCTGACCCTGCCCCCCACCTCGCCCTGGGGCAGATGAAAGCCAGCCAGGTCGCAGGCCCCGCGATTGAGCGCCGCCAGGGCCTCGCGGGGACTGCAGTACTGCAGATCGAGGCTCAGCTCGCCGAGATGCATCGGCAGCAGCTCTACGGCGAAGCCATGACTGGCATGCAGGCGCAGTACCGGCTTGGTGCCCTCCAGGGTTTGCTGGATGGCCAGGTTGAGCTCGGAGCCCAGGCTCTCCAGTTGCGGTCCCAGGCGGGCGATGACTCGCTGTTCCGCCCACAGCAGCTTCTCCCCCAGCGGCGACAATCGCGCCCCCCGTCCCCGCTCGAGTTCGACCAGGGCGATGCCGAAGAACTCCCCCCACTTGTTGAGCAGGTTCCAGGCATGGCGATAGGAGACGCCTACGCCCTCGGCCGCCCGGGTCAACTTGCCATGGCGATGCACGCCCTCGAGCAGCGCGAAGAGCTTGGGATCGAGCTGGTTGCCCGCCTCGTCGCTGAAGTACCAGGCCGGCGTGATCCGGATACGTTTCATATGAAGTAAGTTTCTTATTTCTCCCCAGAGAGACCGATGCTAGCTTTATCGCGACCGTGATGCACGCCCTTCTAAATATGAAAAACCGTGCATATCTTGCCAGCTAAAGACAACCAGGGGGAGCGATGAGCGATTCCCGTGAGTGGACGCCCCAGGCGATCCAGGCCGAGATCGATGCCCTCAAGCACAAGCCCGGCGCCCTACTACCGATCCTGCATGCCCTTCAGGACCGCTTCGGCTTCATTCCCGAGGCGGCGGTGCCGCTGATCGCCGACTCCTTGGGGCAGACCCGCGCCGAGGTCCACGGGGTGATCGGTTTCTACCATCACTTCCGTACCGCGCCCCCCGGCCGCCATGTGGTGCAGATCTGCCGCGCCGAGGCCTGCCAGGCGATGGGCGCACGGCCCCTGGAGGCCCACGCTAAGGCGAGCCTGGGCATCGATTACCACCAGACCACCGTGGATCGCGAAGTCACCCTGGAGGCGGTCTACTGCCTGGGCAACTGCGCCTGCGGCCCCGCCGTGCGCGTCGATGACCGGGTCCTGGGGCGCGTCGATGCCGAGCGTTTCGATGCCTTGATCGACGAACTGCAGACTCGCCCCCTGGAGGTGATCGCATGAGCGTGCGTGTCTTCGTGCCCCGCGATACCACCGCCCTCTCCCTGGGCGCCGACGCCGTCGCCGCCCGCCTGGAGCGGGAAGCCCGCGCCCGCGGCCTGGCCCTGACCCTGGTGCGCAATGGCTCCCGTGGCGCCGCCTGGCTGGAGCCCCTGGTGGAGGTGGAGACCGCCAATGGCCGCCTGGCCTTCGGGCCGGTTATCGCCGAGGATATTCCCGGCCTGCTCGATGCCGGCTTGCTCGATGGGGACCTGCTGGCGGGCGATACCGGCCACCCCCTGGCGCTGGGCCCCACCGAGGCCTTGCCCTGGTTCGCCCGCCAGCAGCGCCTGACCTTCGCCCGCATCGGGCTGACCGACCCGCTGTCGATCGCCGACTACCTGGCCCACGACGGCTACCGCGGCCTCGAGACGGCCCTGACCCGCACGCCCCAGGAGCTGGTCGAGGAGGTCAAGGCCTCCGGCCTGCGTGGCCGCGGCGGTGCCGCCTTCCCCACCGGCATCAAGTGGCAAACGGTGCTCGATACCCCGGCGGACCAGAAGTACATCGTCTGCAACGCCGACGAGGGCGACTCCGGCACCTTCGCCGACCGCCTGGCGATGGAGTGCGACCCCTACCTGCTGATCGAGGGCATGACCATCGCCGGCCTCGCCGTGGGCGCCACCCAGGGCTATATCTACCTGCGCTCCGAGTACCCGCTGGCCAAGACGATCCTCGATGCCGCCATCGCCCACGCCGAGGCCGCCGGCTACCTGGGCGACGACATCCGCGGCAGCGGCCACGCCTTCCACCTGGAGGTGCGCCTGGGCGCCGGCGCCTACATCTGCGGCGAGGAGACCTCGCTGCTCGAGAGCCTCGAGGGCAAGCGCGGCCTGGTGCGCTTCAAGCCGCCGCTGCCGGCCATCGAGGGGCTCTTCGGCCGCCCCACCGTGGTCAACAACGTGCTGTCGCTGGCCGCCGTGCCCTTTATCCTCGCCGAGGGCGCCCAGGCCTATGCCGACGTCGGCATGGGCCGCTCCCGGGGTACCCTGGCCCTGCAGCTGGCCGGTAACGTCAAGCGCGGCGGCCTGGTCGAGTTGGCCTTCGGCGCCAGCCTGCGCACCCTGATGGAAGAGTTCGGCGGCGGCACCGCCAGCGGTCGCCCGCTACGCGCCGTTCAGGTCGGCGGACCGCTGTGCGCCTACCTGCCCGAGAGCCAGTGGGACCTGCCGCTGGACTACGAGGCCTTCGCCGAGGTCGGCGCGGGGGTCGGTCATGGCGGCGTGGTGATGTTCGACGACAGCGTCGACATGGCCGAACAGGCGCGCTTCTCGATGGAGTTCTGCAAGACGGAGTCCTGTGGCAAGTGCACGCCCTGCCGCATCGGCTCGACCCGCGGCGTCGAGGTCATCGACCGTATCCGCGCCGGAGAGAACCGCGCCGCCAACCTCGCGCTCCTCGGTGAGCTCTGCGAGACCATGGAAGACGGCTCGCTGTGCGCCATGGGCGGCATGACGCCCTTCCCGGTGCGCAGTGCCCTGACCCATTTCCCCGACGACTTCCGGCGCCCGGTGGAGGGAGACTGACCATGATCGAACATTTCGACCCCAGCCAGCAGGCCCAGGAGCATATTCAGACCTATGCCAAGGACCTCGGCACGCCGCCGCCCGCCGCGGGCGCCGCCATGGTGAGACTCGAGATCGACGGCGTGGCGATCCGCGTACCGGAAGGCACCTCGGTGCTGCGCGCCGCGGCCCTCGCCGATATCAATATTCCCAAGCTGTGCGCCACCGACAGCCTCGAGGCCTTCGGCTCCTGCCGGCTGTGCGCCGTCCAGGTGGAAGGCCGGCGCGGCACCCCGGCGGCCTGCACCACCCCGGTGACCGAGGGCATGCGGGTCACCACCCAGAACGAGCGCCTGGCCCGGCTGCGCCGCAACGTCATGGAGCTCTATATCTCCGACCACCCGCTGGACTGCCTGACCTGCCCGGCCAATGGCGACTGCGAGCTGCAGGACATGGCCGGGGCGGTGGGGCTGCGCCAGGTGCGCTACGGCTTCGAGGGCGAGAATCACCTGCAGGCGACCAAGGACGAGTCCAACCCCTACTTCACCTTCGACCCCAGCAAGTGCATCGTCTGCTCGCGCTGCGTGCGCGCCTGCGAGGAGGTGCAGGGCACCTTCGCCCTGACCATCGACGGTCGCGGCTTCGACTCCAAGGTCACGGCGGGCCAGGGCGAGGCCTTTATGGACTCCGACTGCGTCTCCTGCGGCGCCTGCGTCCAGGCCTGCCCCACCGCGACGCTGATGGAGAAGAGCGTCATCGATGCCGGCCAGCCCGAGCACAGTGTGATCACCACCTGCGCCTACTGCGGCGTGGGCTGCACCTTCGAGGCCCAGATGAAGGGCGACCAGCTGGTGCGCATGGTGCCCTACAAGGGCGGCGACGCCAACCACGGCCACTCCTGCGTCAAGGGCCGCTTCGCCTTCGGCTACGCCAGCCACCCGGACCGCCTCACCACGCCGATGATCCGCGAGTCCATCGACCAGCCCTGGCGCGAGGTCGGCTGGGAGGAGGCCATCGCCTTCGCCGCCGCGCGCCTGCGGGCCATTCAGGCCGAGCATGGGCGCGAAAGCATCGGCGGCATCACCTCCTCGCGCTGCACCAACGAGGAGACCTACCTGGTGCAGAAGCTGATCCGCGCCGCCTTCGGCAACAATAATACCGACACCTGCGCGCGGGTCTGCCACTCGCCCACCGGCTACGGGCTCAAGACCACCCTGGGCGAATCCGCCGGCACCCAGACCTTCGACTCGGTGATGCAGGCCGACGCCATCATCGTCATCGGCGCCAACCCCACCGACGCCCACCCGGTGTTCGGCTCACTGATGCGCAAGCGGCTGCGCCAGGGTGCCAAGCTGATCGTCACCGACCCGCGGCGCATCGACCTGCTCAAGACCCCGCACCTGGGCGAGGCCCAGCACCTGCCGCTGCGCCCCGGCACCAATGTGGCGCTGATCAATGCCCTGGGGCATGTGGTGGTGACGGAAGGCCTGGAGGATCACGACTTTATCGCCAAGCGCTGCGACAGCGAGGCCTATCGCGCCTGGCGCGACTTCATCCGCGAGCCGCACCACTCCCCCGAGGCCAGCGAGGCGATCACCGGGGTACCCGCCGAGGCGGTGCGCCAGGCCGCGCGCACCTATGCGACGGCCGGCAACGGCGCCATCTACTACGGCCTCGGGGTGACCGAGCATAGCCAGGGCTCGACCATGGTAATGGGCATCGCCAACCTGGCCATGGCCACCGGCAACCTCGGCCGCGAGGGCGTCGGCGTCAACCCGCTGCGCGGCCAGAACAACGTCCAGGGCTCCTGCGACATGGGCTCCTTCCCCCACGAGCTGCCCGGCTATCAGCACGTCGCCGACCCAGTGGCCCGCGGGCGCTTCGAGGCCGCCTGGGGCGTCACCCTGGACCACGAGCCGGGGCTGCGTATCCCCAATATGTTCGACGCCGCCATCGAAGGCAGCTTCAAGGCGCTCTACGTGCAGGGCGAGGATATCGCCCAGTCCGACCCCAACACTCAGCACGTCGAGGCGGCGCTCTCTTCCCTGGAGTGTCTGATCGTCCAGGACATCTTCCTCAACGAGACCGCCAAGTACGCCCATGTGCTGCTGCCGGGCTCGAGCTTCCTGGAGAAGGACGGCACCTTCACCAACGCCGAGCGGCGCATCAACCGGGTACGCCGGGTGATGCCGCCGCTGGCCGGCAAGGCCGACTGGGAGATCACCGTCGACCTGGCCCGGGCCCTGGGCTACCCCATGGACTATGCCCATCCGTCCGAGATCATGGACGAGATCGCCCGCCTCACGCCGAGCTTCGCCGGGGTCAGCTACGCCAAGCTCGACGAGCGCGGCAGCCTGCAGTGGCCCTGCAACGCCGAGCACCCGCTGGGCATGCCGACCCTGCATGAGCTCGACTTCCCGATCGGCCGCGGCCGCTTCGCCATCACCGAGTACGTGGCCACCGAGGAACGCGCCAGCCGCCGCTTCCCGCTGCTGCTGACCACCGGGCGTATCCTCTCCCAGTACAACGTCGGCGCCCAGACCCGGCGTACCGACAACCAGGCGTGGCACGACGAGGACGTGCTGGAGCTGCACCCCGCCGACGCCGAGCTACGCGGCATCCAGGACGGCGACTGGCTGGGCATCACCAGCCGCGCCGGCCAGACGGTGCTGCGGGCGCGGCTCAGCGAGCGCATGCAACCGGGGGTGGTCTATACCACCTTCCACCACCCGGGCAGCGGCGCCAACGTCATCACCACCGATAACTCCGACTGGGCCACCAACTGCCCCGAGTACAAGGTCACCGCGGTGCAGGTGGAGAAGGTCAGCCGGCCCTCCGCCTGGCAGCAACGCTTCGATGCCTTCGACCGGGCCCAGCGCGGCTATCTGGCCAAGGCGCAGCAGGAGGCCACGCCATGAGCGCCGGCGATGATGCCAGGACGCAGGCCGCGACCGCCGTAGCGTGCCACCCGGTGGAGGTCCAGCGAGGCGGCAACGGCTGGTATGCCGATGCCCAGCAGGACCTCCTGGCCCTGGAAGTGCCGGTGGCGCTGGTCTACAACGGCATCTCCCATGCGGTAATGATGGCCACGCCCGCGGATCTCGAGGAGTTCGCCCTGGGCTTCAGCCTCTCCGAGGGCATCCTGGCGCATCCCCATGAGTGCTATGACCTGGAGGTTCGCGAGGAGGCGCGGGGCCTGGCGGTGCGGCTGACCATCAGCAGCCAGCGGCTGGTGGAGCTCAAGGCCCGGCGTCGCAACCTGGCCGGGCGCACCGGCTGCGGGCTATGCGGCACCGAGGCCCTGGAGCAGGCGATTCGTCCCATCCCCGAGGTCACGGCGCCATCGCTGAATGATGCCGCCATCCAGCGCGCCCTGGCGGCGCTGTCCGACCACCAGCCACTCCAAGCCGCCACCGGGGCGACCCACGCCGCCGCCTGGTGCGATGCCGGTGGGCGCATCCAACTGACCCGCGAGGACGTGGGGCGTCATAACGCCCTGGACAAACTGATCGGCGCCCTGGCCCGCCGCGGCGGCCCCTCGCCGGACGGCTTCGCGCTGGTCTCCAGCCGCGCCAGCTACGAGATGGTGCACAAGTGTGCCAGTACCGGCATCGGCGCCCTGGTCGCCGTCTCGGCGGCCACCGCCCTGGCGGTGGCGCAGGCCCAGCAAGCGGGCCTGCTGCTGGCGGGGTTCGCCCGTCCCGGCCGGCATCTGATCTATCACCGCCCCGCCACGGCGGCACGCGCCCAAGGCTAAGGAGGCCCACGATGTCACTCCACAACGATGCCCAGCTGATTCGCATGGCCAACCAGATCGCCGCCAACCTGGGTGGCGGCCGCGACGAGGAGAGCGCCGTGGCGGCCATCCGCCGCCACCTCGAGACCTTCTGGGCGCGGCCGATGAAGCAGCGCCTGATCGCCGGCCTGGAACGCGAGGACAGCGAGCTGGTGCCCCTGGCCCGCCAGGCCACGCAGCAACTGGCCGAGCGCCTGAGCGAGCCCGCCTCGGTGACGGGGCCCGGCGCCTAGCCGGGCCCCGAGCCTCGCGGCAGGTCACTCGCTTCGCGTTAGGCCGCGTCGGCCAGCGCCGGCGCCAGCCGCCGCAGCCGGGCATAGACCAGCACATAGAGCCCCAGGGCCGCCAGGGAGCCCGCCGCGCCCAGCCACATCACCGCGGCGTAGCCGAGCTGGCGGCTCAGCAGGAAGCCGGCCAGGGCCGGGGCGATGGTCTGGGCCAGCCCCTGGGCGGCCGGCACCAAGGCGGCGAAGCGCCCCGAGCGGTCGATATGGCTCAGGGTGCCGAGCTGGAAGATATCGGTGAACAGCCAGGCGATGCAGAAGCCGAAGGTGCCGATGACGAAGGTCGCGGCACTGATCTCCAGGGCCAGCAGCGCCAGTACCCCGCCCATGCCGAGCAGCGCCGCCATCAGCACCCGCGACTGGCCGCCGCGGTTGCTCAGCCAGACCGCCGCCACGCAGCCCGCCAAGGTGAAGACGTTGCCCAGGGTCAGGACATTGGCGATAAAGGCGTCGCCCAGGCCGGCGTCCACCCCGGCCCGCTCGATAAAGGCCCAGAAGGAACCGATGGTGAGGTAGAAGCAGGCCACCGCCGCCAGGCAGGTCAGCGGCAATGAGATCGGCAGCCGCGGCCCGGCCTCCTCGCGGGTCGCCTGGGGCGCGGCCCCGGCCGGGGTGCGCGGATAGAGGGCGGGGATCACCCCCAGGCAGAGCACGAAGGCCAGGCAGAAGGCCAGGAAGATGCCGTCGATGCCCCAGGCCGCGGTCAGGTGGGGGATGGTGTAGAGCTCGATGGCGTTGATCGCCACCAGGCCGAACATCATGATGCTGAAGTTACGCCCGGTATGGGTGGTGATGGCCAGGCAGGCGATGCCGGTGGAGTAGCAGATACCGCCGCCGAAGCCGGCCAGCACGCGCATCGCCAGCAGCGACTCGTAATCCTGATGCTGGGTCGACAGATAGTTACCGGCGATGGCGACCAGGATGCCGAACAGCGCCAGGTGGCGCCGGTTGAGTCGCGACACCAGGGCGGCGGTGAACAGCGAGGCCAGGAACATGCCGCCCAGGTCCGCCGAGGCCAGCCAGCCCACCTGTTGCTCATCGAAGTGCAGGAAGTCGGCCAGGGCACCGACCATCAGCGGCATGCCCATGACCACGGCATTGCCGACGAAGGTGATGGCCACGGCGGCGGCGATGGCCAGGGGCGCATCGACGTCGAGGCGACGCGGAGCCCGGGCCTCGCCCAGGACAGGGGTCTGCGGTTTCATGGGGATTCTCACTCTGTTGTTGGTTGTTATCGAGTCGTGGGCGCCTGGGGCGAGCCCGAGTGGGGCCCGCCGCCAGGCGTTGGCTAGCGCTTAATCGCGCCTCGGTGCGGCGTACTGGGGCATGGTGATGCAGGCGATATTGCCGCCACCCAGCAGGATCTCTCGGGAGCCCTCGATGCCGACGACGCGCTGCCGGGGGAACAGCTCGGCCAGGGTGGCAAGGGCGACCCGGTCATTGGGATCCCCGAACTGCGGCACCACGATCGCCGAGTTACCGGCGTAATAGTTGATATAGGAGGCGCAGATGCGCGTGCCGGCCAGGCGCGGGTGGGTGCCCTCGATATGGTCCAGGCCCTCGGCCTCCTCCGCCGTCCACTCCAGGGCACGAGGCTGGGGCAGCTTGTGCACGGTGAGCTCGCGGCCGCGGGCGTCGCGGCTGCTGCGCAGCACCTCGTAGGCCTCCTGGTAGATCTCCCACTGGGGATCGTCGCGATCGTCGGTCCATTGCAGGACCACCTCGCCGGGGCGCACGAAACAGGCCAGGTCATCGATATGGCCGTCGGTCTCGTCGAACTTGCAGCCCCGCGGCAGCCAGATCACCCGTTCGGCGCCCAGGTAGTCCGAGAGGCGTCGGGTCACCTCCTCCTTGCCCAGGTGGCCATTACGGTTGGCATTGAGCAGGCACTGCTCGGTGGTCAGCAGGGTGCCCTGGCCATCGCTCTGGATGCCGCCCAGCTCGGCGATCAGCGGTGCCCGGTAACGATCCAGGCCTTCGATCTCGAGGACCTTCTGGGCGATGCGGTCGTCGTTGGCCCAGGGGAAGTAGAGGCCGCCGTCCAGGCCGCCATAGGCATTGAACTCCAGGTCCACGCCGCGCACCTCGCCGCTGGCGTCGTTGACCACGAAGGCCGGCCCGCTGTCGCGGAACCAGGCGTCGTCGGTGGTCATCTCCACCACCCGCACCGAGGGCGGCAGCAGGCGCCGCGCATTGGCGTACTGGGCGGCGGAGGCGCACACCGTGACCGGCTCGCTGGCGGCGATGGCCGAGGCGATCTCGACCCAGACCCGCTGGGCCGGCTTGCCGCCGTTACGCCACACATCGGGGCGCTCCGGCCAGCCCATCCAGCAGCCGCGCTTGAGTTCGAACTCGCCGGGCAGCCGGAAGCCATCCTGCCGGGGGGTGGACATCAATAGCCGTGCCATGGAATACCTCGTCGCGTGTTATTGGGGTATTCCGATCCTAGGGCGGGCGGTGTGCCGGCCACCAACGACGATTATTGGGCCACTCTTGAATTCAATTCAGGTATTCGTCTCAGGCATTCCGTTCAGGAGGGCTCCAGCTGCTGGGCACACCAGGCGATAAACTGGCCCACCGCCGGCTTGTCGAGGCGCTGGCGATCGCAGACCAGGGCGTACTGGCCCAGCGACGCCACGCTCTCGGCGAAGGGTCGCACCAGCCGCCCCCGGGCCAGGTCCTCGGTGGCGGTGAGGTCGTCACCCAGGGCGATGCCCTGGCCCCGGGCCGCGGCCTCCAGGGCCAGGCCGGCGTGACTGAAGTAGAGGTGACGCTCGGGGCGGATATCCCCGGCATGGGTGGTCAACCAGGCGGTCCAGGTCTTGCCGTCCTGGTCGTCGTGCAGCAGGCGATGGCGGACCAGGTCGCGGGGCGAAGCCAGGGCGCCGCGATTGAACAGGGCCGGGGCGCACACCGGAAAGAAGCTCAGCAGCGGCAGCGGCCTCACGAAATGGTCGCTGGCGTCCTCGGGACCGACGCCGTAGCTGATCGCCAGGTCGATATCGATGTCGGGATCCGGCGCGTCATAAGCGCACTCGTGGAGGTGCAGGGTGACCTGCGGGAAGCGCTCGCAGAAGTCGGCCAGTCGGCCGACCAGCCACTTCTGGGCCAGCTCGGCGGTAACGGCGATGCGCAGCACCGACTGGGTATCGGGATGGGCGATGGCCTCGCAGGCCTCCCCCACCGTCTCGAAGGCCTGCTGCAGGCTATGCAGCAGGCGTCGAGCCTGGGGAGTGGGCTGGATGCGTCGCCCGCGGCGGATAAACAGCGGCGTGCCGAGCTGCTCCTCGAGCTGGCGGACCTGGTGGCTAACCGCGCTGTCGGTGACGCAGAGCTCCGCCGCGGCGCGCCCGAAATGGGCATGGCGGGCGGCACACTCGAAGGTGCGCAGGGCGGTCAGCGAGGGTAAGCGGCGCATGGCACCTCCGAGCGAGCAAGAAGGCTCCGGTTATAGCGACGCCCGGGGCCGTCGTCACGCCCTCGAATCAACGCCGGCCATGGGCGCCGCCTCAGCCTGGGTCTTGTACGAAAAATCGGCGAGCGATGGCCAGACAAGGCAAAAATCGGCGAAAAGACGGACCGGGCTCGCGTGCGAGTTTACGCGGTGTAAATGAGTACTTTGATCGGACTCGCGCACGAGCCGATTTTTAACGCCGTATGGCCGAGCGCAGGCAGTTTTCGGACAGAGCCTAGAAGCCCTTGCTAAGGCTTACTACCCAGGCCTCCTGGTTGGCCAGGTAATCGCCGTGGATGGCATAGGGGGCATCGATATCGGTATCGAGATAGGCCAGGGACAGATCCACCCCGGCCAGGCTCCGGGAGAGCGTCAGGCCATAGTCTAAATACTCCTCGAGCCCCGCGGCCGCGGGATCGTCGAAGAAGCCGCCGAAGGAGTAGCCGAGGTGCAGCTCGAGGCCGAACTCGGCGGGCAGTTCGAGACCATAGTTGGCCTCCACATAGTGGTAGTCTTCGCCCAGATCGATGTAGTCATTGGCGTAGCCATAGGCGAGGCGTAGCGGGCCGATATCGGCGCCGAGAATCAGCTCGTTGTAATCGATGTTGTCGATGGCCCCCGGGTAGAAATAGCGGTAGAGGGTCACGTCATAGCTGGCGTGATCGCCGAGCAGGCCGAAGTAGCCGGCGTAGAGGTCGATTTCGATGCTTTCGTCGTTATCCCAGGAATCGCCGGCTTCGAAGAAGTCGACGCTGCTGGCCCAGGCGCCGGCGAAGAAGCCGGCGTCATGGGCATAGTCGAACCCACCCTGGATGGCGGGATTCTCCCCGGTCTGGCTGATGCCCTTGACCCGATAGTCGCTGGTCAGGGTGACGTTGCCGGTGATCTCGGCCTGGGCCAGGGGGGCGACCAGGGCGGTGGAGAGCAACAGGATTGCCGAGCGGTTTTTCATGCCTTTCCTTCCATTGTTGTTATCGCGGAAACGGGGTGAATGACACCCCACTCGGCACTATCCGCCCGACGGCTCCCCCGGCTCCATACCCCGAATGGGGTAGCCGAGGGGGCCGTGATAAGCCCCCACCCTTTCGAAAAAATCGACACACCCCGTTTACGACATAAAAGAGCCATGGGCCCCACATCCACAGCGACCTCGACAAGGGCCTTGGCTTGAGGGTATTGCGATATTGGCGCAGCCAGGGAAGCGGCTACTCTTGCAGGACGCCGCGCCTCAGCCCAGCGCCGCCCCCAGGGTGAGGGCGCCCCAGATCACCAGCACGCCGCCCAGGGCATGGCCCAGCCAGTGACCGGCGGGGGCCAGCTTCTCGATCAGCACCCAGAGCGCCAGGGCGGCGATCCAGGCCAGGCTCATCACCCCGCCCACGAACAGCAGCAGCATCAGCACCCAGCAGCAGCCGACGCAGTAGCCGCCATGGCTCAGGCCCATCATGAAGGCGCCCCACTGCCCCTCCCGCCACCGGGTCAGCATGAAGTCCAGCGGCGAGCGGCAGTGGCGCAGGCAGGCCTCCTTGAGCGACGACCACTGGTAGAGGCCGGCGCCGATCAGCACCAGTCCCGCCAGCCACTGGCTGGTCAGGACCAGCATCGGCGACAACAGCGCCGCCCGCTGCAGGGCATACTGCAGCAGCACCGCCAGCAGGCTGAACAGCGTCCAGATCACCAGGTAGCCGGCGGCGAAACCCGCCGTGGAGGCAGCCGCCTCGCCGCGGGCGCGGCGACGGCGGGTCAGGGTGGCATGCAGCTGGATCATGGGGGCGGCGCTGGGCAGCATCATCGCCGTCATCATCAGCCCCCACATCAGCAACATCAGCCCCGCCTCCAGGAGCGTCCAGGGGCCCATCGTCATGGGCATCAGGAGGGTCTCGCCGCGGGCCATCAGCAGGGCCTCGGCGATCAGGTAGCCCCAGCACAGGGCGGAGACCGCTCCCAGGGCGACCAGGGCCCAGAAGCGGTCGTGGCGCAGCAGGCGTTCCAGCGCATGGTCTTCCATTCCCTACCTCCCCGCCGCCTCGCTCAGGCGGCCACCCCCTGGGGCGTCTGCACCACATGGGCTAGGGTACTGTGCCCCCCCCGGGTGGTGAAGGCCAGGTCGCCGGCACAGTCGATATCCGACGACGCCACCTCGCCCTCGAGGTGCTCGAAGCCCTCCGGCATCACCACTCGGATACGATGCGGCGTATCGGTCACCGGATTGCGAATCGGCGCGACCCGGGAGCTGAGCACTCCGGGCATCTCGAGTCGGGCGGTGCGCGCCGCCATATCGAACTCGAGCTCGATGGGCGTGAACAGAGGCTCGTGCAAGCGGGCCACGATCAGGCTGAAGATATGGAAGAGCGTTCCCTCGTCGGAGTGCTCCCCGGAGAGGATCGCGAACAGTGCCTCGCGCTGCTCGGGGGTGGCTCGTTCGTCGATCAGCGGTTGGGCATCCCCGTTGCCCTCGTGCAGGGGCCCCGGGAACTTCACTACCACGAAGAAACTCAGGCCATCGAGGCGGGTCGTACCGAAATATCCTGAAGCGATATGCATGCCCAGGAAGCCCTGACACTCGCCCTGGGTCGGCGGGGCCAGGAAGTCGCAGGGGCAACCGAAGGCGCAGTTGCAGTTCTTGAGCCAGTCTCCTTCGAGACGCCAGTCTTGGCGGGACATAATGAAATCCTCCCCTTAGCCGTCGAACAACGGCCGGCGGCCGGATCGGTCACCGGCCCGTGGAGGCTCCCTCCGGGAGCAGGACATTGTTCTCCCTGTCCTTCGCAGTGTAGACATAAAGCCGCCTGCGCCCGAGCGTCCCTAGTCGGCCAATGCCCGAGGCTCATCGATATCGCGAACCACCCCCGGGTCTTCCACCGACACGGCAATCACTCTGTCTGCATAGCGGACGAGTAGTGACCTCGCGCCCTGGTCTTCCCGATTGCTGGCCAAGTCTGGCCAGAAGTCACGACCGAAGTAGACCGGGTGACCCGGCATGCCACGATAGACGGGCCTGACGATGGTGTCGGCATCGGCGTGCCGAGCCAACCGTTGACAAGTCTCTGGCCTCACCCAAGGCATATCGCCCAGCCAGATGACGGCACTGGCAATACCGTCCTTCGGCGGTTCTTCGCCCAATGCTTGGAAGGCCAGGGCGATGCTGCCTCCGAGCCCTACTCGGGCCGTGGGGTGAATGGCCAGGGCCATGCGCACGGGAATGCCAAGAAGCTCGGGATCCTCCCAGGCATTCACGACCACCCTCACCTCCGCGAAAGCGCTTCTGGCAGCGGCCAGGGTGGTGGCAAGGAGTGTGCGGCCGTCGCCGAGACGGGCCAGCCGCTTGTCGCTACCGAAACGCCGGGAGCGTCCCGCCGCCATGATCAGGACCAGGCAATGTTTAGAGTGCATCACGCGCCCTCCCTCGATGCACCCGAACAATATCGGCCATGACCGCCAAGGCGATTTCCGCCGGCGTCTTACTGCCCAGGCCGAGGCCGATCGGCATATGGATCCGGGCGACCTGCTCTGACGTAAGGCCTCCGGAGCGTCTCAGCCGCGTCTCACGCAGGCACGAGGTCTGCCGCGAGCCCATGACGCCGATATAGAAGGCCTCGGTGCGCACGGCTTCGATCATCGCCAGGTCATCGATACGGGGATCATGGGTCAGGGCCACCACGGCGGTGGCGGCATGACACCCCCCTGAGGCGATAAAGGTCGAGGGCAACACTGCCTGCACTTCTACCCCTGGCACCATAAACTCCTGACGCGCCTTATCTCGGGGGTCGCAGACGATCACCTCGAAACCCAGGCTACTGGCGAAACTGGCGCAGGCCTGGGAGACCGGAGAGATGCCTGCGATGATCAGGCGCAGCGCCGGACCGATGCGTACGCCGATCAGACCCTCCTGCCGAAGAATGCTGGGGCCTGCCACCTCGGCCGCCACGAAATGCGCCGCGCGCCCATCCAGAGGGACACGCCTGATCAATGATCGTCGACCGAGCAGGGTCGCATGCACGACCTCCAGGTGGGTCAGGGTGGCAGCATCGGGCTCCAGCCGCTCCACCAGCAGCTCAAGACTGCCCCCACAAGGCAAGCGCACGCGGCTCGATGCTGGCGCCGCTCCCTGACCGCCATAACGCACCTGCTGCACCGGCTCGTCAAACTCTCCCTGGCGCAACCGCTCGAGAAAGTCCTCTTCCACGCAGCCGCCGGACAGCGATCCCAGAGACTCACCATCCTGGCGCGCCACCAGCATGGCGCCGGGTTCCCTGGGAGACGAGCCGAAGGTGGCCAGTACCGTACAGAGCCATAGGCGGTGCCCTTGATTGGCCCACTGCAGGGCGCCTTCGATAACTAGCAGGTCGAGATGCCGCATCAGCCGATCGCCTCAGTGGGCGCCACTCGAGAGGTGGCCAAGGCTCGGCGAACCGTCTCAGGCGTGAAGGGTGGCTGGGTGAAACGCACGCCAATGGCATCGTAGAGGGCATTGGCAATGGCCGGAGCGCCCGGCAGGGAAGTGGACTCCCCCACCCCCAGCGGTGGCTCCTCGGGGCGTTCGAGGAGCATGACGTCGATCTCCGGTAGTTCGGAGAACCGCAGGATCGGATAGCCTCCCCATTCACGGCTCACCGGCAGGCCGTCCTCGAAGGAGACCCGCTCCTTCAGCGTCCGACTCAGGGTCTGGATGACATTGCCGTGCACCTGGTGGCGTACCCCGGCAGGATTGACCATCAGGCCGGCATCCTGCCCCACGACCAGGCGCTCGATGACGATGCGGCCACTCTCGGGGTGTACCCTGAGTTCTACCACCCAGGCCGCCAGGGCCGCGCCAAAGCCGGGAAACTGACTATGAACGTACTGGGCGTAGGCCATTCCACGCCCCCGATACCAGCCGTCGACCACCCGCGGCGCCGCATGAGCGACCCGCGGCCGCCACCCCGCGCGAGCCGCCACCGCCTCGGTCAGTTCCGCCGCTCGGGGGTCGGCCAGGTAACGCAGCCGATAAGCCACGGGGTCCTCCCCGGCCAGTTGAGCCAGCTCGTCGATATGGCTCTCATGGGCGAAGGTGTTGGGCATGGCCGAGACCCCACGCAGCCAGGAGGCACGCACCAGGGTCGGCACGTCATCGCAGGCGACCTGACGATGGGGGTAGCGATAGGGGGGAACCGAGGTGCGGTCCCCCATCTCGAAGGGGATATCGCTGGGCGTGATAGTGCCTGTCAGCAGCAGCGCCAGGGTGGGAGCATTGTTGGAAGGATAGCGGACGACGAAGCGATAGCCCGCCGGGCTGCCATCGGCATTCAGCCCCCCTTCCACTTCCATACGCTGGGCGGCCCCCTTGGGCTCCCATCCATGCTCCTGCTCACGGGTCAACTGTACCCGAACGGGCCGCCCCACCGCCCGCGACAGCAGCGCGGCATCGGCCCCCACGTCGTCGGCGCAGTTACGACCATAGCAGCCCGCGGCTTCCATGCGGGTGACGGTGATCATGCCTTCGTCGAGCCTCATCAGTCGTGCCAGATCGGCGCGCAGACTATGCGGGTTCTGGGTGCCAGACCACACTCGCAGCCGGTCATCTCGGTAGTCGGCCACCGAACAGGAGGGACCGATGGAGCCATGCAGTTGGAAAGGCCACACATAGGTGCGATGCACCCGCTGCGCGGCCTGTGCCAAGGACGCCTCCACATCGCCCTCCTCCAGCAGCGGGCGCCGCCGGGCCGGTAGCTCTCTCAGCGCCCTGTCCAGATCATCGAGCCGGGGTAACCGCTCGGGCTGGCGCCAGGTAACCTTGAGCCGCCTGGCCGCCGCCTCGGCCTGCTCCTCCCGCTCGGCGACCACGCCGACGAAATCGCCGACCACCACCACCTGGACCCGCCCCGGCATATCCGCCACCGAGGATTCATCCACCGCCACCAGGCTGGTGCCGACGAATTCGCCGCGATCATGGCCGGTATAGGGCGGACGGATCACGCGACCGTGGAGCATGTCGGGCAGGCGCAGATCATGGACGAAGGTCAGCTTGCCAACGGCCTTGTCGGGAATGTCCACCCGTGGCGTCGCTCGCCCCACCAGCCGGTAATCGCCGGCCGGCTTGAGTGGCACCTTATCGGCGAGTTTCAAGGCATGACGGGCGCCATGGAGCAGTTCGCCATAACTCACGGGGGGACGGCCGTCGTCGACCACTGCAATATGGCCCTCGGCGCAGCGCAGCGCCGTTCTCGCCACTCTGAAGTGATCGGCGGCCAGGGCCAGCAAGTGCTCCCGGGCCTGGGCCGCGGCGCGGCGCAGCGGCTCGGCGGTGATCTGGATGGTAGCGCTGGCGATGGTGGGCCCCTGGTTGGGCACCTCGAAGGGGTGCCCCAGCACCATGGTGACTTGTTCGAAGTCGACCTCCAGCTCCTCGGCGACGATCTGGGCCAGGGCCGTGCGGATACCGGTGCCCAGATCCACATGGCCGTTGAAGGCCATCACCCGACCATCCGCCAACACGGCGATAAAGAGTTCGGGTTCCGTGGGAATGAAATCGGAGTGCGTACCCGGCTGGCCAGGTGCCGGCCTGGGCGGAACCAGGGGATCCCGATAGACCACCAGCAGGTCGCTACCATGGAGGAGCGCGTGTCGATCCGGCAATGATAAGGTCGCCATGCTGGCCTCTTTGCGTTGATTGGCGGCCCGAAAAACGACTAACGGGACATCACCGATGCCTGGCGTAAATCGCTTTGGCTTGCCCTGGCCGCCATCTAGTTATAGTGTATACACCATAAGTAACCACGACTGCCCCGCCGCCTGCAAGCCGATGTCGTATCAGCATCGACGCTAGAGACGGGATCTACCGCCGGGCGCCCCAGTCGGCAGATGCCGTCCGGGTTCGTCGCCAGTCCATCAAGGATGCCCATGCCCACAGAGACGACAGTTCACGGCGCCTCGTCCAGCGATCACCGCACCCCCGCCGAGCAGGAGTACGACTTTTCCGAACAGGTCGGCCACCTGCTGCGCAAGGCTTACCAGCGCCATACCTCGATCTTCCAACGACTGAGCTGCGACAAGCAGCTGACTGCGATCCAGTTCGTCACCCTATGTACCATCATGGAACGGGGGCCCAGCTCGCTCACCGAGATCGTCCATGCCACGGCCATCGATCCCGCCACCATTCGCGGGGTGATCAAGCGCCTCAAAGCGCGGGAGTGGGTGACCCTGACCACCGATCCCGGCGATCAGCGCAAGGTGATGGTGGTCATCACCGAGGCCGGGGAGTCGCTGGTGGAGACCATGGTCCCCATCGCCAAGCAGATCAGCGATCAGACCATGAACAACCTCAACCCCGCCGAACGCATCGCCCTGCTGCACCTGTTGGAGAAGATGAACGCCGACGGCTGAAGCGACGACCCGGCCGCTGGCGGCCGGGCCTGTTTTCAGTCGTGGCGCAGGTAACCCAGCGTCTCGTCGAGGGAGACCACGTCGCCGTACTTGCTGTCGATATCGAACAGGTTGGCCTCGTGGGGCGCGGGGTGACGATCGCCGACGCAGTCACGCACCACCATCACCCGGAAGCCATGTTGCAGACCATCCACCGCGGTGGCGCGAATGCAGCCGCTGGTCGAGCAGCCTGTGACGATCAGGGTATCTACCCCCATGGCCACCAACGTCGAGGCCAACGAGGTGCCGAAGAAGGCGCTGGCATACTGCTTGGTCATCACCAGTTCGTCCTCCCGGGGCACCACCTCCGGGCAGAAGGCCGCATAGGGGTTGCCCGGCACCATGGCGCGCATCACCGGGGCCTTCTTGACCCAGATGCCGCCATCGCGCTGATCCGGCGCCTGGTAGAGGATATTGGTATGGATGACCGGCACGCCGGCCTGACGTGCCGCCGCCAGCAACGCCGGCATCCGGGTCACTGCCTCCACCACGCCGGGCGCGAACAGCGGCGAACCCGGCGTGGTATAGCCTTGCATGAAGTCGACGACGAGCAAGGCGGCCCGCTTGCCGAAACCGATCCGGCCGTCCCAGACGCCCTTGTAGTTGTCACTGGCTTCCTGAGAGCATTGCGTCATGACGGCCTCCTCAGTAGGCACCCGATAGCAGGGCCCCGGCCCCCGGCACCACCGGTTCCAGGTCGAGGGCCTTGAGCATGGCATAGGTGGTGGCGATGGCGGCGGTGACTACCGGCTTGCCGGTCATGGCCTCGACCCTGGCCACCGCCGGCAGCGAGGGCATCTGCACACAGGCCGACAACACGATGGCATCCACTCCACTCAGGTCCAGGCCGGCGACGATCTCCGGCAGCCTGGCGGGGTCGTGGCGGGCCACCTCCAGGTTATCGGGAATTTCCAGGGCCCGGTAATCGAGCACCTCTATATCCTCCCGGCGGATATAGTCCACCACCAGCTCGGTGAGCGGCTTCATATAGGGGGCCACCACCACCACACGCTTGGCTCCCATGACGTCCAGGGCATCCACCAGGGCGCCGGCGCTGGTGACCACCGGACTATCGTGACCGTTCTCCTCGGTGCGGCCGCGCAGGCGTCGCTGGGATTCGCGATGATATCCCGGTCCCATGGACATGATCGCCACCAGGCAGGCATAGCCCATCACGTCCACCGCCGCGTCGGAGAGCTCCAGGGCACAGCGATCAGACTCGGCGTCCATGGCGGCCAGCTCATCCTTGCTGACGGTCTTCATGCGCATGCGGCTGGAGTGGAAGGTGAAGCGCTCGGGGCGAATCAGCTGCCGTGCGGCCAGCATGGCGGGGATTTCCGTCTCCATGGTGATATTGGAGCTGGGTACGATCTGGCCGATACGGTATGTCTTGGTCATGGCACAAGGCCTCCCTCAGAGTTCGGTGCCCAGGAAGTCCTCGAAGGCGGCGAAGAAGCCCTCGTAGTCGTCCCAGGGGATCATGTGTCCCGCCTGATCGGCGGTGGTGATGCGGATGGACGGCAGCAGATCACGGACCTCGGCGCGATCCTGCTCCTGGATCACCCCGCCCTTGCCGGCACACATCAGCAGCGTCGGCACGGACACGCCGGGCAGGTCCTGGTGGATATCCACGCTGTGGAACTCCTCGAAGGCCTGAACGATGGCCGGCTCATAGCAGGTATGCAGCCACTCGGCGCGCAGCCGAAGCTGTTCCTCGCTCCAGGTGGGGCAGTATCGGCGCATGGTGTCGAGGTCGGCTCCCTGGATGCAATCGCGGATCGAATCCACGTACCAGGGCAGCTTGCTGGGATACTCGCGCCGCCCCGGCCCGGAGACCGGCGGATCGATCAACACCAGCTTGTCGATGCCCGCTGCACCACGGGTCATGGCACGCAGCGCGAAGCGGGCGCCCATGGAGTGTCCGGCGAGAATGACATTCTCCAACCCCAGCGCCTCGATGAAAGCGCTCACGTCATCGGCACAGGTATCGGTGTCGTAGGCGAGTTCGGGACCGCTGGCGGAGAGCCCCCGGCCACGCACATCGAGCACATAGGTATCGAAATGGCGACCCAGGCGCTCGGCCACGAAGCCCCAGGTCACGGCGGGACTGGTGATACCGGGAATCAGCACCAGCGGCTGTCGAGTCGCCGAGGCCTCGCCGCCATAGCGTAGGTAGTGCTGACGAATGCCGTTGGCCCGAACGTGGGCGCCATACAGATAGGTGCTGCTCATACGGGGCTCTCCTCACCGGTGCGTTGCGGCTGCTTGAGGGGCACCTCGTAGACGTCATAGCCGAACACCCAGGCGGGGTCCTCGTCATGACGCAGCCAGGTGTTGTCGTGGGAGACCTTCTGGACCCGGGAGGCACGCTCGAAACGGTTGGTACGGTAAAGCTCGAAGGCGTCCCGATAGTTGCCGGCGCCGACCTCCTCCAGGCAGCGCACCAGCATGGCGGCATCCTCGATGGCCATGGCGGCGCCCTGTGCCATGTGTGGCTTCATGGGATGACAGGCATCACCCAGCAACACCAGGCGGTTGTCGTGCCACAGCGGTAGCGGAGTGCGCTCCAGCAGCGGCCACTTGGTCACCGTCTCGGTGCAGTCGATCAATGCCTGCACGGTGGGGTGGTAGCCTTCGAACGCCTTGCGCATCTCCTCGCGGGAGCTGTCCACGAAGGAGGTACCGTGGTTCCACTCCGGCTCCGGCACCCCGGTAACGTAGTAGTACTCCTTCTCATCGCCGGTCACGAAGTAGACCATCATGTGACGATCCTCCGACCACCATTTCACGCAGGCCTCGAAGTCCAGGTCATAGGCCTTGAGCTTCTCGGCCGAGATGATCGCCCGGTGGGCGACCCAGCCGCTGTAGATGGGCGCCTCGGGCCCCAGCAGCTTCTCGCGAATGCGTGAATTGACGCCATCGGCGCCGATCACCAGGTCGGCCTCGTCGGTGGTGCCATCGGCGAAGGTCATGACCACCTTGTCGCCGCTGTCGTCGACGTCCACAAGGCGCTTGTCGAAGTGGAGCCGCTCCTGGTCCAGGGTGCCGACCATCAGCTCATGCAGGTCACCGCGGTGCACGGTGATATAGGCCGCACCGTACGCCTCGCGGGCGAAATCGCCGAGCGGGATACGCGACAGGTACTCGCCGCTCCTGCCATCGCGACTGAACCAGTGCGCCGGGTGCGAGCCCATGGCGTTGAGCTTGTCTTCGATACCGATGCGACGCATCACCTTCATGACATTGGGCCCCAGGTGAATGCCGGCCCCCAGGCGTGCGAAGGCCGGTGCCTGCTCATACACCCGGGTGTTATAGCCGGCCCGCTGAAGCAGGGCCCCGGCGGCGGCGCCGCCGAGGCCGGCGCCGATCACGGCGATGGTGGGTTGCTTGGTCATGTCGTCGTTTCCTCGTTGCTTTTGTTGGCATGGCGCTTGGCCGGCAAGGCCGACACCGTCGGCTTCCCGGCCCGGGGCGCGAGAGCGGCGATTGGCACCGAAGGAGCGCCACGACGCCTGAAAACAACGTATACACCATTTATAAAAGGGTCAAGCACTCTTTTACCAAGCCTGAAAGCCTTATCATACTCACCACACACCTCGCAGAACCACCCGCCTTAATCCTGAAAACAGTGAGATAATCGAGTAAACACGGTTTCTAAAAACAGAGCTTGCAAGGCTAAAGAAATTGGTGCTATACGTTGTAAACACCAAAAGATAATGGCGTATACGCTTATTATGGCGAGCAAGAACGCACCCTAAGCGAGGACGCCGAGACGGGATGCTCCACAACGGTGCCCCCCCGCATCCGCCCTGAGGCGAGAAAACTCCGCTGGATACAACAAAGGTGACAAGATGCCAGTCAGTCAGAGCGAGTTGACGCAACACTTCGAACATGTGCTGTCGCTATCCAAGGTCGACGAGACGCAAAGCGTGGCCGTGCTCAAGAGCCACTACTCGAATTCCTTTATCGTCACGGCGGCCATGGAGGCCTCACAACGCCTCGGTGCCAAGGCCTATATCGTCGAACTGCCCGCCTTCAATCACCGTACCGCCATGGGCAATGACCTGACGGCCTATGTGGGGCATACGGCCCTGACCGGACACCCCGCCGCTCAGCAGGCGTTGATGGCGGCCGATCTGGTGGTGGACACCATGATGCTGCTCCACTCGCCGGAGCAGGAAGCGATCCTCAAATCGGGCACGCGTATCCTGCTGGCGGTGGAACCACCAGAGATGCTGGCCCGCATGCTGCCCAACCTGGAGGACAAGCGCCGCGTCGAAGCCGCCGCCGAGGTCTTCAAGAGCGCTTCCACCTTCAGGGTGACATCGGCGGCCGGCACCGATTTCACCGCCCGCCTGGGACAATACCCGGTGGTCACCGAGTACGGTTTCGCCGATGCCCCCGGACGCTGGGATCACTGGCCCAGCGGTTTTCTCTTCTCGTGGCCCGATGAAGGCAGCGCCGAAGGCACCATCGTGGTGGATGTCGGCGATATCTTGCTGCCGTTCAAGACCTATGTGCGTGACAAGCCGGTAACCCTGGAGATTCAAGAGGGCTTTATTCGCCAGATTCACGGCGGCTTCGATGCCGAATACCTGCGCGAATACATGGCCCACTTCAAGGACCCCGATGTCTACGCCCTGTCACATATCGGTTGGGGCCTGCAACCGCGGGCCCAATGGACGGCCCTGGGCCTGCACGACAAGAACGATGCCATCGGCATGGACGCCCGAGCCTTCGAGGGCAACTTCCTGTTCTCTACCGGCCCCAATACCGAGGTTGGTGGCCCTCGCAACACGCCGTGTCACATGGATATCCCACTGCGCCACTGTTCGATTTTCCTGGACGACGCGATGATGGTTCAGGAGGGGCGCGTGGTGGCTCCCGAGGGCTCCCTGAGCAGCTCCTAAGGGGGACACGGAGGCGCGGCGACAACCGGGCCACTAGGCCGACTGGCTGCCGGACGGACACTCAATGAGTCATCATCGATAACAACTCTGCGCATGAGTCGCAGAGGGGCGGGAGGCCCGAAGGCGCGCCGCAAGACGTTCGGCACGCCTCGGTACTCGAACCGGCCCATCCATGGGCCCGCAACAACCAAGAACAACGACGAGTCCCCATGACCCAAACTCTGACGCTGACCGTCAATCGACAGGCGCACGAGCTGGCAGTGGCTCCCGATACGCCGCTGCTGAATGTGCTGCGCAACGATCTCGCACTCAATGGCCCCAAGTACGGCTGCGGGCTGGGAGAGTGCGGCGCCTGCAGCGTGCTGGTCGACGGCATGATGGCCCGTGCCTGCGTACTGCCGGTCTCGGCCGTGGTTGGCCATGAGATCCTTACCCTCGAGGGCCTGGTCATCGAAGGACGACTCGACCCCGTCCAGCGCGCCTTTATCGAGGCTCAGGCCGCCCAGTGCGGCTATTGCCTGAACGGCATGATCATCAGTATTCGCGCCCTTCTCAATCACACCCCCAGGCCCTCGATGGCTCAGTTGCGAGCCGCCCTGGAGTACAACCTCTGCCGCTGTGGCACTCATATGGAGATCCTAGAGGCGGCCGAACTCGCCGTGACAATCAATGCCGGCGAGTCGCTGGAGGCTCCCCATGAGTGATCGTCAGCCTACGGCGGCGGGAGCAGAGCTCCCCAAGGCCCTCGCCTCGCCGGAGCGTTTCGGCGTGGTGGTACGACCGCCTCACTACGCCTGGGACGGCGAGCACTTCGCCAGCGATCACCTGGTGGCCATAGAGCGGGACAGCGTGGCGGGGCTGCCAGGCCGGATAGAGGTCGTCGTCGAGGGCGACTTCGTGGCCGTAGTAGCCGACAGCCTGACCGCGGCGCAGGACGCCGCGCGGAACCTGCGGCTCGAATGGCGGACAGCCTCCGGCAAGGGCCATGATGGCTCGCCGGCCATGGTGGCAGAGACGGCACGGGAACTGGCCAACGAAGCCTCCAGCAGAGCACTCCCGCCCCATCGCCATGACTATGGCTGGCCGAGCCGCCTGCGATGGGGCGATATCCCCGGCTGGGTGGTGGCCGATTGTTCCGATCACTGCCTGACGCTGTGGGTGCAGACCCTTACCCCCGAGGCCCTGAGCCAGGACCTGATGGCCCTCACCGGTCTGCCGGCGGAGCGGATCACCCTCTATGGAGCGAGCCCGGCGCGGGCCTCCGGCCTGGGTCGCCACTGCGGCGACGACGCCGCGATGGATGCGGCCCTGATGTCCCGACACCTGGGCTACCCCGTGGCGGTCTGGCTGGATGCCGCCTATGACCGAGACCGGCGTGCCCTGGGTCAGGCGCAGCGCATCACCCTGAACGCAAATGTGGCGAAAAGCGGCGAGATCACGGACTACCACTACCATCAAGAGCACGCCTCGGGGAATATCGCCGCCGTGGGCCTGTGGCTATGCGGCAAAGCGCCCGGTCGACGCATCATGACCGATGATAGGGCCCTATTCTCGCCCTACGCCTTCCGGAAGGCCCACCATGCCGAGCGACGCGACGCCCAGGGTGCTGATCCGCACAGCGAGGGGCTCGCCGAAATTCAACAGGCCTTTGCCCGGGAATCCTTCCTGGACGAAGTGGCCCGCGACACAGGCCAGGACCCCCTGGCGCTGCGGCTACGCCACCTCGACGATGCCCGCGGCACCGAGCTGATCTCCTCGGTGTCACGGCGTGCCCGGTGGGGCGAACCACCGTCGCCCACCATCACGCCGCCGGACCGGCTTCACGGGCGCGGCTTCGCCTATGCCCAGTTACCCGATCGCCATCAACGTATCCCTGAGGGGGTGCGCTCGGCCTGGATCGCCGACGTCGAGGTCAATCGCGTGACCGGCGAGGTGGCCTTAACGCGTCTGGTGGTGGGCCAGGATGCCGGCCCCGAGGTGGACACGTCACGACTGCAGCAGACTCTTCAGGCCCGGGTGCTAGGTAGCGCCCGCCCGCTGCTCGGACACACCCCCGCCTTCGACGAATGGGGTGATGGTAGCGAGTCCTCCGGGAGTCACGGTGGCGCCCTCATGGAGACGACGACGCCCCCAGAAACCGGTGCCGGCTCGACCTCCCTGCCGATGCCACTCCACGAAGCGGATCTCTCCCCGGGGGTAGCGGTGATCGCCAATGCCCTGTTCGACGCCACCGGAGTTCGCTTCCGCCAGCCCCCCTTTACCGCCAGCCGGGTGCGTCGGGCTCTTCAGGACCCGGGCAACCCTCTGCAGGGAGCGGACAACGGTGGACCGGCCAGGCGCTCCGGACGACGTTGGCTCAAGGTAGCGGCACTGACCGCGGTAGCCAGCACGGCGGCCATGGCCTGGCCCTGGAAAGGCGCGATCGCGCCGATCCAGCGCCCCGCGGCCAACCTCTACTCCGCCGAGACCATCGAACGGGGACGGCTGGTGGCCGCTGCGGGCGACTGTGCGGCCTGCCATACCGCCGAAGGAGGCCGGGAAAATGCCGGTGGACGCGCTTTCGAGACTCCCTTCGGGACCCTCTACAGTACCAACCTGACGCCCGATGAGGGGACCGGGATCGGTCGTTGGTCCTATGCAGCCTTCGAGCGCGCCATGCGCCACGGCATCGGCCGCGATGGCCGTCACCTCTATCCGGCGTTTCCCTACACGGCCTTTGCCAAGATCAGCGACGCCGATATGCAGGCACTCTACGCCTACCTGATGGCACAGCCCGCGGTGAGCGCCGAGGCACCAGCCAATGCGCTGAGCTTCCCGTTCAATATGCGGCCCCTGTTGGCCGGCTGGAACGCCCTTTACCACGATCCACGCCCCTTCGAGCCCAGCCCAACCCAGAGTGACCTCTACAATCGCGGCGCCTACCTCGCCGAGGGCCTGGGCCACTGCAGCGCCTGCCACACCCCACGCAATGCCATGGGCGCCGAACGACGTGGAGAACACGCCCTGGCCGGTGCCATGGTGGACGGCTGGGAGGCACCGCCACTGAACCAGCTGTCGCGCTCGCCGATTCCCTGGAGCGAGGCCGCACTCTACGACTACCTGCGCCACGGCGGGTCCTCGCTGCATGGCGTGGCCTCAGGGCCCATGGCACCGGTCGTGGCCGGTCTGGGAGAGCTGCCCGAATATGATGTCCGCGCCCTGGCTCACTATGTGGCGGTCCAGATGGGCGCACCGGCAGGCGACAGCGATGCCATCAGCGCCGAAGCCAGCGCCCTCCTCGCCGCGGCAAGGAGCGGCCCCTCCGATATGGAGGAAGGGGAACGCCTGTTCGAGGGCGCCTGTGCCGCCTGCCATTTGGATACCGGCACTCCCTCCTTTTCTAGCGCCAAGACATCGCTGGCCCTGAACACCAACCTATACAGCGAACATCCCGATAACGTCATTCAGTCGATCCTGAGTGGCACCCATGCCGAGCACGTTCCCGGTGTCGGCAACATGCCCAGTTTCGCCGACAGCTTCAGCGACTCTCAGGTCGCGACCCTGACGGCCTATCTGCGGGCGCGTTTTGCGCCCGATCAAGCCCCCTGGCAGGACATCGCCTCCCGCGTGGCCACGATCCGCCAGTACAACAACAACACTCCCTCCCCTCACCCCTGATGAAACAACAAGACGAGGTTGATCATGCAAAGAAGCAGATGGATATGGCTGGTTTGGGCAGTGGTCCTGCTCTCCTATTTAGTGCCCTATACGTTGTTGACTCATGTTCAGGCGTGGTACGGAAGCTTCCTATTCTGGACGGTTGCCGGTCTCGCGGTCATCGCCCTGAACCTCCTGATTACCAAGGACTTCGAGGAGCATGGCAATGACTGAATCACTGATCTGGTGGTCGATCATCATCTACCTGTTGATCGCCGTGGGAATCGCCATCCTGTCACGGCAAGGTACCTCCGAGAGCATGTCGGGATACTTCCTTGGCAATCGGCAGATGAACGGCTTCGTATCGGCACTGAGCTATAGCGCCACCACCTACAGCGCCTTCATGATGGTAGGCTTGGCCGGGCTGACCTATGCCGGCGGGGTCGGCGCCCTGGGCTTCGAGATCATCTATTTCGCCGGGGTTTCACTGGTCGCCATCTTCGGACCGAAATTCTGGGCCGTCGGCAAGAAGTTCAACTTCGTGACGCCCAGCGAGATGCTGGGGCACCGCTATAACAGTCAGAAGGTCGCCATGGCGGTATCGATCGCCAGCTGCATCTTCCTGATTCCCTATGCTGCGGTGCAACTGGCCGGGGTCGGCTATCTGCTGCAAGGCACCACCAACGGCGCCATCCCGTTCACTACCGGGGTGGTACTGGCTACGGCAATCGCGATCTTCTTCTCCTATGTGGCGGGCATCCGTTCGGTCATGTGGACCGACTCGCTGCAGGCCATCATGATGATCATCGCCTCGACCCTGGTCGCCTTCCTGGTCATCCAGGGGCTCGGAGGATTCGGTGCGCTGTTCGATACCCTGGCCACCGAGCACCCCCAATCGCTGACGGTGCCGGGATCGGGCCTGTTCGGCTTTATTACCTTCCTGGGGCTGACCATTCCCTGGTTCTTCTTCAGCCTGTCCAACCCGCAGGTCAGCCAGCGTCTATTCATGCCCGCCTCACTGCGCTCCATGCGTCAGATGCTGATCGGCTTCCTGGTCTTCGGCTTTATCTACACTCTGGTGTCGGTGCTATGGGGCTTCTCGGCCCTGGCCGCCTTCCCGGGGCTGGAGAGTGCCGACCTAGCCACTCCCTCGCTGCTCGGATCGGAGTTCGTCCCGCCCATCCTCGGGGTCATCGTGATGATCGGCATCATGGCGGCGGCAGTCTCCACCATTGATTCCATCATGCTGACACTCTCCTCGATGCTAGCCCGGGACGTTTATGCCAATGTCAGGCCCGGTGCCAGCGAGAAGCGCCAGCTGCTGGTGGGCAAGATCGTGATTCCAGCAATCGCCCTGATGGCACTGGGCTTCGCCGAGTTGGAACTCGACCTGATCGCAGTGCTCTCCGTGGCCGCCTCCTCCGGCCTGGTAGCCATGGTCCCGGCGATCATCGGCGCCTTTTACTGGAAACGTGGCACCGCTGCCGGTGCCCTGGTGAGCGTTATTGGTACCGGTGCCTTCGTGATGTTCCTCTATGCTACCGGCAACTCCTTCCTGGGACTGCCAGCCGGTATCTGGGGGATTATCGTCTCCAGCTTGCTCTTTGTCGGCGTAAGCCTGGCCACTCAGCCGCATCGCCCGACCGCCGATGAATTTATGCAGGCCATCACCGACGAGCTGGGCAAGAAACCCAAGACAGCCACCGATCGTCCCTCCCCCGGCACCACGGCCTATTCCAAGAACTAGTCGGAAACCGCGACATCGGATACCGCAGGCCCCTCCTTCATGAGGGGCTTTCCTCTATTCGATAGCACTACAGTTTCCTCACCTTAGACACAGAATACGCTCAGGCCACACCTCACAAGCAGCACCTCAGACACACAAAGTCCCTCCCGGTGGCATGGAGTGAGAAAAGCGGCAAGGCCTGGCTAACCACGGCAATAGCAACTTGGAAATAAAAAGGCCGGCTCGGAGGCATGAGGCTATCGACAGCGGCAAATCCGGCTCCGCCACAACAATAGCGACCCAGACGCAAAAAAGCCGGCTCCGGAGGCATGAGGCTATCGAAAGCGGCAAATCCGGCTCCGCCACAACAATAGCGACCCAGATGCAAAAAAGCCGGCTCGGAGGCATGGGGCTATCGAAAGCGGCAAGCCCGGCTCCGCCACAACAATAGCGACCCAGACGCAAAAAAGCCGGCTCCGGAGGCATAGGAGCCGGCAAAGCAACGAGGGCAGACACCCTCATCAGCGCACAGGAAACGCTCTCGGGATATCGCTCAGGGGGTGAGCGCCATCCATACGGTCTTGAGTTCGGTGTACTCCTCCAGGGAGTGCAGGGACTTGTCGCGGCCGTTGCCGGACTGCTTGACGCCGCCGAAGGGCACCGTCATGTCCGGGCC
>NZ_BJUK01000039.1 GCF_007989625.1 Bisbaumannia pacifica
CCGCATGGCCCTCTATCGGGGCGTGGTCTCGGTGCTCTTCGACACCAGCGCCATGGAGGCCACCGAGCTCAATGCCCGCGCCCTGGAGGAGCTCCGGGCCCGCGGCATCACCACGGCCGGCGACCTGGTGATCCTCACCCGCGGCGACCATATGAACGCCCATGGCGGCACCAATACGATGAAGATTCTCTCGGTGGCATAAGCTGCCTTCGCCGGCCACCCTTCCCGGTGGCCGGCATTTTTTTCAGGCACCGAAACGCCAGGGCCCGGCATGATTGCCGGGCCCTGGCGTTTCGGTGAGGGGCTTACTGCTCGCTGAGGGCGGCGATCACCTCGCCGGTGTGCTGCACATGGTCGGCCAGCAGGCGCCGGGCCAGGTCGCCGTCCCGGGCCTTGAGGGCCTCGAGGATCTCGCGGTGCTCCTCGGTGGATTCCTGCCAGCGGCCCAGGCGATCCAGGGCCAGGTAGCGGGCCCGCTCCAGGCGCCCCAGCAGGCCGCGGTGGGTCTCCTCGAGGACCGGGTTCCTGGCGCCGGCGACGATCAGGCCGTGGATGCGCTGGTTGAGCTCGAAGTAGGCGTTGCGGTCACCCTTGGCCAGCAGCCGCTCGAGGCGCTCCTGGAGGCTCTCCAGGCGCTTGAGCTCGGTGTTGGTCATGCGCTCGGCGGCCAGGCCGGCGGCCAGGCTCTCCAGGCCGGCCTCCACCTCGAAGAGGTGCTCCAGCTCCCTGGCGTCGATGGGCGCCACCCGGGCGCGGCGGTTGCGCGGCATCACCACCAGCCCCTCGCCGGCCAGGCGCTTCAGCGCCTCCCGCAGCGGCGTGCGGGAGATGCCCAGCTCCTCGCAGAGGGCCGGCTCCAGCAGGGTCTCCCCGGGGGGCAGCTGGCCGCGCACGATGCGCCGGTGCAGGGCCAGGTAGGCCTCTTCCGCCAGGGACGGGGTAACGATGCGGGTCACCCCCGCGGAGGACTCCGTACTCATGGGCATGCTCCTTTAGGGCCTCGGTCTATTCTCCCTCAGCGAGGGGCGATGTCCAGTCAGGCCGGGGTCGTCAGGCCGCCGCGTCCCACCAGGCGCGCCAGGGTCTCCGGCAGCCCCTGGCAGGGCTTGGTGGGAGGCGCGGCGAAGCTGCCGGCGGTGGGTGCCGTGGCGCCCAGGTCGACCAGCGCCTGGGCCTGGTGCAGGGCGCAGGTCACGCCGTCCAGGGCCGGCACCGGCAGGCGCTCGGCGACGCTTCGGGCCAGGCCGGCCAGGGGCGCCCCGGCGAGGATCAGCACATCGGCGCCGTCATCCTGCACCGCCCGCTCGGCCAGGGCCACCAGGCGCTCGCCCTGGTCCTCCTGGACCCGGCCGATATGCGCCAGGGGCTCGTCCAGGGCGCGGATGCTGGCCAGACGATCGGCAAAGCCGTAGCCGGTGATGGTTTCCCGATACCAGGCCTGGATACGCTGGGAGATGGCGATCACCGAGAAGCGGCTGCCCTGCTGGCAGGCGCTGACCAGCGCCGCCTCGGTCATGCCCACCACCGGGATCGGCAGGATCTCGCGCAGGGCGGTCAGCCCCGGGTCGCCGAAGGCCGCCACCACCACGGCGTCGTGGTCTGCGTAGCGCTCGGCGGCGACCTGCATGGCGGCATAGCCGCCGATCTGGGCCTCGGCGCGGGTCTCGATATAGGCCACGCCGAAGGGCGCGGTGGCCATGCTCAGCGTGGTGCCGGGGCGGGTGCTGCGTCGCGCCTCGCGCTCGATCAGGGCGGTGACGTCGGGGGAGATATTGGGGTTGATGACCAGTAGTTTCATGGCGTGCTCGCTTGTTATTTCTCGCCGTGGGCGGACCCGCGGCGAGGGAAGAAAGAGCCTCCGGCACCCGTCCGAGTGGGGCCGGAGGAAGAGGCAATCAGTAGCCCAGGGCCCGGGGCAGCCAGGTGACGATGCCGGGGAAGGCGATGCAGGCGATCAGTACCGCGTACTGGAAGGCGATAAAGGGCCAGGCGCTCTTCATCAGCTCGTTGAGGCTGATCTTGGAGATGCCGCACATCACGAACAGCAGCACGCCCACCGGCGGCGTCATCATCCCCACCACCAGGTTCATCACGAACAGGAAGCCGAACAGCAGCGGGTCGATGCCGTAGGCCAGGGCGATGGGCGCCAGCAGCGGCACCAGCATGATGTAGGCGGCATTCGACTCGATGAACATGCCCACCCCGATCAGCAGCGCCATCACCAGCAGCAGGAACACCAGCGGGTCCTGGGTGAAGTCCTGCAGCCACTGGGTCAACTGCATGGGGATCAGGTCGATGGTGAAGGCGAAGGTCATGGTCGAGGCGAAGGCGATCAGGGCACCGACCATGGCCGCGGTGACGGCGGCATTGAACATCGCCTTGGGCAAGTCGCTGATGCGCAGCTTGCGGGTCACGAAGAAGCCGATCAGCAGCGCATAGACCACGGCGATGGCGGCCCCCTCGGTGGGGGTGAAGGCGCCGGCGACGATGCCGCCCACCACCACGATGGGCATCAAGAGGATCGGCAGGGCGCGCCAGGTCTGCACCAGCACATGCCTGAGGCCGATCACCCCCTCGGCGCCCAGCGGGTAGCGGCGGCGCATGGCGATAAAGCTGGCCAGCCCCATGAAACCCACCGCGAGGATGATCCCCGGCACCACGCCGGCCATGAAGAGCCCGCCCACCGAGACCGAGGAACCGGCCATCAGGGCGTAGACGATCATGGCGTTGCTGGGCGGGATGATGGCGCCCAGGTTGGCGGCGGAGGCCACCACGGCGCTGCTGTAGCCGGTGCCGTACTGCTGACGCATGGAGGGCACCAGGGAGCTGCCCAGGGCGCTGGCGCTGGCCACGGCGGCGCCGCTGACCGCCGCCAACACCATGCCGGCGACGATGGCCACATGGGCCAGGCCGCCGTGCACGCGGCCGATCAGCGAGTTGGCGAAGTCCACCAGGCGCTGCAGGATGCCGGCGGCAACCATCAGTTCGCCGGCCAGCATGAATAGCGGGATGGCCATCAGCGGGAAGCTGTTGACCGAGTGCATCATGCGCTGGGGCAGCACCGAGAAGTCCATGCCGCCCACATAGAGGCCCACCAGGGAGGCCAGGCCCAGGGCGAAGGCCAGGGGCATGCGCAGCAGGGCGAAGCCCAGGAAGGTGAAGATGATGGCCGGGGTCATGAGGGGGTTCCTCCGCGGCGGTCGGGCGCGCTGGGCAGCGGCTCCAGGCCCAGGGCCTGGGCGATCAGGTGCAGGCAGCTATGGCCGGCACAGGCCAGCACGGCGATATAGAAGACGGCGGCGGTGATCGGCAGGGTGGGCATCAGCTCCTGCCACTTGTCGGCCACCGCGCCCAGGCTGATCCAGAACAGCGCGGCCATCATGGCGGCGCCGATCCAGGCCATCAGTCGCGCCAGGCCCCGCTGCAGTGCCTCGGGGAAGTGGGTCACCAGGGCGTCGATGCCCACATGGATGCCCACCTTGATGCCGTGAGGAATGGCCAGGAAGATCGCCCAGACGAAGAACAGCCGGGAGAGCTCGTCGGCGGAGTCGATGGAGGTACCCAGCACGTAGCGGGCGAACACCTGGGCCGAGACCAGGGTGGTCATCACGCCCATGGCCACCAGGATGGCGTAATAGGAGGTCCGGTCGAGCAGCGCCAGGCCATGCAGGAAGTGGCGCTTGCCCGGGCTGGAGGCGTACGCCTCCAGCCGGTGCCAGGCGGGTGTCATGACGCCAGCTCCTCGAGCACCCGATCGACGATCTCGGCGCCGATCTTGTCGCGCAGGTCGTCGACCACGCCCTGGCTGGCCTCGCGCAGGGCGGCGCGGGTCTCGTCGCCGATCGGGGTGAACTGCATGCCGCGCTCGATCAGCTCCTGGCGGGCCGCCTCGTCCTCCTCGGCGGCGGTCTGCCGCTGCCAGGCCACCGCCTCGGCCATGGCCTCGCGCACCGCCTGTTGCTCCTCGTCGCTCAGGCGATTGAAGGTATCGCGGTTGGCCGCCACCACGATGAAGTCATAGAAGTGGCCGGTATCGGAGAGGTGGGCCTGCACCTCGTCGAGGCGCTTGGTGCTGATGATGCTGTAGGGGTTCTCCTGGCCGTCCAGCACCCCCTGCTGCAGGGCGCCGTAGACCTCGTTGATATCCATGGAGACCGGGTTGGCGCCGATGGCGCGGAAGGTGTCCAGGTGGGTCTGGTTGGGCTGCAGGCGAATCTTGAGGTCCTGGAAGTCGTCGAGGGTCTCGAGGGGGCGTTCGTTGTTGGTGACGTGGCGGAAGCCCAGCTCCATGTAGCCCAGAGCGGTGAAGCCCTTCTCGGCCAGTTCCGCGTCGAGCAGCTCGCCGATCTCGCCGTCGATCAGTTCGAAGGCCTCCTCGCGACTGGCGAAGGCGAAGGGCAGGCTCAGGGCCTCCAGCTCGGGGACGGTGCGCGACAGGTAGGAGATGCCGATCCAGGTGCCGGCGATGGCGCCGGAGGCGACCTGGTCGACGTTCTCGCCGGCACCGCCGAGTTGCATGTTGGGGAACAGCTGGGCGGTCAGGTCGCCGTCGGTGCGCTCGGCCAGGGCGTCGCGGAAGCGTTCCATGGCACGGCTGCTGGAGTGGTCATCGGTGAAGTTGCCGCCGAATCGCAGGGTCTCGGCGCCGGCCAGCAGCGGGCTGCCCAGGCCCAGGGCCAGCAGCAGGGCGGCGGAACGACGGGCAAGACGGTTTGTTGTTGTCATGGGAGTGTCCTTGGCTGATGGGAGAGTCACCGCCGCGATCGGCGGCCTGGATTCACCATAGGACAGCTTCGATAGAAATACAAAATACAGAATACTGTTTTTTTATTATTTGTTTTATTTCATGTATTTATAAATTCAAAAACCCGGCGATGGCCGGGTTGTTTCGTCCCTGTTCGGTGGCGATCAGCGGCGCGAGGCGGTCAGGCCATCGAGGACGGCGGCGCCGGTGCGGCGCATATGCTCCACCATGGCGGCGGAGAGGGCCGCGGCGTCCCGCGCCTCCAGGGCGGCGAGGATCACCCCGTGCTCCTGGGCCGACTCGTCCCAGCGCCCCTGCTGCAGGTTGGCGGCATAGCGGGCCCGGGTGATCTTGTGGGTCAGCTGGCCCTGCTGCTCGAGCAGCACCCGGTTGCCGGCGATCTCGGTGAGGCGCCGGTGCAGTCGCTGATTGGCCTCAAAGTACTCCTGGCGCCGCTGCCGGCGGTGCAGCTCCAGCATCCGCGCGTGGAGGGCGCGGATTTCGGCGATCTCGGCATCGCTGGCGCGCTCCACCAGCAGGTGGCCGGAGAGGCCCTCCAGGGCCGCCATCACCTCGAAGAGGTCGTGGACCTCGGCGGGGTCCACCGCGGTCACCTGGGCGCCGCGGTTGGGCAGCAGCTCCACCAGCCCCTCGTTGGCCAACACCTTGAGCGCCTCCCGCAGCGGGGTGCGCGACACCTCGAAGGCCTCGCAGAGCCGCTTCTCGGAGATGCGGCTACCCGCGGCCAGTTCCCCCTCCAGCACCATATGACGCAGCCGCTCGGCCACCACCTGATAGAGGGACAGGCGGCGCAGTGGCGCGCCCGGTGAGGCCTCGTCCGCGGCGGGGCGCGGTCGGCGAAGCGTCGGCATCTCGGTCATGGCAGCTCTCCTTCCCGTGGCTGGCCCCGATCGGGGGCGATGGCGGGGTGGGTAAAAGTGTACTTGCAAAATCTCGGCGATGTGCAAGTCTTAGGGGGCGGTCAAATTGAATTCAAAATACAGTATTTAGTATATCTGGCTTCCCGATCATAACCACAACGAGGAACCGCGCCGCCATGAATCGCACCCTGCTGGGCATGCTGACGCCCTCTTCCAATACCGTCCTCGAGCCCTACACCGCGGCCCTGCTGGCCGGGCTGATGCCCGAGGTCACGGCCCACTTCCAGCGCTTCACCGTCAAGGAGATCTCCCTGAGCGATCGGGCCCTGGCGCAGTTCGACCCGGCGCCGCTGCTGGAGGCCGCCACCCTGCTCAATGACGCCCGCATGAACGTGATCGCCTGGAACGGCACCTCGGCGAGCTGGCTGGGCTTCGACAGCGACCGCCGGTTGTGCGCGGCGATCACCGAGGCCACCGGGGTGCCCGCCACCAGCAGCGTGCTGGCCCTCAACGAGGTCCTCGAGCGCACCGGGGTGACCCGGCTGGGGCTGGTGACCCCCTACCTCTCGGACATTCAGGCGGCGATCGTCGCCAACTACGCCGCCGAGGGCATCGAGGTGGTGGCGGAGCGCCACCTCGACGACCGCGGCAATTTCTCCTTCTCGGAATACGACGAGGCGACCCTGGCGGACCTGGTGCGCGAGGTGGCCAAGGGCGAGCCGGAGGCCATCACCCTGCTGTGCACCAACCTGCGCGGCGCCGGCATCGTGGCCGAGCTGGAGCAGGAGCTGGGCATTCCCATCTACGACTCGGTGAGCGTCACGGTGTGGAAGTGCCTGACGCTGGCCGGCCTCGACCCCGCCCGGATCAGCGGCTGGGGCGGCCTCTTCCAGGACCCGCGCCTGGCGGCCTAGCCGCCCGACACGGGCAAGACGCAACGGCAAGACCACCACCAACAATCCCAATCACGAGGTGACCCCATGCCAACCCCGACCCCCAAGCGACTCGCGCTCGGCGTATCCCTGGCCGGCGGCCTGCTGCTCGGCGGCCTGGTCCAGGCCGAGACCCTGCTGCGTACCGTGGGCAACTTTTCCGGCAATACCCTGCACGTGGAGGGGGTGGAGCGGCCCTTCTTCGAGGAACTGGATGCCCGCGACGACCTGGCGGTGATCTACAACCCCATGGACGCCATCGGCGTCGAAGCCGCCGATGCCCTGCGCCTGCTGCGCTCCGGCTCCTTCGACGTGATGTCGGTGCAGATCGGCATGGCCTCCCGGGACGAGCCCTTCTTCGAGGGCATCGACCTGGCCGGCGTGGCCCCGGACCTGGACGCCCAGCGCGAGGCCATCGACGCGGTGCGCGAGCGCTTCGACGAACGCCTCCAGGAGCGCTTCAACGCCAAGCTGATGACCCTCTGGCCCTTCGGCCCGCAGATGATGTTCTGCAACGGCGATATCCAGGGCGTGGACGACCTGGAGGGCAAGAAGGTGCGGGTCTTCACCCCCTCCATGTCGCGCCTGGTCCAGGGCCTGGGCGCCGCCCCGGTGACCCTGCAGTTCAGCGAGGTCTACCTGGCGCTGCAGCGCGGCGTGGCCGACTGCGGGGTCACCGCCCCCTCCGCCGGCAACAACGGCAAGTGGCCCGAGGTCACCGACACCTTCGTACCGCTGCCGCTGGCCTACTCGGTGCAGGGCCACTTCATGAACCTGGATACCTGGAATCGTTTCGACGCGGCCCAGCAGCAGGAGCTCACCGAGGCCTTCGCGCGCTTGGAGGAGCAGATGTGGGAGCTGGCCTATGACGTCAACGACGACGCCATCGCCTGCAACACCGGCCAGGACAGCTGTAGCGATCACCAGGCCTACGACATGCGCCTGGTGGAGATCGATCCGGCCTCCCGGGCCCTGGTCGAGGAGATCGCCAGCGAGGCGGTGCTGCCGGTGTGGGCCGAGACCTGCAGCCGCCAGTACCCCGAGTGTGCCCAGGCCTGGAACGAGACGGTGGGCGATGCCACCGGCCTCAGCATCCAGTAATCATCCGTGACCGCGCGCCCCGGGCCGACGCCCGGGGCGCCCAGGAGGGTTTCCATGGTATCCCCGCCATCCTTTCCCTGGGCTCGCCGGCTGGCGCATGGCGCCGCCCTCGCCGCCGGCTATGCCTCCCTCGGCCTGTCGCTGCTGATCACCTTCGAGGTGCTGGCACGCAAGCTGTTCAGTTTCTCCCTGCAGGGCGTCGACGAGATCGGCGGCTATGTGCTGGCCATCGGCGTCTCCTTCAGCTTCGCCTATGCCCTGCTGCACCGCGCCCATACCCGGGTCGACATGCTGATCGTGCGCCTGCCCGGGGCCCTGCAGGCGCCCCTCAACGCCGCCGCCATGCTGCTGCTCGCCGGCTTCTCGCTGTTCATGCTGTGGCGGGCGGTGGGCACCCTGCACGAGACCCTGGAGTTCGGCAGCCTGGCCAGCACCCCGCTGCAGACCCCGCTGTGGATTCCCCAGGGGCTCTGGGTCATCGGCCTCGGCGTCTTCGCCGCCCTGGCCAGCCTGCTGGCACTGCGCGCCCTGGGGCTGCTGGTGCGTGGCCAGGCCGCCGCCCTCAACCGGGAGTTCGGACCGCGCTCCACCCAGGATGAACTCGACGAGGCGCAGCACGACTACGCCGACGAGACCACACCCGCCGCCGGCCAGGGGAGTCCGCAGCTATGATTGGTGCATTCGAGGTAATGATCGGCTTCCTGGTCATGCTGGGCATGATGGCGGCCGGTATCCATGTGGCGGTGGCGATCTTCTCGGTGGCCGCCCTGGGCACCCTGATGTATCTGGGCCCGCCGCTGCTCTACTCCTTCGGCGATGCCCTCTGGGGCACCCTCAACGACTTCATCCTTACCGCCATTCCGCTGTTTATCCTGCTCGGCGAGTTGCTGCTGCGCAGCGGCATCACCGAGCGCATGTACAACGCCCTCTCGGTATGGCTGCAGCGCATGCCGGGGGGCCTGCTGCATACCAATATCGGCGCCTCCTCGGTGTTCGCCGCCATGTCCGGTTCCTCGGTGGCCACCGCCGCCACCATCGGCACCGTGGCCCTGCCGGCTTTCGCCGAGCGCGGCTACAGCGAGCGCCTGGCGCTGGGCACCCTGGCCGCCGGGGCGACGCTGGGCATCCTGATCCCGCCCAGCATCAACATGATCATCTATGGCGCCATCACCAACACCTCCATCGGCAAGCTGTTTATCGCCGGCATCCTGCCGGGGCTGGCGCTGGCCGCGGCCTTTATGCTGGCGATCATGGCCTTCAGCCTGCTGCGCCCCGGGGTGGCCGGCGAGGCGGAGCCGCGGGTGCCGCTGCGGGCGCGCCTCGCCTCCCTGGTGGACCTGCTGCCGCCGGCCTTCGTCTTCGCCATCGTCATCGGCAGCATCTACTCGGGCTGGGCCACCCCCACCGAGGCGGCGGCCCTGGGGGTGATGGCGGCCCTGGTGGTGGCGGCGCTCAACCGCAAGCTGACCCTCGGCATGCTCAACGAGTGCTTCCTCTCCATGGCCCGCACCACCGCCATGATCATGCTGATCATCGTCGCCGCCTTCTTCCTCAACTACATCGTCGGCATCCTCGGCATTCCCCAGGTGCTGACCCGCTGGGTCGCCGACCTGGGCCTGACGCCCCTGGGGCTGATCCTGGCACTGGTGCTCTTCTACCTGGTGCTGGGCTGCTTCCTCGAGACCCTGTCGATGATGATCGCCACCGTGCCCATCGTGGTGCCCATGGTGGTGAGCTTCGGCTTCGACCCGGTGTGGTTCGGCATCTTCCTGGTGATCATGATGGAGATCTCGCTGATCACCCCGCCCATCGGCATGAATCTCTATGTGGTGCAGGGGGTGCGCGGGCGCGGCTCCATCGCCGACGTGATGCTCGGCAGCCTGCCCTTCTTCGCCATCATGCTGGCCTTCGTCTTCGCCATCATCGCCTGGCCCGGCCTGGTGATGTGGCTGCCCAACGCCATGGGCTGAGCGCCCTTCGAACCTGCAAGGAAAGTCCCATGAGTCACTTCGATACCCTGATTACCAACGGCCTGATCATCACCGCCGCCGATCGCTACCACGCCGATATCGGCATCAAGGACGGGCGCATCGTCGCCCTCGGCCAGGGCCTCTCCGGCGCCGATGAGGTGATCGACGCCGCCGGCCTGTGGGTGATGCCCGGCGGCGTCGACGCCCACTGCCACCTGGACCAGCCGCTCGGCGACGGCGCCGTGATGGCCGACGACTTCGAGACCGGCACTCGCTCGGCGGCTTGTGGCGGCACCACCACGGTGATTCCCTTCGCCGCCCAGCAGAAGGGCCAGGGCCTGCGCGCCGCGGTGGAGGACTACCACCGCCGCAGCGACGGCAAGGCGTCCATCGACTACGCCTTCCATATGATCGTCACCGACCCCACCGAGACGGTGCTCAAGGAGGAACTGCCGGCGCTGATCCAGGAGGGCTACAGCTCCTTCAAGATCTACCTCACCTACGACGACCTCAAGCTCAACGACCGGGAGGTGCTCGAGGTGCTGGCCATGGCCCGTCGCGAGGGCGGCATGGTGATGATCCACGCCGAGAACGCCGACTGCATCGCCTACCTCACCGAGCTGCTCGAGTCCCAGGGCAAGACCGCCCCGCGCTACCACGGCGAGGCCCACTCGGCGATCGCCGAGCGCGAGGCGACCCATCGCGCCATCTCGCTGGCCGAGCTGATCGACGTGCCGGTGCTGATCGTGCATGTCTCCGGCCCCGAGGCCATCGAGCAGATCCGCTGGGCCCAGGGCCGCGGCCTGCGGGTCTATGGCGAGACCTGCCCCCAGTACCTGATGCTCACCGCCGCCGACCTGGACCAGGAGGGCTTCGAGGGCGCCAAGTGCGTGTGCAGCCCGCCGCCCCGGGACCCCAAGGCCCAGGAGGCGGTGTGGCAGGCCCTGGAGAACGGCGTCTTCCAGGTCTTCTCCTCGGATCACGCCCCCTTCCGCTACGACGACCCCCAGGGCAAGAAACTGCACGGCGAGCATGCCGACTTCCACCATATTCCCAACGGCATCCCGGGGCTGGAGACGCGGCTGCCGATCCTCTTCTCCGAGGGGGTGCTCAAGGAGCGCATCGACGCCACCCGCTTCGTGGCCCTGACCGCCACCAATCCGGCCAAGATCTATGGCCTCTACCCGCGCAAGGGCACCATCGCCATCGGAGCCGACGCTGACCTGACCCTCTGGGATCCCGAGGCCCGCACCACGGTACGCAACGCCGACCTGCACCATGCGGTGGATTACACCCCTTACGAGGGGCTCGAGCTCACCGGCCGGCCGGTGCTGACCCTGTGCCGGGGCGGCGTGGTCTCCCGGGACGGCGAGCCCACCGTCGCGCCGGGCCATGGGCACTTCCTCAAATGCGACAAACCGCAGCCGGCCCGCCCCCGCGGCGCCGCCAAGGGGTTCTAGGCATGCCAAGGTCAACGCTGATCGAAACCGCCGCCGGCCGTTTGCTGGCGGCCTATCCCCCCGGGGCGATGATCGCCCCGCCCGACGACCTGCCGCTGAATGACGCGGCGACCGCCTACGCCATCCAGGCGCGGGTCTCGGCGGCGCTGGGCTCCCCGTCCGGCTGGAAGCTGGGCGATATCCGCAAGGGCGAGGTGCCGCGCTACTCGCGGCTGCTCGCCGAGTGGAGCCAGGCCTCGCCGGGGCGCTTTTCCCAGGACGCCTTCCATCGGGTCTATCTGGAGCCGGAGCTGGCGGTGGTGCTGGGGGCGCCTCTCCCGGCCCGGGAGGCCCCCTATGCCCTGGCCGAGGTCGCGGCCCGTGTCGCCAGCCTGCATGCCGCCATCGAAGTGGTCGACAGCCGCTTCACCACCTGGCCCGAGGTGCCGCCCCTGTGGCAGCTGGCCGACGGCCTGAGCCATGGCGCCTTCGTGCTGGGTAGTGGCGCTCCCGCCGGCGACCTCACGCAGATGCAGGATGCCGCCTACCGGTTGACCCTGGATGGCGACGTGGCGCTGAGCGGGCGGGGCGAGCATCCCGGCGGCGACCCCGCCGAGCTGCTGGTGGCGATGATCAATGACCGCATCCGCCGCGACGGCGAGGGCTTCACCGCCGGCGAGGTGATCACCACCGGCACCTTCGACGGCGTGGTGGCGATGCGCGCCGGCCAGCGGGCCTGCCTGGACTTCGCCGGCATCGGCGAGGTCGAGCTGCGGCTAGCGTAGAAAGAAGTGGTACCGAGGCATCTGGCTTATCGCAGCCATCCAGTTAGTGTGGCCAAGGGGCGTTGGGGGGAGGTCAAAGCGAAGCGTCTTTTTCAGGGGTGAGGAGGACTCCTCCGAACGGGTAGGCCATGGATGGCCTACCCCGGCCCTGCAAGCTGAGCAGGATGCGAGAGCGCCGCAGGAAAAAGTCGAGCGCCCATGGATGGGTCTACAGCGTCTTCGCGTGGCCTACCCTCAAAGTAGCCCCGGGTAGCAACGGCAGGAGATATTAACTGGCCTACGCTTAAGGCAGTATCCCTTGAGCGAGGCGTCCCATGGCCGATTCCCCTCTGCGTCTGCTGCTGGTGGAAGACAATCCCCTGCATAGCCGGCTGATTCAGCAACTGCTCAAGGAAGATGCCCAGCTGCGCTGCGAGGTGGAGGCGGTCGCCACCCTGGCCGAAGGCCTGACCCGGCTGGTCAAGGGGCGCATCGACCTGGTGCTGCTCGACCTGGTGCTGCCGGACAGCCAGGAGCTGGAGACCCTGTGGCGGGTGCGCCTGGTGGCGCCCCAGGTGCCGGTGGTGATCCTCACCGGCCTCGACGACCTGCAGCTGGCGACCCGGGCGGTGGAGTCCGGGGCCTCCGATTATCTGGTCAAGTCCAACCTCAAGGGCGCCGCCCTGGGACGCACGGTGCGCTACACCCTGGCGCGGGCCCGGGTACGTGGCGGCGAGTGGGACTCGCCGCTGTTCCGTCAGGCCCAGCAGCAGTTCCTCAAGGCGGCCCAGGTGATGGCCCTGGACGATGGCCTGCGCCAGCGGCTGCTGTTTCCCCAACGGGCGCGGCTGGTCACCTTCCCCTTCCGACGCGACGATCACCACCAGGCGGAGACCCTGTTCGGCTATCGGGTGCAGCACCTGCGGCTGCCGGGGCCGACCCTGGGGGGCGTGCGCCTGCACCCGGAGCTGGGTCTCGGCGAGATGGCCGCCCTGGCGATGTGGGCAACCTGGCAGTGCGCCCTGCTGGGGCTGCCCTGCGGCGGTGCCAAGGGCGGCGTGCGGGTCGATCCCACCGCCCTCGATCCCGGCGAGCGCCAGCGCCTGCTGCGCGCCTTCGCCCGGGAGCTCCGCGACGACCTGGCCGATGGCCGGGATATCCTCGCCCCGGGACTGGGCGTCGACGAGCGGGCCATGGCCTGGCTGCTCGACGAGGGGCTGCCGGTAAGCGGCAAGCCGGCCCTGCTGGGCGGGCTCCCCCGGCGCCAGGCCGCCATTGGGGCCGGCCTGGTGGCGCTGATCGCCGCCGCCGCGGAGCACCTCGGCATCGCTTTGGGTGGCGCCCGGGTGGTGCTCCAGGGCCTCGGCCAGGTGGGCCTGGCCGCGGCCCGGCAACTGGTGGCCCGGGGCGTCAGGTTGATCGCCGTCGGCGACGCCTCCGCGGCGCGCCAGGACCCGGCGGGCCTCGACCTGGCGGCGCTGGAGGCGCACCTGGCGAGTCGCGGCGCCCTGGCCGGCTTCGCCGGCGGCGAGCCCCTCGACGACGGCGACCTGCTGAGCCTGCCCTGCGATATCCTGGTGCTGGCGGCGGTGCAGCAGCAGGTCACCGCCGAGAACGCCCCGCGCGTTAACTGTCGCCTGCTGGCGGAGGGGGCCCATGGCCCCACCCTGCTGGAAGCGGAGGAGAGCCTCCACGAGCGGGAGGTGTTCGTGCTGCCGGATATCCTCGGCAACGCCGCCGGGGCGGGGCTGGCCTACCTGGAGTGGGCCCAGGGGGCGCGTCCCTGGGAACGCGAGAGCGCCCTGGCCTGGCTCGAGGCGCGGCTGCTGGATGCCTTCCGGCGCTGCCTGGGGCGGGTCGAGTCGGAGGGGCTGGACATGCGCACCGCGGCCCTGGTGGAGGCGCTGTTGCGTCTCGAGGGCCAGGCCCGGCTGCGCGGCCAGCTCGACGACTCGCCGGACTAGGTAGGAGCCGGCCATGGCAAGCATAGAAAGGCAGCTAGCCGTCGCCGAGGCCGCCCGCGACGAGGCCCGGGCGGCCTATCGGCAGCTGGCCGAGGCCATCGAGACCATCTCCGAGGGCTTTACCCTCTACGATGCCGACGATCGCCTGGTGCTCTGTAATCGGCGCTTCCGCGACGATTTCTCCGGGGCCGCCGCGGTGGTCGAGCCCGGCATGCGCTTCGAGACCCTGATCCGCACCGTGGTGGAGTCGGGGCTGATCGATATCGGCGACAACGAGCCGGAGGCCTGGATCGCCGCCCGCCTGGCCCGGCGCCGCGCCCCGGGTGCTCCCTTCACCTACCGGCGCACCGATGGCAAGCAGCTTCGGGTCAGCGAGCGGCGCACCCGCGGCGGCGGGGTGGTGGCCATCTATACCGATATCACCGAGTTCGAGGCCCAGCGCGCCCACCTGGAGGCCCTGGTGACCCTTACCGAGGAGGCCCAGGCCCGGGCCGAGGCGGCCCGCGACCAGCTCGCCGAGGCACTGGAGTCGATCGCCGAGGGCTTCGCCCTCTATGATGCGGATGACCGCCTGGTGCTCTACAACTCCCGCTTCAAGGAGCATTTCGTCACCCCCGGCGACCTAGTGCAGGAGGGCATGGCCTTCGAGGCGCTGCTGCGGGCGGTGGCCGAGCGGGGGCTGATGCCCCGCGGCTTCGCTTCCACCGAGGCGTGGATCGACGAGCGACTGGCCCAGCACCGCGACCCCCGGGGCCCCTACCAGTTCGTGCGCAGCGACGGCCTGTGCATCCAGGTCAGCGAGCACCGCACCGGTAATGGCGGCTATGTGGCGGTCTATTCCGATATCACCGAGCTGGAGCAGCATCGCCACCGCCTGGAGGAGCGGGTCGCCGAGCGCACCGCCGAGCTGGAGGATGCCGCCCGGGCGTTGCGGCGCTCCCAGACCGAGCTGCGCCGGGCCCGGGACGAGGCCCAGCGGGCCAGCCTCGCCAAGAGCGAGTTCCTGGCCAATATGAGTCATGAGATCCGCACCCCCATGAACGGGGTGATCGGCGTCGCCGAGCTGCTCGAGCGCACCGAGCTGACGACCCAGCAGGCGGAGTACGTGGCCTTGATCCAGACCTCGGCGGACACCCTGCTGGGGCTGATCAACGAGATCCTCGACTTCTCCAAGATCGAGGCCGGGCGGCTGGAACTGGAGGCGCGCCCCTTCCCGCTGCGCGATACCCTCGCCGATACCCTCCAGACCCTGGCCCTGCGCGCCGACGAGAAGGGCCTGGAGCTCGCGGTGCATATTCCCCCGGAGATCCCCGACCAGTTGCGGGGAGACCCGCTGCGGCTGCGCCAGGTGGTGGTCAACCTGGTGGGCAACGCCATCAAGTTCACGCCCCGCGGCGAGGTGGTGGTGGATCTCGCCCTGGAGGCCCGGGAGGCGCGGCGGGTGCGCCTGGGCTTCGAGGTGCGCGACACCGGCATCGGCATCCCCGAGGCCCAGCGCCGGCAGATCTTCGAGGCCTTCGGCCAGGCCGACACCTCCACCACCCGGGTCAACGGCGGCACCGGCCTGGGGCTCTCCATCGCCGCCCAACTGGTCGCCATGATGGGCGGCGAGATCCGCGTCGATAGCGGCCCCGAGGGGCGTGGCAGCCGCTTCACCTTCGGCGCCGACTTCGGCCTCGCCGAGGCCCCGGCCGCCGCCCCGCGTCCCCGGCTGCTGCAAGACCAGCGGGTGCTGGTGGTGGACGACAACCGGACCAATCGCCGCATCCTCGAGGAGATCCTCACCAGCTGGGGCATGCGGCCCCGGGTGGTAGACGGCGGTGCGGCGGCCCTGGCGGCCCTGGACGCGGAGGCCGAACCGCTGCCCCTGGCGTTGCTCGACGTGATGATGCCGGGCATGGACGGCTTCACCCTGGCCGAGCGCCTGCGCGCTGACCCCCGCCATGGCGACATGGCCCTGCTGATGCTCTCCTCCGGCAACCGGCCCGGCGACGCCGGCCACCGCCAGCGCCTGGGCATCGGCCGGCTGCTGATGAAGCCGGTCAAGCAGTCGGAGCTGCTGGAGGCGGTCAGCGAGGCCCTGGGCGCCGAGCCCCGGCTGGCGACGCCGACGCGTGCCGACGCCGAGGCGCGGCCGGCGGACTGGCGCCCGCGCCGGGTGCTGCTGGTGGAGGACGGCGTCACCAACCAGCGGGTGGCCATCGACCTGCTGACCCAGCGCGGCCACCGGGTCGAGCTGGCCAGCCAGGGCGCCGAGGCCCTGGCGGCGCTGGCCGAGCGGGCGTTCGAGGTGGTGCTGATGGACGTGCATATGCCGGTGATGGATGGCCTGACGGCGACCCGGGCGCTGCGCGAGCGGGAGCGCCGCCACGGCGGCCACCTGACGGTGGTGGCGATGACCGCCAGCGCCACCCGGGAGGACCGCCAGCGCTGCCTGGCGGCGGGCATGGACGACTATGTCACCAAGCCGTTCCGCGCCGCCGAGCTCTACCGGGCGGTGGAGGAGCCACCACGCGGCGTGGCCGTCGACGAGGCGCCGCCGATGCCTGCCGAACCGACGCCACCGGTGCCCGCGGCGGCGGGCGAGCCGGTGCATGATCGGGCCGGGGCCCTGGCCAACCTGGAGGGCAAGGAGGCGCTGCTCGAGGAGATGGAGGCGCTGTTCTGGGGCGAGTGTCCGGCGCTGATGGCCGAGATCGAGGCCGCCATCGCCGGCGCCGATAGCGTGACACTGCGCCGCGCCGCCCATACCCTGAAGGGCTCGGCCCTGGTGATCGGTGCCCGCGCCCTGGGCGCCACGGCGCTGCGCCTGGAGACCCTGGCTCGCGGCGGCGAGCTGGGCGAGGCCCCGGCGGTATTGACTGAGCTCAAGGCCCGCCTCGACGAGCTGGCCCCGCTGCTGGCCCCCGACCCAGATCCAAACAAGGAGCCCTGAGTGCCCATGCCATCGGCCCGCCCCGACGCCTCCGTTGCCCGCCACTCCGCGATGCCCGCCGCCTGGCCCCTGGACAAGGGGGCCATCGAGACCGGTCCCGAGCTGCTCGCCGGCGTCGGCCTGCCGGCGGCGGTGATCCACCAGGCGCCGCTCGCGCATAACCTGGCCTGGATGCAGCGCTTCGCCGATGACCACGGCGCCCGCCTGGCCCCCCACGGCAAGACCACCATGACCCCGGCGCTGTTTCACCGTCAGCTGGATGCCGGCGCCTGGGGCATTACCCTGGCCACCGCCGCCCAGTGCCGGGCCGCCTTCGCCGCCGGGGTTCCCCGGTTGCTGATGGCCAACCAACTGGTGGGCGAGGCCAATATGGCCATCGTCGCCGCGCTGCTGGAGGCCGGCGCCGAGTTCTACTGCGTGGTGGATAGCGCCGCCAATGTGGCCCAGTTGAGTCGCTACTTCGGCGCCCGGGGGCTGCGACTCCGGGTGTTGATCGAGTTGGGGGTGCCGGGCGGGCGCTGCGGCTGTCGCGACCAGGATGAGGTGCTGGCCCTGGGCGAGCTGATCGAGGCGGAGCCGGCCCTGGTGCTGGCCGGCCTGGAGGGCTACGAGGGGGTGGTGTTCGGCGAGGATCCGGCCCGGGCGGTGCGTGGCTACGCCTGGCACCTGGTGGAGGCCGCCCAGACCCTGGATCACGACGGCCTGATCGAGGCCGAGGCGCCGCTGATCACCGCTTCCGGTTCCGCCTGGTACGACCTGATCGCCGAGGTATTCCGGGAGGCCCACCTGGGCGAGCACTTCGTGCCGGTGCTGCGTCCCGGCTGCTACGTGGTCCACGACCACGGCATCTATCGGGAGGCCCAGCGCGGCGTGCTGGGGCGGCGTCCCGAGCTGGAGCAGGGGCTGCGCCCGGCCCTGGAGGTTTACGCCCAGGTGATCTCCCTGCCGGAACCGGGTCGTGCCATCCTCGGGGTGGGCAAGCGGGACATCGGCCATGACCAGCTGCCGGAACCGCTGCGTCGCCACCGCGAGGGAGGCGATCCGCGGCATTCACTGTCGGTGGCGGGCTGGCGCGTCACCAAGCTGATGGATCAACACGCCTTCGTGGAGCTGCCCCCGATGCCCGCCGCCGAGCCGGGACTGCCCGGCAACGGCGGCGAGGTGCGGGTAGGCGATATCGTCGCCCTGGGCACCTCCCATCCCTGCCTGACCTTCGACAAGTGGCGGCGCCTCTGCCTGGTGGACGACGACCTGCGGGTGGTGGAGGAGATGGCCACCTATTTCTAGGGGGGTATCGCACCTCCGCTGCCACTGGGCGGTCACGGGGTTTGTGGGAGTCCGGCTTCGCCGGACGATTGGTGCCGCCAGGCGCCTTGGTGCTTGCCAGGATCAATAATCCCGGAGGGGGCGGGGGCGTTAGGGCGCCGCGGCGCGTTTGGCGGCGCGCCGCGCCAGGCGGTCGCCGAACAGGTAGGCACCCAGCGCCACCAGGATCAGCGCCGCCCCCAGCCACATGGAGAGGCTGGGGCGCTCGCCGTTGAGGGCCATGCCCAGCCCCAGGGCCAGCACCGGGGTGATCAGGGTGACCAGGGCCACGGTGGCGGCGGCCAGCCGCGAGAGGATCAGGTAGTAGCAGAGGAAGCCGATCAGCGAGCCGAACAGCGCCAGATAGAGCACCGCCCAGAGGCCGCGGGGCGTCAGCGGCACCATCAGCGGCTCGCCGCTGGCCAGCCAGAGTAGCGCGAAGCAGGGCATCGACAGCAGCAGGGCGCCGGCGGTCTGCTCCAGGGGCGGCAGCCCCGCCGCCACCCGCTGCACGGCGATGCCGCTGCCGCTGAACAGGGTCACCGCCGCCACCATCATGGCCAGGGCCCCGAGCTGGTCGACGCCGGCGCCCAGGGAGTCGGCGAAGATCACCGCCAGCCCCACCACCCCCAGCAGGCAGCCCAGCCAGTGCCAGGGCTTGAGGCGGGTGGCGCCGGGCAGTGCCTGGAGGATCAGCCCCGAGATCAAGGGCGCCAGGCCGAACATCACCGACAGTAGCCCCGAGGGCAGGCTCATGGAGGCGCGGTAGCTCAGTGCCATGGCGCCGAAGACCCCGGGCACCGCCACCGCATAGCTGAGCAGGGCGCGCCGCGAGCGGGGCAGGCCGCGGCCCAGCAGACGCAGGATCAGCACGGCCAGCACCGCGGCGATGGCCATGCGCAGCCAGACGCTGCCCACCGGGGCGCCGGCCTCGGCGCTCCACTTGATGGCCAGGGGGGTGGTGGCCCATACCAGCACCACGGTGAGATAGGCCGGCCCGGTCGGCATGCTGATTCCCTCCAGAAAAGCGCGGGATGCCCAGACCGATCCATCGGGTCCAGGGGCATCCCGCAGAAAATCCATTCGAAGGTTAACCATTACCACGAAAAAAGCCACCGCGTCGAGACGCGGTGGCGGGTACGGAATCAGCAGCCCTGAAACGACCAAGGGGCGCTGGGGGCTAGGCCTCCTCGGCCTCGGCTACCTGGGAAGCTTTTATCTGCCGCGGGTCGCGGCCGATGGGGTGGGGCTCGCCGCGGGCCTTGGCCAGCTCGATCTGGCGCTGGCGCTCCCGTGCGGCGGCACGGGTCTTCTCCGGCAGGCTGTCGTAGCAGTGCGGACAGCTGACCCCGGGCTCGTACTTCTCGGAGCGCATCTCCTCGGCGGAGACCGGCATGCGGCAGGCATGACACTGGTCGTAGTCGCCGCGGCTCAGGTCGTGGCGCACCGTGACCCGGTTATCGAAGACGAAGCACTCGCCGCGCCACAAGGAGCGCTCCTCGGGCATCTTCTCCAGGTAGTTGAGCACGCCGCCCTTGAGGTGATAGACCTCCTCGAAGCCCTCCTTGAGCATAAAGCTGGAGGCCTTCTCGCAGCGGATGCCGCCGGTGCAGAACATGGCCACCTTCTTATGCTTGGCCGGGTCATAGTGCTGGCGCACATAGTCCGGGAACTCCCGGAAGGTGGTGGTCTTGGGGTCGACGGCGCCCGCGAAGCTGCCGATGGCCACCTCGTAGTCGTTGCGGGTATCGATCACCAGCACCTCGGGGTCGCTGATGACCTCGTTCCACTGCTCCGGCTCCACATAGGTGCCCACGGTGTCGTTGGGGTCGATGCCGGGCACGCCCAGGGTGACGATCTCCCGCTTGAGCTTCACCTTGGTGCGGTAGAAGGGGTGGGCGTCGCAGTAGGACTCCTTGTGGTCCAGGGCAGTCAGGCGCGGGTCGGCCTTGAGCCAGGCCAGCAGGGCGTCGATGGCCTCCCGGGTGCCGGAGACGGTGCCGTTGATGCCCTCCCGGGCGAGCAGCAGGGTGCCCTTGACGTCATGGGCGAGCATGGTCTGGCGCAGCGGCTCGCGCAGGGCGTCGAAGTCTTCGAGGGTGACGAACTGATAGAGCGCCGCCACCACGATCCGCGGGGAATCCTGGGTCATCTCTCTCTCCTGGTAGTCGTCCTCGCAAAGGACGGACCGGGTTGGGGAGGCGCCATTCTACTCAAGCCGGGAGAGGCACGCACCCCGTGGCCTTGACCTGGATCAAGGCCATAAACGCCAGGGCCCCGGCGAATGCCGGGGCCCTGCTATCGCTGAAGAGGCGAGCGATCAACTATCGAAGTTGACCTCGGAGTAGAGCACCCGCACGCGCAGGGTATGCTCCACCTGCTTGAGGGCCTCCAGGGCCTTGGCGCCATAGGCCTTGTCCACGTCGATCACCACATAGCCGACCTTCTCGTTGGTCTGCAGGTACTGGCCGGAGATATTGATATCGTTCTCGGAGAGCACATGGTTGATCTCGGAGAGCACGCCCGGCACGTTGTCGTGGATATGCAGCAGGCGGTGCTTGTCCGGGTGGGCCGGCAGGGCCACCTCGGGGAAGTTCACCGAGGTCACGGTGGTGCCGTTGTCGGAGTAGGTGATCAGCTTCTCGGAGACCTCGACGCCGATGTTCTCCTGGGCCTCCAGGGTGGAGCCGCCCACATGGGGGGTGAGGATGACGTTGTCCAGGCCGCGCAGCGGGCTGACGAACTCCTCGTCGTTGCCCTTGGGCTCCACCGGGAAGACATCGATGGCCGCGCCCAGCAGCTTGCCTTCCTTGAGGGCCGCGGCCAGGTCCTCGATCACCACCACGCTGCCGCGGGAGGCGTTGATCAGGATGCCGCCCTGCTTCATCAGCGCGATCTGCTCCTTGGCGATCATCCACTTGGTGGAGGGCAGCTCCGGCACGTGCAGGCTGACCACGTCGGCGCGCGCCAGCAGCTCCTCCAGGCTGGCCACCTGGCGGGCGTTGCCCATGCCCAGCTTGGTCACCACGTCGTAGAAGATGACGTCGAAGCCCAGGGACTCGGCCAGCACCGACAGCTGGGCGCCGATATTGCCGTAGCCGACAATACCCAGGGTCTTGCCGCGGGCCTCGTGGGAGTTCTTGGCGCTCTTCATCCAGCCGCCCTGGTGGGCGGAGTGGCTCTTCTGGGGAATGCCGCGCAGCAGCATGATCGCCTCGGCCAGCACCAGCTCGGCCACCGAACGGGTGTTGGAGTAGGGGGCGTTGAAGACCGGGATGCCGCGGCGCAGGGCGGCATTCAGGTCGACCTGGTTGGTGCCGATGCAGAAGCAGCCCACGGCATTGAGTTTCTCGGCGGCGGCGAAGACGCGCTCGTTGAGCTGAGTCCGGGAGCGAATACCGATGAAGTGCACGTCACGGATCTTCTCGATCAGCGACGCCTCGTCCAGGGAGGTGGCGAGGTGCTCGATATTGGTGTAACCGGCGTTCAGGAAGTTATCTACCGCACTCTGGTGGATACCCTCGAGCAGCAGGATCTTGATCTTGCTCTTGTCCAACGACGTCTTGGCCATTCTCGAATCAACCCTTTCCGCGGCGGGGCCGCTTATCAGTCATATAGTGTGTGCCTGTTCGCCTCCCGAGGGGCGCGGCGGGTTCCGGACGGCAGGGGGCGGGGAACCGGCGCGAAGCGGATGGAGACTCTCGCAGGGGGCGTAACAGGGGCACTATCCTAGCACAGCCCCCGCGGGCGCCGGATGAAAATGCTGCGCCGCCAGCATGAGCCGGCTGCATCCAGGGCGGAGTGAACTGGAAACCCCGCTTATGCTGGGGCAGACGCCCCCCGGGGCAGAGGGTGTATACTGTGCGCTTTGACTTTTTGGCGACGCCGGCCGCGGCGTCACTAGCCGACGAGGGGGCCATGGCCGACAAGGATACCGCGACACCCGAGGGCGCCGAGCCGCAGGACTTCGCCGCCACCCTGGAACGCCTGGAGACGCTGGTGGAGCGACTCGAGTCCGGCGAACTGAGCCTGGAGGCCTCCCTGGCGGCCTTCGAGCAGGGCGTGGGCCTGACCCGCGACGCCCAGCGCCGCCTGGACGAGGCCGAGCTGCAGGTGCGCCGCCTGGTGGAACAGGACGATGGCAGCCTGGGCATCGCCCCCTTCGCCGGCCCGGACGACGAGGTGCCCGATGACGCCTGAGCCCCTGACCACGCGCCTGGCCGCCGACCGGGCGCGCATCGATGCCTGGCTGGAGGGCCTCTTCGCCGCGCGCACTCCCCCCTCGGCGCGCCTCGAGGCGGCCATGCGCCACGGCCTGCTGGTGGGCGGCAAGCGCCTGCGCCCGGTGCTGGTCTATGCCGCCGGCCGCGCCCTGGGCGCCGACGAGGCCCTGCTCGATGCCCCCGCCGCCGCGGTGGAGCTGATCCACGCCTACTCCCTGGTCCACGACGACCTGCCGGCCATGGACGACGACGACCTGCGCCGCGGCCAGCCCACGGTGCACAAGGCCTATGACGAGGCCACGGCGATCCTCGCCGGTGACGCCCTCCAGGCGCTGGCCTTCGAGGTGCTGGCCCGGGCCGCACACCCGCGGCTGCCGGCGCTGATGCTGACCCTGGCCGAGGCCGCCGGTCGCGACGGCATGGTAGCCGGCCAGGCCCTGGACCTGGCCGCGGTGGGCGGACAGCCCGACGTGGCGGCCCTGGCCACCATGCATGGTCACAAGACCGGTGCCCTGATCCGTGCCGCGGTGCGCCTCGGCGCCCTGAGTGCCGCCGGCGACGACGACCCCCGGGTGGCGGCCCTGGAGCGCTATGCCCGAGCCGTGGGCCTGGCCTTCCAGATCCATGACGATATCCTCGACGTGACCGGCGACACCGCCACCCTGGGCAAGGCCGCCGGCGCCGACGCCGCCCACGACAAGCCCACCTATCCGGCCCTGCTCGGCCTGGACGGCGCCCGGGCCAAGGCCGATGGCCTGCTCGAGGAGGCCCTGGCCGCCCTGGTGCCGCTGGGCGAGGCCGCCGCGCCGCTGGCCGAGCTGGCCCGCTACATGATCGAGCGCGACCACTGAATACGCGGATGACCCCATGAAGCTGTTCGACGAGATTCCCGCCGAGCGCCCGGCCACGCCGCTGCTCGACGCCCTGGACACCCCGGCCGCGCTGCGCGCCCTGCCCGGCGCCCAGCTCCAGCAGCTGGCCGACGAGCTGCGCGCCTACCTGCTCTACAGCGTCGGCTGCAGCGGCGGCCACTTCGGCGCCGGCCTCGGCGTGGTGGAGCTCACCGTGGCCCTGCACCAGGCCCTGGAGACCCCCCATGACCGCCTGGTCTGGGACGTGGGCCACCAGGCCTACCCCCACAAGATCCTCACCGGGCGCCGCGAGGCGATGCCGCGCATCCGCCAGTACGGCGGCCTGGCGGCCTTCCCCAGCCGCGCCGAGTCGGAGTACGACACCTTCGGCGTGGGTCACTCCAGCACCTCCATTTCGGCGGCGCTGGGCATGGCCCTGGCGGCCCGCGCCAAGGGCGAGCAGCGGCGTACCTGCGCGGTGATCGGCGACGGCGCCCTGACCGCCGGCATGGCCTTCGAGGCCCTGGCCCACGCCGGTCATGTGGATGCCAACCTGCTGGTGGTGCTCAACGACAACGAGATGTCGATCTCCGAGAACGTCGGCGGCATCGCCAGCTACCTGGCGCGGATCCTCGCCAGCAAGCCCTACACCGCGATGCGTGAGAACGGCAAGAAGGTGCTCTCCCACCTGCCCGGGGCCCTGGAGCTGGCGCGGCGCACCGAAGAGCATATGAAGGGCATGATCAGCCCGGCGACGCTGTTCGAGGAGATGGGCTTCAACTATATCGGCCCCATCGACGGCCACGACCTGCCGCTGCTGGTGCAGACCCTGCGCAATATGCGCGACCTGGACGGCCCCCAGTTCCTCCACGTCAAGACCCGCAAGGGGCGCGGCTTCCGTCCCGCCGAGGCGGACCCCATCGGCTACCACGCCATCACCAAGCTGGAGAAGAGCGACGAGACGCCGCCGCCGGTCAAGGTGTCGCCGCCGAGGAAGAGCCCGAAGAAGTACTGCAATGTCTTCGGCGACTGGATCTGCGATATGGCCGCCGCCGATAGTCGGCTGATCGGCATCACCCCCGCCATGCGCGAGGGCTCCGACCTGATCCGCTTCTCCCGGGAATATCCCCAGCGCTACTTCGACGTGGCCATCGCCGAGCAGCACGCGGTAACGCTTGCCGCCGGCATGGCCTGCGAGGGCGTCAAGCCGGTGGTGGCCATCTACTCCACCTTCCTGCAGCGCGGCTACGACCAGTTGATCCACGACGTGGCGGTGCAGCACCTGGACGTGACCTTCGCCATCGACCGGGCCGGCCTGGTCGGCGAGGACGGCCCCACCCACCACGGCAGCATGGACCTCTCCTTCCTGCGCTGCGTGCCGGGGATGGTGGTGCTGGCCCCCGCCGACGAGGCGGAGTGCCGGGCCATGCTCAGCGCCGCCTACCATCACCCCGGCCCCGCCGCGGTGCGCTACCCCCGCGGCAGCGGCCCCGGCGTGGCGATCCCCACGCATCTGGAGCCCCTGCCCATCGGCCGGGCCGAGACCCGTCGCGCCAGTGGCGCCGCCCCCGGCGCCCGGGTCGCGCTGCTGGCCTTCGGCAGCCTCAATACCGCCGCGGCCGAAGTGGCCGAGCGCCTCGATGCCGGCCACCTCAATATGCGCTCGGTGAAGCCGCTGGATCGCGATGCCGTGCTGGCCGCCGCCGCCGACCACGACCTGCTGGTGACCCTGGAGGAGAACGTGGTGGCCGGTGGCGCCGGCAGCGCCGTGGCCGAGCTGCTGGCCGCCGAGGGCGTCCCGGCCCCGCTGCTCCAGTTGGGCCTGCCCGACGCCTTCGTCGAGCACGGTAAGCCGGCGCAGCTGCTTGCCGACTGCGGCCTCGACGCCGCCGGCATCGAGGCCGCCATCCGCGCCCGGCTCGCCGGCGCTGACCCGTCCCGGCGCGAGGGGGAGGACTCATGCTGATCGTCGTACTGCTCGGTGCCTTTATCGGCCTGCTGGTCGGAGGGCCCTTGGGCCTGCTGATCGGCGGTGGGCTCGGTTACTGGCTCGCGGCGCGGCTGCGCCGCAGCATGCTCGGGCGCCTGGCCGCGTCCCAGGAGCAGTTTCTCGAATCGACCTTCGCGATCATGGGCTGCCTGTGCAAGGCCGATGGCCAGGTCACCGAGGACGAGCTGGAGGCCTCGCGCCGGCTATGGGATCGACTGCGCTTGAACGAGACCCAGCGTGCCAAGGCGCGGGCCGACTTCACCCGCGGCAAGGCCGCGGACTTCGACCTCGAGGCGGAGTTGGCCCGGGTGCGCCAGATCGTGGGCACGCAGCCGGCCCTGCGCCAGGTGTTCCTTCAGGTCCAGTTGGCGGCGATCGCCGCGGATGGACGCCTGCACCCCGCCGAGCACGAGATGCTGATGCGTGTCGTGCGTGGGCTGGGCTGCTCGGAGGCCGAGATCGCCCAGATCGAGGCGATGCTGCGCGGCGCCGCCGAGGCGCCGGACGCGACGGGGACCTCCCTCGCGGATGCCTACCGGGTACTGGGGGTCGAGGAGGACGCCAGCGATGCCGAACTCAAGCGCGCCTACCGTCGCCTGATGAGCCAGAACCATCCCGACAAGCTCGCCGCCAAGGGCTTGCCCGAGAGCATGCGCGAGGTCGCCCAGCAACGCACCAGCGAGATCGGTAACGCCTACGAGCGCATCCGTAAGGCCAGGGCCGCCTGAGAGGGCGGCGTCCGCGAACCGCCCACCGCGCTAGGCACGCCCCTGATTCAGGCGCCATCGCCCCAAGCAGAAAGCCCTCGACTCGGTCGAGGGCTTTCTGCTTGGGGCGAGGCCGGGGGTCAGTTGCCGCGATAGGTGGAGTAGCCGTAGGGGCTCAACAGCAACGGGATATGGTAGTGCTGCTCGGCGTCGGTGACCTCGAAGTGCACGGGAATCTCCGGGAAGAAGGTCTCGGTGTCCTGCTTGGCGAACCAGTCGCCGGTGGCGAAGATGACTCGGTAGGCCCCCGGCTCGAAGGTCGCCTGCTCCGGATAGAGCGCCGAGATACGCCCCGAGGGAGCCGTCTCGCCGCTGGCCAGGGGCTGCCAGCCGCCATCGGTGCGCCGTTCGAGGCGCACCTCGATGCCCGGTGACGGCTGGCCGGTCTGGATATCCAGGACATGGACGCTCAGCGGGTTGTCGGCCGCCAGGGCCGGCAGGGTGGCGGCGCAGAGGCCGAGGGCGGTGATCAGGCGGTAGCGAGTGATCATAGGGACTCCTTCGCGGGGGATGAGGTAAGGGGGCGAGGGGGCCTCGTGGCATCCCCTCGGTACGCGGTCCCATGCTGCGGTGACTCGACCGTCAAATCGCCGACGGCGGGATTACGACTTTGTAATGGGCAAGCCCTCGGTGGCGGGCTAGCCTGTGGCGTCATTTGCGGAGGCCTGCGCATGCGCATCTTGCTGGTGGAGGACGAGGACAAGACCGCCGACTATTTGGCGGCGGGGCTCGAGGAGTCCGGCTTCCGGGTCGAGGTGGCTCGGCATGGCCTCGACGGGCGCCATCTAATCGAAGAGGCGGAGTTCGACCTGGTCATCCTTGACGTGATGTTGCCCGGCCTGGACGGCTGGGAACTGCTGCGGCTGATTCGCCGGCAAAGCCAGGTGCCGGTGCTCTTCCTGAGCGCTCGCGACGACGTGGAGTACCGGGTCAAGGGCCTCGACCTGGGGGCCGACGACTATCTGGTCAAGCCCTTCTCCTTTGTCGAGCTGCTGGCCCGGGTGCGCAGCCTGTTGCGTCGGGGGCCCCTGCGCGCCCGGGAGTCCTTCCGGGTCGCCGATCTGCACATGGATGTGCTGAGGCGACGGGTGACGCGTGGCGAGGCGCGCATCGCGCTGACCAATCAGGAATTCGCCCTGCTGCAGCTATTGCTCGATCGCGAGGGGGAGGTCCTGTCGCGTCCCTTTATCGCTTCCCAGGTATGGGGCATGAACTTCGAGAGCGACACCAATGTGGTCGAGGTGGCCGTGCGCCGCCTACGGGCCAAGGTGGATGATCCCTTCTCCCGAAAGCTGATTCATACCGAACGCGGCATGGGCTATGTGCTCGAGGCCCGCGCCTGATGCGTCGTCCTCTCTCGCTGTCACTGCGGCTTGCCCTGCTATTTGCCCTGGTGACGCTCGGGCTGCTCGGCGGCCTCGGCGCCTATCTTCACCACGCCCTCGGTCAGCAGCTGGCCTGGCGCGACGACCAGCTGTTGCTGGGGCGACTGGAACGCATGGAAGCCCTGCTCGATGATGGCGAGAGTATCGCGGCCCTGCGTCGTCGTCCCCTGCTCTACGCCAATATGCTGGGCAATCGCGACAGCCTGTTGTGGATTCTCGACCCCCAGGGGCGGCCCTTGATCGAAATCAATCCGCCGGGACTGGCGGTGCCGGAGCTGCCGGCGGCCCCCGAGGGGCGGCTGATGGCCCATGCCGGAGCCCGCCTGGCCTGGAGGAGCCTGAACCATGAAGGGCGTCGCCTGACCCTGGTGGCCGGCAAGCGTCTCGAGGAACGCGAGCGGATGCTGGCCGCCTATCGGCTGCGCCTGTGGCTGGCCATGGGGGCGGGGACGCTGCTGGCCAGCCTACTGGGCTGGTGGGTGGCGCGTCGCGGGCTGCGCCCGGTGCGTCGCCTGGCGGCACGGGCCCAGAGCATCGACGCGCGTCACCTGCACCGTCGCCTGGCGGTGCACGGGGAGGTGAGCGAACTGCGCGAGCTGAGTCGGGCGCTCAATCAGATGCTGAGTCGGCTGGAGGAGGGATTCGCCCAGTTGTCACGCTTTTCCGGAGACCTGGCCCATGAGATGCGCACCCCACTCGGCAACTTGCTGGGGGCGACCCAGCAAACGCTCCAGCGCGAGCGGGAGCCCGCGGAGTACCGGCGACTGCTGGGCTCCCATGTCGAGGAGTACGAGCGGCTGTCGCGCATGGTCGATACCGTGTTGCTGCTGGCGCGCACCGAGCAGCCGGCCGGGGCGCTGGCCCGCGAGCCCATCGACCTGGCGAGCCTCGTCGGTCAGCTGTGCGACTATTTCGAGGGCATGGCCGATGACGATGGCCGCGCGCTGATCAATCGTGCCTCCGGCAGCGTCATGGGCAACCTCGACCTGCTGCGCCGGGCCCTGGCCAACCTGATCGCCAATGCCCTGCAGCATGGCTGGAGCGGCACGCCAGTCATCATCCAGTCGCGGCAGACGCCGCAGGGAATGCTCCTCGAGGTGACCAATCGAGGCCAGGGGATCCCCGGCGTCGAGCAGGAGCGTGTCTTCGAGCGCTTCTACCGGTGCGATGCCGCGCGTAGTCGCGGCGGCGCGACCGGAGGGCTGGGGCTGGCGATCGTGCGTTCGATTGCCCGCTGGCACGGGGGGGAGGCCTCGGTATGCTGCGAGAGTGAGCTAACGACCTTTCGCTTGACCCTGCCGGCCTGAGGGAATGGCAAGACGACATCGGCCCCCGGGCACCAGGCCGGGGGCCGGCGGGCCTCAGTGGGTGGCCTGACGACCCAGTGACAGGGGATTGCCGTTGGCATCCACATGCATGGGCGGCCGATAGCGCTTCAGGCGCAGCCAGGCCTGGGCCATGGCCTCGCTAGTGCCGGATACCAGGTGCAGGTTGGCCGGTTCCTGGACCCTGTCGGGCATGCTGGCGTACTGGCTCGTCGGCGCCTGATTGAGTTCCAGGGCCCGTTGGCTGGCGCGGTCGGCCTGGGCCATCAGGGGCAGGGCCACCAGGGGCAGGGCGAGAAGCAAGAGTCGGGTTTTCATGACGAGTCCCTCCATAAGGCTGGGGCACAGAGGGCGTCGCGATGGCCGAAGGGCGCATCGCCGACGCTCGTGTCTTAGCCGTGGGGGGAGGGAAAACCTTACGACTTGCGTTCGATATCCACGTCGCTGGCCTGGGTGAAGTCGCCCAGGGCCATCATATGGCCGAGCTTGCCCGCCTTGGTGGAGAGGTAGTGCTCGTTATGCGGGTTGAGGCCGGTGGTCAGGGGCACTCGCTCGGCCACCTGGACGCCGGCCCGGGTCAGGGCATCGACCTTGCGCGGGTTGTTGGTCATCAGGCGCAGGCCGCCGATGCCCAGGTGCTCGAGCATGGGCACGCAGAGGTCGTAGCGACGCATATCGGCGCCGAAGCCGAGGCGTTCGTTGGCCTCCACGGTATCGGCGCCTTGATCCTGGAGATGATAGGCGCGGATCTTGTTGAGCAGGCCGATGCCGCGACCCTCCTGGCGCAGGTAGAGCAGCACGCCGCGGCCCTCGCCGGCGATGCGCTTGAGGGCCTCCTGGAGCTGATAGCCGCAATCGCAGCGCATGGAGAAGAGCGCATCGCCGGTCAGGCACTCGGAGTGCACCCGGCCCAGCACGGGCTCGCCATCGCTGACGTCGCCCAGGGTCAGGGCGATATGGTCCTTGCCGGTGGCCTCGTCCTCGAAGCCATGCATGGTAAAGGTCGCCCAGGGGGTGGGCAGCCGGGAGGCGGCGATGAATCGAATCGTCACGGGTTACCTCGTCGTACGGGCGGCGCTCGGCGCCAGGCCAATCGGGCCATTCTAGCAGGATCGAGGCCGTGGCTCACGGCCTCGACGACAGGGAGGAGCGAAAGGCGCGTCGCCGCGACCTGTCCCCGGTGGCGTTTCTTTTGCGGACGCCACCCGCACCCCGGCGCGACACCGGGGCGGCTTCGGGTACAATGCGGGCAAATCTTGTCGAGAGTGAGCCCCGCATGGAACTCAAGAACGATCGCTTTCTGCGCGCACTGGCCCGCCAGCCGGTGGACCGTACCCCGGTTTGGATGATGCGCCAGGCCGGCCGCTACCTGCCGGAATATCGCGCCTCCCGGGCCGATGCGGGCAGCTTCATGGACCTGTGCCGCAACCATGACCTGGCCTGCGAGGTGACCCTGCAGCCCCTGGAGCGCTATCCGCTGGATGCCGCCATCCTCTTCTCGGATATCCTCACCATTCCCGACGCCATGGGCCTGGGGCTCTATTTCGAGACCGGCGAGGGACCGAAATTCCGCAAGCCGGTGCGCACCCCCGAGGCCGTGGCGGCGCTGAGCGTGCCGGACGCCGAGCGCGACCTGGGTTATGTGATGAAGGCGGTCTCCACCATCCGCTCGGCGCTCAACGGTCGGGTGCCGCTGATCGGCTTCTCCGGCAGCCCCTGGACGCTGGCCACCTATATGGTGGAGGGCGCCTCCAGCAAGGACTTCCGGCATGTGAAGACCATGCTCTATGACACGCCGGATACCATGCACCAGTTGCTGGACACCCTGGCCCAGGCGGTCACCGACTACCTCAATGCGCAGATTCGCGCCGGCGCCCAGGCGGTACAGATCTTCGATACCTGGGGCGGGGTGCTCTCCACCCCGGCCTACCTGGAGTTCTCGCTGCGCTATATGGAGCAGATCGTCGCCGGCCTCGAACCCGACCAGGACGGCCGTAAGGTGCCGGTGATCCTGTTCACCAAGAATGGCGGCCAGTGGCTGGAGCATATCGCCGGCACTGGCTGTGACGCCCTGGGACTGGATTGGACCACCGAGCTGGCCGATGCCCGGGCCCGGGTGGGCCACAAGGTGGCGCTGCAGGGCAACCTGGACCCCAATGTGCTGTTCGCCAAGCCCTCGGCGATTCGTGCCGAGGTGGCGCGGATCCTCGACAGCTACGGCAGCGGCCCCGGGCATGTCTTCAACCTGGGTCACGGCATCAGCCAGTTCACCGACCCGGATCACGTCACGGCCTTTATGGACGCCCTGCACGAACTGAGTCCCGCCTATCATGCCCGGATCGAACACGGCTGAGTGGCTGTGCCGCTGGCATCGCCGTCGCCGCCTGTGGGCGGCGGCGGCCCTGGCCGCGGCCTTGCTGATCGCCCTCGGTAGCCTGACTCCGGGCGGCGAGATGCCCGAGTCCCTGCCCTGGGACAAGCTCAACCACTTCGTCGGCTATGCCGGCCTGGCGGGGCTCCTGGGCCTGGCCGGGTGGCGCCTGTCCTGGGCCTTCGCCCTGGCGGTGGCCTATGGCATCGCCATCGAGTTCGCCCAGATCCTGGTGCCGGGCCGCAGCGGCGGCGACGGCTGGGATATCTTCGCCAATACCCTGGGGAGTGGCAGTGGCGTGCTTTTCTTATACGGCCTGCGCCGTTATTTGGGCTAGGGACGCTTCGCCGCTTTCCATACCCCCTGGCTGTGGCTGTGGCAGCGTCGTGCTGCTGCGATATGGCCTGCGCCGTTGTTTGGCTAGGGGCGGCGGCTTGCTTAGGAGAGGCGCGGTTCGCCGCTGGGGGCGGCCTCGTCGAGGCCATTCTGGACGTCCAGGGTCGGCTCGCTGGCCGTTCGGCGTACCCTGGCCTTGCCCACGACCTCATCCTCCAGTACCACCCGGCGGGCCTCGCTGGTCCAGGCGCTGTCCGGGTCATGTACCGCCGGGCGCCGGGCATCGGAGCGCGTCATGACCGACTGGGGGGCGAAGCCGCCCTGGCGAGCCGGCAGGTGGTAGGGCAGCAACCAGAGCTCCAGCAGCAGCCGCATCGCCGCCATGGCTAGCAGCAGCAGGCCGCCGCCCAGGGCCAGGTCGGGCCAGGCCGTCACCCAGGTGGTGTCGGCCAGCCAGGGGGTGCGTGGCAGCAGCCGGCTCAGGCCATAGCCGAGCAGGCCCAGTTGCAGCAGCAGGTGACAGCGCAGCAGGGTGGCGCGGGGCAGGGGGTGACGCGGAAAGAGGAATCGACGCATGGCTAGCCTTCCTGGAGTTGGCGGTGCGGAGACGGTCGGCGTCCTGCCGACGCCGGCATGCTACCCCAGTTCCAGCGCCGGCGCAGCTATCACGCCACGGGAAGTTGACGCTTTCCCGGGCCCTTGCCACGCTCCATAGGAGGCCTCCGGCCTCGTTCCCTTTATCTTGCCAAGGAGTTCCCATGACGACCTATATCGTGGTGGCCGATGCGGCGCGCGCCCGCGTCTTTACCCGTGAGGGACTGAGACTGGAAGAGAAGGAGAGCCTGGTGCATGCCGAGGGGCGCCTGCACGAGGGGGACCTGGTGACCGATGGCGGCGGCGAGGTGCATGAATCCATGGGCCGCACCTCGCGGACCTCGGGAGGCGAGAGCGTGGCCTCCCACCATCAGGCGGAAATCTTCGCCAAACAGGTGGCGGAGTGCATCTATCATGCCCGGGTCGGCAATCATCTGCGCAAGCTGATCCTGGTGGCACCGCCCCGTTTCCTGGGCATCCTGCGCGACAAGCTGGATGAGGCCTCCAGCAAGCTGATCATTCACTCCCTGGCCAAGGATCTCTCCAAGGCGCCGCTGGCGGATATTCAGGAAGCGGTCAGCGATATGCGTTGAAACGAACGTTAAAGCTCGTCGGGTCGTCGGCCGATACCTAAGTCCAGCGCCGATCCATGGCACCCGTGGGGTGGCGTTGATAACAACTCCCCGACCCGACGAGCGAGACCCGCATGCTGACATCCCTGCGAACCCGAATCCTGATCGCCGCCGTGGTGGTCATCACCCTGGCGTTGGTGATCAATGGTATCGCCAGCTATTTTACCCTGCAGTCCCATAACGAGCGTCAGACCGCGCAACAGCTCGATGCCACCGCCGAGGGCCATGCCCAGGCTGTCGGCGAGTGGATCGAGGCGCGCCTGGCCATGGCCGCCGCCGCCGAGGGGGCCGCCTTCGGCGACGCCCCCCTGGCGTCGCTCCAGCAACTGGCCGCCTCCGGCGGGTTCTTGTCCACGTATGTGGCCGATCCCCGCAGTGGCGACATGGTGACCTCAGACGGCTGGGTGCCCCCCGCCGACTACGATCCCCGGGTGCGGCCCTGGTATCAGCGGGCCGAGGCGGTCGGTGACACCGTCGTCACCCTGCCCTATGTGGATGCCAATACCGGCCAGCTGGTGGTGACCATCGCCCACCCCTTCTACCAGGGGGGACGCCTGGAAGCCGTACTGGGCGGTGATATCGTCATCGATACCATCGTCGAGGGGGTGGCCGAGATCCGGCCCTCGCCGGAGAGCTTCGCCTTCCTGGTGGCCGGCGACGGTACCCTGATCGCCCACCCGGACCCCGCCCTGGCGCTGGAGCCCGCCACACGCCTCAACCCGACCCTGGATGCCGCCTTCCTGGAGGAACTGGCCGTGGCCGAGGCACCCCCGCGGCTGGCCCTCGGGGAGCGCGATCGGCTGTTGGGCAGCCGTGGCATCGCCGGCACCGACTGGCAACTGGTGGTGGCCCTGGACGAACACGAGGCCACTGCCGGCCTGCGGGCGATCCTCGGCACCTCCGCCCTGACCCTGGTACTGGTGGCCCTGGGCGCGGTGCTGGTGCTGGGCGCCCTGCTCAAGGTGGTGTTCCGTCGCCTGCAGCTGGCTCGGGATGCCATGCAGGACGTGGCCAGCGGCGAGGGCGACCTGACCCGACGCCTGCCGGAGGAAGGCCAGGACGAGGTGGCGCAGATCGCCCAGGCCTTCAACCGCTTCGTGGCCAAGATGGACGCCGTGATGCTGACCATCCGCGACAGCAGCGAGTCGGTGCGCATCGCCGCCAATGAGATCGCCAGCGGCGGCCAGGACCTGTCGCGGCGCACCGATAGCGCCGCCTCCAGCCTGCAGCAGACCTCCGCTTCCATGGAGGAGATCACCGGCACCGTGGCGCAGACCGCCGATTCCGCCCAGCAGGCCAACCAGCTGGCGCTCTCCGCCTCCCAGGTGGCGGCCCGGGGCGGCGAGGTGGTGGGCGAAG
>NZ_BJUK01000040.1 GCF_007989625.1 Bisbaumannia pacifica
CGAGCGTAGCCAGTTTTCGGACATAGTCTAGTTGGCGCTTAGCCGATCTCCCACCCTCAGCATCTCGCCCTCGCCGGCCAGCAGGATGGCGTTCTGGCCGAAGTAACCGCCCTTGAGGTCGGGCTGAGTGTTCATCTCGATCAGGGTCCGCAACGGCTCGCCGGGGCGGGGGATCTCGCCGCTGTGCTGATCGACGGTGGGGATCTGGCAACGCTTGCAGGGCTTGCGCACCCCCAGGCGATAGCGCCCGCCCTCGGCCGCCAGGCTCTCCCAGCCATCCTCGGCGAAGGGCTCGTCGCCGTCGATGACGAGATTGGGCCGGAAACGCTCCATGGGCACCGGGTCCAGGCCCTTGTCCCTGAGTACCGCATTGAGGGCGTCCAGGGACGCCCGATTGGCCACCAGCAAGGGATAGCCATCGGCGAAGCCGGTATGGGCCCGCTCGCCCTCGCGCAGATGGTCGGGCTCCACCTCGCGGCGGTGGTCATCGGGGAAGCGCACCAGCCTCAGTCCCTGCTGGCTGACGCGGCCCAGCACCTCGGTCAGCCAGCCGGCCGCCTGCTCGCCCTCGTCGAGCCCCGGGCAGCGCTGCCTGAAGATCTCGACCGGGCGGCGGGGCCGCTCCCGCGGCGCCAGCGGCACGCTCAGCGGCGCCGCCGCGGGGTGCTCCAGCACCAGGGCCGCGGCCTCCAGGCGCACGCGAATCCGCGCCATGGCCGGCAGCTGGCGCTGGGTGACGAAGCGCCCGGCCTCGTCCACCACCATCCAGCGACGATCCCACTCGAGGCCCCGGGGGCCGAGTTCCGCCGTGTCCAGGGCGATGCCGCCCAGCGACTTGACCGGATAGATGGCGATTTGGGTGATCTGCATGAGTGCCTTCCTTTGCGTCAGCGGCATCGGCTCAGAGCCGCTCGATATCGATCAGATAACCGATGATGGGATAACCCGCCCGGCGGGCGGCCTTCTCGGCCTCCAGCTGTGCCTCCAGCTTGGAGATGCTGGAGGATTCGTACTCGAAGACCTCGTCCAGGGCGAGCTGCCGAGGGCGTACCGCCAGCTTGACGCGGTAGCCCACGCGATGGCCGCTGGCGGCCGGCTTGGATGGCTTGGGGGCGGGGGTCTTCTTGGGCTGGGTGAAGGCATCGATCTCGCGACGGATGCTCTCCTCGAAGTCATTCAGGTCTGCGGACATAGGCGTGTCGGAGGTTCCCTGGGGATGCGTCCCTACTATACCAGAGGCATCACCGCCCCCCCACAGCGGGCGGCCACCCAGAGCAGCCCTGGCTAGTGGGTCTGATCGACCGAGTCGAGCCAGGCGGCGGGACGATGGGCGCGCTGCCAGGTCAGATACTCCGGCGCCGCTAGCGCCTTGGCATACAGGAATCCCTGGGCCTGGTCGCAGCCGAGTCGGCGCAGGGCGCGATGCTGCTCGAGGGTCTCGACGCCCTCGGCGGTAACTTCCAGTCCCAGGGCGTGCCCCATGTCGATCATGCAGGCCACCAGGCAGAGGGAGCGGGCATCGCCACCGAGCTCCCTGACGAAGGCACGATCGATCTTGAGCCCGGTAATCGGCAGATACTGAAGGTACTCGAAGGAGGAGAAACCGGTGCCGAAGTCGTCGATGCTGACCCGGATGCCATGGCCGCGCAGGTACTCCAGGGCCTGACACCCCGATTTCAGGTCTGCCATCAGGGCGCTCTCGGTGATCTCCACTTCCAGGCGCTGAGGGACGATGCCGTGATGGCGGATCAGGCCCAGCAGCTCGTCGAGCAGGGCCTCATCGGAGAGATTGCGTACCGAGAGGTTGATGCTGACCACCCCCTCGGTGCCCTGGATGAAGCGGCAGGCCTGGTCGGCGACGAAGCGCGTCAGGGGGGCGATCAGGGTGGTGCTCTCGACCCTGGGCATAAAGCGCCCCGGGGCGATCAACTGCGCCCGCTCGTCGCGCCAGCGAATCAGTCCCTCGCAGCCACTCACTCGACCATCGGCCAGGCGCAGCTTGGGTTGAAAGTGCAGCTCGAAGCGGCCGCGCTCGAGATCCTGGCGCACCCGGGAGACCAGCCGTAGCGCCTCGCGCTTGTCGTTTTCCTGCTCCGGCGAATAATGACAATGCAAGCGGTGCTTTTCCATGGCCGTCAGCATGGCGACCCGCGACTGACGGATCAGCTCCCCGGCGGTCGTGGCCTCCGAGGCCTGCCAACTGCTGCCCATCACCAGCTGGGCCCGCAGCGGTATCTCTTGGACGACCAGGTTCTCCTCGCCGGCCTCGGCGAGGCGATGCACGACCCGCTCGGTTTCCGCCGACTCCACGCCCTCCAGCAGCAGATAGAGCTCGGCATTGCTAAAGCGGTAGACCTCGACGATGCGCCGATCCTGGCGCCGCAGGCGCTCGCCCATGGCCCGGACCAGGCCGTCCGCGGTCTCCGGCCCCAGGGTGGCCAGCAACTCGCCGATATCGCTCAGGCGCACCAGGATCAGGCCGATGCCAAGGGGCGCCCCCCGGCCCGCGGCCAGGCGCTGGCCTAGGGCCTCGTCCAGGGCGATCTGGTTGCATAGGCCGGTGCGGGGGTCGGTGCGTGCCAGCCGCTCGCTGGTGGCGTGGGCGCGCCGCAGTAGGCTGAAGAGGCTGCCGGCCACGCCGCCGATCACCAGGTAGAGGCCAAGGCGAATCAACCAGTTATAGACGGGCTGCGCCTGCTGGGTCGAGACATCCAGGGGCATCGCCGCCATCAGGCCACCGGCGATCAGGGCGGCGACCAGGGCCCCGCTCAGGCCATAGCCCGCCGCCGCTAGCAGCACCGGGATCAGCATCAGGTAGGGATAGGCATAGCGGGTTCCGCCGGTAGCATGGACCACCAGGGTGCCGAGGCCCAGCAATAGCACCAATAGCGACAACAGGAGGGCGTGGCGCACTCTCGGGGACAACCCCACCAAGGCCTGCCGCAGGTTTTGGAGGCGAGCCCTGCGCCCGTGAACCGCATCTTCCATGATCTTCCCCGCCATGCCATGGTGATAGTCCCTTAGCAGTGAAGCAGATCACCCCACCGGTTGACAGCGCGCGTGCCAACGCTGGCGAGGGGAATCTCCGCCGTCCCCGCCACCGAGGGAGGCCGCATGCCTTGGGTCGATATCCACCTTCATGCCGAGTTGAACGATTTCGTGGCGCCGAGACGACGCCACCGAACCTTTCCATGCCCGTTGACCCGGCGCACCTCGGTCAAGGATCTGATCGAGGCCCAGGGCGTGCCCCACCCCGAGATCAATGTCATCGTCATCGACGGCGTCTCGGTGGGCTTCGACTACCGCCTCGATCCCGCCAAAGGGGCCCCGCGACGCCTCGACGTCTATCCCTGGTCACAGACCCCGGCGCTGGTGCGTGTCCGGCATCTGCGCCCGCGCCCCACCGTGCCGCCGCGCTGGATACTGGACGTGCACCTGGGGCGCCTGGCCGGCTACCTGCGCTTGCTGGGCTTCGACTGCCACTATCGCAACGACGGCCAGGATGCCGAGCTGGCCGCCCGCAGCGCCGCGGAGTCACGGGTGCTGCTGACCCGGGACCGCCGCCTGCTGATGCGCCGCTGCATCAGCCTGGGCTACTACGTCCGCGCCACGGCCCCGCGACACCAACTCGAGGAGCTCTGCGCCGCCTTCGATCTCGTTGAGGCCTTCGCCCCCTTCACCCGTTGCAGCCACTGCAACGAACGGCTGATGCCGGTCCCCAAGGCGGAGATCCTCCACCGCCTGCCGCCGCGGACCCGCCGCTACGTGCATCACTTCCTGCGCTGCCGCGGCTGCGATCGCCTCTACTGGCACGGCAGCCACCTGCCGCGCATGCAGGCACTGGTGGCCTCCCTCGAACGCGGCCACCGGGACGCACTATCCTACCGATAAGGCACGCCACCCCTGCCGGAGCCACGCCATGCCTGCCGAGACCGACGCTAGCCTGACCCTGACGCTGGCCGGCGATGTCATGCTGGGGCGCGGCATCGATCAGGTCCTGCCACATCCCGGCGACCCTCGCCTGCATGAGCCCTGGGTGCAGGACGCCCGGGACTATGTGCGCCTAGCGGAGCGCGCCAATGGGCCGATGCCCGCCGCCATCGGCGCCGCCTACCCCTGGGGCGACGGCCTCTCGGAACTGCGTGGGGCCAGCCTGCGCCTGATCAACCTGGAGACCGCCATCACGGCCAAGGGACGCCCCTGGCCCGGCAAGGGCATCCACTATCGGATGCATCCCGCCAACCTCGGCTGCCTGACGGCGGCGGGCATCGACGCCTGCGCCCTGGCCAACAACCATGTGCTGGACTGGAGTCAGGAGGGGCTCACCGCGACCCTGGCGAGCCTGGACAAGGCGGGCATCGCCCATGCCGGGGCGGGAGAAGACGCCGCGGCGGCCAGCCGACCGGCCGTGCTGCCGCTGCCCCACGGCGGGCGCCTGCTGGTATGGAGCCTGGGACTCGCCGATAGCGGCATTCCCATGGAGTGGCGGGCCAGCCACACCCGCTCGGGGGTCAACCTGATAACGGCCGAAGACGAGGCGATGGCTCGGGCCATCGCCGCCACCAAGCGCCCCGGCGATCTGGTGGTGGCCTCGCTACACTGGGGCGGCAACTGGGGCTACGCCGTGCCGGCCGAGCATCGCCGCCTGGCTCACCGCCTGATCGACGCCGGGGCCGACCTGATCCACGGCCACTCCTCCCATCATCCCAAGGGGCTGGAGCGTTACCGGGGCCGGCCGATCCTCTACGGCTGCGGTGATCTGATCAACGACTACGAGGGGATCCACGGCCACGACGCCTACTTCCCGGCGCTGGCCATGCTGGTGGGCGGCCGCTGGCATTCCGGCCTCGGCGTCTGGCGCGAGCTGTGGCTGACGCCGTTGCGCCGCCGGCGCTTTACCCTGGTCCATGCCAGCCGCGAGGAAGCCGACTGGCTGGCCAAGACCCTCAATCGCCACGCCCCAGACGCATGTCCGCCGCTATCCCGCGACGAGGACAACCGCCTGCGATGGGACCCGAGTTAGCCCTCGGCGTCGCGGGGTCGATACGCGCCGATCAGCCGCTTCTGCACGCTCTCCGGGGCCGGCTCGTAATGACTGAAGCGCAGCCCGTAGGTCCCCGCGCCGCCGGTCAGGGCATTGAGGCGGTGGGGATAGTCGAGCACCTCGGCCAGTGGTACCAGGGCCTGGAGGCTGACCAGGTCACCCAGGGTCTGGGTGTCGAGAATGCGTCCGCGGCTAGCCGTCAGGTCGGCGGTCAGGTCGCCCATGGCATGCCCCGGCGCCTCCACGGAGAGTTCCGAAAACGGCTCCAGCACCAGGGGGCTGGCCTGGCGTACCGCCTCGAGGAAGGCCTTGCGTCCGGCGATCACGAAGGCGATCTCCTTGGAGTCCACCGGGTGCGTCTTGCCATCCAGCACGGTGACCCGCAGGTCCTGCAGCGGATAGCCCGCCAGCGCACCGCCGGCCAGGCCCTGGCGCACGCCCTTCTCCACCGCCGGCAACAGCGATGCGGGGATGGCGCCGCCGCGGATGGTATCGGTGAACTCGACACCGGCGCCGCGGGGCAGTGGCTCCACCCGGAGGACCACCTCGCCGAACTGGCCGGCGCCGCCACTCTGTTTCTTGTGGCGATACTGTCCCTCGGCGGTGGCGGCGATGGTCTCGCGGTAGGCGATGGAGGGGGTGCTGGTGTCCACCTCGACCTTGAAGCGCTGGGCGAGCTGCTCCAGGGTAGTGCGCAGGTGCAATTCGCCGAGCCCCCGCAGTACCGTCTCCTGGGTCACCCCGTCCTGGGCCACCTCGAGCCCGGGATCCTCCTCCACCAGCTTGGCCAGGGCCTCGAAGAGGCGCTGCTCGTCGCCGGGCCGGGTGGCTTGAATGGCCAGGCCGAACACCGGCGCCGGCAGGGCCACCGGGCGCAAGCGGATATGATCCTCGTCATGGGAGTCGTGGAGCACGTCACCCAGGGTCGCCTCCTCCACCTTGGTCAGGGCACAGAGTTCGCCGGGGCCGCAGCGCGCCACTTCCCGAGGCCGTCGCCCCTCGAAACGCAGCAGGGTGCCGATGCGGAAGGGCTTGCGTGCCTCGCCGGCGAACAGCCGGGTATCGCGGCCGACGCTGCCCTGATGGACCCGGAACAGTGCCAACTTGCCGAGATAGGGATCGTGCTCGATGCGCACCACATGGGCCAGCACATGGGCCTGGGGATCCGCTCGCGCGGCAACGGCTTGCTCACCGCCGTCCGGCAGCTGGCGCAGGAAGGGGGGCGGGTTACCCTCCAGGGGATTGGGCATCAGGCGTGCGAAGACCTCCAACAGCGCCTCGACGCCGGCCCCCGTGGCCGCCGAGACGAAACACACCGGCACCAAGTGTCCCTGGCGCAGGGCCGCCTCGAAGGGGTCGTGGAGCTGGCCCGGTTCGAGGGCCTCGCCCTGCTCCAGGTAGAGCGCCATCAGGTCGTCGTCCAGCTCCACCACCTGGTCTACCAGCCGCTCGTGAGCCTCGGCCACCGAGGCGAAATCCGCCTCCCCTTCCGGGGTGAAGAAGCAGTCGACCACCCGGGTCGCCCCCTGGGCCGGCAGGTTAAGGGCCAGGCACTCCGGCCCGACCTGTTCGCGCAGGGCCTCCAGCAGCGTCGGCAATCGAGACGCGGCGGCGTCGATGCGATTGACGATGATCAGCCGGCACAGGCCCCGTTCCTCGGCCCAGGCCAGCATGCGTCGGGCCATGGCGTCGAGGCCGCGCTCGGCGTCGATCACCACCGCCACCGTCTCCACGGCCGGCAGGATGGAGAGCGCCGCGCCCTGGAAGTCGGCGTAGCCGGGGGTGTCGATCAGGTTGATCCAGGTCTCGCCCCAGGCGAGGCCCAGCAGGGTGGTGGAGATCGAGTGCTGCGCCGCCGCCGGGGACTCGCCCGGGGGCGCGCCCTTGCGGGAGTCGGCCGGCGCCTCGGCGCCGGCCGCGGCCAGCAGGGCATCGACCAGGCGGGTCTTGCCCACCCCGGCCTGGCCCACCAGGGCGATATTGCGGATCCGTTCGGGATTTCGTTCGACGTTGCTCATCGGCCTCCCTCCAGGCGGTAGCGGCCCTACAAGGTTAGCCCGCGCGCGGCGTTAATGGGGGACGACACCCCGATACTATCCGGGCCGGAGTCGCCCGCTTTCGAAAACACGACGGCCAGGGTCCGAGGACCCTGGCCGTGGTCATCTGTCGTCGACTGCCGATCAGAAATTGGGCTTGCGCTTCTCGACGAAGGCGCTCATCCCCTCGCGCTGCTCGTCGCCGGCGAAGCACAGCGCGAAGAGGCTCGTCTCCAGGGCCAGGGCGCTCTCCAGGTCCTGATCCATGCCGTCGTGGATGGCCTGCTTGGCGCCGCGCACCGAGGCCGGGCCATTGCCGCCCAGTTGCTTGGTGAGCTCCGCCACGTAGGCCGGCAGCTCGTCCTGGGCCAGGACCCGATTGACCAGGCCGATGCGCAGGGCCTCGGCGGCATCGATCTTGCGCCCGGTGGTACACAGGTCCAGTGCCATGGCCGGCCCCACCCGGCGCGGCAGGCGCTGGGTGCCGCCGAAACCGGGGATCACGCCCAAGAGCACCTCGGGCTGACCGAAGATGGCATTGTCGCTGGCCACCGCCCAGTCGCAGGCCAGGGCCAGCTCGCAGCCACCGCCCAGGCAGAAGCCGTTGACCAGGGCCACGGTGGGCACCGGCAGGGCCTCCAGGCGCTTGAAGGTCGCCAGCGCCTGACGCGCGAAGCGGCGCGCCTGCTCCGGGGTCTTGTCGCGCATCTCGGCGATATCGGCGCCGGCCACGAAGGCCTTCTCGCCGGCCCCGGTGACCAGCACCGCGCGCAGCCCCTCGCGGCCCTGGAGCTCGTCCAACAAACGGTCCAGCTCGCTCAGGACGGCGCCGTTCAAGGCATTGAGGGCCTTGGGACGGTTGATGGTCAGGGTAACGATCCCCGCCTGGTCGGCGACTTCGATCAGTGGCTCGCTCATAAGGGCTCCTAGGCTCTGGTTGGGTTGGCAAGGTCGGAAGAGTCACCACCTCACCCTAGCGAACGCTTGGTTGGTCGGCAATCCCTCCTTTGTCGGGGCTCGGCTTAGGCCATCTTGACCACGACTCTCCCGCGTACACGCCCCGCCAGGAGTTCCTCCGCCGTGGCGATGGCCTCGCCGAGGCCGATGGTCCGCGTGATGGCATCCAGGTGAACGGGGTCGAGCAGCTCCCCCAGCCGACGCCAGGCCTCGAGGCGATCGGCGCGGGGCCGCATGACACTGTCGATACCGGCCAGCGTCACGCCACGCAGGATAAAGGGCGCGACGCTGGCGGGCAGGTCCATGCCCTGGGCGAGCCCGCAGGCCGCGACGGTGCCGCCATAGCGCGTCGCGGCCAGCACGTTGGCCAGGGTATGGCTACCCACCGAGTCGATGGCGCCGGCCCAGCGTTCCTTGGTCAGCGGTCGGCCAGGCTCCGACAGTTCACTGCGGTCGATGATCTCCTGGGCGCCCAGCCCACGCAGGTAGTCCACCTCCTGCGGGCGCCCCGTGGCGGCGATCACCCGATACCCGAGTCGCGACAACAAGGCAATGGCATAGCTCCCCACCCCACCATTGGCCCCGGTCACCAGCACGTCGCCCTGGCTCGGCAGGACGCCATTCCGCTCCAGCGCCATCACGGCGAGCATCGCCGTGTAGCCGGCGGTGCCGATCGCCATCGCCTGGCGGGCGCTGAACGCCGCGGGCAGCGGGATCAACCAGCGACTCTGCAGGCACGCCTTCTCCGCCAGGCCTCCCCAGTGGGCCTCGCCCACGCCCCAGCCATTCAACAGTACGCGGTCACCCGGCGTGAACTCATCACAGCTCGAGGCTTCGACGATGCCCGCCAGGTCGATCCCCGGAACCATGGGAAACTGCCTGACCACCGGCCCCTTGCCGGTGATGGCCAGGGCATCCTTGTAGTTGAGGGTGCTGTACTCGACCCGCACGCTGACGTCGCCCTCGGGAAGCTGCGACTCCGCCACGCTCTGGAGACCGACGCGCTGCGCGCCATCCGATGCCTCGATCACGATCGCCTGGAACATTGCCTTTCTCCTTTTTAGACCAACCGTCTATAAAATGACCTGAAAAAAGGGCTACCGAGGCAGCCCCTCCAGATAGCAGCGAATAAAGACCTCCATGGGCCGGACGCTACGCTCGAGCCTGGCACGCATGACGGCACCTTCCCAGCCGATCCAGAAGGCTTCGGCGAGCCGGGCGCAGTCGGCGCTCGGAGCGAGGGCTCCCCCCGCTCGCGCCTCCTCGAGGCAGCGCGCCAGGCGCCGTTGCCAATCCTCGAGGGTTTCCCGTAGCCAGTGCCGATAGGTCTCCGGCAGGCTAGCGACCTCCTGTCCCAGGTTGCCCACCAGGCAGCCACGCCGGAACTCGTGCCGCGCCATGCCGGCCTCGGCATCGGCCACGAAAGCCGCGAGCCGATCGAGGGGGGGCAGCCGGGGGTTCAGGAGGTGTCGATCCAGCTTGTTGGCGAAATAGGCCCCATAGTGCTCCATGATGGCGCGCCCAAAGGCCTCCTTGCTGGCGAAGTAGTAATAGAAGGATCCCTTGGGAACGCCGACGCGTTTGAGGATGGTATCGATCGCCGACGCCGAGAATCCCTGCTCGGTCAGCAGCTCGGTCCCACTGCGAATCAGGGCGGCGCGAGTGTCCTGATCGGCACGCGGCGACTTGGGGGGGCGGCCACGGCGTGGCTTGAGGGGCGATGAGGTCATGGGGAAAATATAGACCACACGTCTACAAAATCACAAGCCGCGCCTTACCGCCTTGCCCGCCGATGGCCGGCGGACGAGCCCGCGGGCGGCTCGCCTCCCGAGACGCCCTGGCGTGCCAGGTACCCGGCCTCGCTGAGGCCCCCTCCGGGTCAGCCGAGACCGTGGGTCTGTCGCCCGAGACACCGAAGCGCTGACGACTCATGGCCGAGCCGACACGGAGGGGCGGAGCGCCTCCCCAGCGCCGCCCGCCTCGGCATCCGTATCGAAGTACTCGATATGATCGTCCTCCTCGCGGGGCGGGCCGACCAGTGGTTCGGCCACATCGACTTCCGGCACCACCTCGGAGAGGTCCTCCACGTGCTCGTGCTCCAGGGCCCCCTGCACCAGCTCCTCGGTCACGGTGAGCTCGGCGCCCACCACCGACTGTGGCGTGGTGGCCACGAAGGGCGCCACCGGCAGCGGTGCCGGACGCACGCGGCGCCGCCAGGCGAAGAAGAGCACCAGGAAGACGCCCAGGCCGCCCAGCGACCAGAACAGGCCGCCGTCGCCCAGGGCGGTCATCACCGGAGTGATCAGCGGCGGGCTCAGGGTCGAGCCGATGGCGTTGATCAGCAGCAGGCCCTGACTCATGCGCACCAGGGCCCCGGCGGGCGCCCGGTCGGCGGCGTGGCTGACCGCCACCGGGTAGAGGGCGAAGACGCCGCCGCCGAGGAAGAACAGCAACCCCGCCAGCAGCCAGGGGTCGTGCGGCAACCAGAGGATGCCTAGGGAGATCAGCGCACAGCAGGCCCCGATCAGGATCAGTACCTGCTGGCGGTCGTGGCGATCGGACCAGCGGCCGATGGGGTACTGCAGCAGCATGGCGCCGAGGATGACCACCGCCATCATCTGTCCCACCCGGTCGACGCCCAGGCCGCTGCGCTGCAGGTACAGCGGCAGCAGGGTATAGATGGCGGCCACCGCCAGGCCGGAGCCGAAGCTGCCCATCACCCCGGTGGGGGTCACGGTGATCAGTCGATGGGGCGGCAGCGGTTCGGCGTGCTCGATCAGCGGCGAGACCCGCGGGATCATCGCCATCGGCAACACCGATAGCGACGCCAGCAGGCCGATCACCACGAAGGGCACCATCTCGCCGGCGGCATCGGTGACCCCCAGCAGCAGCTGGCCGATCACCCCGGCGGCATAGAGGGAGATCATATAGAGCGCCAGCAGGCGCCCGCGCACCCTGGGGTCGGCGGCGGCCAGCAGCCAGCTCTCGATCACCAGGAAGACCCCCACCGTGGCCCAGCCGCCGATCAGGCGCAGTACGAACCAGGCGTAGGGGTCGAGCCACAGTGACTGCAGCAGCACGGTGACCGCCACTAGGGAGGCGAAGCCGCCATAGGCGCGGATATGGCCGATGCGCAGCAGCAGGCGATCATTGAACAGGGCCCCCAGGGCCAGGCCGATAAAGTAGGCCGACGACACCCAGCCGATGACCAGCGCCGAGTAGCCGGCGCCATCCAGGCGCAGGGTGATCAGGGTCGACAGGAAGCCGTTGCCGATGCCGAGGATAAAGAGCCCCAGCAAGGGCGCCAGCGCCATGGCCAACAACTGCCGCGACATAAGCGAAGCCTCGCAACGAGAAAGCGAACAAGAACAAGCAAGGAAAGGAGTGCGTGGCCGGGCCGGAACGACCGGGCCAGAAAATCGCGGGGCGACTATACGCCCGACCCGCCGCCCCGCCAAGCCTTTTTCGCCGACGTTGGGCGACTTTTCCCTTCAATAACGCGACGTTATCGAACCTACCAAAAAACCTCGCCGGCGCCTTCGGTTACGCCTCGCGGTGGGGCTTCTGCAGCAGCACCACATCGGCGGCGGGAAATTCCACCGTCATGCCGAGGCGCGTCGCGAGCCAGTGGAAGGTCGCCTCGCCGAAGAAGCAGACATGGGTGGGGTCGAGGATGTAGTGCCAGCCGGCGAAGGCCTCCTTCGAGGTCACCCGCTTGGTCATCAGCCCCAGCCAGCCGCCGGGGCTCAGGCGACTCGCCAGGCGCGCCAGCTCCTCGCCGGGGGCGAAGAGGTGCTCCACCACCTCGGTGGCGGTAATGAAATCGTAGCGCCGCTCCAGCGCCTCGGGGTACGGCGCATAGAAGGGGTCGTAGATCGCCATGGGGTGCCCCGCCTCCGCGAACATCAGCGAGAGGGTCGGACCGGGGCCGGCGCCGAAGTCGAGGCCCTCGGCGCCGGGGGCGAGCCGCGCTTTCAGGGGGACGAAGAGCCGCCCCAGGAAGCGCCGATACCCCGGGTCCTCCGGGGAGTTCTCGTGCTGATCATAGACCGCCCGCTCCGCCGCGGGGGCGAGCCGCTGGGCCGCCGGCACATGGACCAGGGTGCAGCGCGGACAGCGGTAATAGTCGCGGCGGGCGTCCCGATGGAAGTGAGCGGCCCGCCGATCGCCACACAGCGGGCAGGAATCCGGCGAGACCGGTGGGGGGACGGCGGGTAGGGACAGGGAGGGCGTCATCATCGTATGCTTCTGGTCAACGGCGGCGCCCAGGCTACCCGCTTTGGCGGCCGCTGACACCCCTTCAGGAGTCCTTTCCCATGCTTGCCGCCCTCGATCATCTGCTGATTCCGGTCTCCGACCTGCCCCGCGCCGTGGATTTCTACAGTCGCGTGCTCGGCCTGGACGTCCGCTACCGGGACGCCGGGCGGGTCGACCTGCTGCTGGATGGCCTGGCCCTGCGCCTGCTCGATCCCGCCCAGGCGACGGACCTTCAGGCCGCCACCCCGACGCCGGGCAGCCAGGCGCTGTGCCTACGCAGCCTCCTGCCCCTGGACGAGGTACGCCGCCACCTGGACGCCCTGGGCATCCCCCTGGAGCAGGGACCGGTATCGGGCCTGGGTGCCGCGGGGCCCATCGAGGCCCTCTATCTGCGCGATCCGGAAGGCAACCTGCTGGAGATCTGTCGCCCCGCCAACTGATGGCAACGACTCGCCGAGCGGGTATCATGGGCGGCCGATCAATCTTTCCCAAGGATGATGAATGATGAACGACCCGCGCAACGACGACACCCTGGTGGCCGAACAGAGCCAGGCGCCGGACACCACCATGGCCATGGTGGTCTATGCCCTCTTCCTGGCCAGTTTCGTGGTCGGCTTTACCGGCATCGTCGGTCTGGTGATCGCCTATATCTACCGCGGCAAGGGCCCCCAGTGGCTCGACGAGCACTACCGTTACCAGATCCGTACCTTCTGGATCGGCCTGGTCTACGGCGTGATCGCCGGCCTGCTGACCCTGGTCTTGATCGGCTTCCCGCTGCTGCTGCTCCTGGCAGTCTGGATGATCATCCGCTGCGTCAAGGGCTTCAAGGGACTGCAGGAGAAGCGCGCCCCCAGTAACGTGGATACCTGGCTGATCTAGGCGATGAGTGAGGCCAAGCTGCAACGCCAGGCTCGGGCCGTCGCCGCCCTGTGGCGCCTACTGGCCGGGCGGCGACTGGGCACCCTGTGGTGCCTGGCCCGCCTGGCCGGCCCCCTGGTGCATCGCTTCAGCCGTCGCGAGCGGGAGGTCACCGAGATCAACCTGGCCGAGGTCTTCCCCGAGCGGGACGCCGCCGAGCGACGCCGCCTGGCCCGGGCCAGCCTGACCCACTCCACCGCCACCATGCTGGAGCTGGGCTTCGCCTGGATGGCGCCCCCGGAGCGGGTGGAAGCCTCGATCCTCGCCGTCCACGGTCGCGAGCTGCTCGACGAGGCCCGCGCCTCCGGCCAGGGGGTGATCGTGCTGGCCCCCCACTTCGGCAACTGGGAGGTGCTCAACTTCTGGCTCTCCGGGCACTTTCCCTTCACCGCCATGTACGAGCCTCCCAAGATTTCCGACCTGGACCCGGTGATCCGCGGGGGACGCGAGCGCATGGGCGCGAGCCTGGTGCCCACCAATCCGCGTGGCGTGGCGGCCCTGCTCAAGGCCCTAAAGCGCGCCGAGGCGGTAGGCATCCTCCCCGACCAGGAGCCGGACTGGGGCAGCGGCGTCTTCGCCCCCTTCTACGGGCGCCTGGCCTATACCGCCACCCTGCTGCCCAAGCTGGTGGCGCGTACCCAGGCCCGAGTGGTCACTGGGGTGGCCCTCCGGGTGCCCGGCCGGGGCTTCGCGATCCACTTCCTGCCCGCCGATGCGCGAGTCCATGACCCGGACGAGGCCATCGCCGCCGCCGGCGTCAACGCCAGCGTCGAGGCCGCCATCGCCCTGGAACCGGCCCAGTACCAGTGGGAATACAAGCGCTACCGCAAGGTGATCGAAGAGCAGCAGGGGCATCCCGACCATGGCTCCTTCCGCCTCTACTAGCTCTGTCCGAAAACTGACTGCGCTCGGCCATACGGCGTTAAAAATCGACTCAAAGTACTCATTTACACCGCGTAAACTCCGTCTTTTCGCCGATTTTTGCCTTGTCTGGCCTTCGCTCGCCGACTTTTCAGACAGAGCCTAGCCCCATATATAAAATGGAAAATATTTCCACAAAACTACCTGGTAACTCTCTCCCAAGCTGCTAGACTAGGCCACACGCTTGACGGGGTGCCGGTAGACCGGCTGAGATGGCGCGGGCTGGTGGACCACAGGGTCGCCACCGAGCGCCGATCCCGTAGAACCTGATCCGGGTGAATGGCGCGCCTCGGCGCCCATATGAACCGGCGTAGGGAATCAGGCGGGCCCTGGCCTGGTCGCCATTCGCCCTCCCCCCTCTCGCCCTCACTCCGGATCCCACCACCGGAGGTGACATGGGCTACGCTTTCGACGATCTCAAGGGCGCCTGCCATCATGACTGGCGCGCCTATATCGAGCACGACTTCGTGCGCCAGCTGGGCGCCGGCACCCTGGAGGCCGGGGCTTTCCGCCACTATCTGAAGCAGGACTACCTGTTCCTGATCCACTTCTCCCGGGCCTATGCCCTGGCCGCCTACAAGAGCCGCAGTCTCACCGACCTGCGCCATGCCCACGCCGGCCTCAAGACCATCCTCGACGTGGAGCTGCAGCTGCATATCGACTTCTGCCGCGACTGGGGTATCGATGAGGCGGAGCTCGCCGCCCTGCCGGAGGCCAAGGCGACCCTGGCCTATACCCGTTATGTGCTGGATACCGGCAACCGCGGTGACCTCCTCGACCTGCATGTGGCCCTGGCCCCCTGCCTGGTGGGCTATGGCGAGATCGCCCAGTGGCTGGCCGCCCAATCCTTCACGGTGCGCGGCGAGGCCAACCCCTATGACGCCTGGATCGCCATGTACGCCGGCGACGACTTCCAGGCCGCCATGCGCGATGAGATCGCCTGGCTGAATGGCCGCCTGGCGGAAGTCACGCCGCGGCGCTTCGAGGAGCTGGCCACGGTATTCCGCGATGCCACGCGCCTCGAGATCGACTTCTGGCAGATGGGCCTGGATCGCGCCGACTAGCCCACAGCCTTGATACCTATTGCCGCTGCGCGGACGTGAGGGGCTCCGGGGACAGGTCGTAGAGGGGGTCCTATGCCAGGGATGGCATCGGTAGCGCCCAGGGAGGGGTTCACAGCGCCCCCTCGTAGACCTGTCGCCGGATCAGCCCCGGACTCCAGGCAGAGACTTCCCGGCAATAAACCCGCCCGCTGGCGATAGCGGGCACCACTACGCTTGACGGGGTGCCGTTGATGACGGCTGAGATCATGCCTCTCGCCATAGAGACAGCATGGATCCCGTTGAACCTGAACTGGCTAGGACCAGCGTAGGGATCAAGCGACACGCCGCCGGGCGCCCCTGCCCGGCCGCCCCTGTCCTCCCCTGCTGTCCTCCCTGACAAGACCCCGACAACCCTAGGGAGAACACCATGAGCAAGACCGCCCATTTTCTCGCCGAGACCGCCCGGGTCGACGCCGCCGCCGTCCAGCCGCTGCCCGGCTCGCGCAAGGTCTACGTCGAGGGCTCGCGCCCGGATATCCGCGTGCCCTTCCGCGAGATCGGCCTCTCGCCCACCAAGACCTCCGGCGCCGATGAAGAGAACCCGCCGCTGCTGGTCTACGACACCTCCGGCCCCTACACCGATCCCGCGGCGCGCATCGACCTGCGCAAGGGACTCCCCGAGCTGCGCCGCGCCTGGATCGAGGAGCGCGACGACACCGAATTCCTCGATGGCCCCACCTCCGAGTACGGCAAGCGTCGCGCCAATGACCCGACCCTGGCCCAGCTGCGCTTCGACCTGACCCGCACCCCGCGCCGCGCCAAGCCCGGCAAGAACGTCACCCAGCTCCACTACGCCCGCCGGGGCATCATCACCCCGGAGATGGAATATATCGCCATTCGCGAGAATCAGCGTCGCCAGGCACTGGGCACCGCGGAGGTGGAGCGTATCCTCGGCCATCAGCATCCCGGCCAGGGCTTCGGGGCCCGCCTGCCCGAGGAGATCACCCCGGAATTCGTGCGTGCCGAGGTCGCGGCGGGCCGGGCGATCATCCCCAACAATATCAACCACCCGGAATCCGAGCCGATGATCATCGGCCGCAACTTCCTGGTGAAGATCAACGGCAACCTGGGCAACTCGGCGGTCACCTCCTCCATCGAGGAAGAGGTCGACAAGATGACCTGGGGCATCCGCTGGGGCGCCGACACCATCATGGACCTCTCCACCGGGCAGAACATCCACGAGACCCGCGAGTGGATCATCCGCAACGCCCCGGTGCCGATCGGCACCGTGCCCATCTACCAGGCCCTGGAGAAGGTCAAGGGCGTGGCCGAGGACCTCACCTGGGAAGTGTTCCGCGACACCCTGATCGAGCAGGCCGAGCAGGGCGTGGACTACTTCACCATCCACGCCGGGGTGCTGCTGCGCTATGTGCCGCTGACCGCCAAGCGGGTCACCGGTATCGTCTCCCGGGGCGGCTCGATCATGGCCAAATGGTGCCTCTACCACCACCAGGAGAGCTTCCTCTATACGCACTTCGAGGAGATCTGCGAGATCTGCAAGCAGTATGACGTCGCCTTCTCGCTGGGGGACGGCCTGCGCCCCGGCTCGGTGGCCGACGCCAACGACGAGGCCCAGTTCGCCGAGCTCGAGACCCTGGGCGAGCTGACCCGCATCGCCTGGAAGCACGACGTCCAGGTGATGATCGAGGGCCCCGGCCACGTGCCCATGCACCTGATCAAGGAGAACATGGACAAGCAGCTCAGCGAGTGCGACGAGGCGCCCTTCTATACCCTGGGGCCGCTGACCACCGACATCGCGCCGGGCTACGACCACATCACCTCGGGGATCGGCGCGGCGATGATCGGCTGGTACGGCTGCGCCATGCTCTGCTACGTGACCCCCAAGGAACACCTCGGGCTGCCCAACAAGGACGACGTCAAGACCGGCATCATCACCTACAAGATCGCCGCCCACGCCGCCGACCTCGCCAAGGGCCACCCGGCCGCCCAGCGCCGTGACAATGCCCTGTCGAAGGCGCGCTTCGAGTTCCGCTGGGAAGACCAGTTCAACCTCGGCCTCGACCCGGACACCGCCCGCGAGTACCACGACGAGACCCTGCCCAAGGACTCCGCCAAGGTGGCCCACTTCTGCTCCATGTGCGGGCCCAAGTTCTGCTCGATGAAGATCAGCCAGGAGGTCCGCGACTATGCCGGCGAGCATGGCCTCGACGGCGATCAGGAGGCGGTCATGAAAGGCATGGAGGAGCAAGCGGAGAAGTTCCGCCACACGGGCAGCGAGCTCTACCAGGAGGTGTAAACGACATGGCCCCCGCCAGCGGGCTGGCGGGGGCCAAGGGGCATGACGCGGACCCCCATCAGAAGCGATAGCGCAGCCCCAGACTGGCGGCGTCGAAGTCGCCCTCGGACTTGTCGAGATAACGAATGTAATCGGCTCCCACGGCGAGGTTGGGGGCCACCTCGTACTCGGCGCCGGCGCCATAGGAGAAGCCGTCATCCCGGGCGCTGCCTCTCGGGCTCAGGTCGATATCCACCTCGGAATAGCCGAGCAGGCCATAGAGTCGGAACTCCTGGGAAATCGGCAGGATGCCCTTGGCGAAGGCGCCGACCAGGTAATCGAGCTCGGCCTCGACGCCCTGTACGGTCTCGGAGCCACCGGTACCCAGGTGCCCCTCCACGGCGAAGTAATCATTGAACTGCATGCCCCCGCGCAGCCGCAGGCCAATATCGTCGACGGAGCCCGCCCCATCGGGGTCCAGCTCCCAGAACATGACATCACCCCCCACGTATCCCTGGGGATAGAAGCCATGCTGATTGGCTTGCGCCGTGGTGGCGAAGGCCCCGGCCGCCAGCAAGGCGGCGGTGGATGCGGCAACAAGAAATCTCATGACTACCTCCATTAAAGAACAGCGTTTTTTAACGCCTGATGAAGTGTGGTCCCCAAGCCTCCCTGGCGCAAATGAAATGTTTTCAGGCATTACTCTTCTGACCGGAAGCGAACTCTCTTTCCCGGCCCGCCTGGTGGTCTGCACTGGTCGTTAGCCTAGCGAGCGAATATCCTTGCTAGCAGTTCCCCGACAACTCAGGAGAAAACGATGTCCGGCCTGCTGCCCGATGTGGATCCCGATGGTCTGCTGGAATACTCGGTGGTCTACACCGACCGCGCCCTCAATCATATGTCCCGCGCCTTCCAGACGGTGATGACCGACCTCTCCGCCACCCTCAAGCGAGTCTATGCCGCCGAGGCGGCGGTGATCGTGCCGGGGAGCGGCACCTTCGGCATGGAATCGGTGGCCCGTCAATTCGCCACCGACCAGGCGGTGATGGTGATTCGCAATGGCTGGTTCAGCTACCGCTGGAGCCAGATCTTCGCCATGGGCGATATCCCCGCCAGCGAGGTGGTGCACCCGGCTCGCCGCCAGGGCGAGGGCGCCCAGGCCCCCTTCGCCCCCGCCCCCATCGAGGAGGTGGAGGCCAGCATCGCCGCCGAACGCCCGGCCCTGGTCTTCGCCCCCCATGTGGAGACCGCCTCCGGCATGCTGCTGCCGGACGACTATATCCGTCGCCTGGCCGACGCGGTGCATGCGGTGGGCGGTCTGCTGGTGCTGGACTGCATCGCCTCCGGCACCCTCTGGGTGGATATGCAGGCCACCGGGGTGGACGTGCTGATCAGCGCCCCCCAGAAGGGCTGGAGCGGCACGCCCTGCTGCGCCATGGTGATGCTCTCGGCGCGGGGGCGCGAGCGCCTGGAGGCCACCACCAGCAGCAGCTTCGCCATGGACCTGGGCAAGTGGCACGCCATCATGCAGGCCTACGAGCAGGGCGGCCATGCCTACCATGCCACCCTGCCCACCGATGGTCTGCGCCGCCTGCGCGATATCATGGAGGAGACCGAGCGGGTCGGTTTCGCGCGGGTTCGCGATGCCCAGTTGGAACTCGGCCGCCGGGTCCGCGAACTGCTCGCGGCCCGGGGCTTCGTCAGCATGGCCGCCGAGGGCTTCGCCGCCCCCGGGGTGGTGGTCAGCTACACCGAGGACGCCGGCATCGCCGCCAAGTTCATGGCCGCCGGCCTACAGGTCGCCGCCGGAGTGCCCCTGCAGTGTGGCGAGGGGGACGACTTCCGGACCTTCCGCATCGGCCTCTTCGGCCTCGACAAGCTGCTCGACGTGGAGCGCAGCGTGGCGTCCCTGGCGGCGGCCCTGGATCAACTGGACTAAGCGCACCAACGACGAAGGGGTGGCCTATGGCCACCCCTTCGCTCATTCGCCTCGACGCCATCAGACCCGGTTGATGCCTCGCGGCAGCATGCCCAGGTTGTTCTCCACCCGCTTGACACCGGGAATGTCCTCCGCCGCCACCTGGGCCGCCTTGCGCTGCTCATTGCTGTCCACCAGGCCCCACAGCTGCACCTCGCCCTGAACCACGATGACATTGATCTGGCCCAGGCCGAGGGTCTCTTCGAGTTCCTTGTGGAGGCGATCACGGATGGCCCGATCGTCCACGGTGGCGCCCTCCTCCAGCCCCGCCACCGAGAAGCCACGCAGCAAGTTGGCACGACTGACGATGCCCACCAGGCGCCCGTTCTCGGTGACCGGCACCCGCTTGATGCGATGTTTCTCCAGCAGCCGGGCGATATCGTCGATGGGCATGTCGCCGGCGACCTCGATCACCGGCGAGGTCATCACCTGCTCGGCGGTGCGGCCATGGGACTTGATATAGTCCAGCGGGCTCGCCGGCGTCTCGAACAGGGCGCGCAGCCAGTGCCGGGGGCGCTCGCCACTGCCCTCGATGCGGCGCAGCAGGTCGCCCTCGCTGACGATCCCCAGCACCCGCTGCTCGGCATCCACCACCGGCACCGCGCTGATATGGTTCTCCAGCAACAGGCGCGCTACCTCCTGAACCTGGGTATCCGGGGCGACGGTGACGACACTGGGCGTCATGATATCCACGGCTTGCATAGCATTCCCTCGTTGGCTGTGCCCGGGAGGCCAGGAATACCCCCGGTGCATATCGTTATCTTCTGAATGTAGCAGAGCGGCGGTACGCCAGGGTTGATCCAGGACAAGCGGTCGGGACTCGCCAGCGCATGCCGCGCCCTGGCGACCAATTCGCGCTAACTCCGACGGCCTCCTAGAGTGGAGTCATAGCCGCCACCCCCAGGAGTGCTCCCATGACGGTGCCCGACCGCCCCAGTCGCATGCTGGCTCCCTCCCGACGCGCCCAGCTCTCGCTGTTCGCCAGCAATTTCTTCAAGCATCCACGCATGCTCGGCTCGATCATCCCCAGCTCGCCCTTCCTGGTCCGGCGCCTGCTGGCCCCGGTGGATTGGGCACGCGCCCGGGTCGTGGTGGAATACGGCCCCGGGGTGGGCACCATCACTCGGGAGATCCTGGCGCGGCTGGCCCCGGATGCCACCCTGCTGGCCCTGGAGACCAACCCGGAGTTCGTCGCCTACCTGGGCGAGTCCCTCCCCGACCCCCGCCTGCAGCTGGTGGCTGGCTCCGCCGAGACCATTCAGGCGGAGCTGAGCCGCCTGGGCCTGCCGCCGGCAGACTATATCCTCGCCGGCATTCCCTTCAGCACCATGCCCGCCGCCTGTCGTGAACGTATCCTCGGCGACAGCCACGCGGCCCTGGCCGATGACGGCGCCATGCTGATCTACCAGTTCTCCCCCAAGGTGGGCGGCGACCTCAGGCGGCTCTTCTCGCGGGTAGAGAAGGGCTTCGAACCGCTCAATATCCTGCCGGCCCATCTCTATACCTGCCGGCGTTAACCCGGCGAACTCGGGAGCCCTATCACCGTACCGCCCCCGATGCCCCTGCTACCGGTATCTGCCTCTCTACCTGCCGGCGTTAAGCCGGCGAACTCGAGAGCCCTATCGACTTGCCGCCCCCGATGCCCCTGCTACCGCCAGTGCCGACCGAGGCCCGGCGGGACGCGCTCCTCAGGCGGCTTGCTCGCCCCTAGCCTTGGCGACATGCGTCGCGATGGCATCCATCAGGGTCGGTGACAGGCAGTCATAAGGCTCCAGGCCGAGTTGGCGCAGCCGCTCGCGAATCACCGGCATGCGTCCCGGGTCGACCCCGGCCTCGATGATCGACGAAACGAAGGCGGCAAAGGTCGGCGGCGCCCAGCCGCCGTGGTGGGAGAGTTCCGGGTGGATAAAGTCGAGGCCATGGAAGGGGTGATCCTTCTGCTCGATGCGCCCGAACAGGTGCACCCCGCAGCCGGTGCAGGCGTGGCGGCGGATCACCGCCTTGCGGTCGAGTATCTCGAGCTTCTCCGGGTGGGCGATGACATGCACACTGGCCCGGGGCACCACCGCCACCTGGGAGAACAGCGCCCCCGCGGGCTTCCAGCACTTGGTGCAACCGCACAGGTGGTTGTGCTGGCACTGCTCGTGGATGGCCACCACCACGGGATTTTCCTCGCAATGACACAGCAGGGTGGCCCCATCGAAGGCCGGATCGGCCGGTGTGATGCCGTTATCCACCGACGGGTGCAGCTTGACGGTATCGTTCATGGTGACGCCTCCTCTGGAGGATGCCGAAAAGGCTTCGCGACACCCCTCAGTGTAGATCCGTCGGCGGCGCGCACACCGAGTCGCGAATCACCCGCTCGGGGGCGATCCGCACATGCTCGGTGACCGCTGACTTGGCGGCGATGGCCGCCGTCAGCAGCCGGCAGGCCTCGCCACACAGGCGATCGGTCTGCTGGCGCAGGGTGGTCAGGGAGGGGGTGAGCAGGCGGGCGATCTCGATATCGTCGTAGCCGATGATCGACAGCGTCTCGGGCACGCGCCAGCCCCGGCGCGTCGCTTCGCCGATGGCTCCCAGGGCCAGCAGGTCGTTGAAGGCAAACAGCGCCGTGGGGCGCCGCGGCCCGGCGGCCAGGGCCTGGATGGCCGCCTCGCCGCCACTCACCTCGAGGTTGCCGGCCTGGACCCAGGCCTCCTCGAGGACGAGCCCCGCCTCGTCCAGGGCGCGGCGAAAGCCGCGATAGCGCTGCCGGGACTGGTAGTGGTCGGCGGGGCCGGTGATGCAGCCGATGGCCCGGTGGCCCTGCTCGATCAGGTAACGGGTGGCCAGGTAACCGCCCTGCTCGGAATCATCGACCACGCTGGCCAGCGTCGGGGCCTCGTTGTCCATCAGCACCACCGGGAAGGGGCAAGCGGTGAGCAGTTCCAGGAACTCCTCGGAGATCACCGACTCCAGCACCAGCAGGCCATCGATGCGCTTGCCCTTGAGGGTACGGATATAGCTGCGCTGCCGCTCGATATCGCGCCCGGAGTTGCACAGCATCAGGTTGAAGCCCGCCGCATAGAGGGCCGCCTCCACCCCGGAGACCACCTCGGCGAAGTAGGGGTTGGTGGAGCTGGTGACGATCATGCCGACGGTATGGGTAACGTTCTTCTTCAGCGACTGCGCCGAGCTGCTGGGGGTGTAATCGAGGCGTTCGATGGCCGCCATCACCCGGGCCCGGGTCTCCGGCTTGACGAAGCGGGTGCCGTTCACCACATGGGACACGGTGGAGACCGAGACCCCCGCCGCCTTCGCCACATCGGTAATCGTCACCATTGCCAGCCTCCGCCAGTGCGCTCGTGAAATGCCCATCGTCCCGGGCGGGATGCTCAGGATACGCGATCCGGGCCACCATCGCCCAGCACCGCACAAGATAACCCCTTGATTTTCTAGTTAAGCCGCAGAGAAGAATCGCCGCGGACGCCGGGCTGGCGGTGCCGCCGACCTATCGACAGGCTAGTGAATCCGAGAAAAGAAAACGATTGCGCAAACGTTTTTCTTTGCCTAGGGTAGGCAAAAAACAACCACAAGTCCTGAGGTACCCCGATGGCAACCCACGCATCGCCTGGCCGGCGCCGACACTCGCCCCGCGCCCACCACGCTATCCGCCCCCTTCCGGGTGGCGCCCTCGCTTCGGCATCATCCCGCTCCGGCCCCGCCGGCGGTCCGCGCCTGCCTGCCCTCCGGCCCCAGGACTCGGTGTCTTTCCGCCAACTCCCAGGATCCACACAGTGACATTCGCAACCTCCCCCACTCCCCCCCTCGACACGGCCGAGGTGGTCGTCGTCGGCAGCCTGAACATGGACCTAGTGGTGCGCACGCCGCGCCATCCCGTGCCCGGCGAGACCCTGCTCGGCCACGGCTTCGCCACCACCCCCGGCGGCAAGGGCGCCAACCAGGCCGTGGCGGCGGCGCGCCTGGGTGCCGCCACGGCGATGGTCGGCTGCCTCGGCGATGACACCCATGGCCGCGCCCTGCGCGACAACCTCTCTCAGCAGGGCATCTGCCACCAGGCCGTGCGCACCAGCGCCGCCGGGGCGACCGGGGTGGCCATGATCCAGGTCGATGACGCCAGCCAGAACAGCATCGTGGTGATCCCCGGCAGCAATGCCGAGCTCACCCCCGACGATGTGGACGCCGCCGAGGCCCTGCTGGCCTCGGCCAAACTGGTGGTTTGCCAGCTGGAAGTGCCCCTCGAGACGGTGTGCCGCGCCCTCGAGCGCGCCCGTGCCCATGGCGCCACCACCCTGCTCAACGCCGCCCCGGCCATGGCCTTGCCCGGCGAACTGCTGGCCCTGGTCGACTGGCTGGTGGTCAACGAGAGCGAGGCCGAGGCCCTTAGCGGCTGCCCCGTGGCCGACCCCGATCAGGCGGCCCGGGCCATCGCCCGACTCCAGGCCCTGGGCTGCCGCCGGGTGCTGATCACTTTGGGCGCCCAGGGCGTGGTGGCGGGGCTCGAATCGGGACTCCACCACGCCCCCGCCCGGCCGGTGGCGGCGGTGGATACCACCGGCGCCGGCGACACCTTCGTCGGCGCCTTCGCCGCGGCCCTGGCCCGCGGCGCCGAGGTGGCCACGGCGCTCCAGGAAGGCCAGGCCGCCGCCGCCATCGCCGTTACCCGCCCCGGGGCCCAGGCGGCGATCCCCCATCGCCACGAACTCCCCCCCGTCACCCCCTGAGGAGAATCCCCATGACCTCCGCCCCTGCTCACAAGGTGATCTTCGATACCGACCCGGGCGTCGACGATGCCATGGCGCTGCTCTTCCTGCATCGTCACCCGGCCATCGAGCTGCTCGGCATCACCACCGTGCACGGCAATGCCGACATCGATACCACCACCCGCAACGCCTGCTACCTGGCCGAGCGCTTCGCCATCGAGGCGCCCGTCGCCCGCGGCGCCCGGGAACCCCTGGCGATGGCCAAGTCGGCGTCGCCGGCCATGGTCCACGGCGACGACGGCCTGGGCAACGTCGGCCCGAGCTTCGCGCCGAGCCGCACGCCGGACCCGCGTCCCGCCTACCGCTGGATCATCGATACCGTCCGCGCCCACCCCGGCGAGGTGACCCTGGTCGCGGTGGGGCCGCTGACCAACCTGGCCCTGGCCCTCAAGGAGGACCCGGCGATCGCCGAGCTGGTCAAGGCGGTGGTGATCATGGGCGGCGCCTTCGGCGTCGGCGGCCAGGGCGGCAATGTCACCCCGGCGGCGGAGGCCAATATCCACGGCGATCCGCTGGCCGCCGACCTGGTCTTCACCGCTCCCTGGCCGGTCACTGCGGTGGGCCTGGACGTGACCCACCGGGTGCTGATGAGCAACGCCGACTTCGCCCGCCTGCGCGACCAGGGCGGCGAGGATGGCGCCTTCATGTGGCAGATCTCCCGCCACTACGTCGACTTCTACTCGGCCCGGGAGGCCATCGACGGCTGCTATGTCCACGACTCCAGCGCCGTGGCCTATGTGATCGACCCGAGCCTGTTCGAGGTGCGCCGGGGCCCGATGCGGGCGGTGACGACCGGCATCGCCATGGGCCAGACCCTGCAGCGCCCCGACGACCGGGACTTTCCCCCCGGCGACTGGGACGGCCTGCCCTCCCAGGGCGTCTGCGTGGGTGTGGACGCCGAGCGTCTGCTGACCCACTTCATGGAAACCTTTATCGCCACCGAGGAGGCCGCCTCATGAGTCGACTGAGCCGCATCGCCGACTTCGGCCAGCAGGTCTGGCTAGACCAGCTCTCCCGCCAGCTGCTGCGCGGTGGCCGGCTGCGCCGCCTGATCGCGGAGGACGCCATCGCCGGAGTCACCTCCAACCCGGCGATCTTCCAGCAGGCCATCGCCGAGGACCCGCTCTACCGGGAGGACCTGGCCCGGCTGCGCGCCGCGGAGCCGGACCCGGAACGCCGCTTCGAGGCCCTGGTGCTGCCCGATATCCGCGAGGCCTGTGACCTGCTGCGCCCCCGCTACGATGAATCGCGGGGTGACAAGGGCTATGTCAGCTTCGAGGTCTCGCCGCGCCTGGCCCAGGACGCCGACGCCACCCTGGCCGAGGCCCGCCGGCTGTGGGCGGCCATCGACCGCCCCAATGCCATGATCAAGATCCCGGCGACCCGGGCCTGTCTGCCGGCGATCCGCGACGCCGTCGCCGCCGGGATCAATATCAACGTCACCCTGATCTTCTCGCCGCGCCAGCTCGATGCCGTCTTCGCCGCCTTCCGGGACGGCCTGGCCGCCCGCCACGCCGCCGGACTCCCGGTGGCCGGCCTGCGCGGCGTGGCCAGCGTCTTCCTTAGCCGGGTCGATGCCCGCCTCGACCCGCGCCTGGCGGAGGCCGCCCCCGAGCTTCGCGGCAGCATCGCCATCGCCTCGGCCCGGGCCGGCTATGCCCACTGGCAGGCGGTGTTCGGCGGCGACGACTTCGCCGCCCTCCGCGCCGCTGGCGCCCGGCCGCCGAGCTGCCTGTGGGCCAGCACCGGCACCAAGGACCCGGCCTACTCCGACGTGCGCTACGTGGAGGAGCTGATCGGCCCCGACACCGTCAACACCGTGCCGGCGGCGACCCTCGAGGCCTTCGCCGACCACGGCGAGGCCGCCGAGACCCTGACCCGGGACCTCGCCACCGCCCGCCGGCGGCTCGCCGAGCTGGCCGAGCTGGGCATCGACCTCGACGCCGAGGGCGAGGTCCTGCAGGAGGCGGGCCTGGCCGCCTTCGACCGTGCCTTCGATGCCCTGCTCGAGCGAGTCGCCTGAGCCCATTACCCCGACAAGGAGAACAAGATGCCTCTTTCCCATGCTTCCCGTCGCCTGCTGCCGGCCCTGCTCGGCGGCGCCCTGCTGCTGCCCACCGGCGTCCAGGCCGATACCCTGTCGCCCGTCTGGTCCTTCGCCAATGTCTCGCTCAACTACCTGGACTGGTCCGACGGCACCGAGGCCCGCACCGCCGACAACGCCGCCAAGGGCGACTTCTTCTACCTAGAGCTGGAGGGCGGCGTCGGCTTCGAGTGGGGCGAGTTCTACGGCTTCGCCGACCTCGAGAACCCGGGCAACAGCCGCTTCGACGAGGCCAGCGGCGGCCAGGACAATCGCCGCACCGCCGCCAAGCTGACCTCGCACCTCTACCTGGGCGACTCGCCCTTCTCGCTCTATGCCCATGTCTATGACTTCCGCGACCCGGGCTTCGACAGCCGCGAGCAGGACCAGGTCCTCGGCCTCGGCTATCGCCATACCTTCGCGAGTGGCCTGTGGATCAAGCCCTTCCTCGGCGCGGCCCGGGTGCAGAGCAGTGGCCATACCGGCATGAACGGCTATATGGCCGGCTGGGTCGCCGGCTACGACTTCCAAGCCTTCGACCAGGACTTCAGCCTCACCCAGTGGCACGAGCAGACCTTCGACCGGGACGACGCCTACCTCACCCAGAACTATGTCGGCGAGCCGGCCGGCTCCGTCGGCACCAATGGCGCGGTGAGCCTCTGGTGGCACCCCCATGAGCGGCTCACCGCCGGGGTGCAGTACCGCTACGCCAACAACAAGCTGGGCACCCCCAACGCCTACCAGAACGCCATGATCTACACCCTCAAGTTCAACTTCCTGTGAGGGCGCCCCGCGCCTCGACAGCCCGGATCATGAAGGAACTCCAATGACAATCACCATGAGCCTGGTCGGCATGGCGAGCCTGATCGCCATCGCCCTGATCTTCTCCACCCATCGCCGCGCCATCCGCCTGCGTACCGTGGGCGGCGCCTTCGCCATCCAGGCCGGCATCGGCGCCTTCGTGCTCTATGTGCCCGCCGGCCAGGCGATGCTCGCCGCCGTCTCCGCCGCCGTCAGCCAGGTGGTGCTGTATGCCAACGACGGCATCGATTTCCTGTTCGGCGGCCTGGCCGACCCCGGCGGGGTCGGCTTCGTGTTCGCCATCAAGGTGTTGCCGGTGATCGTCTTCTTCTCCTCGCTGATCGCCGTGCTCTATCACCTGGGCATCATGCAGTGGGTGATCCGCCTGCTGGGCGGGGCCCTGCAGCGGGTGCTGGGTACCTCGCGCACCGAGTCGCTGTCGGCCACCGCCAATATCTTCGTCGGCCAGACCGAGGCGCCCCTGGTGGTGCGCCCCTTTATCGCGCGGATGACCCCGTCGCAGCTGTTCGCGGTGATGAGCGGCGGCCTGGCCTCGGTGGCCGGATCGGTGCTGGCCGGCTATGCGGCGCTGGGCATTCCCATGGAGTACCTGGTGGCCGCCTCCTTTATGGCCGCCCCGGGCGGGCTCTTGTTCGCCAAGCTGATCCTACCCGAGACCGAGACCCCGGAGGACAGCGTCTCCGCCGCCGAGGCGCGCCTCGTGGCGGAGGAGGACCACCCCAGCAATGTGCTCGACGCCGCCGCGGCCGGGGCCACCTCGGGACTCAAGCTGGCCGCCAATGTGGGCGCCATGCTGCTCGCCTTTATCGGCCTGATCGCCCTGATCAACGGCATGCTGGGCGGCCTCGGCGGCTGGCTGGGCATGGAGTCGCTGAGCCTGGAGCTGCTGCTCGGCTGGCTCTTCGCGCCGCTGGCCTTCCTGCTCGGCATTCCCTGGGAGGAGGCGACGCTGGCCGGCTCCTTCCTCGGCCAGAAGCTGGTGGTCAACGAGTTCGTGGCCTATATCAACCTGGCGCCCTATATCTCGGGCGAGCAGCTGGTGGCGGCCACCGGCGAGGCGATGACCCCGCATACGGTGGCGATCCTCTCCTTCGCCCTGTGCGGCTTCGCCAACCTGGCCTCAGTGGCCATCCTGCTGGGCGGCCTAGGCAGCATCGCCCCCAGCCGCCGCCACGATATCGCCCGCCTCGGCCTCAAGGCGGTGCTCGCCGGCACCCTCTCCAACCTGATGTCGGCCTCGATCGCCGGCTTCTTCCTGGCCCTGGCGTAGTCCCCGAAACGACGACGCCCCCGGCGCAACGAAGCCGCCGGGGGCGTGCGGGAACCACGGGAGTCGTCAGCCCTGCTGGGGCACGGCCTCGCTCGTGGCGAAGCGCTCGCGCAACCAGGCGTTGATCGCGTCGGACTCGTAGAGCCACTCGACACCACCGTCGGCCTGCTCGATACGCAGGCAGGGCACCTTGACCCGGCCGCCGCCGGCCTCGAGCGCCTGGCGATGGCCGGCATCACGCTGGGCATCGCGCCGCTCGATGGTCAGTCCCAGGCGCGCCATCTCCTTGCGCACCTTGACGCAGAAGGGGCACGCGCGGAACTGGTAGAGCGCCAGCGACCGACACTGGCGATCCACCTCGGCCTGGGCCTCGTCGCTGCGACTCACCGCCGCCTTGGGGGTGGAGAGTTTCTCGGCCAGCAGCATCGGCGGCGTCAGCAGCAGGCGCAGGGTGCGAAAGAAGTAGCGGATCAACACTCGCATGGCATCCTCGTGATGATGGGGAAAGCTAACGCGCCAGCATACCCTATTGCCCCCGCTCTTGTCGGGGGGCCACCGCCACCTCCTCGATATCGACGATTCGCGAGCGATTCATCACCACCTTCCAGCGCTGGATCACCGCCTCGCCGTCACCGCGGCGCTCCCGGGTCACCAGGTTGATCAGGTGGCGACGCTCCACCCGCTCGCGACTCACCTCCTCGCCCTCGAGGCGATAGACCAGGTGGCTGGCCTTGTCCATCAGCCGGGCCACCAGGCTCAGGTCGAGGGTCAGGGTCTCGCGCACCTGCTCGTAGCCGCTCAGGAAGCGGGTCGGCGACAGCCGCGAGCTGGAGCGGTAGTGCAGCACCACCTCCTCTCGCTGGGCCAGGTTGCGCTTGCGCGCCCACTTGATCGAGTCATCCAGCTTGGCGTAGCGCTGGTAGTCGCACCACTCCAGCTGACGCCCGACCAGCGCCTGACTGGTGGGGTCCAGGTACTGGCGCCGCCACTTGGGGCGCCCCTTGCGCAGAAGCCGCCACAGGGTATTGCGCAGGTCGTCCTTGAACACCTCGCGTAGGGCATAGATCGCCGCCATCGCCAGCACGAAGAGCAGGGTGATATCGCCCAGGGACTCCCGGGCCTGGAGCAGCCCTAGGGAGACGAAGATCATCACCACCGCCGTGGCCAGGGCCTTGACCGCCTTCTGCTCGCCGCCGCCCAGCTCCTGGGTGCGCTGGCGCAGGGTCAGGGGGTACTCGATCAGGCGCCGTAACAGGCGCATCTTGTTGGACAGGCGGGTAGGATCCTCCACCACCCGCGGCGAGTTGTACTCTTCGGCCTCGCGGTGCGCCGCCTCCGCCCGACAGAGCGCCACCAGGCGCCGACGCACGCCGGCATAGTCCGCTTCCCGGGGCAACTGGGCGAGCAGCTCGAGCAGCCGCTGCTCGGTGAACCAGGAGAGGTAATTGTCGATATTGGTGTAGTACTTGAGCAGGCTCTCGCGCTCCGGCACGCTGCGCCGCAGCCGCTTGAGGATATCCAGGGCCAGGGCCAGGACCTCCTCGACGCGCGCCTCCAACGCCGTGGCCTCCTCATGCCTCGCCTCACGGCGCTTGTCGCCCCGCGACTCCCGGAGATAAGCGCGCAGCTCGCGCACCGAGCGCTCCAGGGCCACCACATACTGGTAGGCATAGAGGCTCAGGCTCAGGCGATACTGGTCGCTGCCCGGCTCGCTGCGTCGCGCCAGGCGGCTATGCACCAGGGGCAGCTGATGGCGGTCGCTGTAGTAGGTGCGGCTGAGGTGAATGGCGTGATGGTAGAAGGCCTGCTCGGAGATCACCTCGGCGGAGAGGTCCAGCTCGGCGGGCACGAAGAGGTAGAGGTCGAGCTTGTGGGAGGTGGACTCCCGCAGCACCCGTGACAGCTTGAGATGAAACCCGTCCCTGCGCTCCAGCGTGATCAATGACTTGCCCTCCGCCCCGATCTTCCCTTTATATCACAGGGGGGCGATTCAAGTTTGCCGCCCCGCCGCCGATATGTCGCCAGGCGAGCCGACCCAGCCCATGCCCCGGAGCCCGTTATGTCCATCGCCCGCTTCACGCCCTTCGAGCGGCTACTCCTCACCAGCCGCCACCAGGCCGACACCGCCGCCCTGCTGCTGCTGGGCTGGGTGCTGGTCAATCAGGGGCCGGTGGGCGAGACCCAGCGCGCGCGGTTGGCGAGCCTGACCCGGGACTTTCGCCACGGCCATGCCCTGGAGCCGCTGCTGGAGATCGCCACCGCCCAGGACCTGGACGCCATCCAGCTGGCCGCCGAGGTACTGCAACGGGAGGCCCGGGGCGGCTACCCCTTCCTGCGCCTGGCCATCGCCCTGGCCGCCGGCCAGGGCGAGCCGAGCCCGGCCAACCATCATGTGCTGCGCTTTCTCGCCGACCTGCTGGGTGTCCCTCCTCAGGAGTTCGCCGCTCTCTTCGAAGCCACCAGCCAGCGCCCGCTGAAGGAGCCCGACGATCCTAGCCGCCACGCCTACTGGCAGCCCCACTTCGAGGAGCGCGCGCGCCAGGAGGAGGCGCGCCGCCAGGCCGAAGCGCAGGCCCGGGCGAGCGAGGAGCGAAAGCGCGACGCGGAGCGCAGGCAACGGGACGAGGCCAGGCGCAAGCGAAACGAGGACGGCGAGAAGCGCAGGGGCCACCAAGAAGAGCGGCGCCGCCAGGAGCAACGCCGGCAAGACGACGAGGCACGGCGACGCCGAGAGGAGCGGGAGCGGCGCCAAGGCGAGCAGGAGTGGCGCGAGCGGCGCCAGCACCAGCCGCCCCCCGGGCGCCAGAGCCGCGCCCTCCAGGTGCTGGGGCTCTCCGACGGCGCCAGCCGCCAGGAGATCCGCCGCGCCTATCGCCGCCTGGCCCAGGCCCACCACCCGGATCGCTTCCATGCCGAGGGCGAGGCGGTGATGGCCAGCGCCTCGCGGCGCTTCCAGCGCATCAAGCAGGCCTATGACTTCCTGATGCGGGAGGTCTCCTGATGCGTGATCTCTACCGTCGCCTGGGGGTGACGCCGGACAGCGATAACGAGGCGCTGGGCCGGGCCCTCGAGGCCTGCGAGCACCGCACCCTCCGGCGCGATGCCGAGGCGGCACTGAGCGTGGCCGAGCATCGCCGGGAATACGACGCCCTCCACGCCACCCTCGGCGATATCGGCCGGCTGCGGGCGCGCCTCGGCCTGACCCATGGCGCCCACTGGCGGGATAGCCTGGCCGACGACTTCTCCTGCCCCGCCGACCTGGCCGGCTCCCACCACGAGGCCCTGATGCGGCGCCTGAGCCGTGCCGCCCTGGCCCACGATCGCTGGCGCCGCTGGCGGGCCCCGGCCCTGGGGCTCGGCCTCTTCCTGCTCGGTCTGGCCCTGGGGGCCGCCGCCTGCCACTGGCTACTGGGCTAGGCTATGTCCGAAGACTGGCTGCGCTCGGCCATACGGCGTTAAAAATCGGCTCGTGCGCGAGTCCGATCAAAGTACTCATTTACACCCCGA
>NZ_BJUK01000041.1 GCF_007989625.1 Bisbaumannia pacifica
CCAGGCGTTAATGAAGAGACGTTCGAGGATCGCCTCGTAGATCTGGCTCAGGGTGTCCAGGTCGGCGGCGCGGATCCGCTCGTTGACCTGGTGGATGGTGGCATTCAAGGGGCCGAGCTCCACCACCTGGGTCCCCAGGGTGGCGATGAAGCGCCCGTCCGAGGTACCGCCGGCGGTGGAGAGTTCGGGGCGTCGCCCCAGCACCGCCTCGACGCCGCCCACCGCGGCCTCCACCAGTTCACCCTCGGCGGTGAGGAAGGGCTCGCCGTTGAGGGTCCAGTCGATATGGAAGTCGAGGCCGTGGGCGGCGAGGAGCGCCTCGGTGCGTTCCCGCAGCTGTTCGTGGGTCACCTCGGTGGAGTAGCGGAAGTTGAAGACCACCTCCAACTCGCCGGGGATCACATTGGTGGCGCCGGTACCGGCGCGGATATTCGAGATCTGGAAGCTGGTGGCCGGGAAGAAGGCGTTGCCATCGTCCCAGTGCTCCTTGGCGAGCGCATCCAGGGCCGGCGCCGCCTCGTGGATGGGGTTGCGTGCCAGGTGAGGGTAGGCCACATGGCCCTGCTTGCCCTTGATATGCAGTACGCCGCCCAGGGAGCCGCGGCGGCCGTTCTTGATCACGTCGGCGAGCTCCGCGGTGGAGGAGGGCTCACCGACGATGCAGTAGTCGAGGCGCTCGTGAGCCTCGCGCAGGTGCGCCACCACGGCGCGGGTACCGTCGACGGCGGGCCCCTCCTCGTCGGAGGTGATCAGGAAGGCGATCTTGCCGTGGTGCTCCGGATTGGCGGCCACGAAGCGTTCCACCGCGGTGATCATGGCCGCCAGGCTGCCCTTCATATCGGCGGCGCCGCGCCCCCACAGCATGCCCTCGTCATCGATGCAGGGCTCGAAGGGGGGGTGCTGCCAATGAACCTCCGGGCCGCTGGGCACCACGTCGGTATGGCCGGCGAAGGCCAGTACCGGGCCGTGGTGGCCGCGCACCGCCCAGAAGTTCTCCACATCGCCGAAGGGCAGCGACTCGATATGGAAGCCGAGCCGCTCCAGGCGCTCGATCATCAGTGCCTGGCAGCCGGCGTCATCGGGAGTCACCGAGGGACGCCGCATCAGCTCCATGGCGAGGTCGAGGGTGGGGGAGAGGTCGGCGGGGGTGGGGCTGGCGGACATGGGCATTCCTGGTCGGGAAGGCGACCGGGCCCGCACTCGCGGGCCCGGAGGCGCTTAGTTGTGGGCGTGCAGCGCTTCGTTGAGGGCGATGGCGCTCTTGTTGGTCAGGCACTCGATGCGGCCATTCACCGAGTTGCGGCGCAGCAGCAGGTCGTCCTGGCCGGCCAGTTCGCGAGCGGCCACGGTCTTGACCTCCTGGCCCTGATCATCGAGCACGGCGACCTTGGCGCCGGCGGTGATATAGAGGCCCGCCTCCACGGTGCAGCGATCGCCCAGGGGGATGCCGATGCCGGCGTTGGCGCCGATCAGGCAGCCCTCGCCCACCTTGATGATGATATTGCCGCCGCCGGAGAGAGTGCCCATGGTGGAGCAGCCGCCGCCCAGGTCGGAGCCCTTGCCGACCATGACGCCGGCGGAGATGCGCCCTTCGATCATGCCGGGGCCTTCGGTGCCGGCATTGAAGTTGACGAAGCCCTCGTGCATCACGGTGGTGCCCTCGCCCAGGTAGGCACCCAGGCGTACCCGGGCGGTGTCGCCGATGCGCACGCCGGCGGGCACCACGTAGTCGGTCATCTTGGGGAACTTGTCGACGCAGTCCACGGAGAGGGTGCGTCCTTCCAGGCGCGCCTTGAGGCGCCGCGCCGGCAGCTCCTCGATATCGATGGCGCCTTCGCTGCTCCAGGCCACGTTGCGCAGCAGGCCGAACATGCCGGTGAGGTCCAGGCCGTGGGGCTTGACCAGACGGTGGGAGAGCAGGTGCAGCTTGAGGTAGACCTCGGGGGCGGACTCCGGGGCGCTATCCTCGGCGAGGAACATGGCCACCAGCGGACGCTGGCTAGCGGCGAAGGCCTCGGCCAGCTCGGCCTGGTCGGCGTGGCCGGCCTCGCGCAGGGCGCTGGCCAGGGCGGCGCACTGTTCGGGCAGGAAGCTCACCGCGGCCTTGCCGGCGGGGGCGTCGAGGGCCTTGGCGGCGGCCGCCACCAGGCTGTCGTCGGGGTTGAGCAGGGGGGCCGGGTAGTAGATCTCCAGCCAGTCGCCCTGGGTGTTCTGGGTGCCGATTCCGAGTGCAAAGCTCAGCATGGGGTGTGTCCTCTTGAAAAATAAGGGCGAGCCGTGACTCAGCCCGGGAGATTGTCGTAGTCGCCGTCGCGGTAGCCCACCAGTATCTCGTCGCCGGTATCCAGCAGCGGGCGCTTGAGCAGGGTGGGGTGGGCCAGCATCAGCTCCCGCGCCTTATTGGCATCGACGTCGGCCTTGTCGGCCTCATCGAGCTGGCGCCAGGTGGTGCTGCGCTTGTTGAGCAGGGTCATCACCGGCACCCGCTCGAGGATCGCCTCGAGCAACGGCGCCGAGAGGCCATCCTCGCGTAGGTCGTGGAACTGGTAAGGGATGCCGGCCCCGTCCATGGCCTTGCGGGCCTTGCGGCAGGTATCGCAGTTCTTGATGCCGTAGAGGGTGAACATCAGCCTCTCCTTTCGATAAAGCGACGCAGGCGCCGGGCCGCTTCCAGCGTGGCCTCCACCTCGGCCACCAGGGCCAGGCGCAGGCGCCCGCTGCCGGGGTTGACCCCGTCGGCGCCGGGGCGGCCCATATAGCTGCCCGGCAGCACGCTGACGTGCTCCTCGGCGAACAGTTCGCGGGTAAAGGCCTCGTCGTCGCCGCCGGGCACCGCCGGCCACAGGTAGAAGCTGGCCTGCGGCGTGGGGAAGTCCATCACCGGGGCGAGGATCTCGGTGACCGCGGCGAACTTCTCCCGGTAGGCGTCGCGATTGGCGCGCACATGGGCCTCGTCGTTCCAGGCGGTGATGGAGGCGTGCTGCAGCGGCAGCGACATGGCGCAGCCGTGGTAGGTGCGGTAGCGCTTGAAGGGGGCGATCAGCCCGGCATCGCCGGCTACGAAGCCGGAGCGCAGCCCCGGCAGGTTGGAGCGCTTGGAGAGCGAATGAAAGACCAGGCAGCGGCGATAGTCGTGACGCCCCAGGGCCGCGCAGGCCTCGAGCAGCCCGGGGGGCGGGGTGGCCTCATCCAGGTAGAGCTCCGAATAGCACTCGTCGGAGGCGATGATAAAGTCGTGTTCATCCGCCAGGGCAATGAGTTTCTTGAACTCCTCCAGCGGGGTGACCGCCCCGGTGGGGTTGCCCGGCGAGCAGAGGAAGACGATCTGCACCTCGCGCCAGGTCTCGGCGGGCACGGCGTCGAAATCGGGGCGGAAGCCGCTCTCGGCGGTGCAGTCCAGGTAGAGGGGCGTGCCGCCGGCCAGCAGGGTGGCGCCCTCGTAGATCTGGTAGAAGGGGTTGGGCACCGCCACCCTGGCCGGGCGGCTACGGTCCAGTGCGGCCTGGACGAAGGCGAAGATCGCCTCCCGGGTGCCATTGACCGGCAGTACCTGGGTGTCGCTATCCAGGCCGGTCAGGCCGAAGCGTCGGGTCGCCCAGGCGGCGATGGCGCCACGCAGCGCATCCGTCCCCGCCGTGGCCGGGTAGCGGGCCATCTCGTCGCGATGCTCGGTGAGGCTCTCCAGGGCCGCCGCATAGGGGGCGTGCTGGGGCTCGCCGATGGTCAGGGGGATCGGCGCGAGGTCTGCGGGGGGCGTGACGCCGGCACGCAGGGCGGCGAGCTTCTCGAAGGGGTAAGGCTGGAGGGCGTCGAGATCGGGATTCATGGGTGTCCTGGCCGCCCGGCGCGGGCGAGATATCGTTATTGGCGTGGGCCCGTGAATCGCAAGGCCCCGGGTGCGTCTAGGCAAGCGATTATAGGGAAGCGGCCCAAGGGCCTCAAACCCGGGGAGGTTTAGACATCCAATACCTCGATCAGCCGTGCCCGCAGCCGCTCCTGGCGGGCCGGATCGGTCAGCGGCTCGCCGGCCTTGGTGGTGATAAAGAAGACGTCTTCGACCCGCTCGCCCAGGGTGGCGATCTTGGCCGCCGAGAGGGCGATGTCCTGCTCCATGAAAATGCGCCCCACCCGGGCCAGCAGGCCGGGGCGGTCCGGGGCCACCAGTTCCAGCATGGTGCGCTCGTTGGCCAGGTCCTGCTCCAGGGCGACCCGGGTCGGCACCTGGAAGTGCTTGAGCTGGCGCGGGGTGTGGCGGGTGACGATCTGCGGGTAGTCCTCCGGGTCGTCCAGTTCCTCCACCAGGTGGGCGCGGATCTCTTCCAACTGGGCGCGGTCGCGGATCGCCTGGTGCTGGTGATCCAGGACGATAAAGGTGTTGAGGGTCCAGTCGTTGCTGGAGGTGGCGATGCGCGCGTCGTGGATGGAGAGGCCCAGTTGATCCATGGCGGCGGCGGTGGCGGCGAAGAGGTCGTCCGCGGAGCGGGTGTGGATAAACACCTTGGTGCCGCCCTCGGCCATGTCCTCGGTGGGGGCGCTGATCAGGATCAGCGGCAGCTCCGAGCCCTCGTGGGCGAGGATACCCTGGGTCTGCCAGACGATCTCGCTGGGCGCGTACTGCAGGAAGTACTCCTCGCCGAGGGAGTCCCATAGCCGAGCCACCCGCTGGCCATCGGCGCCCACCGCTAGCAGCAGCGAGAAGGCCTCCTCACGGGTCTCGCGCACCCAGTCCTCGCGATCCGGCGGGTTCTCCAGGCCGCGGCGCAGGGCGCGCTTGGTCTCGCCGTGCAACTGGCGCAGCAGCGAGGCCCGCCAGCCGTTCCACAGCGCCGGGTTGGTGGCGCTGATATCCGCCACGGTGAGCACATAGAGGTAGTCCAGGTGGATCTCGTCGCGTACCAGGCGGGCGAAGTCGCGGATCACGTCCGGGTCGGTGATGTCGCGCTTCTGGGCCACCTTGGACATCAAGAGGTGGTTCTCCACCAGCCAGCTGACCAGTCGGGTGTCCCGGGGCGAGAGGCCGTGGCGCTCGCAGAAGGCCTCGGCATCCCGGGCGCCGAGGATGGAGTGATCGCCGCCGCGGCCCTTGCCGATATCGTGGTAGAGGCCGGCGATCCACAGCAGCTCCAGCTTGGGCAACTGGTGCACCAGCACCGAGGCCACCGGAAACTCCTCCCGGGCCTCGGGCTCGCGAAAGCGCTGGATGCACTTGAGCAGCCGCAGGGTATGGGCGTCGACGGTATAGATATGGAAGAGGTCGTGCTGCATCAGCCCCACCGCCTGGCCGAACTCCGGCAGGTACTTGCCGAGCACCCCGTAGCGATTCATGCGCCGCAGCTGGCGCGCCACGTTGCCGGAGGAGCGCAGCAGCTCCATGAACAGGCTCTGGTGGCGCAGGTCGTCGCGGTAGAGGTCGTCGATCAGGTGGCGATGGTCGCGGATCAGGCGGATGGTATCGGCGCGCACCCCCTCGATCTCCGGGTGCTGAGCCATCAGCAGGAAGAGTTCCAGCAGGGCCGCCGGGCGGTAGCGGAAGACGCCGGGGCTGCGCGCCTGGATATAGCCGCCGGTGACCTCGAAGCGGTCGTTGAGGGGGCGCGTCTCGAGGCGCTCCTCGCCGCGCAGGATCACCTCGTCGAAGTGCTGCAGCAGCATGTCGTTGAGGCCGGCCAGCGCCGTCACATGGCGATAGTAGCGCTTCATGAACTGCTCCACCGCCAGGCGCTCCGGGGTGTCGCGGTAGCCGAACAGCTCGGCGATGGTGCGCTGGTGGTCGAACTGCAGACGATCCTCGGCGCGTCCGGTGAGCATGTGCAGGGCGTAGCGCACCTGCCACAGGAAGGCCTGGCCCTGGCTGAGGATGCGCAGCTCGGCATCGTTCATGAAGCCGTTGGCCACCAGCTCCTCATAGCCCAGGGGGCCGAAGTGACGCTTGGCGACCCAGCCGATCATCTGGATATCCCGCAGCCCGCCGGGGGAACTCTTGATATTGGGTTCCAGGTGATACTCGGAGTTGTTGTAGCGGTAGTGGCGGGCGATCTGCTCCTGCCACTTGGCTTCGAAGAAGCGATCCGCGGGCCATAGCCGCTCGGTGGCCAGGCGTTGGCGCATGGCCTGGCGCAGCCGCTCGGGGCCGGCCAGGGTGCGGGTCTCCAGCAGGTTGGTGATCACCGTGACATCATCGCGGGCCTCGCGCTCGCAGTCGTTCAGCGAGCGCACGCTATGGCCGATCTCCAGGCCGATATCCCAGAGGAAGGTGATGAAGGCGGTGAGCGATTCCCGGTAGGGTGCGTCGTCGTCCTCCTCCAGCAGGAACAGCAGGTCGATATCGGAGTGGGGGTGCAGTTCGCCGCGACCATAGCCGCCCACGGCGAGCAGGGCGATGCCCTCCTCGGACCAGGGATGGCGTGCCCAGGCGATGGCCAGCAACTGATCCAGGCACCAGGCGCGGCCGCGCACCAGGTCGCGGATATCGGCGCCGCCGCGAAAGCGTTCGTCGAGGCGTGCCTGGATCGCCTTCAGCTCCGCCTTGAAGGGGGCGATCGGGGAGCGATGGGTGGCCAGCTCGGCGGCGAAGGCCTCGCCGTCGAACAGGCCGGGGTCGGGGCGAAAGCGATGATGGTGTAGCAGCATGTCAGTGCTCGAGGAAGCCGAGGTCTTCCTCGCTGCGGGCGGTGAGCACCTCGACGCCGTCGGCGGTGACCAGCAGGGTATGCTCCCACTGGGCGGAGAGGCTGCGATCCTTGGTCACCGCGGTCCAGTTGTCGCGCAGTACCTTGGTGCGATGGTCGCCCACGTTGATCATCGGCTCGATGGTGAAGCACATGCCCTCGGCCAGTTCGATATCGGCCTCGGGGGCGTAGCCGTCGTAGTGGAGAATCTGCGGGTCCTCGTGGAAGCCGGCACCGATGCCGTGGCCGCAGAAGTCGCGTACCACCGAGTAGCCGTTGGCCTCGGCATGCTGCTGGATCACCCGGGCCAGGGTCGACAGGCGCACCCCGGGCTTGACCAGGGCGATGCTCTTGTAGAGGCATTCCTGGGTGATGCGGCACAGCCGCTCGCCCTGGATGGTCTCGCCGACGATAAACATCTTGCTGGTGTCGCCATGGTAGCCGTCGGCGGTCTTGACGGTGACATCCAGATTCATGATGTCGCCCTTCTTGAGCTTCTTGCCGGCGTCGGGAATGCCGTGGCACACCACATGATTGATGGAAGTGCAGATCGACTTGGGGAAGCCGTGATAGTTGAGGGGCGCCGGCACCGAGCCCAGCTCGTCGACGATAAAGTCGTGGCACAGGCGGTCGAGCTCGCCGGTGGTGACGCCGGCCTGTACATGGGGGGTGATCATCTCCAGCACCAGGGCGGCCTGGCGGCCGGCCTCGCGCATCTTCTCGATCTCGTCGGGCGTCTTGATGGGAACGTTCATGGAATCTCGATCATGGGGAGGGTGGCGCCCCCTGGGCTCTCCCGGAGAGGGCCCGTCTGGGCCGGGGGCGGCTTCATCTTGGCATCGTTCTATGGTATAAAGCCGCGCGCTTTCCTGCAATCGTCCGCCCTTGTGGCCCCCGGGCCCGGCGGCGATAATAGAGAAGGCGTGATCCAAACGCCTAAAACACACATGCACCGACACAGGGTCCCGGGTGCCGTGGCGACCAGCGGTCGAGCGGTCGGATCCCTGGGGTGCATGGAGGCCTAACCCGAGTTCTCAGGAGTCTTCCATGTCTCAAGTCAATATGCGTGACCTGCTCAAGGCGGGTGCCCACTTCGGTCACCAGACCAAGTACTGGAACCCCAAGATGAGCAAGTTCATCTTCGGCGCGCGCAACAAGATCCACATCATCAACCTCGAGCACACCCTGCCGGCCCTGAACGACGCCGTGGCCGTGGTCGAGAAGATGGCTGCCGCCAACAACAAGATCATGTTCGTCGGCACCAAGCGTGCCGCCAGCAAGATCATCAAGGAAGAAGCCAGCCGCGTGGGCATGCCCTTCGTGAACCATCGCTGGCTGGGCGGCATGCTCACCAACTACAAGACCATCCGCGTCTCCATCAAGCGTCTGCGCGAGCTCGAAGCCATGCATGAAGATGGCACCTTCGAGAAGCTGACCAAGAAGGAAGTCCTGATGGCCACCCGCGAGCAGGAGAAGCTGGACCGCTCCATCGGTGGTATCAAGGAGATGGGTGGCCTGCCCGATGCGCTCTTCGTGATCGACGTCGACCACGAGCGTATCGCCATCAACGAAGCCAACAAGCTGGGCATCCCGGTCATCGGCGTGGTGGACACCAACTCCAACCCGGACGGTGTGGATTACGTGATCCCCGGCAACGATGACTCCATCCGCGCCATCCAGATCTACGTCCAGGCCATCGCCGGCGCCTGCGCCAAGGCGAAGGAAGGTCGTCCCGACGAGTTCGTCGAGGTCTCCGAGTCCGACGAAGTCGCCGAGTGATGCTGTACCGCCGACACTGAGTGTCATCTAGGCCTGCGATCCTGAGTCGCGGGCTCGGCGGCCCCTACCAGGGTCGGCGGATAAGGAGGGGGCCTGCGCCCCCTTTTTTCCCGTTCTGCCTGCGGGTGCGGCGGGAAATGCCCCGATTACCGACGCGAATCATTCAGAGGTTATTACCATGGCAGCTATCAGCGCCTCACAGGTCAAGGAACTGCGCGAGCGTACCGGGCTCGGCATGATGGAGTGCAAGAAGGCTCTCACCGAAGCCGGCGGCGACATCGAACTGGCCATCGAGAACCTGCGCAAGAGCTCTGGCCTCAAGGCCGCCAAGAAGGCCGACCGCACCGCCGCCGAAGGCGCCGTGGTCACCCGCGTGGCCGCCGACGGCAGCTACGGCGTGATGGTCGAGATCAACTCCGAGACCGACTTCGTGGCCCGCGACGACAACTTCAAGGCGTTCGCCGACAAGGTCGTCGATGCCCTGTTCGAGTCCAAGAGCGATGACGTGGCCGCCCTGATGGGGGGTGACATGGAAGACGTTCGCCAGCAGCTGGTGCAGAAGATCGGCGAGAACATCTCCGTGCGTCGTGCCGTGTTGGTCGAAGCCGGCGAAGGCAACCGCGTGGGCGCCTATGTCCATGGCGGCCGCATCGGCGTGCTGACCGTGCTCCAGGGTGCCACCGAGGAAGCCGCCAAGGATGTCGCCATGCACGTGGCCGCCATCAACCCGGCCGTGGCGCGTCCCGAGCATATGGCTCAGGAGCAGCTCGACAAGGAAAAGGCGATCATCCTGGCCCAGCCGGACATGGCCGGCAAGCCGGAGAACATCGCCGAGAAGATGGTTCAAGGCCGCCTGAAGAAGTACCTGGCCGAGAACAGCCTGACCGAGCAGCCCTTCGTCAAGAACCCCGACCAGTCCGTGGCCGAGTTCGTCAAGGCCGCCGGCGGCGAAGTGATTGGCTTTACCCGCTACGAAGTGGGCGAGGGCATCGAGAAGGAAGAAGTCGACTTCGCTAAGGAAGTGATGGAACAGGCCAAGCGCAGCTAAGGTCCGAGTTCCACGAGACGTGTTGGCGTGCGCGCAAGCGCACGCCTTCGCGTATCCGGCCGACGCTTTCGTCGGCCACCGCGTTAACCACGCCAGGAGTCGTCCCCCTTGGTCGCCCAGCGGTTGAGCTAAGGTAGACAGACTCCCCCGATTGATTACTGCCGCTGCCAGGAGATTCGCCCATGACCGTCGACACCCCCGCCACCGACCGTGCCCAGCCCGAGCGTGGCGCCAAGAGCAAGTACAAGCGTATCCTGCTCAAGCTCTCCGGCGAGGCCCTGATGGGCGAGCACGACTTCGGGATCGACCCCAAGGTGCTCGACCGCATGGCCCTGGAGATCGGTCAGCTGGTGGGCATCGGCGTCCAGGTGGGGATCGTCATCGGTGGCGGCAACCTGTTCCGCGGCGCGGCGCTGCACGAGGCCGGCATGGAGCGGGTCACCGGCGACCATATGGGCATGCTGGCCACGGTGATGAATGCCCTGGCCATGCGCGACGCCCTGGAGCGCTCGAATATCCGCTCGCGGGTGATGTCGGCCATTCCCATGAGCGGCGTGGTGGAACACTATGATCGCCGCACCGCCATCCGCTACCTCACCTCCGGTGACGTGGTACTCTTCTCCGCCGGCACCGGCAACCCCTTCTTCACCACCGATTCCGCGGCCTGCCTGCGCGGTATCGAGATCGACGCCGACGTGGTGGTCAAGGCCACCAAGGTGGACGGGGTCTACGACAAGGATCCGGTGAAGCACGCCGATGCCGTCAAGTACGAGCAGCTCAACTACGACGAGGTGCTCGACCAGAAGCTCGGGGTGATGGATTTGACCGCCATCTGCCTGGTGCGGGACCATGGCATGCCGGTGCGCGTGTTCGATATGAACAAGTCCGGCGCGCTACTGAACCTGGTGGTGGGTGGCAAGGAAGGCACGCTGATAGATAGAGGTTGAAACCGTGATCGACGACATCAAGAAAGACGCCGAAGGCCGCATGAAGAAGACCCTGGAGTCGCTCCAGGCCAACTTCCACAAGATCCGTACCGGGCGTGCCCATACCAGCATTCTCGACGCCGTGACCGTGGAGTACTACGGTTCTCAGGTGCCCCTGAACCAGGTGGCCAACGTCAATATCGAGGATGCCCGGACCCTCTCCGTGGTGCCCTGGGAGAAGCCCATGGTGCCCAAGGTGGAGAAGGCCATCCTGACCTCGGACCTGGGCCTCAACCCCTCCACCAACGGTAACGTGATCCGCGTGCCGATGCCGATGCTGACCGAGGAGACGCGCAAGGGCTATATCAAGCAGGCCCGCGGCGAGGCGGAGCAGGCGCGGGTGGCGGTACGCAACGTGCGCCGCGACGCCAATGGTGACATCAAGTCTCTGCTCAAGGAGAAGGAGATCACCGAGGACGAGCAGCACCAGGGCGAAGACGCGGTCCAGAAGCTGACCGACAAGTACATCGCCGAGATCGACAAGCTGCTGGAAGCCAAGGAACACGACCTGATGCAGGTCTAAGGCGCGGCGGGCCTCGGGCCCGCCTTTCCCTTCCTCCCGTGCGAGTCCCCATGACGTCAACGCAGTCCCCTCAAGCCCATCGTGGCGGTACGCCGCGCCATGTGGCGATCATCATGGATGGCAACAATCGCTGGGCCAAGGCCCGTGGCCTCTCCGGCGTGCGCGGCCACCATGCCGGCGTCGAGGCGGTGCGGGCGGTGATCCGCCGCGCCGCCGAACGCGGCGTCGAGACCCTGACCCTGTTCGCCTTCTCCAGCGAGAACTGGAAGCGCCCCCCCGCCGAGGTGAGCGCGCTGATGGAGCTCTTCCTGTTGGCGCTGAAGCGCGAGGTGCGCAAGCTTCACGAGCACGACATTCGCCTCTCGGTGATCGGCGAGCGCAGTGCCTTCTCCGCCTCCATCCAGAAACACGTGGCCCGTGCCGAGGCGCTGACCGCCGACAACCGCGGCCTGCATCTGGTGATCGCCGCCAACTATGGTGGCCGCTGGGATATCGCCAGCGCCGCCCGACGCCTCGCCGAGCGCGTCCAGGCCGGCGAGCTGGATCCCGCCGAGATCGACGAGGTGGCCCTGGATCGCGAGATCAGCCTGGCCGAGGATGCCCCGGTGGACCTGTGCATCCGCACCAGCGGCGAGCAGCGCATCTCCAACTTCCTGCTCTGGCAGCTGGCCTACGCCGAATTCCACTTCTCGCCGCTGCTGTGGCCCGACTTCGATGCCGCGGCCTTCGACCTGGCGCTGGATGATTTCGCCCGCCGTCAGCGGCGCTTCGGCATGACCGATGAACAGATCGAGGCCCAAGGTGCTTAAGCAGCGACTGATTACCGCCCTGATCCTGGCGCCCCTGGTCCTGCTGGGGCTGTTCGGCCTCGACGGCGGCGCCTTCGCCCTCTTTGCCGGCGCCATCGTCCTGCTGGGGGCCTGGGAGTGGGTCAACCTGGCCGGCTATGAGCGCCCGGGGGCACGCCTGCTGGGCGTCGCCGGGGCGGCGGCGCTGATGGCGCTGCTGTGGCTCGTCGGCGCCACCCAGGCCACCTGGCCGCTATGGCTGGCCGCCGCCGGCTGGCTGGTCAACTTCTACTGGGTCACCCGCTACCCCGAACGCCAGAGCCAGTGGCAGGCGCCCTCCCGGCGACTGGCCATGGGGCTCTGGGTGCTACTGCCTACCTGGGTCGGATTTATCGCCCTGCGCGACGGCGGGGTCGAGTGGCTGCTCTTCGTGCTGCTGCTGGTGTGGACCGCCGATAGCGGCGCCTACTTCGCCGGTCGCGCCTATGGGCGCCGCAAGCTGGCGCCCAGCGTCAGTCCCGGCAAGTCCTGGGAAGGCGTGTTGGGCGGCCTGGCCGCCACCACCCTGCTGGCGCTGGGTTTCGCCCTCTGGTTGGGGCTCGCCCCGGGGCAGCTGGCACAACTGATCCTTATCACCTGGCTGGTCACCGCCGTCTCGGTGGTGGGGGATCTGTTCGAGAGCATGCTCAAGCGCAGCCGCGGCATCAAGGACTCCAGTGCCCTGCTGCCCGGCCATGGCGGGGTGCTCGACCGCATCGACAGCCTCACCGCCGCCGTGCCCCTCTTCGCCCTGCTGCGCCTATGGCTATGAGCACTGCCCCTCAGGGGGTCACGGTGCTGGGTGCCACCGGTTCCATCGGCACCAGCACCCTGGATGTCATCGCCCGCCACCCCGAACGCTATCGGGTACACGCCCTGACGGCCCACCGCGACCGCCAGGGACTCTTGAGCCTCTGCCTGCGCCATCGCCCGGCGGTGGCCGTGCTGGGCAGCGAGGCGGACGCCGCCTGGCTGCGACTCCAGTTGGCCGCGGCGGGCCTGGAAACCGAGGTGGCCGCCGGCGAGACGGCCCTGTGCGAGGTGGCCGAGGCCGGCGAGGCGTCGGTGGTGATGGCGGCCATCGTCGGCGCCGCCGGCCTGCTGCCGACCCTGGCCGCGGTGCGTGCCGGCAAGCGGGTACTGCTGGCCAACAAGGAGGCCCTGGTGATGTCCGGGGCCCTGTTTATGGAGGCGGTGGCGGCGCATGGCGCGACCCTGCTGCCCATCGACTCCGAACACAATGCCATCTTCCAGTGTCTACCCGTCGAGCACCGGGGTGGCCTGGGGCGCCACGGCGTCACCCAACTGCTGTTGACCGCTTCCGGCGGTCCCTTCCGGGGCTGGAGCGCCGAGCAATTGGCCGAGGTGACGCCGGCGCAGGCCTGTGCCCACCCCAACTGGTCCATGGGGCGGAAGATTTCCGTGGACAGTGCCACCCTGATGAACAAGGGGCTGGAGTTGATCGAGGCGTGCTGGCTGTTCGATACCACGCCGCAACAGGTTCAGGTGGTGGTGCATCCGCAGAGCGTGATCCACTCTATGGCCGCCTACAGCGATGGGTCGGTGCTAGCACAGTTGGGCAACCCGGACATGCGTACGCCCATCGCCTATGGCCTGGCCTGGCCGGAGCGCATCGACGCCGGGGTCGAGGCGCTGGATTTGTTTCAGGTGGCACGCCTCGACTTCGAGGCCCCGGACGCGGCGGCCTTTCCCTGCCTGCGCCTGGCACGGCAGGCCATGGAGGCCGGCGGCACGGCACCGGCGATGCTCAATGCCGCCAATGAGGTAGCGGTGGCCGCCTTCCTCGAGGGGCGGCTCGGCTTCACCGGGATTCCGCGCCTGGTGGCGGCGGTGCTCGACGAGCTGGAAGTGCGCTCGGCCCGGACCCTGGAGGGGATCCTGGCCGAGGATGCCCGGGCACGGCGCACCGCCGAGGCCCTGTTGGTGACGCTGACGCGGGGAGACTAAGCGATGGGCGTGATCCAGAACGTGTTGGCGGTGATCGTGGTCCTGGGCCTACTGATCACCTTTCACGAATATGGTCACTACTGGGTGGCCAAGCGTTGTGGGGTCAAGGTGCTGCGCTTCTCGGTGGGCTTCGGTAAGCCGCTCTGGTCGCGTACCGACCGCCATGGCACCGAGTTCGCCGTGGCCGCCATCCCCCTGGGGGGCTACGTCAAGATGCTCGACGAGCGAGAGGGGCCGGTGGCCCCCGATGAGCGTCACCGGGCCTTCAACAACCAGTCCGTTTGGGCGCGGATCGCCATCGTCGTCGCCGGTCCCCTGGCCAATTTCCTGCTCGCCATCGTCGCCTACTGGCTGCTCTTCGTGGTGGGTACCACCACGGTGGCGCCGGTAGTGGGGGCGGTGACTCCCGACTCGCCGGCGGCCCGCGGCGGCCTGGCCTCGGGTCAGGAGATCGTCGCCATCCAGGGCGAACGGGTGCGCTCCTGGGAAGAGGTCAACCTCAAGCTGGTGGCGGTCATCGGCCATAGCGGCGAGTTGCGTTTCAGCATCCGGGACGAAGGTAGCGAAGTGATCCGGGAACGCGGCCTGCCGGTGGAGAACTACCTGGTGCGCCAGGACCCGCCCCGACCGCTGTCGAGCCTGGGGTTCACCCCCTGGCGGCCGGCCTTCCCCGCCGAGCTGGGGCAGGTGCTGGAAGGCGAGGCGGCGGCCGCCGCCGGTCTCGAGCCCGGCGACCGGATACACCGCATCGACGGTGAAGGCATCGACGACTGGACGCATTTCGTCGAGGTGGTGCGGGCCCATCCTGGCGAGGCCCTGGACCTGGAGGTGCAGCGTGGCGACGAGCGGCTGAGCCTGACCCTGGTGCCGGGGCGCAACGAGCGGGAGACGGGGAGTGCCGTCGGCTACATCGGCGCCGGGGTGGCGTCGGTGGCGTGGCCCGAGGAGTATCGTCGCGAGGTGCGCTACGGTCCCCTGGCGGCCCTGGGGCAGTCGCTGTCACGCACCGGCGAGATGTCGCTGCTGACCCTGGATGCGATTCGCAAGATGCTGGTGGGGCTGATCTCGCCCTCCAACCTCTCCGGACCCATCACCATCGCCCGGGTGGCGGGGGACACCGCGCGCAGTGGCCTGGAGAGCTTTATCAGCTTCATGGCCTACCTCTCGATCAGCCTGGGGATCCTCAACCTGCTGCCGATCCCAGTGCTGGATGGCGGCCACCTGGCCTACTACGTCATCGAGGCGCTGCGCGGCCGGCCGGTCTCCGAGAAGGCGCAGGCCATCGGCCTGCGCATCGGCCTGGCCCTGGTGGGTAGCCTGATGTTCATGGCCCTCTATTTCGACCTGATGCGGTTGTAATGGCTCCCCCGAGCCGCTGGCGTTGGTCGGGGAAGCTTCCCCGGCCTTGTCAGTTACCCGCACAAATGTATAAGGTGCCTATTTCGAACACCGTTCCTCCTGGCAGGGAAGCACGGGATCTCGATGGGCAGATCAACGCGAGCGAAGCGACTGAATGAAACTCAAGACCATCGGATTGGCAGCGCTGCTACTGGCCGGCGCCCAGTCGGCCTCGGCGAACGAATTCAATATCTCCGATATTCGCGTGGAGGGCCTGCAGCGCGTTCCCGCGGCCTCCGTCTTCAATGCTTTCCCCTTGGGGACCGGTGAGCGGGTCGACGAGCGCGAGCTGGCCGAGGCGGCCCGCGAGCTCTTCGCCACCGGCCTCTTCGAGGATATCCGCCTGGCGCGCGACGGCGAGGTGCTGATCATTCAGGTGGAGGAGCGCCCCTTTATCGCCGCCATCGAGATCAGCGGCAACTCCCTGGTGCCGGAGGAAGAGCTGCGCCGGGCCATGCGCGGCGTCGACCTGGCCGAGGGCGAGGTGCTGCAGCTCTCCACCCTGGAGGAGATGCAGCGGGAGCTGGAGCAGCTCTACCAGTCCCAGGGCCGTTACAGCGCGCGCATCGACACCCGGATCGAGGAGGTCGGCGACAACCGCGTTCGGGTCAATATCGATATCAACGAAGGGGCGGTGGCGCGGATACGCCAGATCAATATCGTCGGCAATCGCGCCTTCGATAACGACACTCTGCGGGAGGTCTTCGAGCTCGAGGATCGCCCGGGACGAATCTTCGGCTGGTTCTCCAAGGACGAGTATTCCCGCGAGGCCCTGGCCGGGGACCTGGAGCGGCTGCGCTCCTTCTACCTGGATCGCGGCTATGTGAACTTCGATATCGCCTCGACCCAGGTGGCCATCAGTCCCGATCAATCGCAGATCTTCGTCACCATCAATGTCGACGAGGGGCGCCAGTATCGCCTCGGCGATATTCGTTTCGAGGGCGACCTGATCATCTCGTCCAGCGAGGCCCGTGAGCTGGTGACGGCGACCCCGGGGGAGATCTTCTCACGCAGCGAGGTCACCGCCTCGGTGGAGGCCCTGCGCTCGCGCCTGGGTGCCGAGGGCTTCACCTTCGCCGAGATCGAGCCGATTCCGCAGGTGCGTGACGATGGCGAGACTGTGGATCTGCTGCTGGCGGTCAACCCCGGTCGCCGCGCCTATGTGCGGCGCATCGAGTTCATCGGCAATACCACCACCCAGGACGAGGTGCTGCGCCGCGAGATGATCCAGCTGGAGGGGGCCCCGGCCTCCACCGAGTCGATCAGCCAGTCCCGCCAGCGCCTGGAGCGCCTGGGCTTTTTCAAGCAGGTCGAGGTCGAGACCCGGCCGGTGCCCGGCGAGCCGGATCAACTGGACGTGACCTACCGGGTCGAGGAGCAACCGTCCGGTTCCATTTCCGCGAGCATCGGCTTCTCGCAGACCGCCGGGGTGATCTACGGCGCCGGCCTCTCCCAGAACAACTTCCTGGGCACCGGCAACCGGGTCAACATCAATGCCCAGCGTAGCGATACCTTCACCGGGCTCAACTTCGGTTATACCGACCCCTACTGGACCCTGGATGGTATTTCCCGCGGTTATGACCTCTTCTATCGGGAAACCGATTACGAGGATTCGGATATCTCCACCTACTCCACCGACTCCTTCGGTGGCGGTATCAATTTCGGCTATCCGATCGACGAGAACAGCCGCCTCAACTTCGGCGCCAGCGTCGAAGACCTGACGATCAAGACCTATAACGATACCGCCCTGGAGATTCGCCAGTACGTGGAGGATCAGGGCGCCGATGCCCAGAGCCTCAAGCTCACCGCCAGCTGGACCCGTAATAACCTCAATCGTGGGGTGATGCCCACCGCGGGCAACTATCAGCGCCTCTCCCTGGAAGCCGCCGTGCCGGGCAGCGATGCCGACTATTATCGGCTGCGCTACCGCGCCCAGCAGCTCTTCCCCCTGAGTGACGCCTGGTCGCTGAAGTTCGGCACCACCCTCGGCTATGCCGACAGCATCGGCAACGATCCCTACCCCTTCTACGAGAATTTCTTCTCCGGCGGCCTGGGCTCGGTGCGCGGCTTCACCGGCAATACCCTGGGGCCGCGTACCACGCCGCCGTCCGGGGTCGATCGGGAGCGTACCCTGGGCGGCAACGTCCTGGTGGAGGGCAGCGTGGAGCTCTTCTTCCCGGTGCCTTTCGTCGAGGATCAGCGCTCCCTGCAGGCGGGCTTCTTCCTGGATGGTGGCAACACCTTCCTGACCGACTGTCTGCCGGTGCCGGCAGGGGCGACCTCGCGCTGCGAGTCCGGTATTGACCTGGGCGAGCTGCGCTACAGTGCCGGTATCGGCCTGTCCTGGCTGACCCCGGTGGGACCGCTGACCTTCAGCGTCGCCGAGCCCTTGAATGACGAGGAAGGCGACGACACCCAGTTCTTCCAGTTCTCGTTGGGTCAGACCTTCTGAGCCATCAACCTTTCGGATCACAGGAGAGTGACCTATGCGTAAATTGACCCTGGCCCTCGGCGTCGCCGCCCTGATGGGGGGCACCAGCCTGGCTCAGGCCGCCGAGGTGGCGGTGCTGGACTGGCGCGAGGCGTTGATGGAAACCGACGAGGCGCAGCGCCAGATGAGCGAGCTGCGCAGCGAGATCGAGGGGCCCCAGCAGGAGGCCCAGTCCCTCGGTCAGGAGCTCCAGGCCCTGCAGCAGCGCCTGGAACAGGACGGCGCCGTGATGTCCGACTCCGAGCGCGAGGCCCTGCTTCAGGAAGGCATGGAGAAGGAGCAGCGCTTCATGCAGCTGCGTCAGCAGATCGGCGAGGCACAGATGCGTTCCGAGCAGGCCTTCCTGCAGGGGGCGGAGCCCAAGCTGGAGCAGGCCGTGGATCAGATCATCGAGCGCCACGATATCGAGGTGCTGATCGATCGTGACGGGGTGATTCACACCACCCTCGAGCTGACCGACGTCACCGACGAGGTCACCGAGATTCTCAACACCCTCAACTGACGAGTCGCCGGGAGTTCGCTCCCGGCCCCTGACCGGCAAAGGCGCCCATGACACACGCCCACACTCCCGCCTTCACCCTGGAGGAGCTGGCCGAGCGGCTCGGCGCGACCCTGATCGGCGATGGCCGGCGTCGGGTCACCGGCCTGGCCACCCTCACCGAGGCCGGCCCCGAGGAGATCACCTTCCTGGCCAACCGCGCCTACCTCAAGTATCTCCCCGAGACCCGCGCCGCGGCGGTCCTGCTGCATCCCGGTCAGGCCGAGGAGTGCCCCACCGCCTGCCTGACCCTGGACAATCCCTACCTGGGCTATGCGGCCCTGTCTCGGCTCTTCGATCCGCTGAACGGCCGGCGGAGCCCCGGTATCCATCCCTCCGCCGTGGTGGCCGACGGGGTGGCGCTGGGGCGTGACGTGGAGATCGGTCCCCAGGCGGTGATCGAGTCCGGCGTCAGTCTGGGCGATGGCGTGGTGGTCGGTCCCGGGTGCATGATCGGCGCTGATAGCCGCATCGGCGCCGATTCCCGGCTGCATGCCAATGTCACCGTCTATCACGGCGTGATTATCGGCGAGCGAGCCATCCTGCACAGTGGCTGCGTGATCGGCGCCGATGGCTTTGGCTTCGCTCATGATGGCGGGGGCTGGCATAAGATCGCCCAGTTGGGCGGCGTGGTGCTGGGCGACGACGTGGAGGTGGGTAGCTGCTCGAGCATCGACCGGGGCGCTCTGGGCGATACCCTGATCGGCGATGACGTCAAGATCGACAGCCAGGTGCAGATCGCCCACAACGTGCAGATCGGCGATCACAGTGCCCTGGCCGGCTGCGTCGGCATCGCCGGCTCCACCAAGGTAGGCAGGCACTGCCTGTTGGGCGGTGGCGTCGGCCTCTCCGGCCACCTGACGATCTGTGATGGCGTTCAGGTCACCGGCATGAGCCTGGTCACCAACTCCATCCATGAGCCCGGCGTCTACTCCTCCGGTACCGGGGCCATGAGTAACGCCCAGTGGCGAAAGAATGCGGTGCGCTTCAAGCAGCTGGACGCCCTGGCCAAGCGGCTGGCACGCCTGGAGAAGGCCCAGGAATCGCGTTGAGCCGAGCGGCGACGCGGGTATAATTCCCCCTTCGCCAGTCTAACGGCGCCCGGCGCCGCTCCATGCTCGCCCGTCGGGCGAGCATTTTCGTCTTCCTAGAGGTGCCTCGATGGTAATGGACATCAACGACATTCGTGACTACCTGCCCCACCGCTACCCCTTCCTGTTGGTGGATCGGGTGCTGGAACTGGAGCTGGGGCAATCCATCGTTGCCTACAAGAACGTCAGCGTGAACGAGCCCTTCTTCAACGGGCACTTCCCCCACCACCCGATCATGCCCGGGGTGCTGATCATCGAGGCCATGGCCCAGGCCTGTGGTATCCTGGGCTTCAAGACCGTCAACAAGCTGCCCGCCGATGGCTATGTCTACTACCTGGTGGGTAGCGACAATGCCCGCTTCAAGCGTCCGGTGATGCCCGGCGACCAGCTGCGCCTGGAGGCGCGAGTGGAGCGCGAGAAGCGCGGCATCTGGAAGTTCGCCTGCCGTGCCACCGTCGACGGTGAGCTGGCCTGCGAAGCCGATATCATCTGTGCCGAGAGGAAGGTCGCTTGATTCATCCCACCGCCATCGTTGACCCCAAGGCGTGTCTGGCCGAGGACGTCGAGGTGGGCCCCTTCAGCGTGATCGGGCCCGACGTGGAGATCGGCGCCGGCAGTCGCATCGGTCCCCATGTGGTGATCAAGGGCCCCACCGTGCTGGGCGAGCGAACCCGCATCTTCCAGTTCGCCTCGGTGGGCGAGGATTGCCAGGACAAGAAGTATGCCGGCGAGCCCACCCGCCTGGAGATGGGCGACGATAACGTGATCCGCGAGGGGGCGACCCTGCATCGCGGCACCGTTCAGGACCGCGGCGTCACCACCATCGGTTCCCGCAACCTCTTCATGGCCTATTCCCACGTGGGTCATGATTGCGTGATCGGCAGCGACTGTATCCTGGCCAATCAGGTGACCCTGGCCGGCCATGTGCACCTGGGCGATTTCGTTATCCTCGGCGGGCTCTCCGCGATACACCAGTTCTGTCGCTTCGGCGCCCACGCCATGGCCGGTGGCGGCTCCATCATCACCAAGGACGTGCCTGCCTATGTGATGATCAACGGCAACCCGGCCCAGCCCCATGGCCTCAACCTGGTGGGCCTCAAGCGTCGCGGCTTCTCCAGCGAGGCGATCAAGGCGCTGAACGAGGCCTACAAGCTGGTCTACCGTCAGGGGCTGACCGTGGAGCAGGCCCTGGGCGAGATCCGCGATCGCTTCCGGCTCGCCGAGACCGAGGCCTTTATCGCCTCCATCGAGGCCTCTACTCGTGGCATCATCCGCTAGGGCGGCCCCCCTGCGACGGGTCTATCTGGTCGCCGGGGAGCTCTCCGGCGATATTCTCGGTGCCGGCCTGATGCGCGAGCTCAAGGCGCGCCACCCCGGCGTCGAGTTTCGTGGCATCGGTGGCCCGCGGATGCTCGACGAGGGCATCGACAGCCGCTTCCCCCTGGAGACCCTCTCGGTGATGGGCCTGGTGGAGGTGCTCAAGCACCTGCCCGAGCTGCTGCGGGTACGGCGTACTCTTTACCGGGATGCCCTGGCCTGGCGGCCGGATATCGTGATCGGCATCGATGCCCCGGACTTCAATCTGGGGCTGGAGCGCCGGCTGCGCGAGGCCGGCCTGACCACCGCCCACTATGTCAGCCCCTCGGTCTGGGCCTGGCGCCAGGGGCGGGTCAAGGGCATCGCCAAGTCCGTCGATGCCATGCTCACCTTCCTGCCCTTCGAGGCCGCCTTCTATCGTCGCCATCGGGTGCCGGTGGCCTTCGTCGGCCATCCGCTGGCCGACGAGTTACCCCTGGAGACCGACCGCCTCGTCACGCGCCGCACGCTCGGCCTGCCCGAGGAGGCCGAGGTGCTGGCCCTGTTGCCCGGTTCCCGGGCCAATGAGGTGCGTTTCCTGGGCGAGACCTTCCTGGCCGCCGCCGAACGGCTGTGCGCCGAACGCCCCGCGCTTCGCGTGGTGATTCCCGCCGCGACCCCGGGGCGTCGCGAGCAACTTGAGGCGCTGCTCACGGCGCACCCGGCGCTGGCCGGGCGCGTCCACCTGCTCGATGGCCGCTCCCGGGAGGCCATGGTGGCCTCGGATGTGGTGCTGCTGGCCTCGGGCACCGCGGCCCTGGAGGCGATGCTCTGCCATCGCCCCATGCTGGTGGCCTACAAGATGGCCCCGGCCACTCACTGGCTGGCCAAGCGGCTGGTCAAGACCGAGTGGATCTCGCTGCCCAACCTGATCGCCCGGGAGCCCCTGGTGCCGGAGCTGATCCAGGAGGCCGCTAGTAGCGAGGCGATCGCCGTGGAACTCGGCGCGATGCTCGACGACGGCGCGGGCCGGGCCGCCCTGGAGGCGCGCTTCGCCGCCATGCATGCCGGCCTGCAGCGCGATGCCAGCCGCCGCGCCGCGGAGGCCATCGAGGCGCTGGTGGCGGGTACGCCGCTGCCTGCCAGCGTGGCCCCGGAGCGAGCCGAGGAGGTGACGTCGTGACCCAGCGCGAGTTGCCGCCGCTGGTGATCGACTATACTGGCCAGCGCCTGGCCGGCGTCGATGAGGTCGGGCGAGGCCCTTTGGTGGGCGCCGTGGTGGCCGCCGCGGTGATCCTCGATCCCGCCCGGCCCATCGCCGGGCTGAATGACTCCAAGGCGCTCTCCGCGAAGCGCCGCCAGTCCCTGGATGACGAGATCCGTGAGCGGGCGCTGGCCTTCGCCGTGGCCGAGGCGAGCCCCGCCGAGGTGGACGAGCTGAATATCTACCATGCGACGCATCTGGCCATGCGCCGCGCCATCGACGCCCTGAGCCCCGCCGCCGAATACCTGCTGGTGGACGGCAATCGCCTGCCCGGGCATTCGCTGCCTGGCCAGGCGGTGGTCAAGGGCGATGCCCGCCACCCGGCCATCGCCGCCGCCTCGATCCTCGCCAAGGTGGCCCGGGACGCCCAGATGCTCGCCCTGGATGGCCGCCATCCCGATTACGGCTTCGCCCGCCACAAGGGCTACCCGACCCGGGAGCACCTGGCCGCCCTGGAACGCCTGGGCCCGCTCCCCGAGCATCGCCGCTCCTTCGCCCCGGTCAAGCGCCAACTGGCGCTGTTCTAACCGGGCTGGCGCAGCCGCCATGGCCGAGGGGCGCTGGGGGCGGCCTTCCGCAGTGCCTGCCCCCAGGATCGTCTCGGCCCTCTAACGCTGACTGTGTCGTGAAATGCCGCTTGCACGAGGACAGGTCGCCCCCGAATCTGGCATTATCTCTGCGCGTTTTCCGACCCCAAGCGAGCCCCACGAGTCGTCTATGAGCCCCAGCTTCGTCCACCTCCGCGTACACACCGAATACTCCCTGGTCGACGGCCTGGTGCGCCTCAAGCCGCTGATCTCGCGGAGCGCCGAGATGGGCATGCCGGCCCTGGCCATCAGCGACGAGACCAACCTCTTCGGCCTGGTCAAGGCCTACAAGTCGGCCCAGGGCGCCGGCCTCAAGCCGATCATCGGCGCCGATTTCTGGCTGCATAACGACTACGACGAGGCCCACCCCTACCGCCTGACCCTGCTGGCCATGGACGCCGAGGGCTATCGCAACCTCACCGAGCTGATCTCCCGGGGGTGGATGGAGGGCCAGCGGCTGGGGCTGCCGATCCTCCAGAAGGCCTGGGTCATCGCCCAGAGCGAGGGGCTGATCGCCCTGTCCGGCGGGCGTGAAGGGGAGGTCGGCCGCCACCTGCTCAGCGATCATCCGGACGAGGCGCGGACCCTGCTGGGGGAGTGGAACGCCGCCTTCCCGGGGCGCTTCTACCTGGAGCTGACGCGTACCGGCCGCCAGTACGAGGAGGAATGCCTGCACCTCTCGGTCGAGCTCGCCGCCGAGACCGGTACCCCGGTGGTGGCCACCAACGACGTGCGCTTTATCGACAAGGAGGACTTCTGGGCCCACGAGACTCGGGTGGCCATCGGCGAGGGGCGGGCCCTGGACGACCCGCGCCGCGAACGACGCTACAGCGAGGAGCAGTACCTCAAGAGCCCGGCGGAGATGGCCGAGCTCTTCGCGGACATCCCCGAGGCGATCGAGAACAGCCTGATGATCGCCGCCCGCTGCAATGTCGACGTGCGCCTGGGCGAGATCTTCCTGCCGGAGTTCGAGATCCCCGAGGGCATGACCCAGGACGAGTTCTTCCGCAAGGTCTCCCACGACGGGCTGACCGAGCGCCTGGATTTCCTCTATCCGGCGGCGACGTATCCCCGCGATGGCGCCGAGTATGCCGAGATCGATGCCCGCTACCGCAAGCGCCTCGACTTCGAGCTCGACATCATCATCCAGATGGGCTTCCCGGGCTACTTCCTGATCGTGATGGACTTTATCCAGTGGGCCAAGGACAACGACGTGCCGGTGGGGCCGGGGCGTGGCTCCGGTGCTGGCTCCTTGGTGGCCTACGCCCAGAAGATCACCGACCTGGACCCGCTGGAGTATGACCTGCTCTTCGAGCGCTTCCTCAACCCCGAGCGGGTCTCGATGCCCGACTTCGATGTCGACTTCTGCATGGAGAAGCGCGACCGGGTCATCGACTATGTGGCCGACCGCTACGGGCGCAACGCCGTGTCGCAGATCGTCACCTTCGGCACCATGGCCGCCAAGGCGGTGGTGCGTGACGTGGCCCGCGCCCAAGGCAAGCCCTACTCGCTGGGCGACAAGCTCTCCAAGCTGATCCCCTTCGAGGTGGGCATGACGCTGGCCAAGGCCATCGAGCAGGAGCCGGCCCTCAAGGAGTTCCTCGACAACGACGAGGAGGCCGCCGAGATCTGGGAGATGGCCAGGAAGCTCGAGGGCATCACCCGGGGCACTGGCAAGCACGCCGGGGGTGTGGTGATCGCCCCCACCAAGCTCACCGACTTCTCGCCGCTGCTGTGCGATGAGGACGGCAATGGCCTGGTGGTGCAGTTCGACAAGAACGACATCGAGGAGGCCGGGCTGGTCAAGTTCGACTTCCTCGGCCTGCGCACCCTGACCATCATCGACTGGGCCCTGGAGATGGTCGACAAGGTGCGTGCCGCCGCCGGCGAGGGGCCGCTGAATATCGACGCCATCCCGCTCGATGACGCCCCCACCTTCGAGATGCTCAAGCGCGCCGAGACCACGGCGGTCTTCCAGCTCGAATCCCGCGGCATGAAGGAACTGATCAAGCGCCTGCAGCCGGACTCCCTGGAGGACATGATCGCCCTGGTGGCGCTGTTCCGCCCCGGCCCCCTGCAGTCGGGCATGGTCGACGACTTCATCAACCGCAAGCATGGCCGGGCGGAGATCTCCTATCCCCACCCGGACTACCAGCACGACTGGCTCAAGCCGGTGCTGGAGCCCACCTACGGCATCATCCTCTACCAGGAGCAGGTGATGCAGATCGCCCAGGTGCTGGCCGGCTACAGCCTGGGCCAGGCGGACATGCTGCGCCGTGCCATGGGCAAGAAGAAGCCCGAGGAGATGGCCAAGCAGCGGGTCGGCTTCATGGAGGGCTGCGCGGCCAACGGCATCGACAAGGACCTGGCGGGCAATATCTTCGATCTGGTGGAGAAGTTCGCCGGCTACGGCTTCAATAAGTCCCACTCGGCGGCCTACGGCCTGGTCTCCTACCAGACGGCCTGGTTGAAGGCGCACTACCCGGGGCCCTTTATGGCGGCGGTGATGTCCACCGAGATGGACAACCTGGACAAGGTGGTGCCGCTGATCGAGGAGTGCCGCAACCTCAAGCTCACCGTGACGCCGCCGGACGTCAACGTCGGCACCTACAAGTTCACCGTGGATACCGAGGGCCGGGTGGTCTACGGCCTGGGCGCCATTCGCGGCGTGGGCGAGGGGCCCATCGGCGCCATCGTCGAGGCCCGCGAGGCGGAGGGCCCCTTCCAGGACCTCTTCGACTTCTGCCGCCGGGTCGACCCCAAGCGCATGAACAAGCGCACCCTGGAGGCGCTGATCCGCTCCGGCGCCCTGGACAACCTGGGGCCCAACCGCGCCGTGCTGGCCGCGGCCCTGGACGATGCCCTCAAGGCCGCCGCCCAGTCCCAGACCAACCAGAACCTCGGCATGATGGACATGTTTGGCGAGGCCTTCGCCGACGAGACCGAGGGCGGCGATGTCTACGCCGACTACCGCGGCGTGCGCGAGTGGACCGACAAGGAGCGCCTGGGCGGCGAGAAGGAGACCCTGGGGCTCTACCTGACCGGCCACCCCATCGACGAGTACGAGCAGGAACTCAAGCGCTTCGTCTCCACGCGGATCGCCGACCTGCGCCCCTCCCGGGAGCCCCAGCGGATCGCCGGCCTGGTGGTGGGGGTACGCACCATGAAGTCCAAGCGCGGTGACACCATGGCCTTCCTGACCCTGGACGACCGCACCGGGCGCATCGAGGCCTCGCTGTTTGGCGAGCTCTATGACCAACTGCGTGGCCAGATCGAGGCCGACCAGGTGCTGATCATCGAGGGCGAGGTCTCCAGCGACGACTACTCCGGTGGCCTGCGCCTGCGCGGTAAAGACGTCACCCCCATGGTGGCGGCGCGTACCCGCTACGCCCAGGCGGTGGAGCTACGCATCGACGGCCAACGCGCCAATGGCGGCCTGATCCGTAGCCTGGAGGCGAGCCTCGAGCCCTACCGCAGCGCCGAGGGGCTGCCGGTGCGCCTGCACTACCGCAACGAGCGCGCCGGCGGCTGGCTGGAGCTGGCCGAGGCCTGGCGGGTGGCCCCCAGCGATGAGCTGCTGATCGCTCTGCGCGAGGTCGAAGGCCAGGACGGGGTGGGGCTAAGTTACCGCTAGACCGCGTTGGGGAAGTGGCAGGGGTGCCTTGCGCCTCACATACAAGCTGCGATAATGCCAGGCTATCTTGCGACAATTTCCGTTGACCGCGGCGGCCGCACTGGCCGGTGCCAACCAAGCCGAGCCTATGAACCCCAACTATCTTGATTTCGAACAGCCCATTGCCGAGTTGCAGGCGAAGATCGAGGAGCTTCGCCTGGTCGGCAATGACAGCAAGATCAATATCAACGACGAGATCGCCAAGCTCGAAGAGAAGAGCAAGAAGCTCACCGAGTCGATCTTCAAGGACCTCACCCCCTGGCAGGTCTCCCAGCTGTCGCGTCACCCCCAGCGTCCCTACACCCTGGACTACCTGGAGCACGTCTTCACCGATTTCGATGAGCTGCATGGCGATCGTCACTTCGCCGACGATGCCGCCATCGTCGGCGGCATCGCCCGCCTCGACGACAAGCCGGTGATGGTGATCGGCCACCAGAAGGGTCGCGACGTCAAGGAGAAGGTGCGCCGCAACTTCGGCATGCCGCGCCCGGAAGGCTACCGCAAGGCGTGCCGCCTGATGGAGATGGCCGAGCGCTTCAAGATGCCGGTGCTGACCTTTATCGATACCCCGGGGGCCTACCCGGGCATCGACGCCGAGGAGCGCGGCCAGTCCGAGGCCATCGCCTATAACCTGGCGGTGATGTCGCGGCTCAAGACGCCGATCCTCTCCACCGTGGTGGGCGAGGGCGGCTCCGGTGGGGCCCTGGCCATCGGCGTTTGCGACGAGCTGGCCATGCTGCAGTATGCCACCTACTCGGTGATCTCCCCCGAGGGTTGTGCCTCGATCCTCTGGAAGAGCGCTGAGCGTGCCTCCGATGCGGCCCAGGCCATGGGCATCACCGCCGAGCGCCTCAACGAGCTGGGCTTCGTCGATACCCTGATCAAGGAGCCCCTGGGTGGCGCCCATCGGCATCCGATTACCACCGCCTCGCGGGTCAAGGAAGCGCTGCTCGACAGCCTCGACCGTCTCCAGGCGCTGAGTGTCGATGAGCTGCTCGAACGCCGTTACGAAAGGCTCATGAGTTATGGGGCCCCGGCGTAATCTGCCATGTCCCTGCAAGCCCTGATCGATGACGCCCTGGCGGAGACCCCGCCGGGGCGTGTCGTTTGGGTGGCCCTCTCCGGCGGCCTCGACTCCGGCCTGCTGCTGAGCCTGGCCGCGGTGGCCTGCCGTCGCCACCCCCGTCCCCTCCATGCCCTGCATGTGCATCACGGCCTGCAGGCCGCCGCCGATGACTTCGAGGCCCACTGTCGGCGCCTCTGTTCGCGGCTGGGGGTGCCGCTGTTCGTCGAGCGGGTCAGCGTAGAGGCGGAGAATGGCCTGGGGCTGGAGGGGGCCGCCCGGGAGGCCCGCTACGGCGCCTTCGCCGCCCGGGTGGCCCCCGGGGAGACCCTGTGGCTGGCCCAGCATCGCGACGACCAGGCCGAGACCCTGCTGCTGGCGGCCCTGCGCGGCGGCGGGGTGCGCGGCCTGGCGGCGATGCCGGCGCGCCGCGACTGGCGAGGCCGAGGCCTGCGGCGCCCCCTGCTGGGCGTCTCCCGGGCCGAGCTGCATCACACCGCCGAGGGGCTGGGCCTGAGCTGGGTGGAGGACCCCAGCAACGCCGAGACCCACCAGGATCGTAACTACCTGCGTCATGCGGTGATGCCGCGGCTCGAGGCCCGCTGGCCCGGTGCCGCCGCCCGGCTGGCGCGCGCCGCGGCCCGGGCCGGCGAGGCGGATGTCCTGCTCGGGGAACTGGCCGCCGAGCAGCTGGTTGCCCTGGGGGGGGATCCGGCGCGGCTGCCGGCGGCGGCGCTGGCCGCCCTGTCGCGGCCCCGTCAGCGCCTGCTGGTTCGCCATGCCTGCGAGCGGCTGGCGCTGCCGCTACCGCCGGCGGCTCGCCTGGAGAGCCTGCTGGCGCAACTGGCGGCGCGACGCGATGCCGAGGTGCGGGTCGACTGGCCCGGGGCCGAGGCGCGGCGATGGCGGGGCGATCTCTATCTGCTGGCGCCACAACGCCCCTTGGCGGATGACTGGTCCCGGGAGTGGACGGGGGCCTCGCCGTTGCCCGGCCCCTGGGGGCCGCTGACGCTCACCCTGCAAAGGGAGGGCAGCGAGACGCCGGCGCTGCTGGTGCGGCCACGCCGCGGCGGCGAACGACTGCGCCTGGTTGGTCGTGGGCATCGCGACCTCAAGCGGTTGCTTCAGGAGCGGGGGCTGCCGCCCTGGCGGCGGCAGCGGCTACTGGTGGTCTGGGCGGCAGGCGAGCCGGTGGCGGTGCTGGAGGGCGCCGAGGCGCGCTGGCTGGCGGTGGCCGAGGGATGGCGGGGGACGGGCACCGCTTAACTCGAGGGCGCTATCGTCAGGGCAAAGCCGGCGCTCTCCTGGTAGGCGACTTCCTGTTCCAGGTCGTTGCTGAGCAGGGCCTGCTCTTCCAGCTGGCTGCCCAGCCTCAGGGTCAGGGCCTCCCCGTCGGCGCTCAGCTGGAAGTCCTGCGGGGGGGATTCCGGTCGCGAGTGATTGAGCAGCACCGCCAGGCGCAGCAGCCGTGCCAGGCGCGCGTAGTCACCCTGCAGGGCCTCCGGCAACTGGGTCAGTTCCTTGGCCGGAAACTTGCGCCGATGGGCGCGGACCAGGAAGGCCAGGGCCTGCTGTTCGGGGCGGGAGAAGCCGGGCAGGTCCCCATGGGCCAATAGATAGGCGCCGTGGCGATGGAACTGGCTATGGGAGATGGCCAGGCCGATCTCGTGGAGCTGGGCCGCCCAAGCGAGGAACTCGGTCTGTTCGGTGGTAAAGGCCCAGTCATCGCGCAACTGATCCAGGAGGCGCCGCGCGCAGGCGGTGACATTGTCGGCCTGCTGGGCATCGATGCGATAGCGTTCCCGCAGGTCGGTGAGGGTCGGCAGCCGCGAGTCCTCGGCGGTATGGCGCCCCACCAGGTCGTAGAGCACCCCCTCGCGCAGGGCGCCATCGGCGAAACGCATCTCCTCGAGCTGGAAGGCCTCGAAGACGGCATTGAGGATGGCGATGCCGGCGGGAAAGACCGCGGCGCGATCCGCCTTGAGGCCCTCCATGGCGACCTTGTCGAGGCGCTTGCAACGCAGCAGCCGTTGGCGCAGGGTCCCCAGCCCCTGGCGGGTGATCAGGCCGTCGGGGCAGTCGCCGCTGGCCGCCAGCACCGCGGCGGCGGCCTTGATGGTGCCGCTGGAGCCCACCGGGTCGGCCCAGCCCAGCCGGCGATAGTGGCGACGGATATTGGCCAGTTCCGAGAGGGCGGCCAGCTCCGCGCGCCGCATGCGCTTGTCGCTGAGTTCGCCGTCGGGGAAGAAGCGGCTGGTATAGCTGACGCAGCCCATGTGCAGGCTCTCCAGCGCCAGGGGCGCGAAGTCCTCGCCGATAATGAACTCGGTGGAGCCGCCGCCGATATCGACGATCAGGCGGCGGCCGTGCACCTCGGCCAGCGCGTGGGCGGCACCCAGGTAGATCAGGCGCGCCTCCTCGCGACCGGCGACGATCTCGATGGGGTGACCCAGCAGGGCCTCGGCGCGGCGAATAAATGCCTGGCTGTTATGGGCGGCGCGCAGGGCATTGGTGCCCACCACCCGCAACTGCGACTTGGGCGTCTCCTCGAGGAAGGGAGCGAAACGGGCCAGGCAGGCCAGGGCGCGTTCCATGGCCTCCTCGCTGAGGTGACCGCTGGCATCCAGGCCGGCCGCCAGCTGCACCTTCTCGCCGAGACGCGCCACCACCTGCAGGTGGCCCTGGTGGTAATTGGCCACCAGCAGATGGAAGCTGTTGGAGCCGAGGTCGATGGCGGCGAGTCGCCGGGGGGCGGAGGGCGTCCTGCTCATGGGAGGTCCTTGCATGCGGTTCGGCTCAAGGGTGCGGCGCCTCACGAACCTTGTCAATTGCCGATACTTGCGTTTGCCGGTGAGCTTGACTACCATCGAGGCGTTCGCCTGTTCCGAATGCTTTCCGACCCTGAGTGGCGTCCGCGCCCGGTCAAGCTTCCAAGTCGTCAGACAGCCCGCTGCTTCCCCGTTCATGATGTTGCGCCTCGCCAGCATGAGCCGCTGAATCAGGCGTTCGATAACCCATCATGAACCGCACAGCGCCTCCCTCGACCCCGTGATCGTTCCTGGCTTTCCAGCCTTGTCGATCGAGCCTATCCAACGAGTGGACGCCCCAGGGCCCTGAACGCATCATACGCGGCGCATCGTCACCGCCTCCTGTCGTTTCCCGGCGCCTTGCCGTCACGCTGACACGAGCAATTTCTGAACGAACCCATGAACCTTACCGAACTCAAGCAAAAGACCGTCCCTGAGCTGCTGGATATCGCCCGCGAGATGGGCATCGATAACCTGGCCCGGTCGCGCAAGCAGGACATCATCTTCGCCATCCTCAAGAAGCACGCCAAGAGCGGTGAGGATATCTACGGTGATGGCGTGCTGGAGATCCTGCAGGACGGTTTCGGCTTCCTGCGCAGCGCCGACAGCTCCTACCTGGCCGGTCCCGACGACATCTATGTGTCGCCGTCGCAGATTCGTCGCTTCAACCTGCGCAAGGGCGACTCCATCTCCGGCAAGATCCGGCCCCCCAAGGAGGGTGAGCGCTACTTCGCCCTGCTCAAGGTCAGCCAGATCAACTTCGACAAGCCGGAGAACGCCAAGCACAAGATTCTCTTCGAGAACCTCACGCCGCTGTTCCCCCAGGAGCGGCTGCGCATGGAGATCGGCAACGGCTCCACCGAGGATCTCACCGCGCGGATCATCGATCTGACCGCGCCCATCGGCAAGGGCCAGCGTGGCCTGATCGTCTCGCCGCCCAAGGCCGGTAAGACGTTGATGCTGCAGAATATCGCGACGTCCATTACCCGCAACAATCCCGAGTGTCACCTGATCGTGCTGCTGATCGACGAGCGGCCCGAGGAGGTCACCGAGATGTCGCGTACGGTGCGTGGCGAGGTGGTGGCGTCCACCTTCGATGAGCCGCCGGCGCGCCACGTCCAGGTCGCCGAGATGGTCATCGAGAAGGCCAAGCGCCTGGTGGAGCACAAGAAGGACGTGGTGATCTTGCTCGACTCCATCACTCGATTGGCGCGGGCCTACAACACCGTGGTGCCCAGCTCCGGTAAGGTGCTCACCGGCGGTGTCGATGCCCATGCCCTGGAGAAGCCCAAGCGCTTCTTCGGCGCGGCGCGGAACATCGAGGAGGGCGGCAGCCTGACCATTATCGCCACGGCGCTGGTGGATACCGGCTCCAAGATGGACGAGGTGATCTTCGAGGAGTTCAAGGGCACCGGTAACATGGAGGCCCATCTGGACCGCAAGCTCGCCGAGCGTCGCGTCTACCCGGCCATCAATATCCGCCGTTCCGGCACGCGTCGCGAGGACCTGCTGGCCTCCGAGGATGAGATGCAGCGCATGTGGATCCTGCGCAAGCTGCTCAATCCCATGGAGGACGTGGCGGCCACCGAGTTCCTGATCGACCGCCTGAAGGATACCAAGACTAACCTGGAATTCTTCGAGGCCATGAAGCGGCGTTAATCGGAGCGGGTCGATACAAGGCAGGCGCTGAGGGGCGCTGGGGACAGGTCGGAGCAAA
>NZ_BJUK01000042.1 GCF_007989625.1 Bisbaumannia pacifica
CGGCGGGTCGTTAGCTCAGTTGGTAGAGCAGTTGGCTTTTAACCAATTGGTCGTAGGTTCGAATCCTACACGACCCACCACACCGCCACTTCACCCTGCCTCAGCATGGTGACAGGGGTCGTTAGCTCAGTTGGTAGAGCAGTTGGCTTTTAACCAATTGGTCGTAGGTTCGAATCCTACACGACCCACCAGATTCTCGAAGACGCCCCCGCACCTCGCGGGGGCGTTTTTGTTGCAGGCTAGCCGGGCATCTGGGCTAGAATGGTAGCCGGGCCGGCCACTGTGGTAGACGCAACGGCGGGCCCTGGGAGCGCGACGGTCGCGGAGCGCGATCGCTCGACGCAACTGGCACAGCGCAGGGGGAGCCCCTGCCAGTCACAGTGGTAGACACGATGACGATCATGACTTCCCGGGCCGAGGTGCGCGAGCATCTGGCTCGAGCCTATTGCCCCACGCGGATTCCCGCCGAGGACGAGGCGCGGGTCGAAGAGATCAAGCGCCTGTTGAACGCCAATAACGCCGTCCTGGTGGCGCACTATTACACCGACGATGCCATCCAGCAGCTTGCCGAAGAGACCGGCGGCTGCGTGGCCGATTCCCTGGAGATGGCCCGCTTCGGCGCCCGCCACGAGGCCGATACCCTGGTGGTGGCCGGGGTGCGCTTCATGGGCGAGACCGCCAAGATCCTCTCCCCGGAGAAGCGCGTGCTGATGCCCACCCTGGAGGCCACCTGTTCCCTGGACGTGGGCTGCCCGGCGGACGAGTTCAGCGCCTTCTGCGACCAGCATCCCGACCGCACCGTGGTGGTCTATGCCAACACCTCGGCGGCGGTGAAGGCCCGCGCCGACTGGGTGGTGACCTCCGCCATCGCCGTGGACGTGATCGAGCACCTGCATGCCAAGGGCGAGAAGATCCTCTGGGCTCCGGACAAGCACCTGGGCGGCTATATCCAGAAGCAGACCGGCGCCGATATGCTGCTCTGGGATGGCGCCTGCATCGTCCACGAGGAGTTCAAGGCCAAGGGCATCGAGGACCTCAAGGCCCTCTACCCCGAGGCGGCGGTGCTGGTGCACCCGGAGTCGCCGGAGGCGGTGGTGCGGCTGGCCGATGTGGCGGGCTCCACGTCCCAACTGATCAAGGCGGCCAAGGCGCTGCCCCAGGACAAGCTGATCGTGGCCACCGACCGCGGCATCTTCTACAAGATGCAGCAGGCGGTGCCGGAGAAGACCCTCTTCGAGGCGCCTACCGCCGGCAATGGCGCCACCTGCAAGAGCTGCGCCCACTGCCCCTGGATGGCCATGAACGCCCTGGACAACCTGGCCGGCGCCCTGCGCGACGGCGGCGGCGAGATCTTCGTCGACGATGCCCTGCGCCAGGCCGCCCTCAAGCCCCTGGAGCGGATGCTTAACTTCCAGAAGTAAGCGTCAAGCGCCAAGCCGCGAGGAGCCCCGCAGGGTAACGCCTGCGGGGCTCCTTGGTTTTGGCCGGGTTTCCCATGCCGTGACGGCCGGCGGCTTTACTGAAATTTCTCCAGCGTTTCCCGGTAGCCGAGAAAGTCGTCGCGGCGCTGGGCGATGCGCGCGCCGACGCTGGGGTCGCCGGTGCCCTCGGCGACTCGCTCGGCGATCTCCAACTGGCGAATGGCGCGGTCGATCTCGCCGCTGAGCTGCAGGTGCTCGGCGCGGGCCAGGTGGCCCCAGGCCTCGCGGCCGCTGCGTCCGGCGGCCTCGGCGAGCAGGGTGAAGAGCTGGGGATCCTCGGCGTGCTCCTCGGTGAGGCGGCGCAGGAGGTGGTAGGCCTGGTCGGGATCCTGCTGCAGCAGGGCCTCGGCCCGTAGGCGTTGCGCCGGCAGGTAGTCGGGCATCAGGCGCAGCAGCCGCCGGCTACGCTCCAGGGTCTCCTCGGTGCGACCCGCGCCGAAGGCCACCTCGGCGGCGCTGGCCGGCAGCAGGGCCAGGTCGGGCAGCTCCCTAGCCAGGCTGTCCAGCGCGGCCAGGGCGGCGTCGGTGCGCCCCTCCTCGGCGGCGATCAGCGCCTCGAGGTAGCGGCGTGTCGCGGCGTCGGCGCCCTCCAGTCGGGTCAGGGCGCGGCGCGGCTCGTGGCGGTGTATGGCCAGCAGGGCCCGGGCGCGGATCATGGCGTAGAGGGGGGCCGCGTCGTGGCCGGGGGCCATCGTCAGTCGCTCGGCGCGTGCCGCCACGTCGCCGAGACGGGATTCGGTCAGGGGGTGGGTGAGCAGGAACTCCGGCGGCATGCCGCCCTGGAGGCTGATCAACTGATGCATGGCGCGCAGCATGCGCACCATGGCCTGGGGATCGATGCCTGCCCGGGCCATGGCCTGCAGGCCGATGCGGTCGGCCTCCTGTTCGAAGCGCCGGGAGTAGGCGAGCTGGTCTTGGATAAAGGCTGCCTGGGAGCCCATGGCCACGCCTATGCCGGCGTCGCCGCCACCGCTGGCGGCGATCAGCATGCCGGCCAGGAAGGCGGCCATGGCCGGCACCTGGGTCTGTTCGGCCCGTTCCATGCGTCGCGCATGGTGGCGCTGGGAGAGGTGGCCCAGCTCATGGGCGATCACCGAGGCGAAGGCGTCGCCATCCTCGGCGAAGGCGAAGAGGCCGGCATTCACCCCCACCACGCCACCGGGCACGGCGAAGGCGTTGAGCTGGTGGCTATCCACCAGCACCACCAGGGTGCGGGCATCGGGCAGCTCGCTATGGGGCAGCAGGCGGGCGATCTGCCGCTCCACATAGTCCCGGGCATGGGGATCGTCCCAGAGCGGTGCCCGGGCCCGGAACTGGCGCAGCCAGGCGCGTCCCAGTTGATGCTCGTCGGACAGCGTGAGGCTGGCATGGCTGCCGCCCAGGCTGGGCAGGCCGCCGTCGTCGACCTGGGCGGGAGAGGCGGGGCTTCCCAGCAGCAGGGGGGCGGCGAGTAGCAGGGGGGCAAGGGTGCGCAGCATGACGGGTCCCGAACGGCGAGTGAAGGAGGCAGGGGCCTTGTTCTGACATTGATTCATTGGGCAAAGTGCCTTTAAATCCGTGGGGCGGCCGTGTGTCTTGGCGAGCCGCAAAGCGAATTCCGATAGCCCGGCAGGGCCCCTGTCCCTGCTTGCTTTGACTTCATATTCCGGGAGAACCCATGGCGCTGCAACCCGATGACCTTCTCGATGCCTGCGGTCTGCCGTGTCCCTTGCCGCTGCTCAAGGCCAAGCAGGCGCTCTCGCGGCTGGCACCCGGTCAGTTGCTGGAGGTGAGGGCGACCGATGCCGGCTCCTGGGCCGACTTCGAGACCTTCGTGGCGCACAGTGGCCACACCCTGGAGGCCCGCGAGGAGCGTGACGGCGTCTACCACTACTGGCTGCGCAAGGCCGACGGCGAGGCCGGCTCATGACCCTGAAGTCCGTCTTCAAGGGGTGGGTCGAGCACTACTTCTCCGACGAGGAGGCGGTGATCCTGCTGGTGGTGCTGGTGCTCGGCGTCGCCGCGGTGGTCTGGTTCGGCAAGATGCTGGCGCCTTTCTTTACCGCCCTGGTGATCGCCTTCCTGTTGCAGGGGGCGGTGAACTGGCTGGAGCGTCGTCGCCTGCCCCATCTGCTGGCGGTGATCCTGGTGTTCCTGGGCTTCGTCGGCCTGCTGCTGGCCATGGCCCTGATCCTGATGCCGCTGATCTGGAATCAGTTGGTGACCCTGCTCCAGGAGATACCGCGGATGTTCGCCAGCAGCCAGCAGTGGCTGGATCAGCTGCAGATGCGCTATCCCACCCTGGTGACCCCGGACCAGGTGCAGGAGTGGATCGCCATGGCCGGGCGCGAGCTGACCCTGATGGGCCAGCGAGCCCTGAGCCTGTCGCTGGCTTCCCTGGGTAACCTGCTCGATCTGATCATCTACCTGGTGCTGGTACCGATCCTGGTCTTCTTCATGCTCAAGGACCGCGACGGGCTGGTGGGCTTTCTGCTGTTGATGCTGCCGCGCCGCCGTGACCTGATGACGCGCATCTGGCAGGAGATGGATGCTCAGATCGCCAACTATGTGCGCGGCAAGTTTATCGAGATCATGATCGTCGGCAGCGTGGCCTTCCTGACCTTCGCCTTCTTCGGGCTGCCCTATTCGGCGCTGCTGGGGGTGCTGGTGGGTTTCTCGGTGCTGGTGCCCTATATCGGCGCCGCCGTGGCCACCCTGCCGGTGGCGGCGGTGGCGGGGTTCCATTTCGGGCTGAGCGACCAGTTCTTCTATGTGGTGCTGGCCTATGGGGTCATCCAGGCCCTGGACGGCAATGTGCTGGTGCCGGTGCTGTTCTCCGAGGCGGTCAACCTGCACCCGGTATCGATCATCGTGGCGGTGCTGTTCTTCGGCGGCATCTGGGGGTTCTGGGGGATCTTCTTCGCCATCCCCCTGGCCACCCTGCTCAAGGCGCTGGTCTATGCCTGGCCGCGGGGGATCCAGGAGCGCCTCGAGAGCCAGTCGACGAGCCAGGAGGAGGGCGCCTAGTCGCCTAGCCGGCGAGTTCCTGGGCCGCTTCCAGCACCTCCTGGGCGTGGCCGGCCACCTTTACCTTGCGCCACTCCTGGGCCAGCTTGCCCTCGGCGTCGATCAGGAAGGTGCTGCGCTCTATTCCCAGGTGCTCCTTGCCGTAGAGCTTCTTGAGCTTGATGACATCGAACAGGCCGCAGACCGTTTCGTCCTTGTCGGAGATCAGTTCGAAGTTGAAGGCCTGCTTGGCCTTGAAGTTCTCCTGGGCGCGGATGCCATCCCGGGAGACGCCGAGGATCACGGTATTGGCGGCCTCGAAGTCCGCCTTGCGGTCGCGGAAGTCGCCGCCCTCGGTGGTACAGCCCGGGGTGCTGGCCTTGGGATAGAAGTAGATCACCACCTGCTTGCCCTTCAGCGCGGCGAGGTTGACGGTGGTATCGCCGGTGGCCTGGGCGGTGAAGTCGGGAACGGGCTGGCCGATGCTGACGCTCATGATGGGGCTCCTGTGTCGGTGAAATCCATGCGCAAGCCCCGATTACACGCAAGGCGGCCGGCCCTGTAAAGGGCCAATCCCGCGCCGGCGCCCGCTTGGGTTCTGTACAGACTTTCGTCGCCTGAGTACCATCTAGGCCTATTGGGCGCCCTGCGCCATGCCGGGTCGTGCCGCCGAGTCGCGGCCAGGTGCCAGGCGGTTGTCGAGTTAAGAGGAAAGATCATGATCACAGGCAGTATCGTCGCCCTGGCGACGCCCATGAAGGTGGACGGCGAAATCGACTGGGAAGCGCTGCGCCGCCTGGTCAATTTCCACCTGGAAAATGGCACCGATGGCATCGTCGCCGCCGGCACCACCGGTGAGCCCACCACCATGTCGTTTGCCGAGCACTTCGACGTGATTCGCACCGTGGTGGAAGAGGTCAATGGCCGTATTCCGGTGATCGCCGGGACCGGTGCCAATGCCACCTCCGAGGCGGTGGAGTTGGCCCGTTATGCCGGCGAGGTGGGGGCCGACTACTGCCTGTCGGTCTGTCCCTACTACAACAAGCCGACCCAGGAAGGCCTCTACCGCCACTTCAAGGCGGTGGCCGAGGGCAGCAAGCTGCCGGTGATCCTCTACAACGTGCCCGGGCGCACCTGCTCCGATCTCTACAACGAGACGGTGCTGCGCCTGGCCGAGGTGAAAAATATCGTCGGTCTCAAGGATGCCACCGGCAACCTGGAGCGGGCCCAGGAGCTGATCGATCGCCTCAAGGGCAGTGACTTCATGCTCTATTCCGGCGACGACGGCACCGCCTGCGACTACATGCTGATGGGCGGGCATGGCGATATCTCGGTGACCGCCAATGTGGCGCCCCGCGCCATGCACGACCTCTGCGTGACCGCCATGGCCGGCGATGCCGAGCGGGCCCACCAGATCAATACTCGACTGATGCCGCTGCATACCGTGCTGGGGGTCGAGTCCAACCCGATTCCGGTCAAGTGGGCCCTGCACCGCATGGGGCTGGCCGAGGCGGGCATTCGCCTGCCCCTGACCTGGCTCTCCGAGAAATACCACTCCACGGTGAGCGAGGCCCTGCAACTGGCGGGCCTGATCGAATCCTGAGGCCGCGCGACACCGGCCACACAACTCAAGGTGGATGCATGAACCCTGCGCTGAAATGGACCCCGCTGGTCATGGCCCTGGCCCTGGCGGCCGCCGGTTGCGCCCGCGACGGCTACTACCATGATCGCAACCTCGACTATGGCGAGGCGGAGATCGTCGAGCCGCTGCGCCTGCCGGGCGGCGCCGGTGGCGATGCCGGCGTGATGCCGGTGCCCCAGGGGCGGATCGCCGCCTCGATGGAAGACGCTCCCCGGCCGGTGGCGGGTGGGGCGCTGGACCGCGGCCCCGAGGCTTTCGTCGAATCCCGGCAACGGGGCGAGGAGCGCTGGCTGCTGGTGGCCGCCGCCCCCACCGCGGTGTGGCCGATGCTGGAGACCTTCGTCGAGCGCCAGGGTCTGACCGTCACCGCTCGCGATGCCGGCCAGGGAACGCTCGAGACTCCCCAGGGACGCCTCAGCGTGCGGCGAGCCCTGAGCGGTGGCGCCAGCGAGGTGCGCTGCGAGGCCGCCGGGCGCAGCCATGTCGCCTGCCTGAATGCCCTGAGCGGCTACTTCGAGCAGCAGGGGCAGAGTGCCAGTGCCGCGGCCCTGGCGCGTCGTGCCGGGGCCGCGTCCGGCCTGGTGGTGGAACCGCTGGGCGACGGCTGGGCGCTGCGCGTGCCGGCGGACGCCGAGCGGGTCTGGAACGAGCTCGACTACCAGCTGGCCAGTGACTTCGATGACGCCGACTTCCAGCGTCTGCTGGAGCGTGACGCCACGGCTCGCGAGTTCCGGGTGGCCTATTTGCCGCAGCGCCTGCGCGGCCAGGGGGAGGGGATGCTGGCCACCCTGGCGATCTGGCGCGACGATCCCGAGCCCCGTGCGGCGCGCCTGCGGGTCGAGGCCGAGGGCGGCGGGCAGAGCCGTGTCCGCGTCGCCGAGGGCCTCGAGGGCGCGGATCAGCGCGAGCTGCTGGAGCGCCTCGCCCGCCTGCTGCGTTGATGGCCGAGGCGAGCCTCCCCGAGGCGGGGCGCCTGAGCTTCGCCTCCCTGGGCAGCGGCAGCAAGGGCAATGCCACCCTGGTCAGCGACGGCGAGACGCGGCTGCTGATCGACTGCGGCTTCACCATGCGCGAGGCCGAGCGGCGCCTGGCCGTTCTGGGGCTGCATCCCGGGCAGTTGGATGCCATCCTGGTGACCCATGAGCATGGCGATCATATCGGTGGCGTCGGCCCCCTGGCCCGGCGTCACGATATTCCGGTCTACCTGACCCCGGGGACCTGGCGCGCCGGTCGCCTCGGCCGGGTGCCGCGCCATCACTGGATCACCCCCCAGGCGCGTTTCGTGATCAAGGGGCTGGAAATCGAGCCGGTGACCGTACCCCATGACGCCCGAGAACCGGTACAATTCTGCCTCTCGGGGGCCGGACGCCGGCTCGGGGTGCTCACCGACCTGGGCCACCCCAGCGCCCATGTGGTAGAGGCCTTTCGTGGCTGTGATGCGCTGATCCTGGAGTGCAATCATGATCGCCGGCTGCTCGCCGAGGGCCCCTATCCGCCGCGGCTCAAGCGCCGCGTCGGGGGCGACTGGGGCCACCTGGCCAATGTGCAGGCGGCCCGCTTGCTCCAGGGGCTGGGGCTGGATCGCCTGCAGCGCATCATCTGCTCCCACCTCTCGGAGCATAACAACCGTCCCGAGCTGGCCCTGGAGGCCTTGGTGCCGCTGCTCGACGGCGACGACAGCCGGCTGATGGTGGCCGCCCAGGACGAGGGCCTGGGCTGGCAAACCATCGCCTGACCCTTAATCACCGCTGCCGATGCCGGTCAGCATTTATCCGCGTTCCTCTTCGGAGATCCCCATGGAAAAGCGTCAAGAACTCTATGCCGGCAAGGCCAAGTCGGTTTATCTCACCGACGACCCGGACCGCCTGGTGCTCACCTTCCGCGACGACACCAGCGCCTTCGATGGCAAGAAGAAGGAGGCCCTAGAGCGCAAGGGCATGGTCAACAACCGCTTCAATGCCTTTATCATGGAGAAGCTCCAGGCGGCGGGCATCCCCACCCACTTCGAGACCCTGCTCTCCGATACCGAGTGCGTGGTCAAGAAGCTGGAGATGATTCCGGTGGAGTGCGTGGTGCGCAATATCGCCGCCGGCAGCCTGGTCAAGCGCCTGGGCGTGGAGGAGGGGCAGGCCCTGACGCCGCCGACCTTCGAGCTGTTCCTCAAGAACGACGAGAAGGGCGACCCCATGATCAACGAGTCCCTGGCCGAGACCTTCGGCTGGGCGACTCCCGAGCAACTGGCCGAGATGAAGGCGCTGACCTTCAAGGTCAACGCGGTGCTCAAGCAGCTGTTCGCCGACGGTGGCATGCTGCTGGTCGACTACAAGCTGGAGTTCGGCCTCTTCCACGGCGCAATCGTGCTGGGCGACGAGTTCTCCCCGGACGGCTGCCGGCTGTGGGACGCCGAGACCCGCGAGAAGCTCGACAAGGACCGCTTCCGCCAGGGCCTGGGCGGGGTGATCGAGGCCTACGAGGAGGTGGGCCGCCGCATCGGCGTCAAATTTAGCTGATTGCTGCGCCGTACCCGAGACAACGCCCTCCTCGCGAGGGCGTTGTCGTCTTAGGCGGGGGCGATCTCCACCACCCGCAAGCCATCCCCCACGGCGCGAAAGCGCACGTCCACATCCCGCAGGCGCACGCCATAGAGGCGCTCGGCGGCGCCCTTGTCGCGGTGGTAGGCGGGGCGCGGGTCCTGGGCCAACACCTGGCATATCAGCGCGCTCAGCTCGTCGCCGTCGGGGCGGCAGGCCAGTGCCGCCCGGGCCGCTGCCTCGAAGCCGACGGCGACCCGGGGCGGCGGCTCGGGGGCGAAGCCGGCGCGGGCCTCGGGGCGCGCCTCGGCCCAGGGCAGGTAGGGCTTGATATCCAGCACCGGGGTGCCGCTGACCAGGTCGCAGCCGGCCAGGCGCAGGCGCACCCCGCCGCGGGTCTCGATGCCCGTGAGTTCCACCAGGGAGAGCCCCAATCGGTTGGGGCGATGGGTGCTGCGGCTGGCGAAGACCCCCACCTTGGCGTTCCCCCCCAGGCGCGGCGGACGCACCAGGGGCGTCCAGCGCTCGGGGCTCTGGTGGAAGACGAAGGTCAGCCAGAGGTGGCTGAAGGCGTCCAGGCCCCGCACCGCCAGCGGGTCGGCATATGCCCCCTCGAGGACCAGCTCGGCCCGGGCCGCCGGGGCCAGGCCCGGCTGGCGAGGAATGCCGAACTTGTCCGGATAGTCGCTCTGGATATGGCCTATCGCCTCCAGGGAAAAGGCCTCGTTCGCCGGCACGGTGGTCATGCCCTAGCGGGCCTCCCAGGTCTCGGTCAGGCGCATCGACAGGTCGATGGCCTCCACGCCCTTGGTCAGGGCGCCGCTGGAGATGCAGTCGACGCCGGTCTCGGCGATGGCGCGCAGGGTGGTGTCGTCGACATTGCCCGACGCCTCCAGGGTGGCGCGGCCCGCGGCGCGGGTCACTGCCTCGCGCAGCTCCCCCAGGTCGAAGTTATCGAGCATGATGATATCGGCGCCCGCCGTCAGGGCCTGATCCAGTTCGTCGAAGGTTTCCACCTCCACCTCCACCGGCAGGTCGCTGGCGATATCCCGGGCCTCTCTCACCGCCGCGGCGATCCCGCCGCAGGCGGCGATATGGTTTTCCTTGATCAGGAAGGCATCATAGAGGCCGATGCGATGGTTATGGCCGCCGCCGCAGGTTACCGCGTATTTCTGAGCCAGGCGCAGGCCCGGCAGGGTCTTGCGGGTATCCAGCAGGCGCACGCCGGTGTCCTCGATCAGGTCGACGTAGTGGCGGGTGCGGGTGGCGGTGGCGGAGAGGGTCTGCAGTAGGTTGAGCGCCGCCCGCTCGCCGGTGAGCAGGACGCGGGCCGGGCCCTCCAGCTCCAGGAAGACGCTGTCCGCCGGCAGGCGGTCGCCGTCGGCGGCGTGCCAGGTCAGGCGGACCCGGGCATCCAGGCGGCGGAAGATCTCGTCGACCCAGGCTACGCCACACAGCACGCAGGCCTCCCGGGTCAGTACCCGGGCCTTGGCCCACTGCTGGGCGGGGATCAGCTCGGCGGTGATATCGCCGGGGCCGACGTCCTCCGCCAGCAGCCGGGCGGCGGCGTCGCGGATCTCTTCGGCGAGGGCGTGATGGTAATGCATGGGGCCTGGCTCCGGGCTGGTGGGGGGATATGCCATACTGGCCGCCATTATAGGGAATCGAGGACGGGGGAGGCGAGATGATCGAACAGGGCTGGTGGCAATCGGCGCGGCGGGTGGCCTCGCCCAACCATAATGCGCGGCCGGCGGGGGAGGTCTCGGCGGTGGTCCTGCACTCCATCAGCCTGCCGCCGGGGGAGTTCGGCGGCGAGCATATCGAGCGCCTCTTCACCAATACCCTGGACCCCGAGGCCCACCCCTTCTTCGCCGAGATCGCCGGCCTCAGGGTCTCGGCACACCTATTGATTCGCCGCGATGGCGAGGCGGTGCAGTTCGTGCCCTTCGATCGGCGCGCCTGGCACGCCGGGCGCTCGCGCTGGTTCGATGGGCGCGGCTGGCGGGGCGAGCTCAACGACTTCTCGGTGGGCATCGAGCTGGAAGGAGACGAGGTCTCCCCCTACCGGGAGGCCCAGTATCGCACCCTGGCTCGGGCCCTGGCGGCACTCTGCCGGACCTATCCCGAGATCACCCCGCGACGTTTCACCAGCCATGCGCGGATCGCCCCGCTGCGCAAGACCGACCCGGGCCCGGCTTTCGATTGGGCCTACCTGCGGCGCTGTTTGAGCGAGGCGATCATGTAGCCTGACTACATGGTATGGCGCCTTGGTCTAGGCTGCCTGGGGAGGCGCGCAACGCCTTGTGTTGCAGTGCGATAACGTATGTGGAAAAAATTTCCATGTTCGTTGTCATTGGCAGAAGCCAGCGTTTGCGGTATCTTCATGCCGGAATTCATGCGTCATTGACGCCGGTCTGTAAAAAACCTACAGCCTACCTTTTCCGGAGATGCGGCCCACCAGAAGGCCGCGCCCGCACTGAAGAGCGCCACACGCCCCTCGACCCCCGGGTGAGGGCAGACTGACAAAAAATCTTCATTTGGAGAGACGTCTATGAGTCTGGAGGCAAGAGAAGATCTTGATCCGGTCGAAACCCAGGAATGGTTGGAATCCCTGGAGTCCGTACTGGATCGTGAGGGCGAGGATCGCGCCCAGTTCCTGCTGAGCAACCTGGCCGACCGCCTGCGTCGCGATGGTATGCAGGTCCCCTTCTCGGTGACGACCCCCCACCGCAACAGCATCCCGGTGCACCGCGAGGCACGCATGCCCGGCGATCTGTTCATGGAGCGGCGTATTCGCTCTTTGATCCGCTACAACGCCATCGCCCAGGTGATCCGCAACAACCGCGCCAACCCGGGCGTGGGTGGCCATATCGCCAGCTTCATGTCGGCGGCCACCCTCTATGATGTGGGCTTCAACCACTTCTTCCGCGCCCCCAACGGCGATTTCGAGGGCGACCTGGTCTATATCCAGGGCCATGTGGCGCCGGGCATCTATGCGCGAGCCTTCCTGGAGGGGCGCCTCTCCGAAGCGCAGATGGACAAGTTCCGCCAGGAAGTGGATGGCGATGGCCTCTCCTCCTATCCGCACCCCTGGCTGATGCCGGACTTCTGGCAGTTCCCCACCGTCTCCATGGGGCTGGGGCCGATTCAGGCCATCTACCAGGCCCACGTGATGAAGTACCTGCACTCCCGCGAAATGAAGGACATGCACGATCGCAAGATCTGGTGCTTCATGGGCGACGGCGAGTGCGACGAGCCGGAATCCCTGGGTGCCATCCACCTGGCCAGCCGCGAGAAGCTCGACAACCTGATCTTCGTGATCAACTGCAACCTGCAGCGTCTCGACGGTCCGGTGCGCGGCAACTCGCGGATCATGGACGAGCTGGAAGGCGTCTTCCGCGGTGCCGGCTGGAACGTTCAGAAGGTCGTCTGGGGCCGCTTCTGGGATCCGCTCTTCGAGCAGGACAAGAAGGGCATGCTGCAGAAGCGCATGGACGAGGCGGTCGACGGCGACTACCAGAACTACAAGGCCAACGGCGGTGCCTATACCCGCGAGCATTTCTTCGGCAAGTACCCGGAGACCGCGGAACTGGTCAAGGACATGTCCGACGAGGACATCTGGCGCCTCAACCGCGGCGGCCACGACCCCTACAAGGTCTATGCGGCCTACCACGAGGCGGTCAATAACGCCAACGGGCGTCCCACCGTGATCCTGGCCCACACCGTCAAGGGCTACGGCATGGGCGGTGGCGACGGCGAGGCGGCCAACGAGTCCCACCAGCTCAAGAGCATGGAGTACGAGGCCCTCAAGCGTTTCCGCGACCGCTTCGGCATCCCCATCTCCGACGAGCAGCTCAAGGACGTGCCGTACTACAAGCCGGCGGACGACTCCCCGGAAATGAAGTACATGCACCTGCAGCGCGAGCGGCTGGGCGGCTACCTGCCCCAGCGCCGCAGCGACTTCCAGGCGCTGGAGATCCCGTCCCTGGAGGACAAGACCTTCGCCTCCCAGACCGGCGGCTCCAAGGGCCGTGAAGTCTCCACCACCATGGCCTTCGTGCGGGTCCTCAACGGGCTGGTGAAGGACAAGAAGATCGGCAAGCAGGTGGTGCCGATCATCCCCGACGAGGCACGCACCTTCGGCATGGAGGGCATGTTCCGCCAGCTGGGTATCTATACCTCCGAGGGGCAGAAGTACGAGCCGGTGGACAAGGGCCAGATCATGTTCTACCGGGAGGACAAGAAGGGCCAGATCCTCGAGGAGGGCATCTCCGAGGCCGGCGCCATGTCCGCCTGGATCGCCGCCGCCACCTCCTACTCGAACAACAACCTGACGCTGCTGCCGTTCTACGTCTATTACTCGATGTTCGGCTTCCAGCGTATCGGCGACCTGGCCTGGGCCGCCGGTGACCTCCAGGCCCGCGGCTTCCTGGTCGGCGGTACCGCCGGTCGTACCACCCTCAACGGCGAGGGCCTGCAGCACCAGGATGGTCACGGTCATATCCTGGCCTCCACCATCCCCAACTGCCGCAGCTATGACCCCACCTATGCCCACGAGGTGGCGGTGATCGTCCAGGACGGCCTGAAGCGCATGTTCGCCGACAAGGAGAACTGCTTCTACTACCTGTCGGTGATGAACGAGAACTACGAGCATCCCGAGCTGGAGACCATCCCGGCCGAGGACATCATCAAGGGCATGTACCTGCTGCGCGAGACCGCAGGCAAGAAGGGGCGCGTTCAGCTGCTGGGGTCCGGCACCATCCTCCGCGAGGTCGAGGCCGCCGCCGAGATGCTCGCCGAGGAGTGGGGCATCGGCGCCGACATCTGGAGCGTCACCAGCTTCAACGAGCTGCGCCGCGAGGCCCTGGAAGTGGATCGTCAGGCCTTCCTGCATCCGGAAGACGAGCCCGGCAAGCCGCATGTCACCCAGTGTCTGGAAGGTCGCGAAGGTCCGGCCATCGCTTCCACCGACTACATGAAGCTGTTCGCCGACCAGGTGCGTGCCTGGGTGCCCACCGACTACACCGTGCTGGGTACCGACGGCTACGGGCGCTCCGATTCCCGCGAGAAGCTGCGTCACTTCTTCGAGGTCGACCGCTACTTCGTTACCGTGGCCGCGCTCAAGGCGCTGGCCGACCGGGGCGAGCTGGACCGCAAGGTGGTCAGCGAAGCGATCAAGAAGTACGGCATCGATCCGAGCAAGCCCAACCCCTTGTCGGTGTGAGCCGTTGACCAGCTAGCAGCAGGCGCCGGCCGGTACGACCGGCGCCTCCCCGACCGGGAGGCGGCGCCTGCGGCACGCAAGATTCGAGAGGAGCGCGACCTTGAGTAGCGAAATCATCAAAGTCCCCGACATCGGCGGAAGCGAAGGTGTCGAAATCATCGAGATCGCGGTGTCCGAAGGTGATGTGATCGAGGCCGAAGACACCCTGATTACCCTGGAGTCCGACAAGGCCAGCATGGACGTGCCGTCCCCCAAGGGCGGCAAGGTCGTGAAGGTCCTGGTCAAGGAGGGCGACAGCGTCTCCGAGGGCGACGATATCCTCGAGCTGGAAGCCGAGGGCGGTGGCGACGCCGAGCCCGCGCCGGCCGAGCCTGAGCCCCAGGCGTCCGCCCCCGAGGCGCCGGCCGCCGAGGACGCCAAGCCCGCGGCCAAGCCCGCCGGTGGCAAGCAGACCGTGGAGATCCGGGTCCCCGACCTGGGCGGCTCCGCGGATGTGGAGATCATCGAGGTGGCGGTGGCCGAAGGCGAGGAGATCGCCGAGGAAGACACCCTGATCACCTTGGAGTCCGACAAGGCCTCCATGGACGTGCCCAGCCCCCATGGCGGCAAGCTGGTCAGCCTGGCCGTCAAGGTCGGTGACAGCGTCTCCGAAGGCGATCTGATCGGCACCGTCGAGATCGAGGGCGGTGCCGAGGAGGCCGCCGAGTCGGCGCCTCAGCCCCAGGCCGCCCCGGCCCAGGAGAGCGCCCCGGCGCCCGCCGAGCCGGCCCCGGCCGCCGGCGGCGAGCCCCAGCGCAAGGAGATCCGGGTGCCCGACCTGTCCGGCTCCAGCGACGTGCCGGTGATCGAGATCGCCGTGGCCGTTGGCGACGAGGTGGACGAGGAAGATGCCCTGGTCACCCTGGAGTCCGATAAGGCCTCCATGGACGTGCCGAGCCCCTACAAGGGCAAGATCGTCGAGTTGGCGGTGAAGGAAGGTGACACCCTCAGCGAAGGCGACCTGATCGGCATCATCGAGACCGCCGGTGCCCCCGCCGCCGAGCCGGCCAAGCCCGCCGCCCCGGCCCCGCAAGCCGTCGCCGAGCCCGCCAAGTCGGCTTCCGCCGAGAAGTCCGCGGCCCCCGCGGCCGGCCAGCCCGCCACCGCTCAGGCCCGTGATGGCAAGCGCGTGCACGCCGGTCCGGCGGTGCGCATGCTGGCCCGCGAGCTGGGCGTCGATCTCACCCAGGTGACCCCCAGCGGGCCCAAGGGGCGGATCGTCAAGGAGGACCTGCACGGCTACGTCAAGCAGGTCATCGCCAACCAGGGCAAGGGGCAGGCCGCGGCCGCCGCCGCTGCTGGCGCCGGCATCCCGCCGATCCCCGATCAGGACTTCAGCCAGTTCGGCGAGATCGAAGAGAAGCCGATGGGTCGCCTGATGAAGATGGGCGCCACCAACCTGCATCGCAGCTGGCTCAATGTGCCCCACGTCACCCAGTTCGACGAGGCGGACATCACCGAGCTGGAGGCCTTCCGCAAGTCCATGAAGGCCGAGGCGGAGGCCCAGGGCGCCAAGCTCACGCCGCTGCCCTTCCTGATCAAGGCCTGTGCCTTCGCGCTGCAGAAGTTCCCGCAGTTCAACGTCAGCCTGAAGAGCGACGGCGAGACCGTGGTGCACAAGAAATACGTGCATATCGGCATCGCCGTGGACACCCCGGACGGCCTGATGGTGCCGGTGGTCCGCGACGCCGACAAGAAGTCGCTGATCGAGCTGGCCAAGGAGACCGTGGAACTGGCCGGTAAGGCCCAGTCGAAGAAGCTCAAGCGCGAGGAGATGACCGGTGGTTGTTTCACCATCTCCAGCCTGGGCTCCATCGGCGGCACCGCCTTCACGCCCATCGTCAACGCCCCGGAAGTCGCCATCCTCGGCGTCTCCAAGGCGCAGATGAAGCCGGTGTGGAATGGTAGCGAGTTCGCGCCGCGGCTGATGATGCCGCTGTCGCTCTCCTATGACCACCGGGCGGTCAATGGTGCCGATGCAGCACGCTTCACCGCCTTCCTCGGCCAGCTGCTGACGGACATCCGTCGCCTGCTGCTCTGAGGCCGGACGCGAGTCCCGCCGACGGCGCCCGCTGGGCGCCGTCGGCGTTTCTGCTCATGCAAAAGCGACATGGACGATACCGTGGCGTCCAGACCAAAGTGCTAAACGCCGTACAACGCCTTGTCATTAAAGCAAAAAATGTTTTTATGGCGAGGGGGTGCGACGGCTTGCCGGCTTGTGTCGCCGTCGTCGCCCGGGTATCGTCTGCCAATTCCAATTTTTCGAAAAACTTTCTCAACTCGTCTCAAGGAGCATGATCGATGCGTCTTATCCTGTTGGGTGCCCCCGGGGCCGGCAAGGGAACCCAGGCTCAGTTCATCTGCGAGCGCTTCAAGATTCCCCAGATCTCCACCGGGGACATGCTGCGCGCCGCGGTCAAGGAGGGCAGCGAGCTGGGCCTCAAGGTCAAGGAGATCATGACCAGCGGTGGCCTGGTCTCCGATGAGATCATCATCGCCCTGGTCAAGGAGCGTATCGCTCAGCCCGACTGCGAGAACGGTTTCCTGTTCGATGGCTTCCCGCGCACCATTCCCCAGGCCGAGGCCATGAAGGACGCGGCGGTGAAGATCGACCATGTGCTGGAAATCGCCGTCGAGGACGAGGAGATCGTCAAGCGCCTGGCGGGTCGCCGCGTGCACCCGGGCTCCGGGCGCGTCTACCACGTGGAGTACAATCCGCCCAAGGAGGCCGGCAAGGACGATGTCACCGGCGAGGCGCTGATCCAGCGTGACGACGATCAGGAGGCCACGGTGCGCAACCGCCTGGCAGTCTACCACGATCAGACCGCGCCCCTGGTCGACTACTACCAGCAGTGGGCCCAGCAGGACGCCGCCGCCGCCCCGGCCTACCATCGGGTCGAAGGCGTGGGCAGCGTCGACCAGATCACCCGTCAGGTGATCGAGGCCCTGGAGGGCTAAGCCGCGCCCCGCAGGCTATATCACGGGCCCGCCAATGGCGGGCCCGTGTCGTTTTCCCTGCCAGTTGGAAGGGGGCGTGATCCCCGGCGCCCCAGGATAGGTTCCGCTCTATTCCCGTGTCGTTTTCCCCATGGGTAGGGCGGCGTATAATGCCGCCTCCACCCTTCACCACCCGTGACCGCCCTATGTCGACCCTGCTGGCCCTGGATGCCTCCTCGAGCGCCTGTTCCGCCGCCCTCTGGCATGACGGCGAGGTGACCGCCCGCTTCGTGGTGGCGCCCCGCGAACACACCCGTCGGCTGTTGCCCATGGCCCGGGAACTGCTCGCCGAGGCGGGGCTGCCGCTGAGCGCCCTGGACGCCCTGGCCTATGGTCGGGGGCCCGGCTCCTTCACCGGGTTGCGGATCGCCGCCGGTGCCGCCCAGGGCCTGGCCTATGGCCTGGAGCGACCGCTGCTGGGGGTCTCGACCCTGGCGGCCCTGGCCCTGGCCGCCCATCGGCGCCTGCACCTGCGCCATGTACTGCCGGCCCTGGACGCGCGCATGGGCGAGGTCTATGCGGCGGCCTACCACTGCGAGGCGGGGCGGGTCACCCTGATCGGCGAGGAGGCGGTGCTGCCGCCCGAGCGGCTGACCCTGCCGCTCGGGCAGGAGGAGCGCGACTGGGTCGGCGTGGGCTCCGGCTGGGCGCTATGGGACGTCATGCCGGCCCCCCTGCAGGCCGGGGTGGGGCAGTGCCTGGTGGACGAGGAGCCCGGCGCCGAGGCGATGGTGCGCCTGGCCGCCGAGGCCTTCGCCGCCGGCGAAGGCGAGGCGCCACATCGCGTGCAGCCGGTCTATCTGCGTGACCAGGTGGCCTGGAAGAAGAGCCGATGAGCCCGGACGAGGCGTCGCCGGGCCTGGCGGTGGCCGATGCCGCCCTGGCCGAGCGGCTGGGCTTGCCCCAGGGCGAGCGGGCGACCCTGGTGCTGCGCCGTGAGGCGGGTCGGCTGGTGCTGGCCGGCGATCCCCGGGTCTATGGCAAGCCGCTGGCGGTGGACTTCCTGGCCGGCAAGGTCGCCCACCGTCGCCAGTTCGGCGGCGGCCGCGGCCAGCTGGTGGCCAAGGCCTGTGGCCTCGGCAAGGGGGTGACCCCGCATATCGTCGACGCCACCGCGGGACTCGGCCGCGACGCCTTCGTGCTGGCGAGCCTGGGGGCCTCGGTGTTGCTGGTCGAGCGGGTGGCGGCCATCGCCGCCCTGCTCGAGGACGGCCTGGCCCGGGCCGCCGGCGACCCGGAGGTGGGCGAGATCGTCGCGCGGATGCGCCTGGCCTGGGCCGATGCCGGCCGCGAGCTGGCCGCCACTCTGGCGGCCACGGATTTCCCGCCCCAGGTGATTCACCTGGACCCGATGTTTCCCCATCGCGACAAGTCGGCGCTGGTCAAGAAGGAGATGCGGCTGTTCCGCGAGCTCGCCGGTGACGACGCCGACGCGCCGCGACTGCTGGAGGCGGCCCTGGAGATGGCCACCCACCGGGTGGTGGTGAAGCGGCCACGCAAGGCGCCGCCCATCGCCGGCCCGGCCCCCCAGCATATGCTGGAGGGCAAGACCAGCCGCTATGATCTGTATGTCCATCGGGCCCTAAAGCCCTGATTCGTTAACTCGCTTCTGGCCCATCGTTATCCTCGCCGACCTCGGCCAGCAGCATCAGCCGCTGGCGCAGGGCCGGGTCGAAGAGCTCCTGGGCGTGCCGGGCGGCCTCCTGCAGGGTGGCGCCATAGTGCACCCGGTCGTTATCCCGCCATACCCAGCCTTCCGCCTCCAGCCCCTCCAACAGGGCGGCGAAGAGGCTGGCATCGAAGAATTCCGGGGCCGGCAGGCCGGAGAGCAGCGCCAGGCGCTCGGCGAGCTGGCGCCCCTGGTCGGCCAGGGCCTCCGCGGTGGCCCGGCCGCTGGGCTGGCGCAGCAGTACCGTGAGCAGCAGGAAGCCCCGGGCCAGGAAGGGCTCCACCAGGGCGCCGAGCTGATCCAGGGCGGCCTGGTCGGGAAGTGCCCGGGGGCGTTGCCAGCCAGCGTCCACCGTCTCCAGTAGCCCCAACGCCGTCAGCTGGCCCAGTTGCTCGGTGATCGCCGCCGTCAGGTCCTCGGGGGCCGTGATGGCCAGCTCGCGCACTAGCAGCGGCCAGATCGGACTGAGTCGCTGTGCGAGGCCGGCGGCGTCATGGCGTGGGGTATTGCGGAAGGCGAAGGCCACCAGGCCCGGCAGGGCGAAGCCGTGCAGCACATTGTTGCGATACCAGCCCAGCTGGGCGGCCTGGTCGGCGTCGGCCACCACCAGCTCGCCGAGGGCCTGGGGGCGGCGGCGGATCAGGCCCAGCCGCTCGGCGTGATCGATCCAGTCGCCGGGAGTGCCCTCGGGGGGCGCCAGGGACTCGCCGGGGCGCGCCCGACCGAGGCGGGCCAGCAGGCGCAGCTGATGCTCCAGCCGGGGCGTCTCGATGACCCGCTGAGGGGTGGCCAGCATGGCCAGGGCCACCAGGTTGCTGGCATTGAGGCGGGCGGCGGCATTGATGCGTCGGGAGAGTGCCTGTCCCAGGGCCGGCAAGGTTTGCCCCAGCCAGGTCGGCCGCCCCTGGGGGATGGCCTGGCGCCACTCGGGGCATTGGGCATCGAGCCAGTGGTCCAGGATCAGCGGCTCGCCGCAGGCCACCGTCACCCGGCCGAAGGGCTCCCGCAGGCGTTTCAGGGTACGCAGCAGGGCCAGCGGCGACTCCTTGCGCTTCTTTTCCCCGGCCAGTTCGCGACGGTAGCTGGCATTCTCCATTACCCGCTCGTAGCCGATATAGACCGGCACGAAGGCCAATGGCCGGGGGCGTCGCTGCTCCTGGATCAGCCGTGCCTGGGAGCGCAGGGTCATGGCCAGCATGCCATGCCGTGGCGCGAGCTGGCGGCCGCTGCGTGAGCGTCCGCCTTCGATGAAGTACTCCAGGGCGTGCCCCCGGGCCAGCAGGCGATGCAGGTAGGCGTCGAAGACCGCCGCATAGAGGCGGTTGTCGCGGAAGCTGCGGCGCATGAAGAAGGCGCCGCCGCGGCGTAGCAGGGGGCCGACGATCGGCATGTCGAGGTTGCGGCCGGCGGCGATATGGGGCGGCATCAGCCCCTGGCGGTAGAGCACGTAGGAGAGCAGTAGGTAGTCGATATGGCTGCGGTGGCAGGGCACATAGACCAGGGTGTGATCGCCGGCCAGGGCCTTGACCGTCGCCATGCCGGTGACTTCGACGCCATCGTAGAGCCGCGTCCAGAGGCGCTTGAGCAACTGATCGAAGAAGCGCAGCACCGGGTAGGACATATTGGAGGCGATCTCGCGACCATAGCGCTGGGCGCGCCGAGTCAGCCGGGTGCGGGAGCGCTCCTGGGCCGCGGCCGCCTCCTCGATGGCGCGGCGCACCTCGGGGCTGGCCACCACGCTATCGATCAGGGTGCGGCGGTGGGAGAGGTCGGGCCCCAGCACCCGGGTACGCACGCGGCGAAAGTGGACCCGCAGCAGCCGCCCGGCCTTGCGGGAGGTCAGCTCGGGGCGAGCCGGGTCGTGCAACTCGCCGAGGCGCAGGGGGGCGCCGAAGACCACCTCCACGCTGCGGCCGTTGACCACTACCGACAGCAGGCGCCTGAGGCGCCCGGTCAGGGCCCAGCTGTCCGCCGCCAGCAGTTTCCACAGGCCGAAGCGTTTGTCGGGCGCGCGGCCCCAGAAGATGCTCACCGGCACCAGTTGGGGATCGGCGGCTGCCAGGTCTTCCGTCAGGGCCGTTAGGGGCGAGGACGAGTGGCGGCGCCACCGTCGGCGGCGCGCTTCCGGCAGGCTCAGGATGGCCGAGGTGCCGGGAGGTGCATCGAGGGGCAGGCCATGCCGGCGGCACAGGTTCTCCAGCAGCAGGCGATCACTCAGCGCCCGGTGCGGCAGTACATAGCGGACGGGGCGCTCGGGGTCGAGGGCCAGGGTCTCGGGCGCCGGGTCGCAGTGACGGAGCTCGACCCAGGCGTCGAGAAGACGGCGCAATACAGCGTGAAAGGGACGCCAGGCCATTCCATTGCCTTCGAGTTCGGGGGTGCCGCACTATTATACGCAGGCGGATCGGCGAAAGGAGAGGCAGATGCGGGGAGTCTGGCGGGAGGGCAATCGCTTTACCCTGCTCCCGGAGGCGAGCCAGTTCCTGCCGGCCATGCTGGAGGCCCTGGAGGCGGCCGAGTCTTGGGTGCTGGTGGAGCTCTATCTGATGGAGTCGGGTCGCCTCGGCGACGCGGTGATCGAGGCCCTGGGGCGTGCCGCGGGACGCGGCGTGCGGGTGCTGTTGATGCTCGATGGCTATGGCGCCATGGGGCTGAACGAGGCCGACCGGCGACGCCTCGCCGAGCTCGGTGTGGCGCTGCGCTTCTTCAACCCCCTGGGCTTCCACCTGCCGCTGGCGCGCAATCTGACCCGGGACCACCGCAAGCTGGTGGTGGTGGACGGCCGCGTCGCCTTCACCGGCGGCTTCGGCGCCGTGGATGACTTCCTGCGGGCCTGGTACGAGGTGGCGGTGCGTATCGAGGGGCCGGTGGTGGCGGACTGGGTGCGACTCTTCTCACGGCTCTGGGATTCCTCCCTGACCCGGGGCGCGGGGGAGGCGTCTCTGGTGCGTGGCCTGCGCCTGGCCCTGGCGGACGATGACGGTTACCAGGGCATGCGTGGCCGGGTGGTCTGGGGCCAGGGCTATCGTTACCAGGCGATTCGTCGTTCCCTGCATCGGCGGGTGCGGCAGGCGCGCCGGCGGCTGTGGATCTGCACCCCCTATTTCGTGCCTACCCTGGGGTTGCGGATCCGCCTGGCCATGGCCGCCCGGCGCGGCGTGGATGTGCGCCTGCTGCTGCCCGGCGAGGCCCACGATCACCCTGGGGTACGCTATGCCGGCCAGCGCTTCTATGGTCGCCTGCTGCGGGCGGGCATTCGTATCTTCGAGTTCCAGCCCTCCTTTATCCATGCCAAGTTCTGCCTGGTGGACGACTGGAGCTCCATCGGTTCCTGCAACTTCGATCATTGGAGCCTGCACTGGAACCTGGAGGCCAATCAGGAGATCGATGATCCGCGCTTCGCCCGAGAGGTGGCGGCGCTGTTCGAGCGCAACTTCGTCGCCAGCCATGAAATTTACGCCGGCGCCTGGGCGCGACGACCCCGCTGGCAACGCCTCAAGGAGTGGCTATTCGGCACCCTGGATGGCTGGCTGACTCGGCTGCGCTAGCCCAGTGTCGACGGGCTTCGTCCGGAGCAGGGCATCGCCATCGGGCAAGGCGGGCGAGCGATTTCGCCGGGCCGCCGACGCGCAGCGAGCCGGGTAGCGCAAATCGACAGGGATGTCGATTTTGGGCCGGCGAGAGGGACCTCGGTCCGGCCCGTGCGCGTCAGCCGGCTAGCGTAGCGTCGGGAGTTCGGCCCGGAGGTGAGCGAGCCGCCCTGCCCGGTGGCTTGGCTTACCGCTTACGGCTGTCCTTGCCCTGGCTCTTGCCGCCCTTGGCGCCGGCGGGGCGCTTGCGCTGGGGGCTGGGCTTGGGCTTCTCCGGCGGCACCCGATAGAGCAGATAGAGGTCCAGCACCAGCTCCGGCAGCTGGGCCACCAGTTCCTCCAACTGACTGGGGCTACCGGCCAGCTCGGCCATGTCGGGTTCGTCGTCGAACAGCCCCGACAGGGCCATAAAGGGCAGCAGCAGGGCCGCGGCGCTCTCCTCGTCGCCCTCGAACCAGGCCGCCTCGTCGAGGAACACCGCCTCCATGAAGCCGGCGCACCAGTCGCCGATGGGGGTCTCCTCCGGGGCAATGCCATCCAGGGTCAGCTCGAACAGCAGCTCCGGCAGCAGGCCCTGCTCCAGGGCCTCGATGGCGTTATGGCGCAGCTGCTCCAGCAGGGCCAGGACCCGCTCGCGCTCGGCGTCATCGGCGAAGTCAGGCTCGCCCTGGAAGAGTTCGGCGACCCAGGTGGCGGCGGGCACCTCGCGGGGGGCCACCGCCAGGGCCACCAGGTAGCCATGGGTGCCGATCAGGTCCAGGGCATCGGGCCCGACCCGCTCCGAGTCGAAGAAATCATCCAGGTAGTCCAGGGCATCGTCGTCGAGCAGGGGCTGGGGCAGGGGAGTCTCGGACATGGGGCTCTCGCTTGGGAAAGTCGCTGGGGGCCGGGCAATCGGCCAGGCGCGCTGGACGCCGTTGGTCTGGCTCGGCATTCTAGCATCCATGCCGACACCCGCGCTGCTCACGCCCCCCGCCGAATCGCTCGCCGCCCTGGATGCCGGCGAGCTCGAGGCCTGCCTGCATCGCCAGGTGGAGGCGGCCTGGCGACTCTGCCGAGAGGTCCATCCGCACTTGCCCCGTCCCCGGGTCTGGTGCGACCTGCGCGGCAAGAGCGCCGGCCAGGCCCACTTCGGACGCGGCGGCCTGCGCTTCAATCCCGTCTTGCTGGACGAGAATCGCCACCCCTTCCTGGCCGAAGTGGTGCCCCACGAGATGGCCCATTGGCTGGTCTGGCACCTCGACGAGGGACCGCGACTGCGCCCCCATGGTCGCGAATGGCGCCAGGTGATGCGCGATCTGTTCGGGCTGGAACCGCGCACCACGCACCGCTTCGATGTGGGCCGAGCCAGTCCCATGCCCTTCGTCTATCGTTGCGCCTGTCGCGAGCATGGCTTCTCCGCGCGACGCCATGCCCTGGCGCGGGGCGGCCAGCGTTATCGTTGTCGACATTGCGCTCAGACCTTGGTCTATGCGCCCGGAGAGGTGGCGGGAAATCAAAAATAAGCTATTGTTATTTAAAAAGAAATTGTTGCTACCAATGTCTAAAGGGCGGCCCGGCGCGGGGCGGTATATGCTGGGCCTGTCTTTCAGGGTCGGCCAGATTCGATAACAACAGCGGCCGGCGGAATGAATTCGGATCACTCTCCGGGATAGGGGTAATACCATGACCGAGCAGCATGTCTATCCGGTGCGCGAGGAAATCGCCGCCAACGCCTGGGCCGACAACGAAAAATACCTGGCCATGTACCAGCAGTCGGTGGACGACCCCGAGGGCTTCTGGGCGGAACAGGCCAAACGCCTCGACTGGTTCAAGTCGCCGACCAGGATCAAGCACACCTCCTTCGACCCCCATAACGTGGACATTCGCTGGTTCGAGGACGGCACCCTCAACGCCAGCGTCAACTGTCTCGACCGCCACCTGGAGACCCGCGGCGACCAGCCCGCCATCATCTGGGAAGGCGATGACCCCAACGACGCCAAGACCCTGACCTATCGCGAGGTCTATGAGCGCACCAACCAGCTGGCCAATGCCCTCAAGGCGCTGGGCGTCGGCAAGGGCGACGTGGTCACCCTCTATATGCCGATGATTCCCGAGGCGGCCATGGCCATGCTGGCCTGTGCGCGTATCGGCGCGGTTCACTCCGTGGTGTTCGGCGGCTTCTCTCCAGACGCCCTGGCCCAGCGGGTGATCGGCGCCAATTCCAAGCTGGTGATCACCGCCGACGAGTCGGTGCGCGGCGGCAAGCAGGTCCCTCTGAAGGACAACGTCGACGCGGCCCTGACCCGCCAGGGCGCCGAGGTGTGCGAAAAGGTCCTGGTGGTCAAGCGCACCGGCGGCGATATCGACTGGCACGAGGGGCGCGACGTCTGGTTCCACGAGGCCGTGGACGATCAGTCCACCGAGTGCGCCGCCGAGGAGATGAATGCCGAGGATCCGCTGTTCATCCTCTACACCTCCGGCTCCACCGGGGCGCCCAAGGGTCTCAAGCACACCACCGGTGGCTACCTCACCTATGCCAGCCTGACCCACCAGTACGTCTTCGACTATCAGGACGGCGAGGTCTACTGGTGTACCGCCGACGTGGGCTGGGTCACCGGCCATAGCTATATCGTCTACGGGCCCCTGGCCAATGGCGCCATCACCCTGATGTTCGAGGGGGTGCCCAGCTATCCGACCCATGGCCGCATGGGCGAGATCGTCGACAAGCACAAGGTCAATATCCTCTATACCGCCCCCACCGCGGTGCGCGCCCTGATGGCCCATGGCGATAACGTCATGGACTCCAGCAAGCGCGATAGCCTGCGCCTGCTGGGCTCGGTGGGCGAGCCCATCAATCCCGAGGCCTGGGAGTGGTTCTACCGGGTGATCGGCAACTCCCGCTGCCCGATCGTCGATACCTGGTGGCAGACCGAGACCGGCGGCATCATGATCGCCCCGCTGCCCGGCGCCATCGACCTCAAGCCGGGCTCGGCGACGCGTCCCTTCTTCGGCGTGCAGCCGGTGCTGCTCGATAACGAAGGCCGGGTGCTCGACGGCGCCGTGGATGGCAACCTGGCGATCGCCGATTCCTGGCCCGGCCAGGCGCGCTCCATCTGGGGCGATCACGAGCGCTTCGTGCAGACCTACTTCTCCACCTACCAGGGCTACTACTTCACCGGTGACGGTTGTCGTCGCGACGAGGACGGCTACTACTGGATCACCGGCCGGGTCGATGACGTGCTCAACGTCTCCGGGCACCGCATGGGCACCGCCGAGATCGAGTCCTCCCTGGTCGCCCATGAGGCGGTGGCCGAGGCCGCGGTGGTCGGCTTCCCCCACGATATCAAGGGGCAGGGCATCTATATCTACGTGACCCTGGCCGATGGCGTGGAGGCCACCGACGAGCTCAAGAAGGAACTGGCCCAGTGGGTGCGCAAGGACATCGGGCCCATCGCCACCCCGGACGTGATCCAGTGGGCGCCGGGCCTGCCCAAGACCCGCTCCGGCAAGATCATGCGGCGTATCCTGCGCAAGATCGCCGCCAACGAGTGCGATGGGTTGGGCGATACCAGCACCCTGGCCGACCCCTCGGTGGTGGACGAGCTGATCGAGCACCGCGCCAATCGGTAAGTCACGACGCCCCGGGCCCGCCCGGGGTGATCGATTATCGACACCGGCCCAGGCGGCCGGTGTTTTTGTGCCGGCAGCGGTACTGGCGTGGCGTGGAAGGCGTGGGTTTGGGAATCACCGGCGCCTTGGGGTAACATGCCAGTCAGCCTTGGCGAAAGCGCCCCGCCGCTACGGCCGGCCCAAGATCCGGAGGAGATTCAATGGCCTTTGCCCAGAAATTCATCGTCGCCGATGACCATCCGCTGTTTCGTGCCGCCCTGACACAGGCACTGCGACAACTGGCGCCCCAGGCCGAGATCGTCGAAGCCGATACCATGGAAGCCACCACCGAGGTGGTGACCCGTCATCCGGATGCGGACCTGATCCTCCTCGACCTGCATATGCCGGGAGCCCACGGCTTTTCCGGCCTGATTCAGTTGCGTGGCCAGTCGCCGGATATCCCGGTGGCGGTGGTCTCCGGTAGCGACGAGCCCCATGTGGTGCGACGCGCCATCGACTACGGTGCCTCCGGTTTTATTCCCAAGTCCTCCTCCCTGCAGGCCATCGCCGAGGCGGTGGGCGAGATTCTCGAAGGGGAGGTGTGGCTGCCGCCGGAGCTGGCGGAGACCCTGGGCGAGTCCGACGAGGAGGAGGCCAAGTTCGCCGAGGCCATCGCCTCCCTGACGCCCCAGCAGTTCCGGGTGCTCAATATGCTGACCGAGGGCCTGCTCAACAAGCAGATCGCCTACGAGCTCAATGTCTCCGAGGCCACCATCAAGGCGCATGTGACCGCCATCCTGCGCAAGCTCGGCGTGCACTCCCGCACCCAGGCGGTGATCGCCGCCCAGAAACTCGAGGTGGAGCCGCCTAAGGTCGAATCCTAGCGCCGAGCGACAAGCGCCAAGGAGTAAGCTCCAGGGAAATGCAAAAACCCACCAGACGGTGGGTTTTTGCATGATGGGCGTACGCCTTACCAGCGTGTGGGCTGGATCACTGCGCCGCGCGGCTGGCCTGTAGGGTACGAGTCAGCAGGGCGCGCAGGGCGGCGGGACGCACCGGCTTGTGCAGCAGTTGGTAGCCGGCGCGCTTGATGGTCTCGGCGACCTCCTCGGTGCGGTCGGCGGTGATCACGATCCCGGGCACCGCGCCCTGCAGGCGCTCGGCCAGGGCCTCCAGGGCCATCAGGCCGGTGACCTCGTTGTCCAGGTGATAGTCGGCCAGTATCGCATCCGGGTCGCCATCCAGGTGGCGCAGGATCGACTTGGCGCCGCCGATGGAGGTGGCGGTGAACACCTCGCAGCCCCAGCCGGAGAGCATCGCCTTCATGCCCTCCAGGATCAGCGTCTCGTTATCGATGCACAGGATGCGGGTACCGGCCAGCTTGCTGCCGGCGCGCTTGGGGGGGGGCACCTCCTCCTCGGAGCGCTCGGCCCCGGCGCCGACCACCGGCACGCTGACCGAGAAGACGGTGCCCACCCCCTCCCAGGAGCGCACCTTGATGGGGTGATCCAGCACCCGGCTCATGCGGTCGGCGATGGACAGCCCCAGCCCCAGTCCCTTCTCGCTCTCCTTGTGGCGGGAGGCCTGATCGAGGCGCCGGAACTCCTGGAAGATCTCGGCCTGCTTGGATTCGGGGATCCCCGGGCCCGAGTCCCAGACCTCGATGCTCAGGCGCTCGCCCTGGCGCCGGCAGCCCAGCAGTACCCGGCCCTGCTGGGTGTAGCGAATGGCATTCGACAGGAAGTTCTGCACGATGCGGCGCAGCATCTGGGCGTCGCTGTCGACCCAGGCCCGGGTCGGCACCACCACCAGGTCGAGGCCGCGATCCTCCGCCATCACCTCGAACTCGGCGCGCAGCGGGCGAATGATCTCGGCCAGGGCGAAGTGGCTGCGCCGCGGCGTCAGGGCGCCGGCATCCAGCTTGGAGATATCCAGCAGCGTGCCCAACAGTTCTTCGGCGGCCTGCAGCGAGTTGTCGATATGGCCGATGGTGCGCTTGAGGTCCTCGGCGTCCACCTGCTGGGAGAGCGCCGAGGTGAATAGCCGGGCGGCATTGAGGGGCTGCAGCAGGTCATGGCTGGCGGCGGCCAGGAAGCGGGTCTTGGAGGCGTTGGCATCCTCGGCCACCTGCTTGGCCTGACGCAGGGCCTGCTCCGCCTCGGCGCGCACGCGGTTCTCCTGGCGCAGCGCCGCGTTGGCCTCGGAGAGCGCCTGGGTACGCTCGCGGACCCGCTCCTCCAGGGTCTCGTTGGTCTCCTTGAGGGCGATCTCCGCCAGGCGCCGTTCGGTGATGTCCTGATAGAGGGCGAAGAAGCCGAGAATGGCGCCGCTATCGCCGAAGTGCGGCGTATAGGTGACCAGCATATAGCGGGTCCCGCCCTCGCCATCGTCCAGGGAGATCTCGAAGCTGACCCGCTCGCCGGCCAGGGTGCGCTCGATCCAGGGGCGTCGCTCGCGGCTGACCTGGGGCGGCATCACCTCGCCCAGGCGCTTACCGATCACCGCATTGCGATCCACGTCGAAGGCTTGCTCGTAGGCGCGGTTGGTGAAGAGGTAGCGGCACTCCTTGTCGAAATAGGCGATCAGCGCCGGCACGTTATCCGTATAGATGCGGATATTGCTCTCCGAGCGGATCAGCGCCTCCTCGGTGCGCTTCTGCTGGGTGATGTCCTGATAGGTATAGACGAAGCCGCCGCCGGGCATGGGCGTGCCCTGCACCTCCAGCACGCTGCCATCCTGACGGTAGCGCACATAGCGGTGGGGCTGGCCCTGGCGAATATTGTCCAGCAGCAGCTCCACGTGCTCTTCCGGGTCGCCGGGGCCGTACTCGCCGTTGTGGGCGTTGTAGCGGAAGATCTTGTCCATCGGGGCGCCGACCCGGATCAGGTGATCCGGGAAGCGGAACAGCTCCAGGTAGCGCTGGTTCCATACCACCAGGCGCAGGTTCTGATCCACCACGCTGATGCCCTGGTTGATGTTCTCGATGGTGGCCTGGAGCAGGGCGCGGTTGAACTCCAGCACCTGGGAGGCCTCGTCGACGATCGAGATCACGTCGGAGATGCCGATGCCGCGGCCCTGCAGCGCCGAGTTGACGACGATTCGCGCCGAGGAGGCGCCTAGCACCGAGGCCAGGAAGCGTTCGGTGAACTGGATGACGTCGATGGAGGCCCGGGCGCCGTCGTCCAGGGCGGTGCCGTTGCGCCTGGCGTAGTCCTCGAAGGCACGATGCACCTGATTGGCGCCGAGGAAGCGCTCGCACAGTACCTTGAGGTCGCCCACCGTGGTGGCCCCGGTCCAGGGGCGATTCACCGAGGTCTGGCGGGTCTCGACGCTATCGACGAACAGCGAGGCCTGGATGCGCTCGACCACCCGCTGGGGGGTCATCTGGGAAACGAAGATATAGCAGAACAGATTGAGCCCCAGCGACAGCATCACCCCATGGGTGAAGCTGTCGCCGATATTGAGGCCGAACAGCTGGGTGGGCGCCAGCCAGGCCACCCCCAGGGGGCCGCCGGCGAGCCAGGCCTGGGGCAGCACCCCGGCGGTGATCAGTGCCGGCATCAACAGGGTATAGGCCCAGACCGCGAAGCCGATATTCATGCCGACGATGACGCCTAGGCGGTTGCCGCGCTTCCAGTAGAGGCCCCCTAGCAGGGCCGGGGCGAACTGGGCGGCGGCGGCGAACGACAGCATGCCGGTGGAGGCCAGGGAGCTGAATTCGCCGATCAGCTGATAGAAGCCGTAGGCCAGGGCCAGGATCACCAGGATGGTCAGGCGCCGGGCGCGCAGCACCAGGCGACCGTAGTCCCGGGCCTTGGTATCGAACCAGCGCAGCCGGAACAGCGCCGGGATGACGATCTCGTTGGAGATCATGATGGAGACCGCCACCGCGGCGACGATCACCATGCCGGTGGCCGCCGAGAAACCGCCGATAAAGGTCAGCAGGGTCAGCCAGGCGCTGTCCGCGGCCATGGGCAGCGCCAGCACATAGCTGTCCGGGCGTACCGCGGGGGTCTCGCCGAACAGGGTCAGCCCCGCCGCGGCCAGGGGCAGCACGAAGAAGCCGATGGCGACCAGATAGAGGGGGAAGAGCCAGCGCGCCTTGGCGGCATCGTCGCGATGGGTGTTCTCCACCACCGCCACATGGAATTGTCGTGGCAGGCAGAAGATCGCCAGCATCGCCAGCAGGGTCTGAGCCCAGAAGCTGCGCCCGAAGTCCTGCTCCGCCAGCTGGCGCTGCAGCTCCAGTTGGGCATCGGCCTGGGCCAACAGGCTGCCCAGGCCATCGAACATGCCCCAGGTCACATAGGCGCCGAGCACCAGGAAGGCACCCAGCTTGACCAGCGACTCGAAGGCGATGGCCTGTATCAGCCCCTCGTGGTGCTCGGTGGCATCGGTATGGCGGGTGCCGAAGAGGATGGCGAAGAGTGCCATCACCACCGCCACATAGAAGCCGGTATCGGCGAACAGCGGCGCCCGGGTCAGGTCCGAGGCCTCGGTGAGCACCTGGAAGGAGGCCGAGACCGCCTTCAGTTGCAGGGCGATATAGGGCAGGGTGCCGATCAGCGCCACCAGGCTGGCGAAGGCCGCCAGGGACTGGGTCTTGCCGTAGCGGGAGGCGATGAAATCGGCGATGGAGGTGACGTTCTGGTGCTTGGCGACGCGGATCATCTTGGCCAGCACCGGCCAGAACAGCAGGAAGGTGAGGATGGGCCCGACGAAGATGCTGGCGAAGGACCAGCCGGAGGTGGCTGCCTCGCCCACGGCGCCATAGAAGGTCCAGGAGGTGCAGTAGATGGCCAGGGCCAGGCTGTAGATCACCGGTCGCCGCCGGCTGGGGCCCTGGCGCTTGGCGCGGCGGTCGCCGCGCCAGGCGATGGCGAAGAGCACGGCGATATAGGCGAGTGAAACGGCGATCAGCAGCCAGCCGGAAAACATGGGCTTCCTCCCTCGAGTCTGGCGCCCATTCTAGGGCAAAGCATCGCCGAAGGCAGGTGGCGCGCCGGGG
>NZ_BJUK01000043.1 GCF_007989625.1 Bisbaumannia pacifica
GTGACAGCTGTTACATCACAGCTGTCACGGCCCGGCCCCTCGGCGCCTCGGGACGCTTATTATAACTCATTGTAAATAAATAAATTATTCAATCCCTTCGAGTTCCCTACCCGGCTGGCATGCCGCTTGCTCCTCTCCTCCCGGATGCGCCAATCGTGGACATCCAGTGGCAACGCGATAATTCACAACAAGGAGTCATGCCATGTCCTGCAAGCTGCCCCTCAAGTGCACCACCCTATCGCTACTGCTGGCCAGCCAGCTGACCTTCGCCGACCTCCCCGGCATGCGCGGTACCCAGCACTTCGGCTTTACCGTGCCCGACCGCCAGGCCGCGGTGGAGTTCTTCGTCGATGTCATCGGCTGCGAGGCCTTCTTCACCATCGGCCCCTTCGGCCCCTTCGATGACGACTGGATGAGCGAAAACCTGGATGTCCATCCCCAGGCGACCATTCCGGCGGCGCACCTGGTGCGCTGTGGCAATGGCACCAACCTGGAGATCTTCGAGTACACGGCCCCGGATCAGCGCCTCGAGCAACCCCGCAACAGCGATATCGGGGGCCACCATATCGCCTTCTATGTGGATGACATGGAGAGTGCCGTCGCCTACCTGGAGGCGCAGGAAGTCGAGGTCCTCGGACGGCCCAAGACCTTCACCGAGGGCCCCATGGAAGGCCTGACCTGGGTCTACTTCATGGCTCCCTGGGGCATGCAGCTCGAGCTGGTCAGCGTTCCCCATGGCATGGGCTATGAAGCCGAGATGCCGAGCCGCCTCTGGGATCCACGCCACTGATCCCTGGGTCATCGGCCGCGCCGCCGCATTCGGCGGCGCCTTCCTCACCCTCGGGACTGGTCAATCGCCTGTCGAAGAGGCACCCTGGTCACCGAGGCGCCGCCGTGGCGGCACCACCCCGCCACCCACTGGGACACCCCATGACCCCCGTCCTGCTGCTGGTCGATGTGCAGAATATCTACTACACCACCCGCCAGGCCTATGGGCGTCACTTCGACTACAACGCCTTCTGGGCCCAGGCCACCCGGGGACGCCGCGTGACCCGGGCCATCGCCTACGCCATCGACCGGGGCGACGAGAAGCAGCGCCAGTTTCAGAACATCCTCCGCGGCATCGGCTTCGAGGTGCGCCTGAAGCCATTTATCCAGCGCGCCGACGGCTCGGCCAAGGGCGACTGGGACGTGGGCATCACCCTGGATGCGATGCTTCATGCCGAGGCGGCCGAGGTGGTGATCCTGGCCTCCGGGGATGGCGACTTCGCCCTGCTGGTGGACCACCTGCGCCAGGCCCGCGGCAAGACCGTGGAGGTGTATGGGGTGCCACGCTTTACCGCCCAGGCGCTGATCCAGTCGGCGAGCCGCTTCGTGCCCATCGAGGACCACCTGCTGCTGGGAGTCTCCGGCCGCTGAGCGGCCCCGGCGGCGAACAAAAAATTCCCGGCGAATCCGCCCCGCAAACCGAAAAAATCCCCATCGGTGCGCCCGAGCCGCTCTGCTATCGTCAGCAGGGTATTCACCCAACTCAGGAAGCACGCCGATGCACGACACCCCCTCCCCCGAGGCGATTCCCGCCACCATGGCCGCCATGGTGCTCACCGGCCATGGCGACGTGGACAAACTGGTCTATCGCGACGACCTTCCCGTGCCCACGCCGGGACCGGGCGAGGTGCTGGTGCGGGTCACCGCCACCGCCAAGAACAACACCGACCGCAAGGCCCGCGAGGGACTCTACCCCACCAAGGAGCAGGGCGACGTCACCTCTTTCGCCATGGGCGGCGAGCCGACCCTGACCTTCCCGCGCATCCAGGGCGCCGATATCGCCGGGTGCGTGGTGGCCGTGGGCGACGGCGTCGACGCTGGGCGGATCGGCGAGCGCGGCCTACTCGACTTCAACCTCTATGCCGATGCCCGGCGCGATATCAACCTGACCCCGGACTACTACGGTCACGGTGCCGACGGCGGCTATGCCGAGTACGTGGCCCTGCCCGCGGACCAGTTCCATCATGTGCCCAACCCGGAGCTGCGTGATGCGGAACTCGCCGCCATGGGCATGTGCTCCTACCAGACCGCCTACCATATGATGACCTCGGCGAAGGTCGCCGCCGGCGAGCGGGTGCTGGTCAGCGGCGCCAGCGGCGGCGTGGGCACGGCGCTGATCCAGCTGTGCCGCATCGTCGGGGCGATTCCCTATGCGGTGAGCCAGCCGGAGAAGGCCGAGGCGCTGCTGGCCCTGGGCGCCGAGTCGGTGATCGACCGGGGCGACCTGGAGAACTTCGTCGAGCGGGTGTTTCGGGCCACCGGCGGCGCCCCCATCGACGCGGTGATGGACCTGGTGGGCGGCGAGATGACCGACCGCTTTATCGACACCATGATCCAGGACATGCGGGCCCGCACCAGCTACCCGAGGCTCTCCATTGCCGGGGCCAGCGGCGGCAATGTGAGCGAGATCATGTGGACGCGCATCTACCTCTACCAGGTGCAGCTCTTCGGCGTCTCCCACGGCACCCGCGAGGAGGCCGAACAGTTGATCGCCTGGATCCGCGAGGGCCGGCTCAAGCCGGTGCTGCATGGCGCCTTCCCGCTCTCCGAGCTGCACGCCGCCGAGCGCTACTTCGTCAATCGTGGTAGCAACTTCCTCGGCAAGATCGTGATCGTCCCCGACGCTCAATGGGACGAGCATGGTGCCCCCTTCGCCCTGACGTCCTCCCTCCAGGAGCCCTCCGCATGAGCCGCCCGCTGACCTTCCAGATGATGGACACCCACGCCGGCGGCGACGTCAGCCGCATCGTGCTGGGCGGCATCACGCCCCTGCCCGGCGCCACGGTGCGCGAGCAGATGCACTACCTGCGCGACGACGCCGACGGCCTGCGCCAGCTACTGCTCTTCGAGCCCTACGGCATCCCCGAGATGTCGGTGGACCTGATCGTGCCGGCCACCGACCCGGAGGCGGCGGCGGGCTATATCATCATGGAGGTGATGGGCTACCCCATCTACTCCGGTTCCAACACCATCTGCACCGCCACGGCGGTGCTGGAAGCCGGTATCTTGCCCAAGCGCGAGGGCGTCCAGCGCTTCAAGCTGGAGGCGCCGGCGGGCCTGGTCTCCATCGAGGCCAGGGTGGAGAACGGCGTGGTGGAGGCGATCACCTGCGAGGGGCTGCCCAGCTATATCGACACCCATCGGGCATCGATCCATGTGCCGGAGGTGGGTGACGTTACCTACTCGGTGGCCTATAGCGGCGGCTTCTACGCCCTGGTGGAGGCGGCCGAGCTGGGCTTCGACCTGAGCCGCGACGAGGAGCGCGCGCTTGCCGACTGCGCCCACAAGATCGTCGAGGCGATCCAGGCCGAACGGGGCTTCTCCCACTACACCCTGGGCGACGTGGGGCCCCTGCCCTTCCTGCACTTCATGGGCCCGGTGGAGCGGGTCGGCGACGACTTCTATCGCTCCCGCTCCGCCACCTATGTGCACCCGGGGGTGATCTGCCGCAGCACCACCGGCACCGGCACCTCGGCGCGCCTGGCGCTGATGCACCACGAGGGGCGCATCCGGCCCGGTGACCGCCTGGAAACCGTCTCGCTGCGCGAGACCGGCTTTATCGGCACCTTCACCGGCACCCATCGGGAAGGTGAACACCAGGTGGTGGAGAACACCATCACCGGCAAGGGCTATGTGCTGGGGCATACCCAGGTGGTGGTCAATGGTGACGACCCCCTGGTGGCGTGCGCCGGATTGACACATATTCTGGAGGATAACCGCTCGGATCGCTGACAGGAGGCGCCATGAGCCTGCCCATTCGCGGCCTCGACCATCTGGTGCTGCGCATCCGTGACGAGCAGGCCATGCTGACCTTCTATCTCGAGGTGCTGGGCTGCGTGCTGGAGAAGCGCCAGGACGAGCTCGGCCTGATCCAGCTGCGCGCCGGCGATGCCTTGATCGACCTGGTGCCCGTAGACGGCCCTCTGGGCCGCCGCGGCGGGCCGCCCCCCCACGGCGGGGCGTCACAAGCGCGGGACGGCCACAACCTGGATCACTTCTGCCTGCGCCTGGCCCCCTTCGACGAGACGGCCATACGCCGCCACCTCGCCGCCCACGGCATCGAGGCCGGCGAGACCCGGCGACGCTACGGCGCCGAGGGGTATGGCCCCTCGATCTACCTACAGGACCCGGAAGGCAATACCATCGAGCTCAAGGGGCCGCCGGAGGAGTAGCGCCTCTATCTCAGACTATCACGGAGGAAGTCCCATGCCCTTTGGCATTCAAGAACGCGATGCCTTGCTGGCCCTGAGGGGCGTCGGCCCGACCGTGCTCACCCGGCTGGAGCAACTGGGCTATGACTCCCTGCCCCGCCTCGCCGCCGCGGGTACCGACGAGATCGTGACCCGAGCCGCGGGACTGGTCGGTTCCAGTTGCTGGAAGAACAGCCCCCAGGCCCGGGCCGCCATCGATGCCGTCATCGAACTGGCCAGGTCCTGGCGACCGCCCACCTGATCTCTCGGCTATGACTTTTCCGCCCTGGCACGCAGGGCGGCCGCGAAGGCCCGCCGCGCCCAGTCGGCGGCCAGTGCCTCGTCCTCGAAGATCGCCGCCGGGGCCTGATAATAGGACATCCTCACCGGTCGTCCGCCCTTGACGTAGACGAAGGGCTCGAGCCCCTGCGCCTCGAAGTCGCCCAGGCTCTGGGCATCCACCTTCAGGTAGAGGGTCTCGTCGGCCACCAGGGCGAACATCAGGCCATCGTGGTAGAGGCCGTAGCCCCCGAACATCCGCCGTACCGTGATCGGCCCGAAGGCGACGAAGACGTCCCGGAGATAGCCGGTATAATCGCTCATGGCGCATCACCTCCTAGGCGTCCTCGGCTAGGCGCGCCAGCAGCCCGGGCAAGGCCGCTTCGACCCGCGCCTCCGGCAGCAGCTGGCCGAGGGCGATATGGCTGGCCGGCGAGAAGCGTTCCGGGTCGCCGATGGCGGCCTGGAAGGCGTTGACCACGCCGACCAGGGTCTCTGGGGTCTCCCCCACCTGCATGGCGCCATGGGCCAGCATCGCCATATCGCGACAGCCCCGCACCCGCCGCCAGCGCTGGGCGGTGCCCACCAGTTTGCGCTCGCCGATGCGCACATTGAAGCGCCCATCGCAGTAGGCTCCCGGCGCCTCGCCGAGGTTGGGGGCCGTCACGCCCAGCTCACTCAGCCAGTCGCACCAGGGCATCCCCAGGCGCCGGTAGCCCCACTCCAGGTGGGCGGCGGAGCCGGTGACCCGGCAGCGCAGCGCCAGGGCCACGTTGATCACCGCCGGACATTGCGGCACCGGGGTACCGCCGGTGGAGCGGAACTGGATCGGCCACCCCTGGGCCGCGAGCGCCGCCCGAGCCTCGGGAAAGCCCTCCAGACGCTCGTGGCGACGCGGCATCACCAGGGCACGATCCTGGGGCGACCAGGCCACCAGGCCGAAGTCGCCCTCACCGTGACAGATCGACTCCAGCAGCGCCTCCTCCAGGGCCAAGCCCTCCGCCACACTGGGACGGTGCAGGGTCTGGGAGTCGCGCTCCAGGGAACAGGCAGGCGTCATGGTCGAGCTCCGCGTCAGAGTTCATGGTCGAAGGCATCGGCGGCGAGCCCCTCGATACGCGCGCAGAGGGCATCGAGGAAGGCCGCCGCCGGCGCCCCATTGACGGCGCGATGATCGAAGGTCAGCGATAGGCCGATCACCTCCACGGCGCGCCAGCCGTCCGAGTCTGGCACGGCCCGGGACTCCACACCACCGATGCCGAGGATTGCCACCTGGGGCAGGTTGAGCAGCGGCGTGAAGTGGTGCACCCGGGAGCGCCCCAGGTTGGTGACGGTAAAGGTCGCGCCGGTGAGCGCCTTGACGCCGAGCTGGCCATTGCGCGCCTGCTCGGTAAGCGCCCGGCGCGCCTCGGGCAGCTCACCCAGGCGCAGGACCGGGGCATCGAAGAGCGCCGGGGCCACCAGCAGGTCATCGGGCAGCGGAATCGCCAGGCCCAGGTGCACCGCGGCATGCCGAGTGATGCAGTTCTCCTCCAGGGTGGCATTGAGGGCCGGGAAATCGCCCAGGGTCTGGACGATTAGGCGCAGCAGCAGATCCTGCAGCGAGGGCACGGCGAGCCCCCGCCCCCGGCAATGATCGCGCAGCTCCTGCAGGGCATCCAGTCGGGCACTGGCGTGATGGGTCAGCTGGGCCGACTGCTGCAGGCTCTGCAGCATCTTCGCGGCGATCATGCCGCGCATGCCGCGCAGCTTGATCGGCGCCGTGGCGGCCGCCGCCCCCTCGGGGGCGACGGTCTCCTGGGTGTCGAGTCGCATGGCGAACCTCCTCAGGCTTGTAGGGTAGCGATCAGGGTCCCCTTGCTCACCACCTCGTCCTCTTCCTTGGTGATGCTGAGCCGCCCGGAGACCGGTGCCTCGATCTCGTACTGGGCCTTCTCCACCATCACCTCGGCGACCAGGTCACCCTGGGCGACCTCGGCCCCGTCATTGACCAGCCAGGCGGTGATCACGCCTTCGGTCTCGCCCTCCCAGAGGTCCGCGGGTACGGTAATGTCGGTCGTCATTGGGGTCTCTCCTCAGTTGTCGGTCAGCATTTGATGGAAAGCGGCGACGATCTTGTCGGCATTGGGCAGCGCCCACTGCTCCATGGTCGGCGCGAAGGGAATGGGAATATCCGGGTAGGCCACCCGTTTGGGGGCGGCGCGCAGGCGACACCCCGGGTGCTCGGCGACGCTGGCGATGATCTCGCCGCTGACGCCATAGCTGTGGTAATCCTCGTCGACCACGATCAGTCGCCCGGTCTTGGCGACCGACTCGCGCACCGTGTCTCGGTCCAGCGGCACCAGGCTGCGCAGGTCGATCACCTCGGCGGAGAAGCCCTCCTCCTCCAGGGCCTGGGCGGCGCGCAGGCAGTGATGCACGCCGGCGCCGAGGCTGACCAGGGTCAGATCTTGCCCCTCTCGGGTCACCGCGGCCTTGCCGATCTCCACGGTGTAGGCCTCCTCCGGTACCGCCACGGTGGCCCCCTTCTCGGTGCCCAGCCAGCCCATGCCCTGCAGCGCCTTGTGGTACATGAAGACCACCGGGTTGTCGTCGCGGATCGCCGCGGTCATCAGCCCCTTGGCATCAAAAGCGTTGCTCGGCACCACCACCTTCATGCCCGGCAGGTGGGCGAAGGTGCCGTAGAGGCACTGGGAGTGCTGGCCAGCATCCGAGTAGCCACCGCCGGTGGAGGTCATCAGCACCATGGGCACCGGGACCTTGCCGCCGGAGAAGTAGGTATTCTTGGCCATCAGGTTGTAGATGGCGTCCATGCACACGCCGAAGAAGTCGACGAACATCAACTCGACGATGGGGCGCATGCCGTCAGAGGCGGCCCCCACGGCGGCGCCGATAAAGGCGGTCTCGGAGATCGGCGTATCGCGCACCCGCTCCGCCCCAAACTCATCGAAGAGGCCGCGGGTATTGCCGAAGACCCCGCCCAGGGGCCCCACGTCCTCGCCCATCACGAAGACCCGCGGATCGATGCGCATCTCCTGGGCGGTGGCCTCGGCCATGGCCCGGGCGGTGGTCAGCTTGCGGCTGGCGCTCTTGGTCGCAGTAGTCATTGCTGTTCTCCCGCTTGGCGGCCCGTCTGCCCGGGCCGTACGATGATCTTGACGTTACGATCCTTGTGATTGGCCAGTTCCTCGAAGCCCCGATCGATGATCTCGTCGAGACCGATACGCCCGGTAATCAGGGGCTGGACGTCGATCACGCCATCACTGATCAGGCGGATCACCTCGCCGAACTCGCCCTGGTAGGCCAGCGAACCGACCACTTCCTTCTCGGTGGCCACGATGTCGAAGAAGTTGAACTCGCTGGGCTCCTCGAAAATGCCCACCATCACCACTCGTCCCGCCTTGCGGACGCTGTCGATGGCCAGCTTGGCGGTGTGCTTGTGGCCGATGCACTCGAAGGCCACCTGGGCGCCATAACCACCGGTCTCGGCGCGGATCGCCTCGATGGGATCGCACTCCTGGGGATCGATGATGCGGTCGGCGCCCACCTCCAGGGCCTTGGCCTTGCGGGCCGCCGACATCTCCAGCACCAGGACACGGGCGGCCCCGGCGGCCTTGGCACACAGGATGGTGCACAGGCCAATGGTGCCGGCGCCGAGCACTACTACCGTCTGGCCTTCGATGCCCCGCGCCTGGTGCACCGCGTGCATGCCCACCGCCAGGGGCTCCACCAGCGCTCCCGCCTCCAGCGGGAAACGGTCGGGCAAGGGGTAGATCAGGTTGGCCGGAACATTGACGAACTCGGCGAAGGCGCCATCGTTCATCAGTCCGGTAAACGCCAGGTGTTCGCAGAGGTTGTACTGCCCACTGGTGCAGTAGTCGCATTCGCCACAGTGCTGACAGGCGTCCGCCACGACCCGCTGCCCCGGGCTCAGCCCCTCAACGTTCGCGCCGACGGCGACGATCTCGCCACAGAATTCATGACCGAGAATGCACTGCCCCTCGATCCCGGTCAGGGGATGAGGCGTGCCGGTCGGGATAAAGACCGGGCCGGCCAGGTACTCGTGCAGGTCCGACCCACAGATACCGCACCAGCTGACCCGTACCTGGACCCAACCCGGGGAGGGCGCCTCGGGCACCGCAACGCGCTCCAGCCGCACGTCCCGCTGGCCGTGCCAGACCGCTGCCTGCATGGTATTCATGGCCTATCTCCTTGGTTGTTATTGATCACTCACCTCAGACGAAGACGGTTTCCAGCGCCGCCTCGGGCGGCAGGAAGTCACTCTGCTGGGCGAAGCGGATGGCCGCCTCGACCCGCTCATGGGCCTCGGCCACCAGGGCGGCATCCCCCGCCTCGTCGAGCACCCCGGCCGCGAGCAGGGCCGCGCGATAGCGAGGAAGGGGATCGGTGAGCCCTGCCTTCTCGCCCTCGGGTCGGTAGTCCTCGCCGTCGCCCATGAAGTGGCCGGCCAGGCGCACCGTCTCGATCTCGATCAGGCTCGGCCCCAGGCCCTCCCGAGCCCGAGCGATGGCCTCGCCCGCCGCGGCATAGACGCCCTCCACGTCGTTGTCGGCCACGTGATGGCCGGGCATGCCATAGGCGTCGGCGCGGGTGGCATTGCGCGGCACCGCGGTGGAGGCCTGCTTGGCCACCGAGATGCCCCAGGCGTTGTCCTCGATGACGAAGACCACCGGCAGCTGCCACACCGCCGCCAGGTTCAGTGCCTCGTGGAAGGCGCCCTGGTTGGCCGCGCCTTCGCCGATAAAGGCCACCGCCACCCCGGGCTTGCCCTGCATCTGGCGCGAGAGCGCCGCCCCCACCGCCGGGCCCAGGCCCTCGCCGATGATCCCCGAGCAGGAGAAGTTCACCGCGCCGTCGAAGAGGTGCATATGGCCGCCGCGACCGCCGGCGAGCCCGGTGGCCTTGCCGAAGATCTCGGCGACCATGGCGTCCAGGTCGACCCCCTTAGCCACGGCGATATGGTGGGGACGGTGGGTGGCGGTGACGATATCGTCCGCCGTGAGATGGGCGCAGACCCCCACGGCACAGGGCTCCTGGCCGTTGGAGAGGTGCATCTCCCCGGGAATGGGGCCCTTGGCCATGTTGAAGACCGGGGTCTTGCCTTCCATATAGAGCGCTTCGATACGCTCCTCGAGGTAGCGGCTAAGCACCATATGGCGGTACATCCAGCGCCGCTGTTCGGCTGTCGGTTGCATGGAAATCACTCCTCTTAGAGCTCGCCGCGCGTCATGCGCTCGGCAATGTATTCGGCTTGACGAATCGTCAAGGCAACGATGGTCAGGGTCGGGTTTTCCGTGCCACTGCTGGTGAATTGGCTGCCGTCGGAGATGAACAAGTTATCGATATCGTGGGACTGGCCCCACTGATTGACGACGCCATCGCGGGCATTGGCATGCATGCGATTGGTGCCCATATTGTGGCTGGCCGGATAGGGCGGCAGGTCATTCACATGGTGCGCACCGATGGCCGTAAACAGCTCCTTGGACATCCGATAGGCGTGGTTGCGCATGCGCGTATCGTTGTCGTGATCCGCCTTGTGCACCACCGGCACCGGCAAGCCGTACGGGTCCCTCTCGGTGGGATGCAGGGTGATACGGTTGGTCTCCAGGGCGAGGTCTTCCCCGCAGATCCAGAAGCCCGCCATCCGGCTGTAATTCTCCATGGACCGGGCGAACTGGCGTCCCCAGCCATTGGCTGCCCCCGGGTCCAGGAACGCCGCCATGAAGGGCAGCCCCAGATGCAGGGCCTCCAGCTCATAGCCACCGACATGACCGCGAGAGGGGTCGTTGTCATCCCACTCCTTGACGATGCCAGGCACCACGGTGCTGCGCTCCATATGCACCGGATGATCGAACTCCGCATAGGAGCCCCCGGTGACATGGGTCATGTAGTTCTTGCCTACCTGGCCCGAGGAGTTGGCCAGACCATCGGGGAACAAGCTGGAGGCGGAGTTGAGCAGGAGGCGCGGCGACTCGATGGAATTGGCTGCCACGGCGACGAGACGCGCCTTCTGGAACTGCTCCACCCCATCGGCATCGACATAGAGCACACCGGTCGCCTTGCCGTCCCGGTCATGCTCGATTCTCAGGGCCATGCAGTTGGGTCTGACTTCCACATTACCGGTAGCTTCGGCCTTGGGAATCTCCGTATACATGGTCGACCACTTGGCACCGAAGCGGCAGCCCTGCATGCAGAAGCCGGTGACCTGACAGGGCGCCCGCCCGTCGAATGGCCGCGTATTGATCGCCAGGTGCGCCTGCTCGCAGCGGGCGCCGATTCGATTGGCCCCCGCTTCGATGACCTGATAGTGGGTGCTCTTGCCATGAAAAGGCATGCCGGTCGCCTCGGTGCCGCATACCCCCATTTTTCGTTCCGCCAGGGCGTAATAGGGCTCGAGGTCCTGCAGGGACAGCGGCCAATCCTCCACATTGGCACCGGGGATGGCGCCGTTGAGCGTTTTCATCTTGAACTCGTGTTCCTGAAAACGCATGGCGACGCCGGCCCAGTGAATGGTGGAACCACCGACCCCCTTGACGATCCAGGCCGGCAGATGGGGAAAGTCCTCGGCCAGACGCGACGGCCCCACCAGGTTGCGCTGATCCAGCCAGCTGATCTTGTTGAACATCCCCCATTCGTCGTTTTCGATATCCTCCATGGTGAAGCGCTTGCCGGCCTCGAGTACCACCGAACGGATGCCCTTTTGCGCCAGTTCATTGGCGAGGGTTCCGCCCCCGGCGCCGGAGCCGATGATCACCACGAGGCCGTCGTCATTCAGATCGAATTGCCTGCTCATAGCGTTTGCCCTTCTCTTGTTCGCATCGCATCGTTACCCGTGCCCGATCACAGCCAGTCCGGCGTGGCATCGAAGCCGCGGTGGCGGTAGCCGCCCTGTTCCCAGGAGGAGCCTCCATAACCGAACAGGGGCCACAGGTCCGGGTTGTTGTAGATCCCCATCAAGAGGTTGCCCTTGACCTGCGCAAAGAACGGCGTGTGCTGAATCTCCTGCAGCAAGACTTCACGCTCGGCGTCATCCTCGATCCCGGCATAATCGCTGCCATGGGCGGCCCGGGCGCGCCGATCGAGGTCGTCGAGCCCCGTGGCGACCGCGTCGCGTTGCTCCTCTAGCAAGGGTGAGAGGGACGCCAGGTAATAGCGGTCCTCGATCGACTCGTGGGGGTAGATATCGCGGCCCAGGCGCAGCAGGCGGCGGGCCAGGGCGGGCTCGGCCAGGGCCCAGCGCGGCCACAGGCCGGTGGCGCCCAGCGCCAGGCCGCCGGCGGCCAGGGCCCCGGTCAGGGAGAGGAAACGGCGACGGCTCAGCGTCACCCGGGGAGAAGCGGTCATGGCGTGACTCCTCGTCTTGTTATTGGCAGGTCCACCGATCCGGCGGCCACGCCCATGCCATGGCAGCTTTCGTGCCAACCTGGCCAAGAAGAGGGCTAACTATTTGATGAAAATGAAAAATTCAGGAAGAGTGATGAGTTGAAGGGGCGCCCAAGGCGTAACGCCAGGGCGAACGGGTGTGACAGCTGTCCCGGCGCCACCCATTACAGGTGTAACGATGCTCGACCAAGGTCGTATCTCGACTCGGAGGACCGCCCCTTACCTTGAAGACATAACAACGACCAGAGGCACGCCATGACCGCCAGCCTGAGCCAACGCCAGCATGTCGAGACCATTCTCGAGTCCCTGCATCGCCCCGGCAGCCAGGGGGACGCGGCCATTATCGAGCGCTCCTGGCGGCGCTGCATCGACCGCTACGGCCTCGACCCGGCCCGTCCCAGCCCGGCCCGCTACGTGCCCGGCGCCACCCTGCGCGAGCATCAGGACCAGGCCGACGACCTACTGCAGGTGGCCCGCGCCGGAGTCGAGCAGCTCTATCGCCAGGTGGCGCCGCTGGGCTATGTGGTGCTGCTCACCGATGCCCGGGGGATCGCCGTGCAGTTCCTCGGCGCCAAAGCCGACCAGCGCGAACACCAGCGCACCGGCCTCTTTCTCGGCGCCGACTGGAGCGAGGCCCACGCCGGCACCTGCGCGGTGGGCACCTGCATCCAGGAGCGCACGGCGCTGACCTGCCACCACAGCGATCACTTCAGCGCTCACCATATCCGCCTGACCTGCACGGCGGCGCCGATCTTCGACCCCCACGGCCGCCTGTTGGCGGTGCTCGATATCTCCGCCTACCAGTCGCCGGCCACCAAGGACTCCCAGACCTTCGCCCTGCAACTGGTGAAATACACCGCCAAGATGATCGAGGATGCCTACTTCCTGCAGCGCTATGGCGATCACCCCATCGTCTGCCTGGATCGCTCCCGGGAGTTCGTGCAGATCAATCGCCGCTACCTGCTGGCCCTCGAGGAGGACGGCAGCCTGGTGGCGGCCAATACCGCCGGACGCAAGCTGCTGCGCCACCACGAGTTGCCGCTGCCCGAGGGCGGCGAGGCCCGCCCCTTCAAGGCCTGGAATATCCAGGATCTGCTCGATGCCCGGGTCGACGAGGTCATGGCCATTCCCCGACATAGCGACGATCGGGTCCAGGCTTTCCATACCCGCCGCCACAGGGAGATTCACTTCGCCACCCTGATCGAGCCGCCACGCCGCGCGACCGGCGGCGCGACGCCGAGCCGCGACAGCAGCCTGGCCCCCCTGGAGGCCCTGGCCGACGATGACCCCAGCATGCGTGACACCCTGACCCGGGCCGCCCGGCTGCGCAACGAGCCGATCAATATCCTGGTGATGGGCGAGACCGGCACCGGCAAGGAGCGCATGGCCCGGGCCCTGCACGACTCGAGCCGGCGCCGCGACCAGCCCTTCGTGGCCATCAACTGCGCCGCGATGCCGGAATCGCTGATCGAGAGCGAGCTCTTCGGCCACGAGGCCGGCAGCTTCACCGGCGCCCGCAGCCAGGGCATGAAGGGGCTGATTGCCCAGGCCGATGGCGGCACCCTCTTCCTCGACGAGATCGGCGACATGCCGCTGCAGCTGCAGACCCGGCTGCTGCGGGTGCTGGCCGAGCAGGAGGTGCTACCCATCGGCGCCAGCCGCCCCATCAAGGTCGACCTGCGGGTCGTCGCCGCTACCCACCGCGACCTGCGCGAGCTGATCGCCGCCGGGCGCTTCCGAGAGGACCTCTACTATCGCCTCAACGGCGCCAGCCTGCGCCTGCCACCGCTGCGCGAGCGCGCCGACAAGGGCTACCTGATCCGCCAGATCTTCGCCGAGCTCAACCACGAGCGCGGCGGCCGGGCACGGCTGCGTGGCGACGCCATCAGCGCCCTGCTCGCCTACCCCTGGCCGGGCAATATCCGCGAGCTGCACAACGCCCTGCGCTATGCCCTGGCCACCGGCGACGGCGAGGAGGTGGTGGTCGGCGACCTGCCGGAGGAGTGCCTCCACGGCCAGCTGGCGCATCCTGGCGCCGGGCGCCCCACCACCGCGGTCGACGACGACGCCCGCCCGCCGGCGTCGGCCCCGCGCCCGCTGGAACAGGACCTGCTCTACCGGGCGCTATGTCGCCAGCAGTGGAATGTCAGCGCCGTGGCCCGGGAACTGGGGCTGTCACGCCCCACCATCTACCGGCGCATGAAGCGCCTGGGCATCGTGCCGCCCAACCAGCAGAACCCGCCGACACTGAGTTGAACCGCCCTCGCTCCGGGCGTCTCGGCAATGGGCCGCCTCACGCCAGGCGACTCGATCAATTCGACGGGAAGTCGCGGAAGGCGGCGTCCGCTGGACGCCCGGGCCATCGAGAATCCGGGTAACGGCCCGGAAGGCATGACCCGCGAGGCACGCATCGAGGAGGATGGGCAGTTTACGAGGAGTTATGCCGGGCACGCCGAACCTCCTGCGCGCCGCGATCGGACCAAGCAGCATGAAGACATCCTGCAGGTAGTCCGTATATTCGCTCATGCCTCCTGCCTCGCCATTTTGTGGTCCGAACCGGCGTTGCCGCCATCGATCATGGTCCCATATGCCGGCGCGTCATCGAGTTCCTCAAGCCGGGGCGCGGATGGTCGGGCCGGCCTGGCTCAGGCGCCCCCCGGCTTGAGCGCGGTAATCGTCCAGGAGCTCGAACCCATGACGATACGGCCCGCCTTCTCGAAGGGGGCCAGGGCCTGGCGCAGCGCCTCCTCGATCTCGGGGCGCTGGCGCTCGGCCTCCTCCCCCGCCTCGCGGAACACCTCGCCGGCCGGTCCCAGGGCGAGCTGGAAACGCATGGCGTTCTCCACCGAGTCGCCCACCTCCACGGGGCCGTCGTTGCGCTCGAAGGCGATGCTCTCGAAGCCGGCGATCTCCAGCTGTTGGGTGACCACCTCGGGATTGGCCATGGAGAAGGGCCCCGGACCACAGCTGCGGGCGCCCTCGCCGGGGGGCGGCAGGAAGTCCAGCACCACCTGTTTGGGCAGGCCAAGCCAGGGGTTGTCCGCGATATCGCGCCAGACGATAAACATCAGCTTGCCGCCCGGCTTCAGGGCCTGGTGGAGATTGCGCATGGCCGGCACCGGATGCTCGAAGAACATCATACCGAAGCGCGAGAAGCACAGGTCGTAGTCCGGCTCGAAGGGGTAGCGCTCTACGTCGGCGGCCACGAAGGTGACGTTGTCGATGCCCGCCGCCGCGGCGCGTCGTCGGGCATCCTCGAGAAACTGCTCGACGCAATCCAGGCCCAGCACCTCGCCCCGAGGACCGGTCCGGCGAGCCAGCTCGATGGCGGTATCGCCCCAACCACAACCGACATCGAGGACCCGGCTGCCCGGGGTGATGGAGAGGTGGTCGAGGGGGATCCGGCTATGGTAGCTCAGGCCATTCATCAGGATATTCTGGAAACGGTCGAACTTCTCGGCCAGGGTGTCGTTCCAGAACTCGACATACTCGCTGGCCGCTGGTGGGGTCTGGTTCATGGCACATCTCCGCATGGGAGCCATGGGATCGCGACACCTTGGTGCCGCCGGTCGGCAGCGGGGCATCGGCTTTTCCTCGTCTCGCCGCCTCCCTAACAGTTCTAGCAGTTGGTCCCCCTTCCTGCTGCTCTAGTCGAACCCCGCCCGACGCAGCCCCTCCAGATAGTGTTCGGCATCGGCGTCGCGCCGGTAGGGGTCGAGCGCGGCTAGCCACTCCAGGCAACCGATATGCGTGGGGAAGGTGCCGCGAGCCAGTTGATAATGATAGTGCCGATAGACGGTATCGCGGTGATGGCGGCCCTGCTCTAGCTGGCCGAGGTGAGCATGGGCCGCGGCGAGGAAGGCCGGCGTATTGCAGAAGGCCTGGGGCGCCGTGGCCAGGGTGTTGATGGCCTCGCCATAGCGCCGGGCGCTGAAGAAGGCGATCCCGGCCATGCCGGCGTACCACTCAGGTCGATAGGGGGCCAGGCGTAACGCCTTGCGCGCCGCCTCCACCCCGCGTTCGGGGTCGCCGATCAAGGCCAGGGCGAAGGCGGCATGGGCGAGCACGTCGGCATCGTTGGGGTTGAGGGCGAGGGCCAGCGTCAGCTCCCGGTCGGCGGCCTCGTAGCGCCGTGCGTAGAGCTCGGCCAGGCCCAGCATGCAGTGGGCACGATGATCGTGCTCGTCCAGGGCGACCGCCCGACGGCCGAGCGCCAGGGCCTCGTCCTGCAGGAATACCCAGTGCTGCCAGGCGTAGCAGGCCCATTCGTCCAGGTGCGCCAGGGCCAGCCCGACGTAGGCCCGGGCGAACCGCGGATCCCGGGCCAGTGCCTGCCGGAAGCAGCGCCGCGCCTCCTGGATCGCCGGCAGGTCCGGGTGGCGCAGAGCATGCCAGCCGCGCAGCCAGAGGTCATAGGCCCGCCAGTCCCGGGGCGGGATCCGCCGGGTTCGGGTCAGGCGGTCATCCTCGATCCGCCCGACCAGGCGACCGACGAGTTGCGCAACGATCTCGTCCTGTACCGCGAAGAGCTCGTCGCGCCGGCAGTCGTAGCGCTCCGCCCAGACCTGGCGCCCCCCTTCGGTCGCCAGCAGGCGGGCGGTGAGCCGCAGCCCCTCTCCGAAGCCGCGCAGCCGCCCGTCGAGGAGATAATCGACGCCGAGTTCGCGACCGATCCGTTCCCGGCTGGCCCCGCTATGGCGATAAGCCAGGGCGCTGGCCGGGGCGATCACCTCGAGCTCGCGGAAGCGACCCAGCTCGGTGGCGATGTCTTCGGCCAGGCCCTCACCCAGGTGACGCACTCCCTCCTCGGCCGGCTCCAGGGCCAGGACGGCCAACGCCGGCAGCCCAGAGGGCTCGCCGCGGCGCCATCGGCGTGTCGCAGCGGCGGCCTCGATCACTTCGGGGCGCTCGGGCAGGTCATCGCTTTCCCAGGCCAGGTCGGCTGCATCGCCCGGCAGCAGCGCCAGTAGCTCCTGCCGCAAGCGTTCGGTCTGCGAAGCGGGCTGGGCGCCGAGTTCGGCGGCGAGCCGTTCGCCGAAGCGGCGATACTGTGCGAGCGCCGACCCGATCCGGTCCTGATAGAGGTAGAGGCGCATCAGCACGCGCAGCACCCCTTCGTCCAGCGGATCATCCGCCAATAACCGCAGGGCGAGTTGAATCCCCGGATCGATGGCGCCGGTGATGACGTAGTGGTCGAGCAAGCGACGCATCAGCTGCTGCAACTGCTCTTCCAGGCGGCAGCGCTGGGCCACCAGCCACGCCTCGTAGGCCTCGCCGCAGTCGGCCATGCCCTCCAGGAAGGGGCCACGATATTGGGCAAGCGCCCGCTCCAGGGTCTCCGGGGTGCCATCGGCCACCCGCCGCTCGAACGTCTCCAGATCGACCTCGAACGCCTGCGGCTCCACGGCCACCTCGCGGGCCCCGATGATCAGGCCGTCGCGCACCGCCGGCGGCAACGCATGCCGCAGCCGGGACAGCGCCTGGCGCAGGTTGGCACGGGCCCGTGACTCCGCCATGTCGTCCCACAGCAGGCCAGCGAGCCGCTCCCGCGTCTCCCGCCGGGACGGGCTCGCCACCAGGTAGGCCAGCAGGGCCTCGACCTTGCGGGTCGGGAAGACGAGCGCCTGCCCGTCCGGCGTGTGGCAGGCGAACGGGCCCAGCAGCGAGGCATGCAGTCGAATCATGAGCGATCCTCCTGCCTCCAGCCTATCCCCGGATGCGGATCGCTGCCCGATTTCATTCCCTCGACCGTCACGCCGTCGTCACGCTTGCGGGACGCTCACTCTGCTATGCCTGAGGCAAAACCCCAGGGGGAAGCCGGCTCGATACCCCCAGGCCGGGAGGTGCGAGATGAAAATCACCGATATCGAGACGGGGCATAACGCCCCGAGCGCGAAAGACATTCAAGCCCTGGAACAACGCTTGCACGGCGCCCTGGTGCGACCGGGGGGGGCGGGTTACGACACGGCACGCCGGGTCTACAACGCCCAGCATGATCGCCGCCCCGCGCTGATCGTCCAGGCCGTGGATGTCGCCGACGTGATGGCCGGGGTGACCTTCGCCGGCGAGCACGATCTTCCCCTGGCCGTACGCGGCGGTGGACACAGCGTGCCAGGCTTCAGGACCTGCGACGACGGCCTGGTCCTCTCCCTCGAGCGCATGCGCGGCATCCGGGTCGATCCTGGCTCTCACCGTGTGCGGGCCGAGGGCGGCTGCACCTGGGCCGACCTCAACCATGCCACGGCCGCCTTCGGCCTGGCGACCACCGGCGGCATCGTCTCCACCACCGGCATCGCCGGGCTGACGCTGGGCGGCGGCCTGGGCCATCTGGCGCGGCGCTGCGGGCTGACCTGCGACAACCTGGTCTCGGCGGACCTGGTCACCGTCGAGGGTCGCTTTCTGACCTGCTGCGAAGGCCGCCACGAGGAGCTGTTTTGGGCCATCCGCGGCGGCGGCGGTAACTTCGGCGTAGTCACCTCCTTCGAGTACCGCCTGCACGAGGTGGCCAATATCCTCGGCGGCCCGACCTTCTATCCGCTCGAGGCCGGGGTCCTCCAGGCTTACCGGGAGCTGATCGCCGAGGCCCCCGAGGCGCTGGGGGCGATCCTCGGCATTACCCTGGCGCCACCGCTCCCCTTCGTCCCCGAGGCCTGGCACGGCCGCCCGATGGTCGTAGTGCTGACCTGCTGGAGCGGACCGGTAGGCGAGGACGACGCGATACGCGAGCGGCTCGGCCGCCTCGGCCCCGTGCTGGGGCAGGCCGTCCAGCGCATGCCCTACCCGGTGATCAACACCCTGTTCGACGAACTGTTGCCCGCCGGGCTGCATCACTACTGGAAGGGCTGCTTCAGCCGAGAACTGAGCGACGCGGCGATCGCCGTGCATCTCGACTTCGGGTCACGCCTCCCCTGCCCACAGACCGCCACTCTACTGTTCCCCATCGATGGAGCCTGCCAGCGTGTCGCCCCGGAGGCCACGGCGTTCGCCTACCGGGAGGCGACCTTCGCCACCGCCCTCGGGCCGAGCTGGCCGGACGCACGCGACAGCGAGGCCAATATCGCCTGGGGACGGGCCTACTATCAGGCGCTGCGCCCTCACTCCCAGGCGGGTGGCTATGTGAACTTCATGTCCGCGGACGACACCGAGCGGGTAGCCGCCAACTACCGGCAGAACCATGATCGCCTGGTCGCGCTCAAGACTCGCTTCGATCCGAACAACCGATTTCGGCTCAATCACAATATTGCCCCCGGCGCCCCCTCCGACACGGCCTAAAAGCGCGTCCTTGGCAGCGAAGCCCCTCGACGAGCGGAACTCCCAGAGCCAGCTCGAGATGGCGCGGCGCCTCCGGTTCAGGCGTTATAGACCACCCGCCCCAGCTCGCCGAGGTCATAACCGTCCAGCGCCGCCGCTCGCTCGGCGAAGCGCGGCTCCCGGGTAAAGGCCAGCAGGCGCTGGATCGGTGCCTCAAAGTAGTCCCGGCGGCGCATCAGCAGATCGAAGGGCTCCCAGTGCAGGGGCAGGAAATCCACGCCCTGGCGGCGCGCCGCCGCCGCCACCCCCAGGCCCGCGTCGGCCTCCCCCTGGCGCACCGCCAGGGCCAGGTCGTCCTCGCTCAGGGCCAGGTGATGCGCGAAGCAAAGCGCCTCGGCCTCGACCCCCTGGCGCGCCAGCAGGTAGCGCAGCAGCCGTTCGGCCCCGGCGTCCGGCTGACGCCGGGCCACCACTACCCCCGGCCGGGCCAGGTCCACCAGGCCGCGGAGGGCGAGCGGATTGCCCGGGGCGAGCAGGAGCCCCTGGCGGCGGCGCCCCCAGCGCAGCGCCACCAGGTCGCCCATGGCGCCCAGGCCCAGGCGTTCCGGCCGGTTGTATTCGCCGCTTTCGGGATCGATCAGGTGCACCCCGGCCAGCATGGCAGCGCCTTCGGCCAGGCGTCGCACCCCATCGCCGCTGCCGTGACAGAGCAGCGCCAGGTCACAGCCGCTCTCGCGCACCGCCCACTCCAGCAATGGGTCCTGGCTGCCCGCCAGCACCGGGGGCGGCATCCGGCGGGCGGCCCGGTCCCCCTCCAGGTGGTGCATCAGCCACAGGTCCAGGCTATGGCGGGGAAACAGCAGCTTGCCGGTGACCCGGGTGCAGGGGATCACTCCCTGGGCGGCCAGGTCGTAGAGCTTGCGTTCTTTCAGCCGTAAATAGGCGGCCGCCTCACTGGTGGTCAGATAGGTCGCTGTCGATTCCATGCGCTCTCCCTCGGGTGTTCCCACGGCGCCACCGCGCGTCGTATCGACGCCAGGGGGCGTCGTCTCACTGCATTATCCTGCATATTTTCCAGCCTAGGATGCATCAACGCGAATTAATGCAGAAGATGCGAGAAGACCCAGGGAGACACGATGCCCACTTCCGATTCCGCCTTTATCACCGCCCTGAACCTGGTCCTCGGCCTGGACCCGGCGCTGCTGGCCATCGTCACCCTGTCGCTGCAGGTGTCGCTTTTGGCGGTGCTGATCGCCACCCTGATCGGCCTGCCCCTGGGCGCCGCCCTGGCGTTATGGCGCTTCCCCGGCCGTGGCCTGCTGATCGTGGTGCTCAATGCGTTGATGGGGCTGCCCCCCGTGGTGGCGGGCCTGGCGGTTTATCTGCTGCTGTCCCGGGCCGGCCCCCTGGGCCAGTTCGGCCTGCTGTTCACGCCCGGCGCCATGGTGATCGCCCAGGTGCTGTTGATCCTGCCGATCATCGCCGCCCTGACCCGCCAGCAGGTCGAGGAGCTCCACGGCGAGTATGCCGAGCAGTTGACCTCTCTGGGGCTGACGCGGCTGCGGCGCATTCCCACCCTGCTGTGGGACGCCCGCCTGGGGCTGATCACCGTGGTGCTGGCCGGCTTCGGCCGCGCCAGCGCCGAGGTGGGGGCGGTCATGATCGTCGGCGGCAATATCGATGGCGTGACCCGGGTGATGACCACCGCCATCGTGCTGGAGACCAGCAAGGGCAACCTGGCCCTGGCCCTGGGGCTCGGCCTGGTGCTGCTGGTGCTGGTGACCCTGATCAACGGCGCCGCCCACCTGCTGGGCGAGATGGCGCGGAGGCGGCTGGGATGACCACCCTGAATCAACCCCTGACCCAGGCCATCCCTTCGCTGATCCTGGAGGAGGTGAGCTTTCGTCACCGCGGCCAGCCCCTGCTGGCCCCGGTGACCCTGCGCCTGGATGGCTGTCACCGCACCCTGGTGATGGGCCCCAACGGCGCCGGCAAGAGCCTACTGATGCGCCTGGCCCATGGCCTGCTGGCCCCCAGCCAGGGACGCCTCCACTGGGAGGGCGAGACGCCGCGTCAGGCTATGGTCTTCCAGCGGCCGGTGCTGCTGCGGCGCTCGGCGCTGGCCAACCTCACCCATGCCCTGGCGGTCAAGGGCACGCCGCGCCGCCTTCGCAAGGCCCTGGCCCGGGAGGCCCTGGAGCGCTTCGGCCTGGCGGCGCTGGAGGCGCGTCCCGCCCGGGTGCTCTCCGGCGGTGAACAACAGCGCCTGGCCCTGGCCCGGGCCTGGCTGCTGGAACCTCGGGTGCTGTTCCTCGACGAGCCCACCTCGGCCCTGGACCCCGCCGCCATCCAGGCGGTGGAGGCTGCCGTCGACGAGTTCCACCGCCACGGCACGCGCATCGTCATGAGCAGCCACGACCTGCACCAGGCGCGACGCCTGGCCGACGACGTCCTCTTCCTATGCGGCGGGCGGCTGCTGGAACATACCCCCGCCGAGCGTTTTTTCACGGCACCGACCTCCACGGAGGGCCGGGCCTTTATCCGCGGCGACCTGGTGGTCTCGCCGCCCCCTCCCTAGCCACCAACCACACGAAAGGAAGCGCCATGAACAAGATCGCAGCGACACTCGCCGGCATCGGCCTGCTCGGCCTCTCGTCCCCCCTGCTCGCCCAGGAGGAGGCTCCCTATATCACCCTGGCCTCCACCACCTCCACCGAGAACTCGGGACTCTTCGACGCCATCCTGCCGCAGTTCACCGAGGCCGCCGGGATCGAGGTGCGGGTCGTCGCCGTGGGCACCGGCCAGGCCTTCGAGCTGGCCCGCCGCGGCGATGCCGACGCCCTGCTGGTGCACGACACCAGCGGAGAGGAGCGCTTCGTCGCCGAGGGCTATGGCAGCGAGCGGGCCGATGTGATGTACAACGACTTCGTGCTGATCGGTCCCAGCGCCGACCCCGCCGACGTCGCGGAGGCCGATAGCGTCACCGACGCCCTGACACGAATCGCCGAGGCCGAGGCGCCCTTCGCCTCCCGCGGCGACGACAGCGGCACTCACCGCGCCGAGCAGCGCCTCTGGGAGGCCGCCGAGATCACCCCGGCCGCCCCCTGGTACCGCGAGCTGGGCAGCGGCATGGGCCCGACCCTCAATACCGCCGCCGGCATGGACGCCTACGTGATGAGCGACCGCGCCACCTGGGTGGCCTTCGCCAACCCTCAGGACCTGACCCTGCTCTTCGAGGGCGACGAGCGCCTCTTCAACCAGTACGGCAGCGTGGTGATCGACGCCGAGCGCCACCCCCACCTCAAGCATGAACTGGCCGCCCAGTGGCACGCCTGGCTGCTCTCCGACGAGGGCCAGCAGGCCATCGCCGACTTCAGCGTCGATGGCCAGCAGTTGTTCTTCCCCAACGCCGACTAACCCCCCACGGCGGCGCCCTCCCGGGCGTCGCTTCCCGTCGACCGGTATCGCCGTAAGACCCGAGCCGCCCCATCGCGATATACTGCCCGCCTCGGCAACTCATGAGACGGGATGGCACGTGAAAGCGCTGGTAGTCGAAGACAACCCCAACCTGGCCACCTCCATCGCCACCTTCCTCACGGAGGCGGGCTTTCGGGTGGAGACCTGCGACGACGGCCAGGCCGCCGAGCAGTGGCTGCGCCATCTCTCCTTCGATCTGATCCTGCTCGACCTGGGACTGCCCAACCTGGACGGCATCCATGTGCTGCGCCGGCTGCGCGCCCGTCAGGACAAGACACCGGTGCTGATCATCTCGGCCCGGGATGACCTGGATCAGCGGGTGCTGGGGCTGGAAGAAGGCGCCGACGACTACCTGGGCAAGCCGTTCTCGCTGGTCGAGGTGGTGGCCCGGGCCAAGGCGCTGGTGCGCCGCGCCAAGCAGTTCGGCGAGAACAGCCTGCAGTGCGGCGGCCTGGAGCTGCCCCCGGACAGCCCCACCGTGCTGGTCGACGGCGAGGCGGTGGCGCTGCACCGCCGCGAGCGGGAGGTCCTCGAGTACCTGCTGATCAACCAGGGGCGCCTGGTCAGCAAGGCGCAGATCATCGACCGCCTCTCCGACCTGGACGATGCCATCACCCCCAGCGCCGTGGAGACCTATATCTCGCGGCTGCGCAAGAAGATCGGCCAGGCCGCCCAGCTACGCACCGTGCGCGGACTCGGTTATCTCCTCGATGCCGGCGAGCCGCGCCCATGAGCTCGATCCGCGCCCGCCTGCTGCTGTGGATCGGCCTGCCCTTCAGCCTGGTGGGCATCCTCACCCTGATCTCGAGTCAGGTGGTGCTCTCCCGCCAGATCAACGAGACCTTCGATGCCATGCTGCTCAACGCCGCCGAACGGGTGGAGCGGCGTATCCACTCGGTGGATGGCGAGCTGCGCATCAATATGCACTACTTCAGCATCAGCACCCTGGGCAGCCGCGGCGAGGGCAAGATCTTCTATCGCATCCGCGACGATGCCGGCAATATGCTGGCCGGCTTCGAGGGCCTGGAGGGCCCTCCCTCGGGCGCCGCCACGCCGGCCTTCTACGATACCTACTATGCCGGCAACGAACTGCGCGCCGTGGCCACCAGCTTCCCGGTGGTCCGCGCCACCCGCAGTGGCCATATCGAGGTGATCGTGGCCGAATCCACCGAGGCCCGCGACGGCCTGATCAACGACTTCCTGCTGACCCTCTCGGGACTAACCGCCGTGGGTGGCCTGCTCGCCGTGTCCATCGCCCTGCTGGCGATTCACCAGGGCCTGGCGCCGCTGCGTGCCATCAGCCGCGGCCTGCGCCAGCGCTCCCCCAACGACCTGGAGCCCATCGCGACCCAGGTGCCCCGGGAGGTCACTACCCTGGTGGCCAGCATCAACGGCCTGATGGCGCGGATGCGCCAGGGCATCCGCAATACTCAGCAGTTCAATGCCGATGTCTCTCACCAGCTGCGCACCCCGGTCTCGGAGATCCGCGCCCTGGCGGAGCTCACCGCGCGACGCTGCGCGGACCCGGCCCTGCGCCGCCCCCTGGAGGAGATCGAGCGCATCGCCGAGCAAGCCGGCTACACGGTGCAGCAGTTGCTGACCCTGGCCAAGACCCGCCACGAGCTGGTGGACACCCAGGCCCTGGTACCGGTGGCCCTCGGCGAGGTATGCCGGGAGGCCTGCGCCGAGGCGGCCGCACGCATCTATCAGCGCGGTCAGGAGCTGGAGCTGATCGAGCAGCAGGCCGGCGAGGTGCTCGGCGACCCGGTGCGACTACGCTGGCTGATGCAGAACCTGATCGAGAATGCCAGCCAGCATGCCGGCGGCGAGACGCCCTACCGGGGGCCCATCCGGGTACGGGTCTTCCAGCGGGAGGGGGCGCCGGCGCTGAGCGTCGCCGACGACGGGGTGGGGGTGGCCGCCGACGACCTGGCCCGGCTCACCGAGCGCTTCTATCGGGCCAGCCCGGCGACCCCGGGCAGCGGCCTGGGCCTGGCCATCGTCGACGAGGTGGCCCGCGCCCATGGCGCCCGCCTCGACTTCGCCAGTACTCCGGGCCAGGGGTTGACCGTCAGCGTCGTCTTTGCGCCGCGGCGCGACGCCGACGCGCCAGGGCGATCAGCGGCGGGGTAAGCAGGATCAACAGCAGCAGGCGCAGCACATGGTGGGAGACCACATAGACCGGGTCGATCTCCAGCGCCACGGCGATCACCGCCATCTCGCCGACGCCGCCGGGCAGCAGCGCCAGCAGCACCGCCGCGAAGGGTAGGTCCGTTAGGCTCGCCACCCCCCAGGCGGTCCCCAGGGCCATCACCACCGCATAGGCGCCGAACGCCAGCCCATAGCGCCCCACCCGGAGCAGCCGCGACCAGCCGGTGCCCGAGAAGCGCGCGCCCACCGAGCTGCCCAGGACCAGGAAGGTCAGGATCAGCAGCAGATCCGGCAGCACGATCCCATGGCCGAGGCTGGCCATGGCCGCGCCCACGGCGATGGGCCCCAGGAATTCGGGGATCGGCAGGCGCAGCCGCCGGCCCAGCCAGGCGCAGGCCGGGGCCAGCGCCAGCAGGTAGAGATCTCCCCAGTGCAGGCCGTTGCCCTCTCCCAGGACCACCCCGCCGGCCAGGTGGCTGGCCAGCAGAGCGGCGGAGGCTACCACCATCACCAGGCGAATGGCATGGGTGATGGCGATCCAGCGCACGTCGGCGCCGAGGCGGTCGGCGAGGATAACGGCGCCGTTCATGCTACCCGGGAAGGCGCAGAACAGCGCGCTGAGTCGGCTCATGCCGCTGCGCGCGAAGAGCCAGCGCCCGCCCAGCAGCATCAGTCCCATATAGCCGAGCATGGCCAGCACGCTGGGGTACCACTCGAGCAAGTGCGACAGCTCGCCCAGATCGATGCGGTTACCGATAAACAGGCCGAGCATGGCGATGGCGCCGCGATGCAGGCGTGGGTCGATGCCCGCCTTCGCCCCGGCCAGGGAGGCCGCCAGCACCAGGAACAGCGGCCCCAGCATCCAGGCCAGGGGCAAGGCGGCCAGGCTGGCCAGGCCACCCCCCAGGCCGCCGATCAGCAGGGTCAGCAGGCTACGCTTGAGCATGGATCAGGCGCCGGCGGCCGTCTTGCGCCCCCGGACCAGGCCCAGCAACCGCTTGCCGAACAGCGACACCAGCAGCAGCGCCAGGATCAGCAGGGTCACCGGACGCTCCAGCACATAGCTCAGGTCGCCGCCGCTGATCTGGTAGGAATGCAGCAGGGATTTCTCCGCCATGGCCCCCAGCAGCATGCCGATCACCGCCGCCGGCACCGAATAGCCGTAGTGGCGGAAGATCCAGCCGACCACCGCGAACACCAGCACCGTCACCGGCCCGGTCATGTTACCGGTGAGGCCGAAGGAGCCCATCACCGCCAGCACCAGCACCGAGGGAATCAGGTAACGCATCGGCACCTTGATGATATTGGCCAGCAGCGGGATAAACAGCAGCCCGATGACCAGCAGCAGGAACACCTGGGCGAAGTTGGCGAAGATGATGGCATAGACCACGTCGGTCTGCTGGCGGATGAATTGCGGGCCGCCGGTGATGTTATGCATGGCGAAGGCCGCCAGCATCACCGCCGTGGCCCCGCCGCCAGGAATGCCCAGGGCCAGCAGGGTGGCCATGGAGCCCGCCTCCGAGGTGCTGTTGGCCGACTCCGAGGCCACCACGCCTTTGGGGTTGCCCTTGCCGAAGGAGTCCGGGTCCTCGTCGCGGCGCTGGGTCTCCACATAGGAGAGCAGGTTGGAGACCGAGGAGCCGACCCCGGGCACCGCCCCCACGAAGACCCCGATCAGGCCGCCGCGGATCATCACCCAGGGGTAGCGGACGGCCAGCTTGAAGCCTTGGAAGATCTCCCCGAGCTTGACCTTGCGGGAGGCCTTCGACTCGACGATAAAGCCCTTGTTGGCCAACTTGAACAGCTCCGAGGCGGCGAACATGCCCATCATGGCGGGAATCACCGGCACCCCGTCGAGCAGATAGGTCTGGCCCATGGTGCCCCGCGCCATGCCCAGCTCGTTGAAGCCGATGGTACCGATCAACAGCCCCACGAAGCCGGCCATCAGGCCCTTGAGTACCTGCTCGCCCTTGAGGCTGGCGATCAGCGTCATGCCCCACAGGATCACCGCGAACATTTCCGCGGGCCCCAGCTTGAGCACCATCAGGGAGAGCGGCTGGATCATCACGAAGAGAATGACGTACCCCATCAGGGTGCCCAGCACCGACGACACCAGGGCCACCCCCAGGGCCTGGTTATGCTTGCCCTGGCGCGCCATGGGGTAGCCGTCGAAGGCGGTGGCGATGGCCGAGGAGGTGCCGGGAATATTCATCAATATCGCCGGGATGCCGCTACCGAAGGAGCCCCCGGTGAAGATGGCGGTCAGGAACAGCATCGCCTGGACGAAATCCATGTACAGGGTCATCGGCAGGAAGATCGCCATGGCCATGGAGATCTGCAGCCCCGGGGTGGCGCCGAAGATCAGCCCGATGACGATACCGGGCACCACCACCATCCAGGGGGAAAAACTCGAGAAGAGCAGGGCCAGGCCCTGCTCGACGGCGACGAAATCGATCATGGTGTGACTCCCTTAGCCCGGAAGGATCAGCATATGCATGGGATAGGGCAGCATCTGCGCGAAGAAGAAGGCCACGCCGAAGCCGAAGGCCAGGCTGTAGCCGCCCAGCAGCGGCCAGTGGCGCTCGCCCTTGAGCACCAGGAAGGCGGCGATGAAGAGCACCGTGGCCACGTCGAAGCCCAGCGTCTCCAGCGACAGCACATAGGCGGCGAACAGCCCCACCACCGGCAGGGTGCGGTGCAGCGGCTCGCCCTCGCGCTCCTCGCGGATCAGCAGGGTGCCCTTCTTCAGGCGCATCCCCACCTCCAGGGCCACGATGGTCAGCACCACCAGGGAGAGGGGCAGGATCAGCAGCAGGTTCTGTACGGCCGAGGAGACCCGGATGGCATCCAGCAGGTACCAGAGGGTGAAGCCGGCCAGGGCCATGAGGACCAAGAGGTCCCCATAGTCGCGTTTGTTGGCGGTCATGGATGGACTCCAATCGCCCCCGACCCACTCGCCGGGGGCGCATCATGCGGGAAGGATCAGTTGAGTAGGTCGGCGTAGGCCTCGAAGACCTCGAAGTTGCTGCGCATCAGCTCGTTGGAGCGCTCGGGGCCGATCCAGACCCCGCCGATGTCATTGCCTTCGAGGTGGTCCTGGACCTCCTTGCGCGCCAGGGTGTTCTGGATTGCCTCGGAGAGGATCTCGTAGCGCTCCGGGTACTGACGCTCGGTCTCGGCGGTCACCGCGAAGCCACGCATCGAGCCCTGCAGCACCGGCACCTCGATATCCATGGGATCGAGTGCCTCGTTGATGGTCGGCGCGTCCCACTGCTCGATGCGCTCGTCGCTGACCACGGCCAGCGGCGTCAGGAATTCGCGGATCCCCTCGCTGCCCTGGGCGCTGATGGAGGTGAAGTGGACCTGGCCGCCGGCCACCGCGGAACGCGCCTCGCCGCCGCTGTTATAGGTCACCAGGTTGAGGTTCTCCTGGGGGATGCCCGCCTCATCCAGCAGCAGGCGCACCATCAGGTGGCCGGCGGAGCCCTGTACCACCGAGGCCCGTACCTCGCCGGGATTGTCGCGGATCGCCTCCAGCAGCGAGGGCAGGTCCTCGAAGCCGCTGTCCTTGTTGGCGGCGATCAGGTCCAGGTCGAACCACTGGAAGTTGATAAAGGAGAAGTCCTCGATGCCGTACTGGGCGCCCCCGGTGAGGATGGTATTGGTCAGGTAGGGGGCGAAGGTGGAGGCGTAGACGGTATAGCCATCGTCCGGGCGCGACAGGATATAGTTCGCCGAGACCTGGGTGCCGGCACCGGGGCGGTTGGTGACCCGCACCGGTACGCCGAGCTCCTCGGCCAGGTAGGTGGAGACGGCGCGGGTCATGCGATCGGCGCTGCCCCCGGTGCCGAAGCCCACCACCAGGTCGAGGGGACGGTCCGGGTAATCACCGGCGGCTACCGGGGTGGTCATCGCCAGGGAGGCCAGCATGGCCGCGGCGGCGCCGGCCATCAGGGTCTTCTTGCCACTCTGGGGAAGGAAGCGATCGAACATGGCGTGTGTATCCTCGTTGTTAGATGGTCTCCGGGTCGTCGCCCGGTAGCCGTGACTTTAGAGGTCCAAGCTGTCACCAAGCTTGCATGGCGCCAATATTCGACTAAGGTCTAAGCCGTTCGGGGCGTCGCCTCCAGCCGTTTCAGCAGCCCCCCCAGCTCGTTGCACAAGAAGCGCGACTCCACGCATTCGCCCAGGTGGCCCTCGGCGAAGCGCAGGAAACCCAGTGCCGCATGGGAAAGCCGGCGGTCGCGGCGCACGATGAATTGCCAGTGACTCTCCAGCGGCAGCCCCGCCACCGGCAGGATCACCAGGTCGGGATGCTCCGGCGGCAACACATGCTCGGAGAGCACGGCGAGCCCCATGCCGGAGGCCACGCCGACGCGAATCGCCTCGTTGCTGGCCATCTGCAGGGTTGGCCCCAGGCTCAGGCCCTGCTCCTGGAGCCAGCCGTCGAAGAGCATGCGGGTCGCCGAGCCCGGCTCGCGCAGCAGCATGCGCTCGCCAAGCAGCTCGCTCATCGCCACCCGCTCGCGCCCGGCCAGGGGATGGTCCCGGGGCGCCACCGCCACCAGGGGGTTGCGCAGGAAACGCCCCGCCACGGCATGAGTCAACGAGGGTGGATGGCTGAACACATAGAGGTCGTCTTCCTGGCGCTCGAAGCGGGTCAGCATCTGCCGGCGATTGCCGATATGCACGGTCACGTCGACCTCGGGAAAGGCCCGGCTGTAGGGACCCAGCAGCCGCGGCAGCACGTACTGGGCGGTATTGACCAGGGCGATGGAGAAGCGCCCCCGCTCGCCGCCGCGCAGGGCCTCCAGGTAGTCGCCGAAGTCATCGAAGCGCCCCAGCACCTCGCGGCTGGCCCGGTAGAGCTCGGCGCCCGCCTCGGTGGGCGCGAGCCGCCCCTGGCGG
>NZ_BJUK01000044.1 GCF_007989625.1 Bisbaumannia pacifica
CGGAACCCCCCCCCCCCGAGGAGTGACGATGCGCCAGCGCCTTGCCATTATCGCCCTAGGGGCCATCCTGGCCGGCTGCCAGATGCTGCCCCCCATGGACACCGGAACCCGCCGAATCGAGGTCCGCGAGGTGACGCCGGAAACGCCCCAGGAGCCGGGCCGGGTACCGCGCCGCGTGGCCTTTTCCGAGGCGGAGTACCGCGCCCTACCTACCCAGGGCACGGCGCGACTCAGCGGCCAGCTCTTCTACGAGGCCCCGGGCGGACGCATCTATGGTCGCCACGAGACGGTCGCCATCGCCCCGGTCACCGCCTACTCCGCAGAAGCCGCCGAGCAGGCGCTGGCCGGCCGAGCGGTGGAGCACGCCGACCCCCGCGCCCAGGCCTACACCCACCGGGTGCGCACCGATGGCGAGGGACGCTTCGAGGCCTCCCGGCTACCCCCGGGAGACTTCTATGTCTCGGGCAGCGTGACCCTGCCGGGCGGTCGACGCAGCCCGCTGATCCTCCACCAGGTACGCCTGCGCAACGGCCAGACGACCCGGGTCAACCTGCGCCGTTGAGCCGGTGGCACTCGCCTCTCCCCTCACCTATGTTGAGGCCAGGATGGCGACGCTCCGCACCGAGGAGGGCCGCATTGCGTTGGGAGGATTGACCATGCGTATCGACGCGCAGATCACCAAGGCGCCACTCTTGGCCCAGACCGCCCTACTGCTCGGGCTGACGGCCACGGCGCAGGCCGCCGACCTGGACGAGCTTCGCGAACAGGGCAGCATCCGCGTCGCGGTGGCCAACGAGGCGCCCTACGGCTACCTGGACGAGGGTGGCGAGGGACGAGGCGCCGGCCCCGAGGTAGCACGCCAAGTGCTGGACGAACTGGGCATCGAGAACATCGAGTGGGTGGTCACCACCTTCGGCGACCTGATCCCGGGACTCAGGGAGGGGCGTTTCGACATGGCCGCCGCCGAGATGGCGATCCGCCCGGCCCGCTGCCAACGAGTGCTGTTCTCGGCGCCCAACACCTCCTATGGCGAGGGCCTGCTGGTGCGGGCTGCCAACCCACTCGAGATCGGCGGCTACGCGGATTTCGCCGAACGCGACGACCTCCGAGTCGCCGTTCTGGAAGGCGCCACCCAGGTCGGCGTAATGGCAGCCCTAGGCGTACCTGACGGGCGGGTGATACCGATCGGCGAGAACGCGGCGGCCATCGATACCCTGCTGAACGACCAAGCCGATGGCTATGCCGGCACCAGCCTCACCGTGAGCCAGTTGGATACCCAACACCCCGGGGTCGAGGTGGTGCAGAATTTCGAGGACCCGGTGATCGACGGCGAGATCGTGCGCAGCTGGGGGGCCTTCACCTTCCCGCCTGATGCCGAGCTCCTGCGCGACGCCTTCGACGCGATACTACTCGGCTATCGCAATACCCAGGCCTGGGAGGACACCCTGGAAGGTCACGGCTTCACCCAGAACGACATCCTTAACGCCTTCCGCTTCGATACCGAGTGGCTGTGTGGCCGGGAATGATGACTACCAGCCCAGGGCCTGCTTGACGAAGGGAATGGTCAGCTTGCGCTGGGCGGAGAGAGACGCCCGATCCAGGGTCTCCAGGGCCTGGCACAGCTCGCCTAGCGACCGCGGACCGCGATGCAGGATATAGCGCGCCACCTCATCGGGCAGCTGCATACCCCGCACCCGGGCACGCAGCTTGAGCGCCTCCAGGCGCCCCTCATCGTCCAGGCGCTTGACATGGAAGGTCATGCCCCAGGTCAGCCGCGACGCCAGGTCGGGCAGGGTCACGGGTAACTGCCGGGGGGCCGCCGGGGCGGAGATGATCAGCCGCTTGCCGGCATCGCGCAGGCGGTTGAAAGCATGGAAGAGCCCCTCCTCCCAGCGCTTGCGCCCCAGCACCCGATCCAGATCGTCGATGGCCACCAGGTCGAGCCGCTCGATCTCCTCGAGCATATGCGGCGGAAAGTGCCACAACTCCGACAGGGGCAGGTAGAGGGCGCGGCGATCACGGTCGCCGGCGGCGTGACACGCCGCCTGCAGCAGATGGCTGCGGCCGACGCCCTCGCCGCCCCACAGCAACAGGAAGGGTTCACCGTCGTCGTCGAGCTGATGGCGCAGGGCCTCCACCAGGGCGGCGTTGTCGCCCGGCAGGAAGTTGGCGAAGGTGGCATCGTCGCGCATCCCCACCCCCAAAGGCAGCTGCGCAGCCCCAGGTTTCATCGGCTCTCCTCGTCGCCGTTCCCGTGCCGGGCGGCATCATATAAGGTACTGTTTTTATAGCGGTCATTGACCTCACGCAATAGTACCATGATGACCGCGGCCGCCGGCAACGCCAAGAGCACCCCGGTAAAGCCGAACAGGTGGCCCCCGGCCAGCACGGCGAAGATCACCGCCACCGGGTGCAGGCCGATGCGATCTCCCAGCAGCTTGGGCTGGAGCACCGTGCTCTCCAGTAACTGGCCGAGCGCGAAGACCACCACCACGCCGGCGAGCGCCAGCCAACTGCCGAACTGGAAGAAGGCCACGATCAAGGCCGCGGCAATCCCAACGATAAAGCCCAGGAAGGGCACGATACTGGCCAGCCCCGCCATCAGCCCGATCAGCAGGCCGAAGCGCACCCCCATCAGGGTCAGCCCTAGGGCATAGAAGACCCCTAGGCTCAGCATCACCAGCAACTGGCCGCGCATAAAGGCCGCCAGCACCTCGTCGCAGCGCCGCGCCAGCCGCATCACCTGGGGCTCCCACTGGCGCGGCAACAGGCTCTGTACGCTGTCGATCAGGCGTCGCCAGTCGAGCAGCAGGTAGAAGGCCACCACCGGCACCAGCGAGACGTTGGTCACCCAGGTGACGAAGGCCATGCCGGAGCGCCCCACCTGGCCCAGCACCTGGGCCAGGGTGCCCCCCGCCTGCTGCCAGTGCTCGGCGAGGGTCTCGCGCAGGTTGTCCAGCTCGGCACTCGGGTCATAGCCGGTCCAGCCCCGGATCTGCGGCCCCAGCACCGTCTGCACCCAGTCGATGATCGCCGGCACCGACTGGGTAAACTGGCGCACCTGTTGCACCATCAGGGGAATCAGGATCAGCAGCGCCACGGCCACCACCAACAGCAGCACCAGGAAGACGCCGCATACCGCCACGGGGCGCGACAGCCCCCACCGCTCCAGGCGGTTGGCAAGGGGGTCGCCCAGGTAGGCCACCACCATGGCGGCGAAGAACGGCATCAGCATCGACTGCAAGGCCACCAGCAGCGCCACCAGGGCCACCACCACCAACGCCAACCACCAATACCTCGGCATCTTTCCCCTCCCTCGCTTATCGCCTCGTCCCTGTGACTCTCCGGCACGCTGGGCGATGCGGGCCTCGCCGGGGAGTGCTACAATCTTGCGCCTATTGATTGGCTCAATCTACTCCACAGGACTCGTCATGACCCGCAGCCCGTCCGACTCCTCCTCTACTCAACCCACCTCGCTGAGCTACAAGGATGCCGGCGTCGATATCGATGCCGGCAATGCCCTGGTGGAGCGCATCAAGGGCGTCGCCAAACGCACCGCCCGTCCCGAGGTGATGGGCGGCCTGGGCGGCTTCGGCGCCCTCTGCCAACTGCCCAGCGGCTACCGCGAGCCGGTACTGGTCTCCGGCACCGACGGCGTCGGCACCAAGCTGCGCCTGGCCATGGACCTGGGCAAGCATGACACCATCGGCATCGATCTGGTGGCCATGTGCGTCAACGACCTGGTGGTGGCCGGCGCCGAGCCCCTGCTGTTCCTCGACTACTATGCCACGGGCAAGCTGGACGTGGATATCGCCGCCGACGTGGTCAGCGGCATCGGCGAGGGCTGCGAGCAGGCCGGCTGCGCCCTGGTGGGCGGCGAGACCGCCGAGATGCCCGGCATGTACGAGGGCAGCGACTATGACCTGGCCGGTTTCTGCGTCGGCGTGGTGGAGAAATCCGAGATCCTCGACGGCAGCCGCGTCGCCGAGGGCGATGTGCTGCTGGGCCTGGCCTCCTCCGGCCCCCACTCCAACGGCTACTCGCTGATCCGCAAGATCCTCGAGGTCAGCGGCGCCGACCTCAACACCGCCATCGACGGCCGCCCCCTGGCCGAGGCGCTGATGGCCCCGACCCGCATCTACGTCAAGCCACTGCTGTCGCTGATCAAGGAGAGCGGTGTGACGGTCCACGCCCTCTCTCATATCACCGGCGGCGGCCTCACCGAGAACCTGCCCCGCGTGCTCCCCGAGCCCCTAACCGCCAAGGTGGATGTCGCCAGTTGGACCCGTCCGGCGGTCTTCGAGTGGCTGCGCGACCAGGGTAACGTGGCCGAGGAGGAGATGTACCGGGTGCTCAACTGCGGCATCGGCATGGTGCTGGTGGTCCCCGCCGATCAGGCCGACCAGGCCCGCGCCCACCTGCAGGCCCAGGGCGAGAGCGTCTACCGCCTGGGCGAGATCGTCGCCCGCGACGGCGAGGCGCCCCAGGTACGGCTGGAGAATCTCGAGGCATGAGCGACGGCGACACCCTTAATGACTTTACCCCGGAGGCGGCGGAGCCGCCCCGGGTCGTGGTACTGATCTCCGGCTCCGGTAGCAACCTCCAGGCGCTGATCGATGCCCAGGGCTACGACGAGCTGGGCGGTGGCAAGATCGTCGCGGTGGTCTCCAATCAGCCCGACGCCTACGGCCTCAAGCGCGCCAAGGAGGCGGGCATCGAGGCGGTGGCCCTGCCCCACCGGGAGTACGACAGCCGCGAGGCCTTCGATGGCGCCCTGATCAAGGTGATCGAGCGCCATGAGCCCCACCTGGTGGTGCTGGCGGGCTTTATGCGTATCCTCACGCCGCGCTTCGTGCAGCGCTTCTACGGTCGCCTGCTCAATATCCATCCCTCGCTGCTGCCCGCCTACCAGGGGCTGAATACCCATGCCCGGGCCCTGGCCGACGGCGTCAGCGAGCACGGCTGTAGCGTGCACTTCGTCACCGAGGAACTGGATGGCGGCCCCGTGGTGCTGCAGGCGGCGGTGGCGGTGGCCGAGGACGATGACGAGGCCAGCCTCAAGGAGAAGGTCCACGCCCGGGAACACCTGATCTACCCCATCGCGGTGCGCTGGTTCCTCGAGGGACGCCTGCGCCTGGAGGCGCAGGGCCCCACCCTGGACGCCACCCCGCTGCCTCCCCAGGGCCTCAGGTTGTCACACCAGGACGCCGCCGAGGAGCTGGACGAAGACCCCGAGGAATAAGCGGGAAGCCGGCCAGCCGGCCAAGATGAAACGCCCCCATGGCCAGGCCATGGGGGCGTTTCTCTTCCGGCAGCGGGCGAGGCCCGGGCGCTCAGGTACGCGGCAGGGTGACGCCGCGCTGGCCCATGTACTTGCCGCCGCGGTCCTTGTAGGAGGTCTCGCAGACCTGATCGGACTCCAGGAAGAGCATCTGCGCCACGCCCTCGTTGGCATAGATCTTCGCCGGCAGGTTGGTGGTATTGGAGAATTCCAGGGTCACGTGCCCTTCCCACTCCGGCTCCAGCGGCGTCACGTTGACGATGATCCCGCAGCGGGCGTAGGTGGACTTGCCCAGGCAGATGGTCAGGACGCTGCGCGGAATACGGAAGTACTCCACGGTACGCGCCAGGGCGAAGGAGTTGGGCGGGATGATGCAGACATCCCCCTTGACGTCGACGAAGCTCTTGTCATCGAAGGCCTTGGGGTCCACCACCGCCGAGTGGATATTGGTGAACACCTTGAACTCGTCGGCACAGCGCACATCGTAGCCGTAGCTGGAGGTGCCGTAGGAGATGACCCTCTGGTCATTGACGTAGCGCACCTGATCGGCCTCGAAGGGCTCGATCATGCCATGCTCGGCGGCCATGCGGCGGATCCAGGTATCGGACTTGATGCTCATCGGGTCATCCACTGGGTGGTAAACGAAGAAGGGCCGTCATGATAACGGCCCTGCCCCGGAATAAAAACCACGCCCGGCGACTCAATCGCCGAAGGAGATGCTCGGCCCCGTCTCGGCCTGGGCGGCGATCTCCTCGGCCACCCGACGCGCCATGGCCCGGAAGCTGGCCGCCACCTCGCCGTCGGGCTCCGCCACCACCGTGGGACGCCCGCCATCCGCCTGCTGGCGAATCGACAGGGCCAAAGGCAACTGCCCCAGCAGGCGCGTCTCGTACTGGGCGGTCAGGCGTTCGCCACCGCCCTCGCCGAAGATCGGCTCGCTAAGCCCACACTGGGAGCAGGTGTGCAGGCTCATGTTCTCTACCACGCCCAGCACCGGCACCTTGACCTTGCGGAACATCTCGATGCCCTTGCGAGCATCCAGCAGGGCGATGTCCTGCGGCGTGGTGACGATGACCGCCCCGGCTACCGGCACCTTCTGGGAGAGGGTCAACTGGATATCCCCGGTGCCCGGCGGCATATCGATGAACAGATAGTCCAGGTCGTCCCAGGCGGTCTGCGTCAGCAGCTGCTGGAAGGCGCCGGCCACCATGGGCCCCCGCCACACCATGGGCTCGTTGATATCCACCAGGAAGGCCATGGACATGGCCTGGATACCGTGGGCCTCGAGCGGCTTGAAGCGGTTCTCACCGGCCTGCTGAGGCCGCACCCCTTCGCCGATGCCCAGCATCCGCGCCTGGCTGGGCCCGTAGATATCGGCATCCAGCAGGCCGACCCGATACCCCTCGGCGGCCATCGCCAGCGCCAGGTTGGCGGTCACGGTGGACTTGCCGACGCCGCCCTTGCCGGACGCCACGGCCACGATATGCTTCACCCCTTCGATCACGGTCGACTCCATCTCGCTATAAATGGCGACCGGCTCACCGGTCGCCGTCAGTATAACCCCGCCGCCCCGCGCATAACCAAGTGGTGCACTCAACTTTTCACGCCGCCTCTTTGCCAAGCCGCGACGCCTGGCATAGGCTCCAATCAGGCCCCCTCGAGAGCCACCTCATGGCCATTACCTTCGCCGATCGACACGATGCCGGCCGCCAACTGGCCGAACGCGTCGCCGCCCTGCCCCGAGGCCCCGAGCCCATCGTCCTGGGGCTGCCCCGGGGCGGCGTGCCGGTGGCCTGGGAGATCGCCCAGGCCCTGAAGGCACCCCTGGAGGTCTGGCTGGTGCGCAAGCTGGGGCTGCCCTGGAACCCGGAAGTCGCCATGGGCGCCCTCGCCGAGGGCGGGGCCTGTTATCGCGATGATGCCATGATCCAGGCCCTGCGGCTCTCCGAGGACGACGTCCAGGCGGTGATCGCGACCGAGACCGCCGAGCTGGAACGTCGCCGTGCGCGCTACCGGGGAGACACCCCGCCGCCGCCCCTGAAGGATCGCCAGGTGATCCTGGTCGACGATGGCCTGGCCACCGGCGCCACCCTGGAGGCGGCGGTCATGGCGGTACGCCAGGCGCATCCGGCCTGGCTGGTGGTGGCGGTGCCGGTGGCTGCCCCCGAGGCCCTGGCGCGCCTGGCGACCCGGGTCGACACCCTAGTCTGCCTGCATCAGCCGGCGCAATTCCGCGCCGTGGGTCAGTGGTACCGGCGCTTCGATCAGACCAGCGACGAGGAGGTCCTGCGCCTGCTGGGGCGCTAGCGGCCGCGCGACGGTCCCCCGAACTCGCCCCGCCCCACCTACTCCGGCAGGGTCTCGCCGGAACCGCCCATCGCCGCGGGCACGTCCTTCATCTTCTCCAGGCCATCATGGATGCGCAGTACCGCCTCCTGATAGTGCACATGCAGCCTAGGAGCGAAAGGCAGCTCGGGAAGAATCGCCGCATAGACATCGACCAGCCCCATGGCCGGGTGCTCGGTCATCACATGGCCGCCGCAGCGGGTGCACCACTGGCGCCGACTGGCCGGCGTCTTGGCGAAGCTGCCGAGCCGCTCCGCCCCCTGGGTCACCCTGACGCTCTCCGGCTTCCACAGGGTAAAGGCATTGACCGGCCCCGCCGACCAGTGGCGGCAGGAGTCACAGTGACAATAGCCCATGGCCACCGGCTCGCCGCTGACCTCCAGGGTCACGGCGCCGCAGAAACAGCTACCGAGGTAGGTCGCGCTCATGAGTCACCTCCCGGGGCCGAGCCCCATCATCGACACACTTGCTCAGTCTAGGTCGCAATAAGGACACCCTCGCGGTGAACGGTGTCGCGATCAGCACATCCAAAACCCACGCAGCGACACACACTGCCAGAGAGAGCCACGGCAACCCCCGGGAGGTGTGCCATGTCCGACGCCAGCATCACCAATCTGAGCCCCCGCCTGCGTTACGCTCGCCAGCAGTGCCAGAGTGTCGACCAGACGCCGCGACGCGTTCCCATCAACCTGCGCCAGTCCGGCCCCACCCCCACCGAGCTGCTGATTTCCACCCGAGTGCGCAAGTCGCCCTACTGGCACCTCTCCCAGGAGGCGGGCTGCTGGCGGGCCACCGTCTATAACCGCATGTACCATCCACGGGGCTATGTGCGCCCCGAGGACGGTGGCGCCATGGTGGAATACCGCGCCCTGGTGGAAGACGTGACCCTGTGGAACGTGGCGGTGGAGCGCCAGATCCGCGTTCAGGGTCCCGATGCCGAGGCCTTCGTCGACAAGGTCATCACCCGCAATGCCAGCGCCATCGCGCCGCTGCACGGCAAGTACGTGATCCTCTGCAACGACGAGGGCGGCATCATCAACGATCCGGTGCTGCTGCGCCTGGCCGAGGACGAGTTCTGGTTCTCGATCTCCGACAGCGACCTGGAGCTCTGGCTGCGTGGGGTCAACCTGGGGCTGGGTTATGACGTCAGCATCGGCGAGATCGACGTGGCACCGCTGCAGATCCAGGGGCCCAGGTCGGAGGCCCTGATGGTCGACCTGGTGGGCGAGGCGGTGTGCACCCTGCCCTACTATGGCCTGCTGGAAGCGACGATCGCCGGCTGCTCGGTGGTGGTCTCCCAGACCGGCTTCACCGGCGAGAAGGGCTACGAGATCTATCTACGCGAGGCCAGCCGGGATGCCGAGAGCCTCTGGGAGGCGGTGCTGGCGGCCGGCGAGAAGCACAACCTGGCGGTGATCGCCCCCGCCCACCATCGCCGCATCGCCGCCGGCATCCTCTCCTGGGGCCAGGACATGGATCAGGAGACCCTGCCCTTCCAGTGCAACCTAGGCTATCAGGTGCCGCGCCAGAAGGCCGTGGACTATATCGGTCGCCACGCCCTGGAGGCGGTGCGCACCGAACTGGATCAGGGCCGCTACCCCTTCCGCCAGACCCTGGTGGGCCTGGTGCTGGGCGGCCATCCCATCGACGACTATGCCCCCGATTTCTGGCTGATCTCCGATCTCCAGGCCGACGAGCCCATCGGCTACGTGACCTCGCCCTGGTACTCGCCGGAACTGGGTACCAATATCGCCATGGGCTATGTCCCGGTGACCCACCAGGCTTTGGAAACGCCGCTGCGGATCTGGCTGCCGGAACCCTATGCCGAGCGCCCGGGCGAGCCCGTGGCCGCCCGGGTGGTGGACCTGCCCTTCCGCGCCTCGGTCAACCCCAGCGCCCGCGAGGCGGCCCGCTCCCGTGGCCAGGACACCGCCCTATGACCGGTCCCATGAATCGCTTCGATGATCTCGCCCCCGGACGACTGGGGGGCGCCCTACCAGGCGCGCCCCAGCCGTCCCGTCGCGATCGCCTGCGCCGACTGGTGCACGACTGGTCCCTGGAGGTAACCCCCCGCACCGTCGAGGCCCTGGCCTCGCGGGCGCCGCCCCCCGGCACCCAGATCTATATCACCCACCTGCCGGGCCACCCCTTCGAGGAGGTGATCGCCACCGCCGAGCGCCTCAAGACCCAGGGCTATGACCCCGTCCCTCACCTGGTCGCCCGTGCCATTCCCGACCGCACCACCCTGGAGAGCTGGCTGCTGGGCCTGACACACCGCGCCGGAGTCGATGCGGTGCTGTTGCTGGCCGGCAGCCTGGCCGCGCCACACGGCCCCTATGCCGACAGCCTGGCCCTGCTGGAGGCGATCGACCTGCGCGATCACGGCATCCGGCGCCTGGCCATGGCCGGCCACCCCGAGGGCCACCCCCAGGCCGACGCCGGCGCCCTGGAGGCGGCCCTGATCAGCAAACGCGATTATGCCGAGCGTCACGGCCTGTCGGCCTGGGCGGTCACCCAGTTCCTCTTCGATGCCGAGCCGCTACTGGCCTGGCATCGGCGCCTCGAGGAACTGGCCCTGGATCTGCCGATCCGCGCCGGCCTGCCCGGCCCGGCGAGCCTCGCCACCCTCGGCAAGTACGCCCTCTCCTGCGGCGTCGGCGCCTCCCGTGCCGCCCTGGCCCAGCAGGGCAAACGGCTGCTGCGCCTGGCTCGCCCGCAACCGCCGACGCGCCAGGTGCTGGCCCTGGCCGAGGCCCCTCCGCCGGGCCTGCGGTTGCACTTCTATCCGTTCGGCGGCATTGCGGCGACCCTAGACTGGGTCGAAGCCCTGGACGAGGGGCGCTTCACCCTCGAGGAGCGCGGCGACGAGCTACGAATCGTCGCACCTTGAGCGTTGGTCGCGCGCCCTCGCCCGGCCGGGCCTGACTGGTCTACCCTGTCAGGCATGCCACGACGTCCGGGAGGCGCGATGCACCCCAGCCAGACGCCGCGCCTGCTGAGATTCGCCCTGCGGGTAGTGTCGGCCTTCCTGCGCAATCGTGGCATCCTGCTGGCCGGCGGCGTGGGCTACAACATCCTGCTGTCGATCATTCCGCTGTTCGCCCTGCTGGTGGTATTGCTCTCTCGTCTAGTCGACGAGGGGCAGCTGCTCGAACTCCTGGCGCTCCAGGCCCACCACCTGACGCCGGCCCATGCCGATCTGCTGCTCGACGCGGTACGCGGATTGCTCAAAGGACGCGACGGCATCGGGCTGATGGGACTCGGCGTGCTGCTGCTGTTCAGCTCCTTCGCCTTTCGCATGCTCGAGGATGCCCTGGCGATCATCTTCCATGCGCCCGACCTCGCCGCTCCGCAACGCCGCTTCTGGGTCTCGGTACTGCTGCCCTACGCCTTTATGCTGATGCTCGGCCTGGGACTGCTGGCGCTGACCCTCTCGGTCAGCCTGGCCGCCACCCTCGGTGATGCCTGGCAGGCGCTGACCGGGTACCGCCTGCCCCTGACCGGGCTCTCCGGCCCCATGCTCAATTTGGTGAGCTTCCTCGGCGTCTTTGCCCTGTTCAGCGCCATCTACAAGGTGCTGCCGGTGGTCCGGGTGGCGCCGAAGCGAGCGCTGGCAGGAGGCTTCGTGGCCGCCCTGCTATGGGAGGGAGTTCGCCTGCTGCTGCTCTTCTACTTCACCCAGCTGTCGCTGGTGAACGTGGTCTACGGGTCGGTGGCGACCCTGATCGTGGTGCTGCTGAGCCTGGAGGCAGGCGCCATCATCCTGCTCCTGGGCGCCCAGGTAATCGCCGAGCTGGAGCACAATGCCCGCCAGGGTCTGGCCTGGCATGTCGATCCGCGACGCCAGCCGGTGACCCGGGTGGAATAGGGGTGCAGAGCCCCCGGCTAGTCGCCGACGCCCAGGTGGTGCTGGCGCTCGTCCCGGGTCACCTTGTCGATCACCACCTCCGGATGGTGGCGGTGAATCGCCGAGTAGATCTCGCGCTCGCGATCCTCGGGCACGTCCACCAGCATCAGGTAGGCCCCCGCCTCGAGCTCCGTCTCGAACTTGTCGATCTTCACGTCGTGCACCGAGACGCCGATCATGGTACTGGTCCAGATCCCGAACAGGGCCCCGAAGACCGTCATCACCAGCACCGTCCAGCCCAGGCCGAAGCCCTGATCGCCCAGCCCCAGGTGCACCGCCCACCCCAGCAGGGCGCCGAGCACGACCCCATACTTGAGGCCGCGCACCCCGGCGTTGACCACATCGGAGGTCTGCCGCAGGGTGGCATTGTGCACGCCCCGCTCGCGAAGTGGCTCCCACTCCTTGCCCAGCACATGCACCTCGTCCTCGGTCAGGGCCAGGTCGCTGAGCTCATGGGCGATATTGACCGTGGTGTCGAGGTCCGGGGTCAGAAAATATAAGCGCTGCATCTTGCACCTCACGGATAGCGTGGCGTTGATAGTGCGACAAAATGTCCTATTGACAAGTTCGCCCATCGATAAAAATGCAGCAAATGGTAATATTCACCGACCCCGCCGCCCTACTCCTCCAGGACGATGTCGCCCTCGAACACCACCCGCAGCTCGAGGCCTCCCACCTCCAGGGTCATGGTGGCCGCCAGGGACTCCCGCGGCGAGATCCGCCCCTCGGCCAGGGCCGCCTCCACCGCGTGCTCGATCTCCCGCTGCGCCCCGATTCCGGCGCGCTTGAGGAAGCGACGAATGCTCAGGTTGAAGACTTCTTCGTTCATGGTGAATCCTCCTGCATCGATCATGGCCAGGGTGCCCCGAGTCGTCACCGGCGCCGCGCATGGCGCGACCAGGCATTTGCATAACACCGGCCCTGTTAGCATGGCAGCGATTCACGCCACCGACCCACCCCGACCAGGAGCCTTGCCCATGCATCCCCAGGACGTGATCCAGGCCTACTACGACGCCTTCAATGGCGGCGACATGGACGCCTTCCTCGCGCTACTGACCGAGGACGTCGCCCATGACATCAACCAGGGCGAGCGCCAGGTGGGCAAGGCCGCCTTCGCCGACTTCATGGCACACATGAACCGCTGCTACCGGGAGCGCCTCGAGGACCTGGTGATCCTGCCCCATGCCGATGGAGAGCGGGCCGCGGCGGAATTCGTGGTGCACGGCGAGTACCTGACCACCGACGAGGGGCTTCCCGAGGCCCGGGGCCAGCGCTATGTGCTGCCGGCCGGCGCCTTTTTCACCCTGCGCGACGGCAAGGTGGCGCGCATCAGCAACTACTACAACCTCACCGACTGGCTGGCCCAGGTCGCCAACGCCTGAGCCAGCCACGCCGAGCGTTGACAGGCCGAGTTGAGAGTTCCTCCAGATACCCCCTGCCCTTCGCCGTATCCCCCACTAGGCTGATAAGTCACAGGCGGGAGCCATCGAGGAGTGGGGGATGGAGAGCGTGTCGAACACGGTCGGCCGTCGCCGCGAGAGCGACATCGGGCCCAGATGGCCCTGGCGCCTGCTACTGCTGTCGTTGACGGCCCTGCTGATCGCCGCCATCGTGTCCCTGCTGGCGGCGGAGGCACGCACCTCCCGCTGGCAGGCCAGGGAGCTGTCCCGCTTCGCGGCCGACCTAGACTACACCCTGGCCACCGGGCCCAGCGATCGCCTGCAGTTCCCCCGCCACGGCCCCTTCGACCAACGCTTCGGCTATGTCGACCTGCCGCGCTTCCAGGCACGCCTCGAGGAGCGCGGCTACGAGGTCGCCGCCCAGGTGCGCTTCAGCCCGGCCCTTTATGACTACGCCAGCCGTGGCTTCTATGTTCCCTATGCCGAGAAGACCCGCACCGGGCTGACCGTCGAGGAGTGTCGCGGCTACCCCTACTACGCGGCGCGCTATCCGAGGCGCCACTACCCCCATTTCGCCGCCGTCCCCGACCTGGCCCTCGAATCGCTGCTGTTTATCGAGAATCGCGGCCTGCTCGATACCACCCACCGCTATGCCAACCCGGCGGTGGACTGGCCACGCTTCGCTCGCGCCGCCCTCTCCCAGGTGGGCCGCGCCCTGGAGCTCGAGGGGCAGAGCGCCGGGGGCAGCACCCTGGCGACTCAGATGGAGAAGTTCCGCCACTCCCCGGGCGGGCGCACCGCCTCGCCGCGGGAAAAGCTGCGTCAGATGCTCTCCGCCAGCGTGCGCACCTACCGCCGCGGCGCCGAGACCCTGACCGCCCGCCAGGACCTGGCGCGAGACTACCTCAACTCGGTGCCCCTGGCGGCGGCGCCGGGGTACGGCGAAGTGCACGGGCTGGGCGACGGCCTCTGGGTCTGGTTCGGCGCCGATTTCGACGAGGTCAACCGACTGCTGGAGCCGGCCTTCGCCGCCCCGGAGGAGCTCCCCCAGCGGGGCCAGGCGCTACGCCGGGTGGTGGCGCTGATGATCGCCCAGCGGCGCCCCGCCTGGTACCTCAACGGCGGTCGCGACGACTTGGAACACCTCACCGACAGCTACCTGCGCCTGCTCCACGAGGCCCGGCTGGTGGGGGGCGAACTCCGCGATGCCGCCCTGGCCCAGCGCCTCGAGTTTCGCGATTTTGACAGCGACCCGGTGACCCACCGCCTACCCAGCGACAAGGGACGACAAGTGGCCAGGGCCCAGCTGGCGGGATTGCTGGGGCTCTCCTTCTATGACCTGGACCGCCTGGACCTGGAGGCCAGCACCACCCTGAACGGGGCGCTGCAGAGCGAGGTCACCGACTACCTGGCGCGCCTGGCCGATCCCCAGGTGGCCGCCGAGCTGGGCATCCTCGGGCACCGCCTGCTCGACGCCGAGCGCACCGCCGAGGTGACCTACAGCTTCACCCTCTACGAGCGCAGCGAGGCCGGCTTCCTGGTGCGGGTACAGACCGACAATACCGGCCAGCCCTTCGACCTCAACGAGAGCAGCAAGCTGGAGCTGGGCTCCACCGCCAAGCTACGCGTGCTGGCCACCTACCTGGAGATCCTCGCCGAGCTCCATGCCCAGTACCGCCCCTTGACCCCCGAGGCCCTGGGCGTCGTGCCGGTGGATCGCCAGGACGCCCTGAGCCGCTGGGTGATCGACCGCCTGCGGGCCGAGCCGGAGCTCTCCCTGGAGGCGCTGCTGGCCGAGGCCATGACAAGGCGCTATTCGGCGAGCCCCTATGAACGCTTCTTCACCGGCGGCGGCGAACACACCTTCAGCAACTTCAACCGCCAGGACGACCGTCGCCGCCCCACCCTCGAAGAGGCCCTGCGCGAGTCGCTCAACCTGCCCTTCGTGCGCCTGATGCGGGATATCGTCAATCACCATATCTACCACCATCCGGACCGGCGCCGCCTGCTGGAGGACGACGACCACCCGCTGCGCATGCTCTACCTGAGCCGCTTCGCCGATCAGGAAGGCCAGGTGTTCCTGAGTCGCTTCTGGCGCGAGTACCGTTCGCTCGCGCCACAGGCGCGCCTGGAAACGCTCTTCGAGGGCGTCCGCCCACTGGCCTCGCGACTCGCCGCCGCCCACCGCTATGTGCTGCCCGATGCCGATCTCGCGACCTTCCGCGCCTTTCTCCGCGAGCGCCTCGGCGACGCCGTGCCCGAGGAGCGCATCGAGCGCCTCTACCATGACTATGGCCCCGGCGCCTACGACCTCAACGACCAGGGCTATGTGGCACGCATCCATCCCCTGGAGCTGTGGCTGGTGGGCTATCTGCATACGCACCCCCAGGCCACCTACCGGGAACTGGTGGCCGCCAGCACCGCCGAGCGCCAGCACGTCTATGAATGGCTCTTCACCTCCCGCCACCGCGGCGCCCGGGACAGCCGCATCCGCACCCTGCTGGAACGGGACGCCTTCGACGAGATCCACCGACGCTGGGCGCGCCTGGGCTACCCCTTCGAGCGCCTGGTGCCCTCCCTGGCCACCGCCATCGGCAGCTCCGGGGATCGTCCGGCGTCCCTGGCCGAGCTGGTGGGCATCATCCTCAACGATGGCGAGCGGCTGCCGACCCTGCGCATCGATGGCCTGCATTTCGCCGCCGACACCCCCTACGAGACCCGACTGGCCCCCGTCCGCGATGCCGGCGAGCGAGTCATGGCCCCGGAGGTGGCCCGCACCCTGCGCGCCGCCCTGACCCAGGTGGTGGAGGCCGGCACGGCGCGACGCCTGGCGGGTAGCTTCACGACCCGGGACGGCACGCCCCTGGCCCTGGGCGGCAAGACCGGCACCGGCGACAACCGTATCGAGACCCGGGGACACAGCGGACAGCTCCTCGATTCCCGGGCCCGCAACCGCACCGCCACCTTCGTCTTCTTCCTCGGCGACGATCACTTCGGCACCCTGACCGCCTTCGTGCCCGGTCGCGGCGCCGACGACTTCGACTTCACCTCGGCGCTGCCGGTGCAGATCCTCAAGGGCATGGAGCCGATCCTGACCCGCCATCTGCGGCAGGGCTGCGATCACTCCGCCGCCAGCGGCCTGATGGTCTCCAGCGACAGGGAGCGCCCCACTCCCGGGGCGTAACGAAAGGTGCCCACGACGCGCACCTCACGCCCCAGCAGGGGCGCCGCCGCTTCACGGGGGAACAGCTCGACCCGGTTGAGCGCCGCGTCCTCGATCCAGTAGTGCAGCGGCGCCTCGAAATGGCGCACCACCCCCTGGGTCGCCACTCGCTGGCCATCGAAGGAACCGGGGTCGGCCACCAGCATCTGCAGGGGCGCCTCCCGCGGCGCCTGGTCGCCGCAGCCCAGTAGCGCCAGCACCAATAGCCCGCTTGTCCACGCCTTCATTGCGCCTCCCGATCACCCGCATATCACGCCGGGCCGACTATGCTTGAGGAGAGGCCAGGGCATCATGGCCTCGTGCCACGCAGGGAGGCGATTCCCCCCTCACCCCGGCCCGATGGCCGAAGGAGCCTCCGCCATGGCCATGGCAATGACACTTCGGGAGTACCTCCGCTCCCAGGATATCGACTACGAGGAAGTGCGCCACCCTCGCGCGGTTAGCGCCGATCATATCGCCGAGCAGAGCCATATCACCGGCGATCAGCTGGCCAAGGCGGTAATGCTGCATGGCGACACCGGCAATCGCCTGGCGGTGGTGCCCGGCAGCTGCGATGTCGACATGGTGCGCCTTACCGAGCTGATGCATGAGCGCCTACGGCTCGCCTCCGAGGAGGAGATCCAGCGCCACTTCGACGACTGCGACCCCGGCGCCACCACTCCCCTGGGCCAGGCCTATGGCCTGGAGGTGTGGGTCGATGATCGCCTCACCGCCGAGCCGGATATCTACTTCGAGGCGGGCGATCACGAGACCCTGGTGCATATGAGCGGCCGCGATTTCCAGAAGTTGATGGCCAGCATGCCCCACGGGCATTTCAGCCTGCATCACTGAGCCATGCCGCCACCCCGGGGTGGCGGCGCTTTTTGCGGGCCCGCGACCGAGCGGGTAGAATGCCGCCCCCACCCGCCAGCCCAAGCTCGTCGTTCCCCATGAATTATCTGATCAAGCTGTTTCCCGAGATCACCATCAAGTCCAAGTCGGCCCGCAAGAACCTGATCAAGTGCCTGCGCCGCAACCTGCGCAAGGTGGTGGACGACTATGACCGGGAGGCACGCCTGAGCGCGTCCTGGGACGCCATCGAGATCGCCCTGAGCCAGCCGCTGGCGGCCGAGGCCCTGGCCGAGTTCGAGGCCGCCCTGGGGCGGGTGCCCGGCATCCACGAGGTGCTGGCGGTGGAGAACTCACCGCTGGGAGACTTTGAGGCGATCGCCGAGCGGGTGTTGCCGCTGTGGCTACCGCGTATCGCCGGCAAGTCCTTCCGGGTGCGGGTCAAGCGCAAGGGCAAGCACGACTTCACCTCCGCCGACCTGGAACGCTACCTGGGCGGCAAGCTGCTGGCCGGCGCCGAGGGCGCCCGGGTCGATCTCTCCCGCCCCGAGGAGACCCTGGCCCTGGAGGTCAACCGCGAGCGCCTGCAACTGATCGGGCGACGCAGGCCGGGCCTCGGCGGCTATCCCCTGGGCACCCAAGAGAGCGCCCTGGTGCTGATGTCCGGCGGCTACGACTCCCCGGTGGCGGCCTACCGCATGATGCGCCGCGGGGTGAAGAGCCATTTCCTGTTCTTCAACCTGGGCGGGCCCGCCCATGAACAGGGGGTGCGCGCCATCAGCCACTACCTCTGGCAGCGCTATAGCCCCACCCACAAGGTGAACTTTCTCTCGGTGCCCTTCGAGGGGGTGGTCAAGGAGATCCTTACCACCATTCCCGATCACCTGATGGGGGTGGTGCTCAAGCGCATGATGCTGCGGGTCGCCGAGCGGGTCGCCGCCCGGGCGCGGATTCCCGCCCTGGTCACCGGCGAGGCGATCGCCCAGGTCTCCAGCCAGAGTCTGCATAACCTGGCGATGATCGATGGGGTCACCGAGCGCCTGGTGCTGCGCCCGGTGGTCGCCGACGACAAGCAGACGATCATCGACGAGGCCCGCCATATCGGCACCGCCGCCTTCTCCGAGAGCATGCCGGAATACTGCGGGGTGATCTCCAACCGCCCCAGCCTCAAGGTCAAACGCGGCGAACTGGAAGAGGCCGAGGCCGCCTTCGACTTCACCGTGCTGGACGCGGCCCTGGCGGCGGCCACTCGCACCCGCTCGGATCGCCTGATCGCCGACCAGGCCAGCCTGCCGGAGATCACCACCCTGGATGGCGAGGCCGCCCTGGCCGAGGCGCCCAGGATCAGCGTCATCGATATCCGCCACCCGGACGAGCGCGAAGCCACGCCCCTGTCGCTGCCCGACACCGAACTGCTGGCCATTCCCTTCTACGAGCTCCAGGAACGCGCCCAGGCACTGCCCCGGGACCGCCACTACCTGCTCTACTGCGACCAGGGGGTGATGAGCCGTATGCAGGCCCTGCACCTGGCCGACCAGGGCCTGGACCATTTCGGCGTCTATCGCCGTTAGGGCCGGAGTCGGGGCCGGCTAATCGCCGACCCAAGGGTGCAGCCCGCCCCGAAGCCGGCTACAATCGACGCCTGATTTCACGGACATTTTCCGCGTGGGGGCGCGCCCTCCACCCAAGCACGGGAACCCAAGAGTCGCCATGTCGAATTCCGCCAGCGCTCCGCGCAAGATCCTGGTCACCAGCGCCCTGCCCTACGCCAATGGCGCCATCCACCTGGGCCACCTGCTGGAGTATATCCAGACCGATATCTGGGTGCGCTTCCAGAAGAGTCGCGGCCACCAGTGCCACTACGTCTGCGCCGACGACGCCCATGGCACCGCCATTATGCTGCGCGCCGAGCAGGAGGGCATCACCTCCGAGGCGCTGATCGACCGGGTCAGCCAGGAGCACCAGCGGGACTTCGCCCACTTCGGGGTGGCCTTCGACAACTACCACTCCACCCATTCCGACGAGAACCGCTATTTCAGCGAGCTGATCTACACCCGGCTGCGCGACGGGGGGCATATCGCCACCCGCGATATCGAGCAGATGTATGACCCGGTCAAGGGGCTCTTCCTGGCCGACCGCTTTATCAAAGGCACCTGCCCCAAGTGCAAGACCGACGACCAGTATGGCGACAACTGCGAGGCCTGCGGCGCCACCTATACCCCGGCGGAGCTGATCGACCCGGTCTCGGCGATCTCCGGGGCCACTCCCGAGGTGCGCAGCTCCACCCATTATTTCTTCAAGCTGCCCGATTTCGCCGACTTCCTGAACGACTGGATCAACGACGGCCATGTCCAGCCACAGATCCGCAACAAGCTGATGGAGTGGTTCGAGGCCGGCTTCAACGAATGGGACATCTCCCGGGACGCGCCCTACTTCGGCTTCGAGATCCCCGATGCCCCGGGCAAGTACTTCTATGTCTGGCTGGACGCCCCCATCGGCTACCTGGCCAGTTTCAAGGCGCTATGCGAGCGCGAGGGCCTCGACTTCGACGGCTACTGGAAGCCGGGCTCCGACGCCGAGATCTATCACTTTATCGGCAAGGACATCGTCTACTTCCATGCGCTGTTCTGGCCGGCGATGCTGCATGGCGCCGAGTTCCGCACCCCCACGGCGGTGAACTGCCACGGCTTCGTCACCGTCAATGGCGCCAAGATGTCCAAGTCCCGGGGCACCTTTATCAAGGCCGCCACCTACGCCGAGTACCTCAACCCGGAGTACCTGCGCTACTACTTCGCCGCCAAGCTCACCTCCCGGGTCGACGACCTGGACCTCAACCTCGAGGACTTCGCTGCCCGGGTCAACAGCGACCTGGTGGGCAAGGTGGTCAATATCGCCAGCCGCTGCGCCGGCTTCGTCAAGAAGCTCGGCGGCGGCAGGCTCTCCGCCCACTGCGCGGAACCCGAACGGGTGGCGCGCTTTATCGCCGCCGGCGACGAGATCGCCGAGCAGTTCGAGGCCCGCGAATTCGGCCGCGCCATGCGCCTGATCATGGAACTGGCCGACGAGGCCAATACCTATATCGCCGAGGCCGAGCCCTGGGTGCTGGCCAAGCAGGAGGGCCGCGAGCAGGAGGTGCTGGATATCTGCTCGGTGGGCATCAACCTGTTCCGCCAGCTGATGGTCTACCTGGCACCGGTGGTACCGGCCATGGCCGAGGGGGCGCGGAACTTCCTGAGGCTCGAGCGCCTCGACTGGGAGAGCCGTCAATCGGTGCTGCTGGATCACGAGATCGCCAAGTTCAAGCCGCTGATGACCCGCGTCGAGCGCGACAAGATCGATGCCATGATGGCGGCCTCCAAGGAGGACCTGGTGGAAGAACAGAAACTCAAGGAGGCCCCCAAGGGCCCCCTGGCCGATGACCCCATCGCCCCCGAGATCGCCTTCGACGACTTCGCCAAGGTGGACCTGCGCATCGCCCGCATCGCCAAGGCGGAGTACGTGGAGAAGGCCGACAAGCTGCTTAAGCTGACCCTCGACCTGGGCGGCGAGAGCCGCACCGTCTTCGCCGGCATCCGCTCCGCCTACGCCCCGGAGGCCCTGGAGGGCCGCCTCACCGTGATGGTGGCCAACCTGGCGCCGCGCAAGATGCGCTTCGGCGTCTCCGAGGGCATGGTGCTGGCCGCCGGCGACGACGACGGCATCTACCTGCTGTCGCCGGACTCCGGTGCCGAGCCCGGTCAGCGGGTGCGTTAAGACCACGTAGCGGGCGGCGCCCGGCGCCGCCCCGGGGAGGGTAATGAGCGACTTCCTGCTGATCCTGGTGAGCACCGCCCTGGTCAACAACTTCGTGCTGGTGCAGTTCCTCGGCCTGTGTCCCTTTATGGGCGTCTCCAGCAAGCTGGAGTCGGCCTTCGGCATGGCCGCGGCGACCACCTTCGTGCTGACCCTCTCGGCCCTGGCCAGCCACCTGGTCTACCACCAGCTGCTGGCGCCCCTGGGGCTCGAGTACCTGCGCATCATCGCCTTTATCCTGGTGATCGCCGCCGTGGTGCAGTTCACCGAGCTGATGGTCAAGAAGACCAGCCCCCTGCTGCACCAGGTGCTGGGCATCTTCCTGCCGCTGATCACCACCAACTGCGCGGTGCTGGGGGTGGCGCTGCTCTCGGTGCGCCGCGAATCGAGCCTGATCGAGGCCGGCCTCTATGGCCTGGGCGCGGCCCTGGGCTTCTCCCTGGTGCTGGTGCTCTTCGCCGCCCTGCGCGAGCGCCTGGCCCTGGCCGACGTGCCGCGCCCCTTTCGCGGCGCGGCCATCGCCATGATCAGCGCCAGCCTGATGTCGCTGGCCTTTATGGGCTTCGCCGGGCTGGTGCAAGGGTAATGATGTCGGACGTGTTCACCGCCGTTCTGGTCCTGCTCAGCCTGGCGCTGGCCTTCGGCGCCCTGCTGGGCTTCGCCGCCGAGCGCTTCAAGGTCGAGGGCGACCCCGTCGTCGAGAAGATCGACGCCCTGCTGCCCCAGACCCAGTGCGGCCAGTGCGGCTACCCGGGTTGTCGCCCCTATGCCGAGGCGATCGGCCGGGGCGAGGCGATCAACAAGTGTCCTCCCGGGGGCGAACCCACCATCGCCGCCCTGGCCGATTTGCTGGGGCGCGAGCCCGAGCCCCTGGACGGCGAGGCCCAGGACGCGCCCCGGGTGGCCTATATCCGCGAGGCCGAGTGCATCGGTTGCACCAAGTGCATCCAGGCCTGCCCGGTGGATGCCATCCTCGGCGCCGCCCGGCAGATGCATACGGTGATCGCCGAGGAGTGCACCGGCTGCGACCTCTGCCTGGAGCCCTGCCCGGTGGACTGCATCGAGCTGCGCCCCCGGGAGCCGGACGCCTGGCACTGGCCACGCCCCGAGCTGATCGCCAGCGACCGGCATGCCCCACCGAGCATTGCGGGAGCCGCATCGAAATGAGCCGTCGCTTCGACTTTCCCGGCGGCATCCACCCGCCCACCCGCAAGGCCCGGAGCACCCGGGAACCGCTGCGCGAGGCGCCGCTGCCCCGCCGCGTCGTGCTGCCCCTGACCCAGCACCGCGGTCAGCCCGCCGAGCCCTGCGTGGCGGTTGGCGAGCGGGTGCGCACCGGCCAGGTGATCGCCCGCCCCCAGGGCCGGGTCTCCGCCGCCCTGCACGCCAGCATCAGCGGCATCGTCAGCGCCATCGAGCCGCGCCCCGTCCCCCACCCCGGCGGCCTCAGCGCCCCCTGCCTGGTGATCGAGGGCGACGGCAGCGATGAGTGGGCCCCGATGGCGGCTCTGGCGTGGCGCACCACCGATACCGAGACCCTGCACCGGCGCCTCGCCGACAGCGGCCTGGTGGGCCTGGGGGGCGCCGGCTTCCCCAGCCAGCTCAAGGCGCGTCTCGGCGAGCACCACGCCATCGATACCCTGGTGATCAATGCCGCCGAGTGCGAGCCCTATATCAGCGCCGACGACATGACCCTGCGCCGGCATGCCGCCGAGGTGCTGGAAGGCGCCCGGCTACTGGCTCACCTGCTGGGCGCCGAGCGGATCCTGGTGGGCATCGAGGATGACAAGCCCGAGGCCCTCGCCGCCCTGAACACGGCGATCACCGCCGCCCAGAGTCCGCCCACCATCGAGCTACAGGTGATCGAGACCCGTTACCCCAGCGGCGGCGAAAACCAGCTGATTCGCCGCCTGCTGGGGCGCCAGGTGCCCAGCGGCGGCCTGCCCGCCGATGTCGGCGTGGTCTGCCATAATCCCGGCACCCTCTGGGCGGCGCTGGCGGCGGTGCGCGACGGCCGCCCCCAGGTCTCCCGGGTAGTCACCCTGACTGGCGAGGCCCTGGCGCGTCCCGGCAACGTGATCGCCCGCCTGGGCACGCCACTGGCCGAGCTGCTCGAGGATGCCGGCCTCGACCACGAGCGCCTGGCCAGGCTGGTGATGGGCGGCCCCATGATGGGTCAGCCCCTGGCGCGCCTGGACCTGCCGCTGATCAAGACCGCCAACTGCCTGATCGCCGCCAGCGCCGAGGAGCTCCCTCCCCCGCCCCCGCCGCGGCCCTGCATCCGCTGTGGCGACTGCGAGACGGCCTGTCCGGTGGCCCTGGCCCCCCAGCGGCTGTTGGCCTTCGCCCAGGCGGAGGCCGACGACAAGGCCCGGGAACTGGCGCTGTTCGACTGCATCGAGTGCGGGGCCTGCGACTATGTGTGCCCCAGCCATCTGCCCCTGGTGGCCCAGTTCCGCGCCGCCAAGGATCGCCTGCGCCACAAGGATGCCGAGGCCAAGCGCGCCGAACGGGCCCGGCACCGCTACGAGTGTCGTCAGGCGCGCCTGGAGCGCGAGGCCGCCGAGAAGGAGGCACGGCGCCAGGCGCGGCGTCAGGCGGCCAGCCGGCCGGCAGCCCAAGCCACGCCCCGCGGCGGCGCCGGTGGCCAGGAGGCGGTCAAGAGCCTGCGCATCGCCCAGGCCGCCGCCAAGGCCGCGCTGCGCAAGGCGGAGCGCGCCCTGGCCCGAGCCAGCGATGCCGACGCGGCGACCCTGGCGGACCTGGAGACCCAGCGCGCCACCGCCGAGGAGCACCTCAGGGCCGCCGAGGCGCGACTGACAGCGGCCCAGGGCGACCCCCAGAACAGCGCCGAGGAGACCCCATGAGCCCACTCCATAACGGCTCGGCCCAAGCGGGCGCACCGTACGAATCCCGCAACGCCCTCAGGAACGGCGCCGAGGAGACCCCATGAGCCCACTCCATAACGGCTCGGCCCGGGCGAGCTCAGAGTACGAATCCCCCCATGCCCCACAGCACAGCGTCGAGGAGCGTCCGTGAGCCTGATGCATGCCAGCACCGCCCAGGCCGTGCCGGGCACCCCCGGCGTGATGCGCTGGGTACTGGTCGCCACCCTGCCCGGCATCGCCCTGATGAGCTGGCACTTCGGCTGGGGGGTGCTCGCCAATGTCCTGGTCGCCGGGGGCCTGGCCATGGCCCTGGAGGCGCTGATGCTGCGCCTGCGTGGACGAGCGATAGGCGCCACCCTGGGCGACCATAGCGCCCTGGTCAGTGGCGTGCTGCTGGGCGCCGCCCTGCCGCCCTTCGCCCCCTGGTGGCTGCTGCTGGTGGGCGTCGCCGCGGCCATCGTGGTGGCCAAGCACCTCTACGGCGGCCTGGGCCAGAACCTCTTCAACCCCGCCATGGTGGGCTATGCCCTGCTGCTGATCGCCTTCCCAGTGCCCATGACCCAGTGGGTGGCGCCGCTGGGGCTGGTCGGCCCCGAGGCGCTCTCGCCCCTGGAGGCGCTGCGCCAGTTGGCCGGCCTGGGCCCGGGGCTCGATGCCTTGAGCGGCGCCACGCCCCTGGATGCCTTCAAGCACAAGCCCGAGGGGCTGATGGCCCAGGAATTCTGGGCCGGCGAGCCGCTGCCCCCCGGCGCCCAGGCCGCCTGGCGCGACGTCGCCCTGGGCTGGCTGGCCGGCGGCGCCCTGCTGCTGTGGCGCCGGCTGATCGACTGGCGCATTCCCCTGGCCCTGCTCGGCAGCCTGACGCTGCTCTCGGGCCTGCTCTACGCCGGCGACCCTAGCCAGCACGGCTCCCCCGCCTTTCACCTGTTCGCCGGGGCGGCCATCTTCGGCGCCTGTTTTATCGCCACCGATCCGGTCAGCGCCGCCGCCGGTCGCCGCGGTCGCTGGCTCTATGGCGCCGCCATCGGTGTGCTGGTGGTGGTGATCCGTACCCAGGGCGCCTACCCGGATGCCATCGCCTTCGCCGTCTTGCTGATGAACTTCGCCGTACCGCTGATCGATCATCTGCTGCCGCCCCGGCCCCTGGGCCGACGCCAGCGGGAGACCTCGCCATGAGCCTGCTGCCCGCCATTCGCCGCGCCAGCCTGGGCCTCGGCCTCTTCGCCCTGGTCACCGCCGGGGTCGTCGCCGGTACCCGGGCGCTCACCGCCGAGCGCATCGCCGAGAATCAGCGCGCCGAGGAGTACCGGCTGCTGCGGGAGGTGCTGCCCGAGGGGCTACGCGACCTGCCGGTGGAGGCCGTGCTGGCCGGGCGGCTGACCCTGCCCGCCAGCGAGGCGGTGGGTCAGCGGGTCCCCTTTTCGGCCTGGCGCGTCGAGCGCGACGGCCGGGCGGCGCTGATCCTGCCGGTGGTGGCCCAGGGCTATGGCGGCCCCATTCATCTGCTGGTGGGCATCGACCGACAGGGGCGCCTGGGCGGCGTGCGGGTCACCCGCCACCAGGAGACCCCGGGGCTCGGCGATCCCATCGAGCGGCGCAAGAGCGACTGGATCCTCGCCTTCGCGGGCAAGAGCCTGACGGCCCCGCCCCGGGCGCGCTGGGCGGTACGCCCGGATGGCGGCGACTTCGACAGTTTCACCGGCGCCACCATCACCCCCCGGGCGGTGGTCACGGCGGTCAGGCGCGCCCTCGACTATGTCGAGGCCGAGGGCGAGACCCTCTTCACAGCACCGGAGGAAGGCCCATGAGCCCCCCCGATCTCTCCACCCTGGCCCGGGATGGCCTCTGGGACAACAACCCGGCCCTGGTACAGCTGCTGGGGCTCTGCCCACTGTTGGCGGTGAGCGCCAGCGTGGTCAATGCCCTGGGCCTGGCCCTGGCCACCCTGGGGGTGCTGATGGGCAGCAACCTGGCGGTCTCGCTGATCCGCCAGCGGGTACCCACGGCGGTGCGCCTGCCCGCCTTCGTGATGATCATCGCCGCCTTCGTCACCTGCGCCGACCTGCTGATGGCCGCCTACGCCTTTGAACTGCACAGGGTGCTGGGGATCTTTATCCCGCTGATCGTCACCAACTGCGCCATCCTCGGCCGCGCCGACGCCTTCGCCGCCCGCCAGCCGCCGCTGCCGGCGCTGCTCGACGGCCTGATGATGGGACTCGGCTTCGGCGCCGTCCTGGTGTTGCTGGGGGCCATCCGCGAGCTGTTCGGCCAGGGCACCCTCTTCGCCGGCCTCGACCTGCTGCTGGGCCCCCTCGCCGCCGACTGGCAACTGACCCTGATTCCCGACTACGACTTCCTCTTCCTGGTGCTGCCGCCCGGGGCCTTCTTCACCGCCGGCCTGCTGATCGCCCTGAAGAACGCCATCGACGACCGGCGGCGCCGGGCCACCGCGCCCACGCCCCGCGAGCGCATTCGCGTCACCGGCACCCCACGCTGACGAGGCCCTGATGAACGCCGAGAAACGCTTCGAGATCTTCGCGCGGCTGCGCGAGCACAACCCCGAGCCCACCACCGAGCTCGACTGGAGCAGCCCCTTCGAGCTGCTCACCGCGGTGCTGCTCTCCGCCCAGGCCACCGACGTGGGGGTCAACAAGGCCACCGCCCGCCTCTTCCCGGTGGCCAATACCCCCCAGGCGATCCTCGACCTGGGCCTCGATGGCCTCAAGGCGCACATCAAGACCATCGGCCTCTACAACACCAAGGCCGAGAACCTGATGAAGACCTGCCGCATCCTGCTCGACCGCCATGGCGGCGAGGTTCCCCAGACCCGGGCCGCCCTGGAGGCGCTGCCGGGGGTGGGGCGCAAGACCGCCAACGTCATCCTCAACACCGCCTTCGGCCAGCCCACCATCGCCGTGGACACCCATATCTTCCGGGTCTCAAACCGCACCGGCATCGCCAAGGGCAAGGACGTCCTGGAGGTGGAGAAGAAGTTGCTGCGCCATGTGCCCCGGGAGTTTCGCCAGGACGCCCATCACTGGCTGATCCTCCACGGCCGCTACACCTGCGTGGCCCGCAGGCCCCGCTGCGGCAGCTGCGTGATCGAGGACCTCTGCGAGTTCAAGGACAAGGTCGAGCCCTAGGAGGCCGGTGTTGCCCTAAGGGCAGTACTCGCAAAGACGCTGTGAAT